>UQBG01000004.1 GCA_900539185.1 uncultured Clostridium sp.
TCTTCACACCCCGGACACCGGTGCAGAAGTCTAAGAATTCCGTCTGCTGTGCCTCGGACCACGAATGAAAGATCATGGCAAGCTGAGAATCTGAACCAATATCGCAAAGTACCTCCTCACGGGAGCGGATCATAGGAAAATAGGTGTTCAGTTTATTGGAAAATGAATTCGATATTTGATTGGACAAAAATAAACCTCCTCGTAGTATAAAAAATATAAAATAAATAGTCTTGGGTAATAATTAGTGATAGTTTCTTGAATCTGCAGATTTCAAGATTTCAATGGAAAAAATATATTTACAAAATAAGAATAGAATAGATCCTGACAAAAGTCAACAGAAAAGTGTAAAAAAATAAAATAATATAAAGCTCAAGGCAGAATGCGGTACAAAAGAGGATCGGACCGAAAAGAAGCCGGGTTCTATTTTAATTAGTCCTGCATAAGATGATAGTAGGTAAATTATGTGGAAAGGCTGGTTTCGATATGTCAAAGTCAATGAAAGTACTGGAAGTCATCAAAGCACTGGCAGCATCTTATATATTTACAGGGGTGGCGTTGGCGGCTCTTGCATTTGTGGTATATAAGTGGAGTTTGGGAGAGACAGTGGTGAATATTGTAATACTGGCGGTGTATGTGCTGGCATCCTTTTTAGGCGGACTTATTACCGGTAAACGCGTGAAAGAGCGAAAGTTTTTCTGGGGGCTGCTGTTAGGAGGATTATACATATTAATTATATATGGAGTGTCTATGATTATGAGTGCCAGCCTGGATATGATATCGACGGCGAGTATAGCGGCATGCCTGTTGTGCTTGGGAGGCGGGATGTTAGGTGGAATGGTGAGTTGATACTATATTTTCTTGCATGGCTCGTTGAAATATGATATACTTACTTGAGTTATTGAGTGGAAGGAGGATTTCCCGATGAAGCACGTTAAGACTTTAACGAACAAGACTTTAAAGAGTACCATGGAGAAGGGTGGTTGCGGCGAATGCCAGACTTCTTGCCAGTCAGCTTGCAAGACCTCTTGTACCGTTGGTAATCAGACTTGCGAAAATCAGAGATAATTGTATCTATTTTAAGAAGCGTAAGTAGGAGAGAGGACTGCACACGGCTGTCCTCTCTTGAAATTTTAGGAGAAAAATCGTGATTCACCAGTATAAAAATAATGGCTATAATATCGTCATGGATGTATGCAGCGGAGCCATCCATGTAGTTGACGATATTACGTATGATGTAATAGCCGCTTATGAAGAGAATAATAATAAAAACCGAGAGACGACTCTGGAAGGACTGCATGTGAGTCTGCCGGCATATTCGGTTGAGGACCTAAAGGAAGCATTGGAAGAGGTTGAAGACCTGAAGGAGCAGGGAGAACTGTTTGCAGAGGATGTATATAAGGAGTTCGTTATGGACTTCAAGAAGCGCAAAACGGTGGTTAAGGCATTATGTCTGCATATTGCGCATGATTGTAATCTGGGATGCCGCTACTGTTTCGCTGAGGAAGGCGAGTATCATGGCGATCGTTCCCTGATGAGCTATGAGGTAGGAAAACAGGCCCTGGACTTTTTGGTGGCGAATTCCGGAAACCGCCGGAATCTGGAGGTAGACTTTTTTGGCGGAGAACCAACCATGAATTTTGATGTGGTTCGAAAGCTGGTTGCCTATGGAAGAAGTCTGGAAGAGCCATATAATAAAAACTTCCGATTTACACTGACCACGAATGGCATCTTATTAAATGATGAGATCATGGAATTTGCAAATCGTGAGATGGCAAATGTGGTATTGAGTATTGACGGGCGAAAGTCCGTAAATGACTATATGCGGCCAACGCGGAACGGGAAGAGTACGTATGACATCATTGTACCGAAGTTTCAGAAGTTTGCGGAACTGAGAAATCAGACGAACTATTATGTAAGAGGTACATTTACGCATCACAATCTGGACTTCTCGGAGGATGTACTGCATTTGGCGGATCTGGGCTTCAAACAGATATCGGTAGAACCGGTAGTTGCACCGCCGGAAGAGCCATATGCGATACAGGAGACGGATCTGCCACAGCTTATGGAAGAGTATGATAAGCTGGCAAAGGAAATGGTACGCAGAGAAAAGGAAGGAAACGGATTCAACTTCTTCCACTTTATGATTGATCTGACACAGGGACCATGTGTGGCAAAACGCTTGTCCGGATGTGGTTCCGGTACAGAATATTTAGCGGTTACTCCATGGGGAGACTTGTATCCGTGTCATCAGTTTGTTGGACAGGAACAGTTTAAGCTGGGCAATGTATATGATGGCATACAGGCCGAGGAGATCCGGGATGAATTTAAGCTGTGTAATGTGTACGCCAAGGAAAAATGTAGAAATTGCTTTGCCAGATTCTACTGTAGCGGCGGATGTGCGGCAAATTCCTATAATTTCCATGGAAGCATTTTGGATGCCTATGATATAGGCTGTGAATTACAGAAGAAGAGAATCGAGTGTGCGATTATGATTAAGGCTGCATTAGCAGACCAGGAAGAAAAGGAGACAGAAGAAGCATGAAGAATCAAAAGGGAAAGGCAGTGCTGACCATTGTATTGTTTTTGCTATTGACCTTAGGCTGCGTATATATTGATATATTCGGTCTGGCCGGTTCCGGTAAGGCAGATGATATTACGCTGGGACTGGATCTGGCAGGTGGTGTCAGCATAACCTATGAGATCGTGGATGAGAATGCATCTGCCAGTGATATTCAGGATACGGTATATCGTCTGAAAAAGCGTGTCGACGGATATAGCACAGAGGGTGATGTTTATCAACAGGGAAGTAACCGGATTGCAATTGAGATTCCGGGTGCGGAAAATGCAAATCAGATATTAGAAGAACTGGGTAAGCCGGGTGCTCTGGCATTTTTGGATCCTGATAACTACAGCCTGTATACACAGGGACAGGATTATGAGGCAGTATTGACCGGTTCGGATATCGTATCCGCACAGGCAGCAATCGATACCTCGAGTGGTTCCAATAACTATGTCGTACAGTTGGAGTTCAGTGAGGACGGAGCGAAGAAGTTTGGCGAAGCAACGACTGCAAATGTCGGAAAACGAATTTATATTATTTATAATGATGAAGTAATCAGTGCACCAACGGTTAAGTCTGCGATCACAAATGGTTCCTGTGTGATTGATAACATGGAGAGCTATGATGCTGCGGATACTCTGGCTACGACGATTCGTATCGGAGCACTGCCGTTGGAACTGAAAGAATTGCAGTCCAACATCGTAGGTGCGAAGCTGGGCGAGGACGCGATTCAGACCTCTCTGCTGGCCGGCATTATCGGTCTGGCACTGGTAGCAGTGATCATGATTTTAGTTTATCGTTTCCCGGGTGTAGTTTCCGTAATGTCGCTGATTGCATATACAGCACTGACGCTTCTGTGTCTGAACCTGTTTGATGTAACACTGACACTTCCGGGTATTGCGGGTATCCTGTTGTCCATTGGTATGGCGGTAGATGCGAATGTTATTATATTCACGCGTATAAAGGAAGAAATCACCGCCGGAAATACCGTTAAGGTAGCCGTTAAGGCGGGCTTCCATAAGGCGATGTCAGCGATTCTGGATGGTAATATTACAACCTTGATTGCAGCAGCCGTTCTGTGGATCATGGCATCCGGTTCTGTTAAGGGCTTTGCACAGACGTTGGCGCTTGGTATTATCTTATCTATGTTTACCGCACTGGTTATTACCAGATTGCTGTTAAATGCATTTGTAAATCTGGGTGCAACGAATCCAAAGCTATACGGAACGATTCGAGAACGCAAGAGTGTTAATTATGTAAAGAATGCGAAAGTATGTTTTATAATATCAGCAGTGATTATTATCACAGGTTTTGTGTTCCTGCCGATAAATAAGAACAATGCAAATATCGGACATCCGCTGAACTTCAGTATGGAGTTTATGGGTGGTACATCTATGACAGTTGAGTTTGATCAGAATTATACTCTGCAGGAAGCAGAGGAGAAGATCCTGCCGGTATTAACAGAGGCAACCGGTATTCCGGATTCTGAGATTCAGCTCCAGAATGTACAGGATTCAACCTCGATTGTGATTAAAACCCCACAGATGACCTTGGATCAGCGGGAAGCTGCTGAGACAGCACTGAAGGATAACTTTACGGTACAGAACTTCTCTGTTGAGAATATCAGTTCCACCGTTAGCGGAGAGATGCAAAGAGATGCAATTGTATCGGTAGTGGTTGCTGCGGTTCTGATGCTGATTTATATTGCGCTCCGCTTTAAAGATGTACGATTCGGTGCAAGTGCTGTATTAGCACTGCTACATGATGTACTGTTTGTATTTACATTATATGCAGTTGCACATCTGTCTGTAGGTAGCACATTTATTGCATGTATGCTGACGATATTAGGTTATTCGATTAATGCTACGATTATCATCTTTGACCGTATTCGTGAGAATCTGAAGGTAATGGATGAGAAAAAGGTTGGTTTGGCAACAATCGTTAATACCAGTATTACGCAGACCTTTACACGAAGTATTTATACGAACCTGACAACCTTTGTCATGGTATTGGTGCTGTATATTGTAGGTGTATCTGCGATTCAGGAATTCGCGCTTGCCCTGATGGTAGGTGTATTGGGCGGAACCTATTCGTCCATATGCATAACCGGACCGTTGTGGTACTACATGAAAACGAAGTTCAGTAAGAAAAAAGCAAATAAGTAAGTAAGAGCAAGGCTGTTCGGATCAGGCATCTGAGCAGCCTTCTGAGGTTCTAACGATGAAAGAAAGATGGATTCAGTTGACGAAGCGGGCGGATTTTTACCGGATCGCAGAAAAATTTCATATCGATCCGGTGATCGCCAGAGTGATTCGGAATCGGGACATTGTTACCGAGGAGGAGTATGAGCGTTATCTGGGAACAAATACGAACCTGTATGATCCGCATTTGATGAAGGATATGGATCGGGGTGTCGCATGGATTCGTCAGGCGATTTCGGAGCAGAAGAAGATCCGAATCCTATCGGATTATGATGTAGACGGCGTGATGTCGAACTATATTCTGTACCGGGCATTAAAACGCTGCAATGCAGACGTGGACTATCGGATCCCGGATCGGATCGAGGATGGCTATGGTATGAATGAGACCATGGTGCGAGAGGCATACGATGCCGGAATACAGGTACTGCTCACCTGTGATAACGGGATAGCGGCATTGCTTCCGATCGCATATGCGAAGAATCTGGGGATGACCGTGGTGGTAACGGACCATCATGATATTCCGTTTGAGTATGATGAGGATGGCAGAAAAGAGTACATCCAGTCGGTAGCGGATGCGGTGATTGATCCGAAGCAGGAGAACTGCGCCTATCCATATAAGCAGTTGTGCGGAGCAGGAGTTGCCTATAAGTTTGTTCAGGTACTATATGAAACCTGTGGGATTGATGTGGAAGAAGCAGAGGAATTCATAGAATTTGTAGCGATGGCGACCATATGTGATGTGATGGAGCTAAAGGATGAAAACCGGATTCTGGTAAAGCGGGGCTTGGAAGAACTGAATCGAACCGGTAACTTTGGACTACGGGCATTGATCCGCGTGAATGAACTGGGTAGTCGGAAGCTTCAGTCCTATCATGTCGGATTCGTTCTGGGACCATGCATTAATGCAACCGGACGGCTGGAGAATGCGAAGCTTGCCATGGATCTGCTGCTGGAGGAAAACTATGATATTGCCTATCAGAAGGCGGAGCGCTTAAGGAAACTCAATCAGGAACGAAAGGATCTGACAGAGGCGGGCGTCCGGGCTGCGGTCGAACAGGTGGAGACAACGACGCTGGCGGATGATAAGATATTAGTCATATATCTTCCGAATACCCATGAGAGTCTGGCCGGGATTATTGCCGGCAGGATCCGGGAACGGTATTACCGTCCGACGCTGGTACTGACGGACTCGGAAGGTGGGATGCTGAAGGGATCCGGCCGTTCCATTGATGAATATAATATGTATGAAGGGCTGACGGAGTGTAAGGAACTTCTGGTAAAGTATGGTGGGCATCCTATGGCAGCGGGGTTCAGCTTACAGCCAAAGGATCTGGAGTACTTCCGGCACAAGCTGAATGTATTGTGCGAGCTGACAGAGGAAGATTTGACGCCAAAGCTTTATATCGATGTTCCGATGCCGATCGACTATATCCATTTTGAACTGATTGACCAGTTGGAGCTGCTGGAACCGTTCGGCAGAGGGAATGAAAAACCGGTCTTTGCACAGAAGAATCTGAAGGTACGCTCTGCCAGAATTTTGGGACAGAAGGGCAATGTCCTGAAGCTGGAGCTGGAAAGTGAAGGCGGAGCACGGATGGAAGGGATCTACTATCAGCCACAGGAGTTTATGGAGAACATCCGCATCTGGTTTGGAGAAGAAGAACTGGATCAGATGATGAAGGGGTGGCTGAATAATATTGCACTGGATATCGCCTATTATCCATCCGTAAATGAATATAATGGAATGCGTGCCCTTCAGGTGACACTAAAGAGCTATTTACCCCATGGTCTTGATTTTTGAGGGGAATAAACGTATACTACTGATACAAATAAATGAACATTATCCTGGGAAAGTGTGGTGACGATTCGATGGAAGAGAAAAATGCTGTGAAGGAAGAGAATAAGGAACTGCCGATGGAATTTCCGAACCTGAAGAATCCGCTGGTAGGTGGAGCTACAGTAGGGCGTAAAAAGGAAGTTTCCTTGAGTACGCCTGCTGATTTTACGCCTCCGGACGAGCTGTTTCGGGATCTGATCGAACATATTCACCAGTATCATCCTTCTACGGATACTTCTATCATCGAGAAAGCATACCGGGTGGCAAGTGAGGCCCATAAGGATCAGAAGCGGAAGTCGGGAGAACCCTATATTATCCATCCGTTATGTGTAGGTATCATACTGGCAGAGTTGGAGATGGATAAGGAGACGATCGCGGCAGGGATTCTTCATGACGTAGTAGAGGATACCGTGATGACTACCGATGAACTGGCAAAGGAGTTTTCTCCGGAGATTGCACTGCTGGTAGATGGTGTTACAAAGCTGACAAAACTGAATTTTTCACAGGACAAGATAGAGCTGCAGGCAGAGAATCTGAGAAAGATGTTTCTGGCTATGGCAAAGGATATCCGGGTTATTATCATTAAACTGGCCGATCGGCTTCATAATCTGCGTACGATGCAGTATCAGTCACCACAGAAGCAGATCGAGAAGAGCCGTGAGACGATGGATATCTATGCACCGATCGCACATCGTCTGGGTATATCAAAGATCAAGGTAGAGCTGGATGACCTGTCTTTGAAGTATCTGATGCCGGACGTATATGAGGATCTGACACGGCAGATCAATGAACGGATCACCGAGCGGGAAGCATTTATTAATGAGATTGTAAAGGAAGTGCAGCATCACATCGATAACGCCGGAATAAAGGCGGAGATTGACGGACGGGTAAAGCATTTCTTCAGCATTTATAAAAAAATGGTCAACCAGCACAAGACACTGGATCAGATCTATGATATCTTTGCGGTGCGGATCAAGGTAGAAACGGTTCGAGACTGTTATGCGGCACTGGGTGTGATCCATGAGATGTATACACCGATTCCGGGACGGTTTAAGGACTATATCGCTATGCCGAAGTCGAATATGTACCAGTCGCTGCATACAACACTGATCGGACCGTCCGGACAGCCGTTTGAGATCCAGATTCGTACCTTTGACATGCATCGGACAGCGGAATATGGTATCGCGGCACACTGGAAGTACAAGGAGAATATGCAGGGCAGTACCGGTGAGGAACGGGAAGAGGCAAAGCTGGCATGGTTGCGGCAGATCCTGGAGTGGCAGCAGGAAACCGATGATAATAAAGAGTTTATGAGTGCCATTAAGACAGATCTGGATCTGTTTAATGAGCAGGTATATTGTTTTACTCCGGCAGGTGATGTGAAGTCGTTACCATCCGGTTCGACACCGATCGATTTTGCCTACAGTATCCATACAGCGGTCGGAAACCGTATGATAGGTGCCCGGGTGAATGGCAGACAGGTGACGATCGACTATAAGCTGCAGAACGGCGACCGGGTAGAGATCATTACATCACAGAATGCGAAGGGGCCGAGCCGGGACTGGCTGAATATCGTTAAGAGTACGCAGGCAAAGACCAAGATCAATCAGTGGTTCCGTCAGGAATATAAGGAAGATAATATCACCAGAGGAAAAGAGCTTCTGAATGCTTACTGTAAGTCAAAGGGGATTCAGCTCAGTGATTATACGAAGCCGGACTATATAGCCAAGGTGACGGAGAAGTATAACTTCCGTGATTGGGAGTCTGTCTGTGCTGCAATCGGGCACGGCGGTTTAAAGGAAGGCCAGGTTATGAACCGGCTGGTCGAAGAGTACGAACGGGATCATTGTCATCAGATCAGTGACGAGGAACTGTTAAGCCAGATGGCGCCGGAGGCACAGGAGGTAGTACAGCGGCCGAGACATTCTAAGGGCGGTATCATCGTAAAAGGAATTGATGACGTAGCGGTTCATTTTTCGAAGTGCTGCAGTCCGGTTCCGGGAGATAAGATCGTAGGCTATGTGACCAGAGGCCGGGGGGTATCGATTCATAGAAGTGACTGTGTGAATGTTCTGGGCATGACAGATGAGGAAAAGGAACGGCTCATCGAGGCAGAGTGGCAGAAGCAGGATGATAATGCAGAAGCAATGTATGTGACAGATATTAAAATCTATGCAATGGATCGCCGGAATATCGTTTTTGATATCTCGAAGGTATTTACAGAGATGTTGATTAATGTTACCAGCATGACCTTGCGTACGAATCGACAGGGAAAGGCTACGATTAATGTAGCATTCGAGATTAAAAGCGTGGAGCAGTTGCATAAAGTAATCGCAAAGATAAGAAACATTGATGATATTATTGATATTGAGCGAACCATGGGATAAGGAGCGGATATATGGAAACGATAGCAGTGATAACAAACCAGTTGGGAGATTTTATGACAAACTGTTATACCGTCTACAATACGGAAACCCTGGAAGCAGTGATCATTGATCCGGCTGCGAATGCAGCATTTCTCAGTAAACTGCTGGTAAATCAGCAGCTGGACTGTAAGGCGATTCTGCTGACGCATGGACACATTGATCATATGGGAGCTGTGGCAGAACTGTTAGAGCAGATGGGACACAAGATACCGGTATATGCAGCGGAGGAAGAACAGGATGTGTTAAATGATCCGCGAAAGAATCTGTCCTCTATGTTGAGCAATAAGATGGTAACATTAAAACCGGATGTTCTGCTGGCTGACGGACAGGAACTCGAATTCTTGGGAACAAAGATCCGTTGTATATTGGTTCCGGGACACACAAAGGGCGGTATGTGTTATTATTTTGCCGATAGTCATATGCTGTTCTGCGGAGATACCCTGTTCAGCAGGAGTATCGGCAGATCGGACTTTCCGACAGGAGACGGCATCCGGTTAGTGAAGAATATCAGAGAAAAGCTGCTGGTACTTCCGGAGGAGACGGTTGTGTATCCGGGACATAATGAGCAGACGACCATTGGCAGGGAGAAGAATGGGAATCCATTCCTTTCTGATTATTAGACAGGAGATAAGTTTTGATATACTTAAAGCAGAATACGGATGCTTATGACAATGACTTCCGTACGATGATTCAGGCATTTATTCCAAGAGAAAAGATTATATTGCAGGAAACAGATACACGTCTGACCTTTCAGGCAGACTTTACAGAAGATCAGGTGACCCTGAGCCTGTGGGAAGACGGGAAGAAGCTGGATGAGGAAACGGCGGTCTGCCATTATCAGGATAAGAAGGAAGCAAGGAATCCGATTAAGGCAGCCGCTTATTATCTGCTTAGCCGTTACTGTGGAAAGACACTTCCGTGGGGCAGTATGACCGGGGTGCGCCCGACAAAGTTTGCGACTGCTCGGCTGGAGCAGGGCTGGGAACGGGATGCCATTATACGGGAGTACGAGGATCGGTATCTGACGACCGGACAAAAGGGTGAGATCTGTTATCGGGTAGCCAAACGGGAACAGGAACTGCTGCAGCCCTTCCGATATACGGAGGAGTACTGCCTGTATGTTGGAATTCCGTTCTGCCTGTCACGGTGTCTTTACTGTTCCTTTGCGGCCTATCCGGTAGGACAGTTTGGTGACCGGATACCGGGCTATTTACAGGCACTGTTTCATGAGATGGAATATGTGGCGAAGGCCTGTGCAGGAAAACGTCTGGTGGCGATCTACATGGGGGGCGGCACCCCTACGGCACTGAGTACAGAACAACTGGCACAGGTGATTGATCGGATCTATGAGCTGTTTGACACGACTTATGTGAGAGAGTTTACCGTAGAGGCCGGACGCCCGGATAGCTTAAGCCGGGAGAAGTTTGAAATGTTAAACAGCCGGCCGGTAACCAGAATCAGTATTAATCCGCAGACCATGAATGACCGGACATTAGAGCTGATCGGACGGGCACATACGTCTCAGATGATTTTGGATGCCTATGCAATGGCCAGAGAGTGCGGAATGGATAATATCAATATGGATATGATTGTAGGACTTCCGGGGGAAGGTATAGAAGAGGTTCGGCATACACTGGAGGTCATTAAACAGCTACGGCCGGACAGCCTGACGGTTCATTCTCTTGCGATTAAACGGGCGGCGGAGCTGAATATCCAGATGAAGCAGTATCAGGATCAGATCCGGGGCAGCAGCAATGAAATGCTGGAGCTGGCAGACCGGTATGCCGCTGAACTGGGCATGAATCCGTATTACCTGTATCGGCAGAAGAACATTCCGGGCAATCTGGAGAACGTGGGGTATGCTGTTCCGGGAAAAGAATGTCTTTATAATATCTTGATTATGGAAGAGAAAATGGATATTATAGCTATAGGTGCAGGTACATCTACAAAACTGACATTTCCGGCGGAGAATCGGATCGAGCGGGTAGAGAATGTGAAGAATGTAGATGACTATATCCGGCGAACCGATGAGATGATCGCGCGGAAGCAGGCAGGTCTGGAACAAAAACCGGAGGAGCTGCACTGGCAGAAGTAAGGGGAACAAGGATGGAAGCTGCGAGAGACATATTTGTAGGAGATACCATAAATGAATATTTAAGCGAGGACTTTGAGGCGGGACTGGTTCATGCAATGTGTGTGAGTGATCTGGCAGCCAGACTGGCCAGAGAACTGAAGCTGTCCGAAGAAGAGATTCGGGAAGTGGCACTGGCAGGGATGGTACATGATATCGGAAAGCTGAAGATCAGTGCCTACATCTATGGTCGAAAGGAAGATACCATGCAGATCGAAGAGACGCGGTATATTCGTAGGCATGCACAGCTGGGAGAGCAGATTCTGAGAGCCGAGGGCTTCTCTAAAAATATATGTGATATGGTATTGTATCACCATGAGAATTATGATGGCTCCGGGTATCCGTTCAATCTACGGGGCGAGGAGATTCCGTTGGGAGCCAGAATCCTGCGGGTATGTGATGTGTTTGCGGCACTGATATCGGATCGCCCATATCGGAAAGCGTTTGATATTGATACCGCTATCCGGCTGTTGATCGATGAAGTAAAGAATTTTGACATGAAGGTATTTCTGGCGTTTCAGAGTGTGATTCATACACAGAGTACGTTGGAAGAGATTCAGGGCATAGAACTAACGATAGAATAGAAACTGGAGGAAAGAAGAATGGCAATGAAGAAGAAGCCGGTTACCGGCATGAAGGACATATTACCAAAGGAGATGGCGATTCGTGATTATTGCATTGCATTGATTAAGGATACCTATAAAACCTTTGGATTCTGTTCGGTAGAGACGCCATGTGTAGAGCATATAGAGAATCTGAACAGCAAGCAGGGTGGCGAGAATGAGAAGCTGATTTTTAAGATTTTAAAGCGCGGGGAGAAGCTGAAGCTCGATGAAGCGAAGGAAGAACTGGATCTGGTAGATGGCGGTCTGCGATATGATCTGACGGTTCCGCTGT
The DNA here is from genome assembly GCA_900539185.1 of uncultured Clostridium sp. Lineage (GTDB taxonomy): Bacteria > Bacillota > Clostridia > Lachnospirales > Lachnospiraceae > CAG-632. The sequence goes on from UQBG01000004.1 coordinate 12,053, forward strand.
CACGCTACTATTCCAATAATGCAAATGATCTGCCGAGTCCGTTTAAGGCTTTGCAGATGGGAAATGTATGGCGGGCAGACCGTCCGCAGAGAGGCCGGTACAGACAGTTCATGCAGTGTGATATCGATATTCTGGGAGAACCTACGATTTTGGCAGAGATTGAACTGATTCTGGCGACAACTACATTGCTGGGTAAGCTGGACTTTAAGAACTTTACAATTCGGATCAATGACAGACGGATTCTGAAGGCGATGGCTGCATACAGTGGATTTGCAGAGGCAGACTATGATACGGTATTCATTATTCTGGACAAGATGGATAAGATCGGTCTGGAGGGTGTAAAGGAAGAACTGCTGAAGGAAGGCTATGCAGAGATTGCAGTTGAGAAGTATCTGAAGCTGTTTGAGCAGGTAACGGCCGATATTACAGGTGTTCAGTATCTGAAGGATACACTGGGGGACTATCTGCCGGAGGACGTGGCTGAGAATCTGAAGACCATTATTGCCAGTGTGGAAAGTACAAAGAGTGCAGAGTTCAAGATGGCATTTGATCCGACACTGGTACGCGGTATGTCTTACTATACGGGACCGATCTTTGAAATCTCTATGGATGAGTTCGGCGGTTCTGTCGGCGGCGGCGGAAGATATGATGAGATGATCGGAAAGTTTACCGGTCAGCCGACACCGGCATGTGGATTCTCAATCGGTTTTGAACGAATCATTATGCTGTTGCTGGAACGAAACTTCCGAATTCCGGGAACCGGCAATAAGGTAGCATATCTGATAGAGAAGAATATGCCTGCCGATAAGCTGCTGCAGATCTTAGATCAGGCAAAGAAAGCAAGAGAAACAGGTGCAATCGTGAATATAGCGATTATGAAGAAGAACAAGAAGTTCCAGAAGGAACAGATGGAAGCGGAAGGATATACGCAGTTCGAAGAGTTCTTTATCGATCGTATGTAATATAGAAGAGTAGAATACAGGAGGCTATAACATGGCAGAATCAATGCAGGGACTTCATAGAAGTCACAGATGTACAGAAGTGAATAACACGATGATCGGGCAGACCGTGACCGTTATGGGATGGGTTCAGAAGAGCCGGAATAAGGGCGGTATTATCTTCGTTGACTTAAGAGATAGAAGTGGAATTCTTCAGGTGATCTTTGAGGAAGCAAACTGCGGTGAGGCGTGTTTTGAAAAGGCAGAGAAGCTTCGGTCTGAGTTCGTGGCAGCCATTACCGGTACGGTAGCAAAGCGTGGTGGTGCTGTAAATGAGAATCTGGCAACCGGTGATATCGAGGTGATTGCAAGCGATATCCGTATCCTTGCGGAAGCAGATACACCGCCGTTTCCGATCGAGGAAAACAGTAAGACAAAGGAAGAGCTGCGGTTAAAATATCGGTATCTGGATCTGCGTCGTCCGGATCTGCAGAAAAATATTATGATGCGTAGCAAGGTAACGACTCTGACCAGAGCATTCCTTGCAGAGGAAGGCTTTATCGAGATTGAAACTCCGACCCTGTGTAAGTCAACACCGGAGGGAGCCAGAGATTATCTGGTGCCAAGCCGTGTACATCCGGGCGAGTTCTATGCATTGCCACAGTCTCCACAGATCTACAAGCAGCTGCTGATGTGTTCCGGATATGACCGGTACTTCCAGATCGCCAGATGCTACCGGGATGAGGACCTGCGTGCGGACCGTCAGCCGGAGTTCACACAGATCGATATGGAGCTGTCATTTGTAGATGTCGATGATGTCATAGATGTAAACGAACGACTGCTTGCAAGATTATTCAAAGAGGTTATCGGTGTGGATGTTCAGCTTCCGATCCAGAGAATGACTTATAAGGAGGCCATGGAGCGGTTTGGCTCTGATAAGCCGGATCTTCGGTTTGGTATGGAGCTGTGTGATGTCACAGATGTAGTAAAGGATTGCGAATTTGTTGTATTCAAGAGTGCGATCGAGAATGGCGGCAGTGTTCGCGGTATCAATGCCAACGGTCAGGGGGCAATGCCGAGAAAGAAGATTGATGCACTGGTTGACTTTGCAAAGGGCTACGGTGCGAAGGGACTGGCCTATATTGCAATACAGGAGGATGGCAGCTATAAGTCTTCATTTGCAAAGTTTATGAAGGAAGAAGAGATGGCAGCACTGATTGACAAGATGCAGGGCAAGCCGGGTGACCTTCTTCTGTTTGCAGCTGATAAGAGTAAGTTGGTATATGATGTGTTAGGGGCATTGCGTTTGGAGATTGCCAACCAGTTAGGCCTGCTTCATAAGGATGAATACCGGTTTGTATGGGTTACAGAGTTCCCACTCTTAGAGTGGAGCGAGGAGCTTGGAAGATATCAGGCAATGCATCATCCGTTTACGATGCCGATGGAGGAGGATCTGCAGTATATTGAGTCTGATCCGGGCAGAGTTCGTGCAAAGGCTTATGATATCGTACTGAATGGTACAGAGATCGGTGGTGGTTCTGTCCGTATCCATCAGAACGATGTACAGGAACAGATGTTTAAAGCGTTGGGCTTTACAATGGAGCGTGCATACGATCAGTTTGGTTTCCTGTTAAATGCCTTTAAGTATGGTGTTCCGCCACACGCAGGACTGGCATATGGCCTGGATCGTCTGGTAATGATTATGGCACAGCAGGATTCCATCCGGGATGTCATTGCATTCCCGAAGGTAAAGGATGCATCCTGTCTGATGTCAGAGGCACCAAATACAGTAGATCCGAAGCAGTTAGAGGAACTGGGCATTGAGATATTAGAAGAAAAGGAAGATACGAGGGGTTAACGATATGAAGATCAGGAAGTATCTGTGTATAGCAGCGATCTGGAGCCTGTTGCTATCCACGCTCTCCGGTTGCGGAAACAGTACGGTAACAGAGGATACCGGGACGGAGGAAGCTACGACAGAGACAACCACAGAGGTTGTTGTTCCGACCGGCAGGGATGAGTATCGCAAGATCGCAGACGAACTGCCGGAGCGAAAGGCACCGGTCGAGAATCCGGGAACCAGAGAGCATTTTAGCTTCACAGTAAATGATAAGAAGTACGTTTTTACAGAGACGGAAACACTTTGGATGTATAATCAGTCAGAGATCAGTACCTGTGATACGCAGTTTATGTTAAATGTAAAAGACTATAAGGTGACGATTGCAATACCGGAGGCACAGGAGCTGGAAGGACTTTCTCTGGATAGCTGGGCGTGTGTCTATACAGATGATATCGTATCCCTGTATCGGGAGAATGATTCGGATGAGGTCGCTGAAAATGAAGTGATGTATCTGAAACTATATGATATGACCTATCGGGTAGACTACTGGTCAGAACTGGTGACAAAGAAGGTTATTTCATTAAAAGATTTGTATACCGCACTGGCACAGATGGGAACCGCCATCGTACCGGCGGGAGAGGATGAGACACTGTCAACGGTGATCGAGGGACTGGGAGCAAATCCAGTACTGGATGACTTTAAGCTGGCATACCGGGAAGGAGTTCCGTACTCCGGTTTTATTTTCTGTTCGCCGTCGAGCGGAAATGCAAACCATGATTCCGTGAGTATTCTGATGTCGATCGAGATGCCGGGCTGGGGGGAATATGCGACGGTACATATCGAAGGGATCCCGGACTATCGGGATCGCCTGGAGGATACCGGGGAAACCTTTGAAGAGTATCCGGTTCTGGTGGATTATACCGGCGAGCTGCGGTACTTTGTATTGGGAAATGACGGAAAATGTATCTATCTGGATGGAATGCCGGGACAGGGTACCGGATCCGGAAAAAACTTTACGGCTGCCGAAGCTGCCTATATTTTCCGGATGGTACTGACCCGCGAGTAAGCGCCGGAACAAGCTGTAATAGGGATAAATAGATCAAGAGATCAAAAAAACGACAGGTAAGAAGGATACCCATTCTTGCCTGTCGTTTTTGGGTTGTTTGGGTAGAAATCACAAAACTCTCTATTGAATATGCAGATCTGAATGCCATCCTGACCTCGACCAGCCGGTACTATGGTAACGTGAAAACGATGTATACAGATGACTAGCTCTTAAAGAGCAGGATTACGATAAATATGCCCGCAAGATGAAGAAGTATCTCAAATGGAACTGATCATCTTGGATGATTTCCTGCTCCACACAATCACTGACGAAAGAGAGATTAAAATCCTCTTTGAGCTTCTCGAGAAGCGGAATGAGCAGAGAAAAAGCACCATCGTATGCTCACAGCGTGCTCCAGATAACTGGAAAGCGATGATTCTCAACGATGAGGTATCTGCCAATTCCATCATGAAGAGAGCTACAAAACACTACACGATTAAGATCAACACACGATAGGTGGTAATCTTCTAACTAAAAATGGGCGGCCGTTGGCTTCGGAAAACGGCCGTTCTAAAACAGAATGGCGACCGCTGGATGCCGTAAACTGCAATGATAAGCTGCTTCATTTTCTATATAAGGAATTGCTCTTTCACTATATGTGTATTTACCCGTTGATGGAACATCTGCAAAATTAGAGCCGCCCATATATCCATATCTATCCCAAGTATCAGCCAAACCATCTATTGCGGAACCGCATGAGCGGTGGTGTGAGAAGTCGAAAATTCCTCTGAAAGAGGAATTTTCTCCTGCTCGATTTTTGACCGATACGTTTCCAAGACTAAATGCAAGTTTGGGATGAATACTTGCATTTACTTTTAGAAATAACCGGGTTGAAGTATTTTTAGAATAGGGTTTACATGGGGAAAAACCTGTGTTATAATGCACAAAGCATTATAGAATGGTTATAAAATTGGAAACGCACAATCCTCCGGGATGATAACGAACAACACATCAAAAGTTGTAATTATCATGAAGGAGGATTTTTTAATGCCAAAAAACAAATTTCAAGATGTAGTATTTACACTTATCATGGCTACGATTATGGTATATGGGATGGTAGTATACAATGTAGCACTGAATACAGGTGGAGTGACTGGGACAACCTTTCTCTCGGCGCTTCATGAACTGCCCATCATGGTGCCGATTGCGTTTGTTTTGGAATTCTTTGTTGTGGGCAGGCTAGCAAAAATGCTGGCATTTCGTGTGATGCGGCCGGATGATCGACCACAGTTTATAACATATGCGATTTCCATATGTATCTGCTGCATTATGTGTCCGGTTATGAGTCTGGCAGCTACGATATTATTTAAGGAAAATAAGTCCTTTGGAACCTGGGTTCAGACTTGGACATTGAATTTTCCTATGGCGATCTGTTACCAGATGTTTTACTGTGGTCCGTTTGTACGACTGATCTTTCGTACGATATTTCGCGAGGAGAAAACAAAAACGGAAGAGAAGAATTGACATATCATTTGTTAAAAGATAATCTGAAAAAATTATATCTGCGCTTTTTGATTCCGTCACTCGGAAGTGCTATGTTGGATAAATCTATTGCTGAAGCTGACTATCTGCAGAGCAGGACGGCAATAGGCGCAGATATATAACCAGAAAGCTTCTCATATAAGCTTTGGATTTCATCTGTATCCTTTGTATTTACAAACACTGTTTCATCCTTTGTTTGGATGAGAAGGATCGGGGAAGCAGACTGGAAGATATAGAGATCACATTTTCCATAAGTAGTTCCACGAAAATGCCCGATCAGATAGTCCTCGGTTTCGCCGCCGTTGATTCGGCTGAAGTCATCATGCGGAAGTTCTTCCAGAAGTTCTACGTGTCTAAGATCATCGATGGAAAGACTGCTGGAATATCCGGCAGATGAGATCTGCAAGGTATCATCGATTAGCTGAATGTCGATCGTTACATGTAGGAACGGAATCAGAACCGAGGCTGTCCAGATAAAGCATCCCAGGAGCAAAGCGGTTATGGAACCGGAGAAGATCCATGCACCGCGGCGTGCATAGTTTAAGGCATAATTACTACTTTGCATCCGGTCGGGAACCAGCATTCGGTGATCAGATGGGTTATAGTAAAACCCGTTTTTCCAGTATTCATCATCATCAACAACAAGAGGAGCGGTGTCAGAGAACAGAAGCTCCTGTTTTCTTTTTTGCCCCATAAGAAGGGGAATCAGAAGACCTGTTGCAGAGAGTGTTTGGACTGTGATGTACACATAAAAGGTAGATGGTTGTAGCTTATGTGTGATTAGAAAAGCCATGGCAGTGTAGATCCATGCAGTTGCATTCATTGCACTGGCAAGCAGAAAGGCACACCCCTTATAATGCTTCATAGTGTGGCAGATGCTTTGATTCAGAGCGGAATCCTGACTGTAAGCGGTTCGCTCAGACCGATTGATAAAAATGTGCAGAATCCAGAGTGTGACAGAGACAGCAACGGCGCATAAAAAGAAAATCAAAAGGGTAAGAGAATGATGAGCGCCGGTCTGAAACAGAAGAGGAAGATAGCAGCCGATTTCAATGAAAATCGGCAGAAGATGCCAGGTGGCAGGAAGGGGAGGGGTATCCATAGATGCAGATAATCGGGTATCGATATAGACCTTTCGCTGCTGGGATTCTATGAGCCATTGATTCTTCATTTTCAGATCGTAGAGCCGGCGGTGGGCAGACAGAATCATAATCTGGACAGTCAGAAGGTATCCGGTGAGCCACAGACATAAGACCAGCACAAACAGAATCATACTCCGGAAGTTTAGAATGCAGATGGCAACGGACAGGAAGCAGTTGATATTCAGAAAACGAGTCACACGTTTTTTGGTTTGTGAAACTAGTGTCTGTACCTCCGGATCCTTCACATGTTCATGCGGAATATGCACGCCCATCAGCATCCCATTTTCATACTGAAAGTAGGATGCATAGGCGTACTTCATAATCAAAGTGACAAATAAGTTTTGAAATAAAAATAAAAGAAAGAAGATCAGAGACATAGTGTTACCTCCTTTAAGCAGTTGTTTGAATCCGAAAAATCTGATAGCCGGGTATCTCTACGATGGACAGGGAGCCATCTGCGAATAGATGGCATCACATAGCTTCAGGAAGTCCTCTTTTTCCATCCCGGTAATACTGGCTTCTGCAGATAAAAGCTCCAGTTCGGATTCCAGTTTCTCGCGAAAGTCCGCATTCATGTTGATAGATTCAGAGACATAAGCCCCAGAACGGCGGTCTGTGCGGATATAACCCTCAGACTTTAGAATCTGATAAGCCTTATTAACAGTCATTGTATTCACCCCGGCATCGGCCGCCAACTGGCGCACCGTAGGGAGTTTTTCGTTTGCCTTTAGTTCTCCGCGGCCGATTCCTTTTACAATCTGGTTGCGAAGCTGTACGTAAATGGGAGTATCACTGCCCATATCCAGTTCCAAAATCATATCGTACACCTCCTAATAGTATAGCTGCAAGTTACCTGTATTATCTGTATTACTTCAATTAATACAATAACGCAAATGCCGGATACTGTCAAGAGATGGTAGATTCTTTTTTCACGGCATGCTATAATCCCATCTTTGACAGTTGGAAAGAAAAAAACGGTTGTGAAGCCAGTAAAATCAAGGCTTACAGCCGTTTTTTGTTTCGCAGATTAGTAAAAACTTATTGAACAGAGAGGTATCGTGATTACGGACTTCTCATAGGATTATAAACTGATACAATAATCGCTGCGATACAGTTTTTTTAAATCCTCATTTGTATTATGCTCTTCTGATAGACAGAACTCCTTTGACCAGGTCATATAGTAGGCCCAAGGGGTTTTGCTTTGTTCCAGAAGAGTGATGTCAGGGATGACACCGACCTCTGTTAGGGCAGCAACCTTGTTGGAATGGGTATTCGCCATAAGTTCCTCATACTGAGCCTGATAGTCTGTAACTGTATGAGGTGCCAGATAGATATCCCAGCCGATCACATCGACATAGTCATCGCCCGGATATCCGTCCTTTGCTGGGCAGCTCCATACCCAGAGAAGGTTATTTAACTGCTTCTCATCCGTCAGATAGTGATAAACGAGCTTATATAACTCAGCTGCTACGGCAGGCCCTTTGGAACCCCACCAGAACCAGGTCCCTTCGGACTCGTGAAGCGGACGCCAGAGAATCGGAATATTTGCAGTCTGAAAAGGCTCCAGAAGCTGGGCGATAACCTCCAGGTCATGATAAAAGGCGGCACGTTCCGGTGTACCTTCGATTAGAACCTGTTCCGGATCAAAGTCAGTATTTTTTGAGTAAAAACTCTTATCTCTTCCGCCGATCGGGGAAAACCAATGGAAGCAGAGTGAGAGGATTCCATCCGGTGTAGTAGAAGCCCATTTTAGAGCGGTTTCCATCGTATGCTTCGCCTCTTCAACCTCCGTCAGACAAGCCTCATCCGCATCTTCATAGTTGATATTTGGGGAGTAGGCTAAAAGCTCGAACTCCACCAGCTTTGGATGCCGACCGGTCTGCTCGTAAATATAGGTATATTCTTCCATAGGAACCGTCTGCGTATGCTGACCGGATATGATGGAATGTCCGGCTGTGGCATATAAGTACTGAAGCAGATTACAGGCTTCCTTTGTGGCATGTTTGTTAATCGGTTTATTGCTAGTCATCATACAAATCTCCTTATCTCCGGGTGCGGTTCATGATCTCCAGACACATTCTGCCATTGTGATATGGACACTTCCATGGTTCTACGATCGGCTTGCGGCTGGATGGCTGACCGTCAGCGTCTACCTCAGAATACCATTCAGACTGCGGTCTTGGATCGATCAGGTACTTCTCAATATAGTCCCAGATATCTTCGGCTGCCTTACGATAACGCGCATCTCCGGTTTTCTGATATGCATTATAGAAACCGATAATGGATTCACACTGTACCCACCAGATGCGGGTGGTCAGGACCACACCCTTTTCACACTCTGCCATAACGGAATGATTTTCATAGGCTACCTTGTAGATCTGTTCCGTCAGATCCATGATCATAGGAGCCATGCGGTCAGACAGTTCTTTATTTCCCAGTACTTCCAGTGCACGATCGATCAGCCAGGTGGCTTCGATATCGTGACCGTAGGAATGCAGATCCAGAATCGAATTCATATCCTTATCAAAGAAAACCTCCAGCCGGTGAAGCTCCGGATTATATACGGCATTGTAAAACTCTGCGGTTGACCAGTATAAACGCTTCTGGACCTCCGGATCATGACCGACGCGATAGAGCTCTGTATAAGCTTCGCATACATGAAGCAGAGTATTCATTGTCTTATCGGCAATAACATTATTTTCAGACAGCTTGTCATTTACATTTGGAACAAAGTCGATGGTATAGGACTCCCCGTAGCCATCACCCAGACGGCACTTCGTTTCGATGACATGGAACAGATCCATGGCGGTTTGGAGCACCTCTTCCTTCTTGGTGGCATCATAGTAAGATGACAGGGCATAGATGGCAAATGCCTGATTATAGGTATGCTTTGTTGTATCCTCCGGCTTACCGTCATAGGTCATAGACCAGAAGATTCCGCCATTTTCCTTGTCCAGACAGTAGGCTTTTAAGAATTCATAAGCCTGATCTGCAAAAGGAAGCACACTGGCATCTCCTGTGGTCAGATAGACATTGGAGAAGAACCAGAGAATTCGGCTGTTTAGGATACAGCCTTTTACGGCCTTCTTGTCCAGCTTCAGATCAAAGTCCAGAAGTCCGTAATAGCCGCCATATTCTTTGTCAATCATACCCTCCCAGAATGGAAGAATACAGGTCTTTAAGTTCTGTTCTACTTTTTCTCGTAACATAGTATCATATCCTCCGTAATCAATCTTGATACTCTGATTATAACGCTGTTCAGGGAAATAACTAGAATGGATAAATGAAAAAATAGAACAAATCTCTTTTTGGCGATTGGAAATCCTATGAATCTATGATAAAGTTATGAAATAAAAGTAATAAAATAAAGGTATAGGGTGAGAAGAGATGGAACTGTTTGAATATATTGATGTTATGAATACTCCATATCAAATCTATATGGAACGGGTGGTGGATCCGAACTTCCGTGTGCGTGGACACTGGCATTACTTTGTGGAAATCCTGTATGTGACCAGAGGAATGATCCGGGTAGACTGCGGAAAATACCGCTATACCATGGAAGAGGGGGCGCTGGTAGTAATTCCGCCGAAGATGCTGCATCGGATTCAACCGGGTTTTTGGCCGGGGGTGGAGTATGCGGTTGTAAAGTTTGATCTGAATGCAATTCGAATCCCGAGAGTATATCTGCCCAGAATTCGCAGTGTATTGGGAACTGTTCAGGAACGGGAGCCGATGCTGTTTTCCAATGCGGAACAGGAGCAGTATCGACTGGGATATTATGTGGAGAATTGTATCAAAGAAGTAGAAACCTGCGGATTCGGTTATGAGCAGAATGTGTATAGCAATCTCTCAACACTCCTGATCCAACTGGTTCGGGTATGGGAACAGATGGGGAGGGATTTCACCAGAGAAGGGGAACAGGGAACGGATCCGGACTTTTTCAATACAATACTGGAGTATATTGATGTGCATTCCTATGAGCCGCTCTCTGTACAGGAGCTGGCAAAGAGGAGTGGTATGAGCTATTCGAATTTTGCAAAAATATTCAAGCTGCAGTTTGGAAGATCTTGTAAGGAATACATAGAATATCTCCGGATTTCCAAGGCGGAGGAACTGGTATTATATAGTGATTATGATATCGGTTACATTGCCCAGGAAACCGGATTTGCGGACACGAGTCATTTTATACGGATCTATAAGAAGTTTAAGGCGGAAACTCCGAAACAGGCTCGCCTGAAAGCACGGGGACGAACTAAAGAATCTCCAGCAGAGTATTAACCAGAAGATCGTCATCCTCCGGACGCAGGAAGCAGAAACGGATGTAGTCATTTCCGAGTCCTATAAAGTTCGAGCAGTCGCGGATCATTAACCCCTTGCGGATACAGGAATCAAAGACATCTGCGGAGGTGATGCCATCCTTTTTGATACGGAGCAGCATAAAGTTCGTTGCGGGCGTGAAGATCTGGATGGAGGCTCTGGTACGCAGGGCGGAGCAGACCAGACCTTGCTCCTGAGAAATCAGATTCCGTGTCTGCTGAATATAGGCCGTATCGGTAAACATAACCGTTCCTGCATATGCGGCAATGGAACTGATGGACCATGGATTGTTGTGTTTTGTAATATAGTGCAGCAGCTTTTCGTTGGAAGTGCAGGAATAGCCCAGCCGCAGTCCCGGAAGGGCGAAAAACTTTGAGACACCTCGCAGGACAATCAGATTGTTGTATCGCTTTACCAAAGGGATTGCGGATATAACGGAGACGTCCTTTACGAATTCAACATAGGTTTCATCCACCAGAACGAAGGTTGAGGTTTCCTTACATTTTTTGACGATCGTCTCCATCTGGCTGATTGAGATACAGGTAGAAGTAGGATTGTTCGGATTGCAAAGGATCAGCATATCGACAGAATCATCGATCTTCTCACACAGATCCTGAATATCCAGCTTGAACGCAGCATCCGCCTGCAGGGTATAGTCCATAATCTCGCTTTTGATCGCTTTTAAATCCCGTTTATATTCGGAGTAGGTTGGCTCTACAACGATGGTTTTCTTTGGCTTAATGGTTGTAATATAAGTAACAATCAGTTCTGTACTTCCGCTGCCGGGAAGAATGTGGGCAGGGTCAGCGCCGGTGTAAGCCTGAATGCCTTTTTTCAGATCGGTATATTCCCGATCCGGATAATCCGTCAGTACATCGATATGCTCCTGCAGAGCCTGTTTTAGTACCGGGGATAACCCCAGGGGATTTACATTGGAAGCAAACGGTCGAATATCTTCCCGTTTTATATGGTAAAGTGCTTCTACTTTTTCCAGGTCACTGCCATGGAATTGATCTGCTGGTTGTAACATAAAAATATCCCTCTCCTTCTTTCCTAAACCGACAAAATCTGGTATACTGTACATCAGTAATTATATTATACTTCACAGGGAAGGATTTGCAAGGGTGTTGTAGATGAAAGAAAAGGTAGAGCAGTATGCCAAGGGAGAGTTTGATGTTAATCGACCACAGGTGGTAGTGTCTGTAGATCATTTGCAACTGAATATAGAAGCAGGCTCTGTATATCACGGTGCCATAGATATTCATACAGAGAATAACTGCCGGATCAAGGGGATGATCTATGACAGTCGCTATCTGTTTAAGATAGAACCGCATAACTTTATCGGAAAAGCACAGACGGTAGAGCTGACCTTTGATGCGGCAAAGTGGGAAAAAGGAGAACATTTGTCCGGCGTTCTTTATCTGGTCACAGATGGTGGCGAATTCCGGGTACCGTATGAGATCGAGATTACGGCTCCGGCGATCGAGACTTCGATCGGCTGCCTGGGGGATATGTTCCAGTTTGCCAGTCTGGCGGAAAGTAACTGGGGAGAGGCTGTTCGAATCTTTACCTCACAGGAGTTTGTATGTGCATTTTTAACCGGAGATCCGATGTATACCCGAGTGTATGAGAGCCTGACGCGGAGTCTGTCGGCCAGCCAGGCAATGGAAGAGTTTCTGATCTATACCCACAAGAAACGGTCTTTATCGCTGGAGGTTACAGATCGTAAGCAGCAGTTGTCCTATCATACGGAGGCAGAGAAGCATGCGATTACGGTGACGAAGAATACCTGGGGATATCTGAATGCAGAGGTTCGTTCGACGGCACGGTTTTTACAGCCGATTAAGAAGTATATAAGCAGTGAAGACTTTGTCGGGAATAAATATTCCTTAGACTACATGGTATTCCCGGAGTATATGGAGGAGGGCGGTAGCAGCGGTCAGATCATCATTGAAAATATATATCAGAAGATTGTAGTAGAGATCACTGTGGCAACGACTCCGGATCATCGGGTGGAGCCACCGCACCTTTTTACGAATCATCATATGATAAAGGTGCATCAGCATAGCCTGATCACCAACTATCTGGACTTTCGGACGGGCAGGATGAGTCTGGAAAGCTATGTGGATAAGACCTTGTATGCGTTACGGAATCTGGTTCAGTACTGCAAGGAGGATCAACTCTATCGGCTGGGTATTCTGCATATGAATATTCTGGCAGGAAATGAAAGCATGGTAGAGGAGGAATTCCGCAGGATCGATGCAGACGCGGACCAACTGGTAGAAGGGGTAAAGGCATCCTGCTACTATGCATATCTGAAGGCACTGGCACATAAGGATGCGGAGAGTATTGCACGGGCAAAGACGCAGATTCGTCAGACCTTCGAGGCAGAGGATGAGAAGCTGTTTTATTTCTGGCTGCTGATCTTTCTGGATGACTCGGAGGAGACGGAGAAAAACTGGCTCTACGGAGAGATTCAGGTACTATATAATCAGGGCATTCATAGCCCAATCCTATATTATGAGATCTGTGAGATGTGGAATCATGAGCCGCTGATGCTGCGGAAGCTGGAAGGCTTGGAACTGTCGGCGATCCGTTGGGGAATGCATCATGAGTATCTGTCGGAGGATGTGATTCATATCTGTGTAGAACTGGCAGGAAAGGAGCATGGCTTTCAGCCACATCTGTTCCGACTGCTTCAGGAGATTGATCAGAAGTATCCGTCGGAGGATGTGCTGCGGATTATCTGTGGAATGTTGATCCGTGCAAGCCAGACGGAGCAACGCTATCATGTATACTTTGAACGGGGCATACAGGCAGGACTGAAACTGATCGGGATTTATGAAGCCTATATCCGCAGTATGGATATGAAGCGGTATGACCGGATTCCGGAGCCGGTATTGAGATATCTGACCTATAATAATACACTGACCGATTATGAGCAGGCATATGTATATGCCAGTCTGATTAAGAATAAAGCCGGATATGGCGGATTATACGGAGAACTGGCGCCGACGATTGAGAACTTTATGGAAGGGCAGATTCTGAGAGGGGTTATTCATGAATTCCTGTTAGTGATCTATAAAGAATTTTTAAATCCTGAAAATGTGAATCCGAAGTATGCGGCAAAACTCCCGAATATTATATTTAAGAGACGATTGGTATGCAGCAATCCGGGTATGAAGTCCGTGATCGTCAGTCATAAGGAACTGCTGGAGGAACAGCAGGTGGTCTTAAATGACGGAGTGGCTTATATTGACATTGTTACGGAATCCGCAGTGGTAACACTGGTGGATACAAAGGGAAACCGCTATACCAGCACCATCCCATACCGACTGGAACGGCTGGTGGATGCGAAGGCATATCTGGCTGTCTGCCATCGATATAATCCGTCTGAGCCGAGGCTGTTAGCTTATATCTACAGTCGCATGACACATAAGCATCTGCAGGATGCCAGAGATGTCAATCAGGCAAGAGAGGTATTAAAATGTACCGAGGTCAGCTATGAGATCCGGCAGCAGGCATTGCTTCAGATCATAGAATATTATCTGGAAAACTACGATGGGGATATTCTGGAGAAATATCTGCTTCAGATCGATCTGGACTACATGGATAAGATTCACAGTGCAGAGATTATATCCGGTTATATCATGCGCGGCATGAACCGGAAGGCATATGAGGCAATCAAGAAGTTCGGATACGGTGATGTGGAGATCACACGGTTGTTGCGGTTAGCCTCTTATATCGTGACAGATACGGATATTTTGGGAGATGAAGCACTGACCTCTTTGTGCGTATATCTTTATCAGAAGGGACAGTACAATGACCGCACCATACAGTATCTGGTATTCCAGTATAAGGCAGATACAAAGGAACTGGCAAAGCTATGGGAAACCGCAATCGTGGTACTCGGAGAAGCCAGAGAGCTGGAAGAAAACATACTGGCGCAGATGATATTTGCAGATACCTATGTGGATAATGCAATGGATATCTTCCGCTCATACTATCAGGGAAGACACCGTACGATGGTGACAAAGGCATTTCTGAAGAAACTGGCATATATGTACTTTATCCGGGAGGAATGGATACCGGATTCTGCCTTTGATTATCTGCTTCGGGAGATTACAAACGGAGAGATCCAGGATGATATCAGTCGGAGTGCCGTCCTCTGGCATCTGTCGAAATGTACGAGACTGAATGAAGATGAGGTTGGATTTGTGACACGAACGGTAAAGGAATTCCTGAACCGGGGCATTGTGCTTCCGTTCTTTAAGGCATTTCTGGAATACGTAGACCTGCCACAGGAACTTTATCTGAAGACCTATCTGATATATAAAGGCCGAGAGCATATGGAAGTGGTAGTGAATTACAGTGTAGGAACCAGTGAGCAGCAGACCCTGGACTTCAAACCACGCCGGATGGAGGAACGGATTCCGGGGTATTATGTACAGGAGTTTATTGTGTTCCACGGAGAGCAGCTTCTATATCATTTTGGTGAAGAGTATACCGGCTGTGTGTCTTTGTTAGAGAGTGATAGTATCCGACAGGATGTGTACAACAAGGAAGAGCAGGGAAGCCGGTTTGAACGGTTGAATCAGATGCTGATCTGTCAGGAAATGCGGGATACGGCAGAACTGACAACCGATATGGAAGCATACATGAAGTATGGACATGTATTTGAAGAGGTTATGCGAATACTATGATATCGGTGACAGCTCTTGGCTTGTCACATATAGCATATGAAATAAGGAGACGATGGGATGCAGAAGTTTTATCTGGGAATGGACGTTTGCGCAGAGAGTACGCAGCTTAGTTATTTTAATCAGCAGACGAAAGAGCCGGAGTCTATCTGTCAATTAAATACAGTTGATACCTATCTTCTTCCGAATGTAGCGTTTTTCGGAGCAGAATCTAAGAAGTGGTATGTGGGGAGCGAGGCACTGGAACACCGGTTCCATCAGGAAGGAACCTATCTGGAGCAGGTGGTTGAAAAGTTGGAGGCGACCGAACGGATGGAGCTGGCAGAGACATCCTACAGCTATGAGGATATTCTGTTGATCATACTGAAGGGGCATATTATGGACTTTCTGAACCGATATGAGGACGCAGAGATCGAACGACTGGTGGTAACGGTATATCGATACTCCAATGCGTTGTTCCGGGTTTTACATATGCTTCAGGATGAACTGGGACTGTATGGGGATAAGTTCTTCATTATCGGACATACCAGTGCCTATCTTCATTTTGTGTTCCAACAGCCGGAGAGTCTTCGGAATAACAGTGTCGGGCTGTTTGACTATGGACCGGAGGGACTGGACTTCTATCGGGTGGATATCGCCAGAAGATCGAATCCACAGGTGGTGACGGTGATTCATAAGGACTACCGGGAACAAATGGGATACTATCGGCTGTACAATAGCAAGCAGGAGCTGGATCAGAGATTTCTGGAGGTAGTTCAGGAGGTTCTGAAGGAAGCGTATATGTCATCGGTATACCTGACCGGAATCGGGTTCATGGAGCTGTGGGCGAATGCATCGCAGAATGCACTCTGTAACGGACGACGGGTGTTTGTGGGGCAGAATATATATACCAAGGGTGCCTGCTATGCAGCATATATTGGTTCCAATGTTATTAATCCGAATAAATATATCGTGAACGCCGAGGATATGGTACACAGTGATGTGGGAATTTTAAGCGGAGATGCAGCCAATACATTTATACCGATTGCACGGGGCGGCAGAGAATGGTACAACATGCGGGGAAAGATCCATGTGTGTCTGGATGATACCAATCGGGTGGAGATCCTGTATAAGAATCATTATAATCAGGAAGCAATGCGGGAGATTATAGAGATTCACGGACTTCCGACACGGCCGAATAAGACCACCAGACTGTCGCTGGAGGTAGAGATGTATAGTGGAAGCCGGGGAGCAGTGGTGATCCGGGATGAAGGCTTCGGCAAGTTGTATCCTACAACGAATAAGGTGTATCGTAAGGAGTTTGTACTGGAAAGGTAGGGAATGATTCATGGGAAAGGTGATTCTGTGTGAAGCACGACAGGCAGTAGTTCCATATACATTTGTGAATACAAAGGTTGAGGTGTATTCCTATGAAGAGTTATGCTTTTATATCTATAATAATGCAGTTCTGTTAAATCCGGAGCAGTTTCAGGGCAGACTGGTGCAGTGGATAAAGACGGAGCTGGGCATGGAAGGACTGGCGGGAAAGCTGATGGAGCTTCTGGCGGGAGGCAGCAGCTTTATTGAAATACTGGTAGCGATCCTGTCGGCGGGTTCGTACTATGAGACGGCAGAGATCCGACAGTTTATCGATAAGCAGGAACTGGTGACCCTGCTCCCGGCGGAGGAGAAGACGAAGCTTCGGGCTGACAGCTTTTTGATGTATAAAAGGGTGCTGAAAGCGATTTCTCTTTATGATGGTATTTTAAGACAGGAAGAAACGATTGAGGATAAGAAGTTCCTGGGAGATGTGTATCACAACAAGGGTGTGGCACTGGCTAAAAACATGGAACTGGCAAAGGCGAAGCTTTGCTTTCTGGAAGCCTATGAACGAAATAAGAAGAAGCCGTCACTGGAAGCGTATATTATGATACGATTGTTGGAGGCACCGGTAGAAACGGTACAGTCAGAAGCGGAAACATTTGGCATGGAGGAGCCGGATTTTGCCAGAGCCAGAATGCTGCTGGAGGATGCGGTGGAGGATTCCAGAAATACGGCAGTTTATACCCGGTATGAAAAGGCACTTTATAATAAGAACCATGGAGACTATGAAGCCTTTAATCAGCGCGTGGATATGCTGTTGAATCAGTGGAAGGAAGAATTCAGAGAGCAGGTTGTATAATGGGATTATTTAAGAGTATAAAGAATCTGTTCCGGAAACCGGAGGTTCGGGAAGACAAGGAACTGGAGTCGATCGGTGATCGCGAGGAGGAAATGTCCGGGGAAGAGGCAGAGCTGTCGCATCATCTGGGCGTGATCGTAGACCGGACCTATGAAATGGAGGATTTAAAGCGAGAGTATGAACTGGTGACAGCGTACTTTTCGGATATACAAAAGATCGAGCAGATGGAAGCCGGAAAACGAAAAGAACTGGAAGATGATGCAAGAAAGATTGTGATGCTGGAGGAAACACGGAAAGAATATCAAAAGGCACCGCGTCCAATCAGTGGAGAGCGGCACCAGCTGTTCCAGAGACTGGAGTCTGAAATCCCGGAAGGGATACAGAAGCTGAAGGAACTGGAAGATATGCGAGGAAAGATTAAACGGGATCTTGAGTATCTGGAAGGCGAAAAGGGCGCACTTCAGTATGAAGAGGGACACTTGGAACAGAAACAAAAAAGTGTTCGAACTATTGCAATGGTACTGGGAGTACTGACGATAGTTACAGTCATTGCATTTCTGGTAGTGACACTGGAATATGAGATAGACCTGACGCTTCCGGGAGTCGGGGTGGCGATCGTAGTTGTCATTATAGAGTTCTTTTTGTTTTTGAACTACAGCAGGATCAATGGAGAACGGACACTTAGCTACCAGAAACATAACCGGGCGATACAACTACAGAACAAGGTAAAGATCAAGTGGCTGAACAATACAACCACACTGGACTATCTGTATGCGAAGTATGAGGTAAACAGTGGAAAAGAACTGGAATATGAGTGGAAAAAGTATCGGAAGTTCCGGGAAGAGGAAAAGAAGTATCAGAAAAACACCGGAGATCTGAAGATCTATCAGGAGGAACTGCTCCATCTGCTGCAGCAGGCAGGAGTGAGAGATGCGGAGATCTGGCTGCAGCAAATACTGGCACTGTTAGACAACCGGGAGATGGTAGAAGTGAAGCACAGTCTGAATGTAAGACGGCAGAAGCTGAGAGAACAGATGAAGCAGAATGAAGAGGCAAGACAGAACAGCTTTGTCTGTGTAAAAGGAATATTAACGGAACATCCGGAACTGAAGGAACAGGCAAGAGAGGTTCTGGTATCGTATCATATAGCAGTATAGGGGGGACAGCATGAATACATTAATAGTAGAAGATGATTATGTCAGCAGAAAGTTTATGGTGAAGTTTCTGTCAAAGTACGGAAGCTGTAAGATGGCAGAAAATGGAGAACAGGCGATTGAACTTTATCGCCGGGCGGTGGAGCAGAAGGAGCCGTATGACCTGATCTGCATGGATATCCTGATGCCGAAGATGGACGGATATGAAACCTTGGAACAGATACGAAAGTATGAGGAAGAGCAGGGAATCGGAAGACAACAGGAGGCAAAGGTGATTATGACATCCGGAATGGATGTCAGCACAAATGCAACAAAGGCATTTGAATTGGGCTGTGTGGCATTTGCATCAAAACCGATCGATATTGTGAAGTTTAATCAGATTCTGCAGGAACTGCAGTTGATATAACTAGACATATCGGTTATACAACATACCACTGTAAATAGATGGCATGTAAGGATTTGGAAAATTCCTGCGTGTGTTTGGGTAGGAAATGATGGTTTTATCGACATATTCCATAGGGTTCAGAGTCATTCGGTCGGTAGCGGACTGGATGGCACTCTTAAAATCGGACAGTTGACGGAAAAGTTCCTGAAACTGTCCGTTTTCTGTACTCTGTGTAAGGAGTCCCTCATCCTTTGTGATATGACCGTCCTCGGACAGAATCAGACCGGAAGCTTCCAAACTGTTGTGAAAATGGCGGGTGATCCCGGTTAGGTCACGTAAAAGCTTGCGGGAGCCGCTCGGATTCCCTTCCGTATTCTGTGCTAAGTCTACCAGATGATTATAGTAGTGGATAAAATCGTCTACATCATCCAGAATGGCAGATCGATCCGGTACCACGGAAACCGTGTGCTCTATGCCGGTGGCCTGTTTTAGCTCGATTCCGATATGATTGTTAATGGATATGTGATTCGAAGCAGAGGTTCTGGGAACGTCATTCAATGTAAAACCGGCATCCGCGGGTGCTGTGGTCATACGGGTAAGTCCCAGTGTATACACCAGTCCCCGTGGGGTGCTTCCCGAGATGGAGAACTGAAGACCGTTGTCCAGACTTCCGAGACCGGAGGCGGTGGACTCCAGAACGAGCGCACTGGAAGAAGCCTGCTGATCAATGTTGGCGTTGATGCCGATATTGCTATTGTTGATCGCCATTGCCAGTCGTTCCTGAATCTGTAGATTTGTTTCACCACGTTTGGTTTCTATTTCAAACTGGTATTCATTTCCGGCAGTACGGATATTGATATAATGTACCCCGGCAGAGATACCGGTACCGTTAGACAGCAGATAGTTTCCCTCGTTGATCTGAGGGGATGCCAGTTGATCTACCTGCAGCCGGATGTCTGTCGGAGAAGCATCGGAGGCATCCGCCAGTAGCTGAACCCCCAGCTCCTGCGGAGCATCCGTCTGAACTGTCAGCTTCTGCGTGTCAGAGGAGACATCCTCGGTGAGAAAGGATGCACTGTTTTTTAATTCGATCGCAGCATCCTTGATCCCAATGACATAAGCCTGCGTGGCATCGGAAAGGGAGAGCTTGTAATATGGCTTTGACTTGTTAAGGCGCACCATGTCCTTATACAGGGCGCGCAGTTCACTTTTTTTATGTGAATCGTACTTGGTATTCGCAATCTGCGGCATTGCGGCATGATAATAGTTGTAGATATTCATGGTTGCCATAGGACTTCCTCCCTTCTGCATGTAGTTTATATCTATTAATATATGTATCATTAGTGTACTATTATCCTGCCATTAAGTAAAGTAAAAGTATAGTAAAAGATAAAAAAGCACTTGACAAACAAATAGGAATCTGCTACTGTAGCAAATGATGAACTGCCAGAGACAGCAGGTGCTGAAAAGCGTAAGGACAAAACGCCTGCCGAGGAAAGAATCGTTATGAAGTGATTCATGTACGTTATCCCGGTCCTTGCAGACCGGGTTTCTTTAGTTTAGTGCAGTCATTAAAAATACAGGAGGTGCACTATCATGGCTAAGGTAGAAATTAAGCAGCCAATCGTTGACGAGATCAAGGCAAACATCGAAGGCGCAGCTTCCATCGTTTTAGTAGACCATCGCGGACTTACCGTAGAGCAGGATACACGGCTTCGTAAAGCATTAAGAGAAGCAGGCGTAACCTACAAGGTATACAAGAACACTTTGATGAAGCGTGCATTTGAGGGAACTGATTTCGCTCAGTTGGATCCAAATCTGGAAGGACCAAGTGCGATTGCTATTTCTAAGGATGATGCAACTGCTCCGGCAAGAATTATTGCTAAGTTTGCAAAGGAAGCAGATGCATTGGAGATCAAGGCTGGTATCGTTGAGGGAACCTACTATGATGCAAATGGCATTCAGGCTATTTCTTCTATCCCTTCAAGAGAAGAACTGCTGTCCAAGTTCCTTGGAAGCATCCAGTCACCTATTACCAACTTTGCTCGTGTTATTAAGCAGATTGCAGAGCAAAAAGAACAGGAAGCTTAAACAATACTATTAAAAAATGGAGGATATGAAAATGACTACTCAGGAAATTATCGAAGTTATCAAGGGTTTATCTGTATTAGAGTTAAATGATTTAGTAAAGGCTTGCGAAGAGGAATTCGGCGTATCTGCAGCAGCAGGCGTTGTAGTTGCAGCAGCAGGTGCAGGCGCTGGTGAAGCAGCAGAAGAGAAGGATGAGTTCAACGTAGAGTTGACAGAAGTTGGTCCTAACAAGGTTAAGGTTATCAAGGTTGTTCGTGAAGTTACCGGCTTAGGCTTAAAGGAAGCTAAGGACGTAGTTGATGGCGCTCCTAAGATGTTAAAGGAAGGCGCATCTAAGGCTGAGGCTGAGGATATCAAGACTAAGTTAGAGGCTGAGGGAGCTAAGGTTACCTTAAAGTAATTATTTTCTCATTAAGCAGAAAAACGGGGCTTTTGTTACAAAACAGAAGCCCCTTATTCTATCTAAAAGAACGGCAATCACACATATTTTAAAAATATTCAGGGAAAAATCTCCCATTTTCAGAAAAAACAATTGACTTCCATTGACTTTGGTGCTACTATAGTATAGCGTGACTATCGTGGGTCGGTTTGCCCATGTAGTTGTAGGGATACGACAAGAGTTACCATACTTTTAGTTCAAGGGGTGAAACCAGTAATGGAAAAAACAAGGATTAAACCTATCAAATCAGGTAAGGGAATCAGAATGAGCTATTCAAGACGGAATGAAGTGCTTGAGATGCCGAATCTGATCGAGGTTCAGAAGAACTCATACGAATGGTTTCTGACAGATGGTTTGAAGGAAGCATTTGATGACATTTCTCCAATCGAAGATGTCAGTGGTCGTTATTGCATGGAATTTATTGGCTATCAGTTATGCAAGGATGACAAAAAGTATACGATCGAGGAGTGTAAGGAGCGGGATGCAACATATGCGGCTCCGTTAAAGGTGACCGTTCGTCTTCGTAAGAAAGAGACAGACGAGATGAGCACACATGATATCTTCATTGGCGATTTACCGCTGATGACAGAGACAGGTACCTTTGTTATCAATGGTGCAGAGCGTGTTATCGTCAGCCAGTTGGTACGTTCACCTGGTATCTATTATGCCATCGGTCACGATAAGATCGGTAAGACCTTATATTCCTGTACCGTTATTCCAAACCGTGGTGCATGGTTGGAATATGAGACGGATTCTAATAATGTATTCTCTGTTCGTGTTGACCGTACCAGAAAGGTACCGATCACCGTGTTGATCCGTTCCCTGGGAGTAGGAACAAATGCAGAGATTCTTGATCTGTTCGGTGAAGAACCAAAGATTCTGGCAAGTATTGAGAAAGACCCTTCTACAGACTATGAGAGTGGTCTGTTAGAGCTGTACAAAAAAATCCGTCCGGGCGAGCCGCTGGCAGTTGAAAGTGCAGCAAGCTTGATCAACAGCATGTTTTTTGACCCTAAGAGATATGATTTGGCAAAAGTTGGTAGATATAAATTTAATAAAAAGCTGGCATTACAGAACCGTATAGTAGGACTGGTTCTTGCGGAAGATGTAGTGAACAGCAGTACCGGTGAGATCATTGCTTCTGCCGGTGATAAGGTTACACTGGAGCTGGCTAACCAGATTCAGGATGCAGCCGTTCCTTATGTGATCGTACAGACAGAGGAAAGAAATGTAAAGGTTCTGTCGAATATGACCGTTAATCTGGCTGAATATGTAGACTTTGATCCAAAGGAGATCGGAGTGGTTGAACGTGTATATTATCCGGCACTCCAGAAGCTGTTGGAGCAGTTCAGCGGAGAGGAACTGAAGGAAGAGATTCAGAAAAACATTTCCGATCTGATTCCAAAGCATATTACAAAGGAAGATATCTTTGCTTCCATTAACTACAATATGCATCTGGAATATGGAATCGGCAATCAGGATGATATCGATCACTTGGGCAATCGTCGTATACGTGCCGTAGGTGAACTGTTGCAGAATCAGTACCGGATCGGTCTGTCTCGTCTGGAGCGTGTGGTTCGTGAGAGAATGACTACACAGGATGCCGATACCATATCCGCGTCCTCTCTGATTAATATTAAACCGGTTACGGCAGCCGTGAAGGAGTTCTTCGGAAGTTCACAGTTGTCTCAGTTTATGGATCAGAACAACCCGCTGTCAGAGTTGACACATAAGAGACGTTTATCTGCATTGGGACCCGGTGGTCTGTCACGAGATCGTGCCGGATTCGAGGTTCGAGATGTTCACTATACACACTATGGTAGAATGTGTCCGATTGAGACTCCTGAAGGTCCTAACATCGGTTTGATCAACTCACTGGCATGTTATGCAAGAATCAACCAGTACGGATTTGTAGAAGCTCCTTATCGTAAGCTGGATAAGACCGATCCTATGAATCCGATCGTAACGGATGAGGTTGTATATCTGACAGCCGATGATGAAGATAAGTATGTAGTTGCACAGGCAAATGAACCTTTGGATGACGAAGGACATTTCATAAATACAAATGTATCCGGTCGTTTCAGAGAAGAGACCTCTGAGTTTGCAAAGAACCGGGTAGACTTGATGGATGTATCTCCTAAGATGGTATTCTCAGTAGCAACATCCATGATTCCATTCCTGCAGAACGATGATGCAAACCGTGCTCTGATGGGATCCAACATGCAGCGTCAGGCAGTACCGTTGCTGAAGACCGAGTCTCCGATCGTAGATACCGGTATGGCAGCAAAGGCGGCTGTAGACTCCGGTGTATGTATCGTTGCAAAGCACGCCGGTGTTGTTGAGAAGTCTTCCAGCAAGGAGATCGTGGTTCGTTGTGATGATGGAACCAAAGATACGTATCATGTAATTAAGTTCGCTCGAAGCAATCAGGGGAACTGCATGAATCAGCGCCCAATCGTATGCAAGGGCGATCGTGTAGAGGCAGGCGAGGTGATCGCAGACGGTCCGTCTACATCAAACGGAGAAATCGCACTTGGTAAGAACCCATTGATCGGATTCATGACCTGGGAAGGTTATAACTACGAGGATGCGGTACTGTTGAGTGAGCGTCTGGTACAGGACGATGTATATACTTCTGTTCATATCGAAGAGTATGAGGCGGAAGCCAGAGATACAAAGCTTGGTCAGGAAGAAATCACCAGAGATCTGGCAGGCTTAAATGATGATGCACTGAAGGATCTGGACGAGAACGGTATTATCCGTATCGGTGCTGAGGTTCGTGCCGGCGATATCCTTGTCGGTAAGGTTACACCAAAGGGTGAAACCGAACTGACAGCAGAGGAGCGCCTGCTTCGTGCGATCTTCGGCGAGAAGGCAAGAGAAGTAAGAGATACTTCCCTGCGGGTACCACATGGTGCATTCGGTATCATTATGGATACAAAGGTGTTTACAAGAGAGAACGGAGACGAGCTTCCACCGGGAGTGAATAAGTCCGTTCGTGTATATATTGCTCAGAAGAGAAAGATATCTGTTGGTGATAAGATGGCCGGTCGTCACGGTAATAAGGGTGTCGTTTCAAGAATCCTTCCGGTTGAAGATATGCCATTCCTTCCAAATGGTAGACCACTGGATATCGTATTGAACCCATTAGGCGTACCTTCCCGTATGAATATCGGACAGGTGCTGGAGACACACTTGAGTCTGGCTGCAAATGTACTGGGCTTCAAGGTCAGTTCACCGGTTTTCGATGGAGCAAACGAGGAAGAGATCATGGAGACTCTGGAGATTGCAAACGATTATGCAAACGAAGAGTGGGATACCTTCAAAGCAAAGTGGGGCGACAGCCTGAGTGATGAAGTGTTAGACTACCTGTATGAGAATCGGGATCACAGAAGTGAATGGAAGGGCGTGCCGATCAACCGTACCGGTAAGGTGCAGTTAAGAGACGGTCGTACCGGTGAAAACTTCGATGGTCCGGTTACCATTGGTTTCATGCATTACCTGAAGCTGCATCACCTGGTTGATGATAAGATCCATGCACGTTCAACCGGTCCTTACTCTTTGGTTACACAGCAGCCGCTGGGTGGTAAAGCTCAGTTCGGTGGACAGAGATTCGGTGAGATGGAGGTATGGGCTCTGGAGGCATATGGTGCTTCTTATACTCTGCAGGAGATCTTAACTGTGAAGTCCGATGATGTTGTTGGTCGTGTGAAGACATACGAGGCAATCATTAAGGGCGATAATATTCCTGAACCGGGTATTCCGGAATCCTTCAAGGTATTGCTGAAGGAATTACAGTCTCTGGCACTGGATGTTACTGTATATGATGAAAATGGCGAAGAAGTAGAGTTCAGCGAAACCATTAACTATGGTGATGAGAACCTGCGGCCGATGATCGAGGGCGATGGCCTGAAGAATAATGATGAGTATAATCAGTATGATGGTTATAATCAGGTAGATGAACAGGGTGAATATATCGACGAAGCCGACGCAGAAGATGACGACTACGTAGATGATATGGACTATGATGGTTCAGAAGAATAATAATGGAAGGAGCACTACGAGATGTCAAATATGAATAATCAAGAAGTAGACCAGCCGATTAATTTTGATTCCATTAAGATTGGATTGGCTTCTCCTGATAAGATTAGAGAGTGGTCTCATGGTGAAGTAAAGAAGCCGGAGACTATCAACTATAGAACATTAAAGCCGGAAAAGGACGGTTTGTTCTGTGAGCGTATCTTTGGACCAAGTAAGGACTGGGAGTGTCACTGCGGTAAGTATAAGAAGGTTCGTTACAAGGGCGTTATCTGCGATCGTTGTGGTGTTGAGGTTACAAAGGCCAATGTACGTAGAGAGCGTATGGGTCATATCGAACTGGCAGCTCCGGTATCTCATATCTGGTATTTTAAGGGAATCCCTAGCCGGATGGGGTTATTACTGGACAAGTCTCCGAGAGAATTAGAGAAGGTTCTGTATTTTGCAGCCTATATCGTACTGGATCCGGGAGAGACAGACTTAAAGTATAAGGATGTATTGTCTGAGAAGGAATATCGGGAAGCAGAAGAGAAGTATGGCTATGGTGCCTTCCGTGCAGGTATGGGTGCCGAGTCTGTAAAGGAACTGTTGCAGGCAATCGATCTGGACAAGGACTATGAAGAATTAAGCAATGAGCTGAAGAATTCTACCGGTCAGAAGCGTGCAAAGATTATTAAGCGTCTGGAAGTGGTAGAAGCATTCCGTTCCTCTCATAATAAGCCAGAATGGATGATTCTGGATGTGGTACCGGTTATTCCGCCGGATATCCGTCCTATGGTGCAGTTGGATGGTGGTCGTTTTGCCACCTCCGATCTGAACGATCTGTACAGACGTATTATCAATCGTAACAATCGTCTGAAGAGATTGTTAGAGCTGGGTGCACCGGATATTATTGTAAGAAACGAAAAGAGAATGCTGCAGGAGGCTGTGGATTCGCTGATTGATAATGGTAGAAGAGGACGTGCGGTAACCGGTCCTGGTAACCGTGCACTGAAGTCTCTGTCTGATATGTTAAAGGGTAAGCAGGGACGTTTCCGTCAGAACCTGTTAGGTAAGCGTGTAGACTACTCCGGACGTTCCGTTATCGTTGTAGGTCCGGAACTGAAGATCTATCAGTGCGGTCTTCCGAAGGAAATGGCGATCGAGCTGTTTAAGCCGTTCGTTATGAAAGAACTGGTGGCAAACAAGGAAGCACACAATATTAAGTATGCGAAGAAGATGGTTGAGAAGCTGGATCCGGTTGTATGGGATGTCCTGGAAGACGTTATCAAGGAGCATCCGGTTATGCTGAACCGTGCACCTACACTGCACAGACTGGGTATACAGGCATTTGAGCCGATTCTGGTAGAAGGTAAGGCAATCAAGCTGCATCCTCTGGTATGTACCGCTTATAACGCCGACTTCGATGGTGACCAGATGGCCGTTCACCTTCCTCTGTCCGTAGAGGCACAGGCAGAGTGTCGGTTCCTGCTGTTGTCACCGAATAACCTGTTGAAGCCTTCCGATGGTGCACCTGTTGCGGTACCGTCTCAGGATATGGTTCTGGGTATTTACTACCTGACCATGATGAAGGAGAACGACAAGGGTGAAGGTAAGGCATTTAAGTCTGAGAATGAAGCGATTCTGGCTTATGAGAATAAGGAGATTACTCTTCATGCAAAGATAAAGGTACGTGTAAAGGGTGAAGATCTGGATGGCAATCCATATACAAGAATTATCGAGACAACCCTTGGACGTCTGTTATTTAACGAGATTATTCCACAGGATCTGGGCTTTGTGGACCGTACAAAACCGGAGAATCTGTTGTTGCCTGAGATTGATTTCCATGTAGCAAAGAAGCAGTTGAAACAGATTCTGGATAAGTGTATCAATACCCATGGTGCAACGAAGACTGCCGAGGTTCTGGATGATATCAAGAGCATCGGTTATAAGTTCTCTACCAGAAGTGGTATGACCGTATCGATCTCCGATATGACGGTTCCTGCTTCTAAGAAGGAGATCTTAGGTTCTGCACAGGGAACGGTTGATAATATCAATAAGATGTATCGCCGTGGTTTACTGACAGAGGAAGAACGATATACACGAGTCGTTAAGACCTGGCAGCAGGCCGATGATGAACTGACAAAGGCTCTGTTGGATGGATTGGATAAGTATAATAACATTTACATGATGGCCGATTCCGGTGCCCGTGGTTCTAACCAGCAGATTAAGCAGTTAGCAGGTATGCGTGGTTTGATGGCAGATACAACCGGTCGTACGATTGAGTTGCCGATCAAGGCAAACTTCCGTGAAGGTCTGAACGTATTGGAGTACTTCATTTCTGCGCATGGTGCTCGTAAGGGTCTGTCTGATACAGCTCTTCGTACCGCCGATTCCGGATACCTGACCAGACGTCTGGTTGATGTATCACAGGATCTGATTATCCGTGAGGTTGACTGCTGTGCCGGTAAGCCGGTAGAAGAGATTCCGGGTATGGTTGTAGAGGAGTTCTCGGATGGTAAGGAAATCATCGAGACCTTCAAGGAGCGTATTACAGGCAGATATACAGCAGTGGATATCTTTGATAAGGATGGAAACATGCTGGTTAAGCATAATCATATGATCAATCCAAAGCGTGCTGCAGCTGTTGTAGAACGTGGTGTGGATGAGAATGGTAATAAGATCGTAGATCCAGAGAATGGAGTAACCGGTAAGCTGAAGATCCGTACGATCCTGACCTGTAAGTCTCATCTGGGTGTATGTGCAAAGTGTTATGGAGCGAACATGGCAACCGGTCAGCCGGTACAGGTTGGTGAGGCTGTCGGTATTATAGCTGCACAGTCAATCGGTGAGCCTGGTACACAGTTGACCATGCGTACCTTCCACACAGGTGGTGTTGCCGGTGATGATATTACACAGGGTCTTCCTCGTGTCGAGGAATTATTTGAGGCTCGTAAGCCAAAGGGTCTTGCTATTATCGCAGAGTTTGGCGGCGAGGTAACGATAACAAATGTTAAGACAAAGCGAGAGGTTGTAATCACCAACCATGAGACAGGCGAATCAAAGGCATATCTGATCCCATACGGTTCTCGTATTAAGGTTCAGGAAGGTCAGATTCTGGAAGCAGGTGATGAACTGACAGAGGGTTCTGTAAATCCGCATGATATCCTGAAGATCAAGGGTGTCCGTGCAGTTCAGGATTATATGCTTCGTGAGGTACAAAGAGTTTATCGTCTGCAGGGTGTTGATATCAATGATAAGCACATCGAGATTATCGTTCGTCAGATGCTGAAGAAGATTAAGATCGAGGAGGGCGGAGATTCCGAATATCTGCCGGGTATGTTAGTAGATGTTCTTGACTTCGAAGAGAAGAACGAAGAGCTGATCGCACAGGGGCTGGAGCCTGCACAGGGTATACAGTCTATTCTGGGTATCACAAAGGCGTCATTGGCTACCGATTCCTTCCTGTCAGCAGCATCCTTCCAGGAGACGACGAAGGTACTGACTGAGGCAGCGATAAAGGGTAAGACCGATGAACTGGTAGGCCTGAAGGAGAATGTACTGCTTGGTAAGCTGATTCCTGCCGGAACCGGTATGAAGCGGTATCGTTCTGTAAAGCTGGACTGTGAAGACTATGAGATTCACAACGATGATGTTCTGGATTTTGGTAGTGAAGAGAATACAGATGCTGCAGAGGATGCAGCAGAAGCAAATGTTGATGTAGAGGGTGAAGCAGTAGAAGAAGCTACTGTTTCGGTAACAGAAGGAACCGATGACGGTGCAGATACTACAGAAGAATAACCCCCTGAACAACAGTTGTGGATAGATTCTTACGATAAGAGATGAAAATGTCCCCGGAGTCAGGAAAACTGACAGCGGGGGCATTTTTGGTATAAGAAGGAGTGAAGATAAATGAAGTTTTCAAAATATTTTGACCATACGATCCTGCGGCCGGATGCAACGATGGAGGATGTTCTGCGGGTATGCGAGGAGGCAAAGGCGTACGATGTAGCAGCTGTATGTGTGAATTCTTACTATACACCGTTAGTATACGATACACTGCGCTGGACAGGTATCAAAACCTGTACCGTTGTGGGCTTCCCGCTGGGAGCCGCTTCTACCAGAGCGAAGAAACAGGAGGCCTTGGATGCCATGGATCATGGTTCTAAGGAAATCGACATGGTAATGAATATCGGAGCCATGAAGGCCGGGGACTATGAAGAGGTAGAGTATGATATGCGGGTATTAAAGGATGCCTGTCTTCATAATGCAATGGCCAGAACGGCTACACTGAAGGTAATTATTGAGACCTGTATGCTGACGGATGAAGAGAAGCGGAAGGCATGTGAGCTGGCGGCGGAGGTCGGGATTGATTTTGTGAAAACTTCTACAGGCTTCAGCACAGGGGGAGCTACCGTAGAGGATGTTCGCCTGATGAAGCAGGCGGTTGACGGAAAGGCACTGGTAAAGGCTGCAGGTGGTATCCGGGATCTGGAAACAGCGATGGCGATGATCGAAGCGGGAGCCGATCGTCTGGGCACCAGCGCAACCGTTCATATTCTGGAAGAATATAAGAAGCTTCATCCGGAGGAATAGAAAAGTGGCCTGATAAAAGGACGATGACAGGAGAGTATGTATGAAACTAATATCATGGAATGTAAATGGATTGCGTGCCTGCGTGCAGAAGAACTTCATGGAAGCATTTCAGGCATTGGATGCAGATATCGTTTGTCTGCAGGAAACGAAGCTGCAGGAAGGACAGATTGATCTGCAGTTGGATGGATACTATCAGTACTGGAACTATGCAGAGAAAAAGGGCTATTCGGGAACAGCGATTTTCACCAGGCGGGAACCGATGGGAGTAACTTATGGAATCGGCGTAGAAGAGCATGACCATGAAGGACGTGTGATTACACTGGAGTACCCGGATTACTATATGATAACCGTTTATGTGCCGAACTCGCAGAACGAGCTGGCCAGACTGCCGTATCGTATGCGGTGGGAGGATGTATTTTTGACCTATCTGAAGAAACTGGAGGAGACGAAACCGGTGATCTTCTGCGGAGATCTGAATGTGGCACATAAGGAGATCGACCTTAAGAATCCGAAGACGAACCGCAAGAATGCAGGATTTACAGATGAAGAGCGGGCATGCTTTACACGTTTGACGGAGAATGGATTCATTGATACTTTCCGCTATTTCTATCCGGATCAGACGGATATCTACTCCTGGTGGTCCTATCGCTTCAGTGCCAGAGCAAAGAATGCGGGATGGCGGATTGATTATTTCTGTGTATCTGAAAGTCTGAAAAACAAGCTGCAGGATGCTAAGATTCATACCGATATCTTAGGCTCGGATCATTGTCCGGTTGAACTGGATATAGATTTATAAGAAGTCATGAAAAGTTTTAACAAATCTTTAAATAAAACAGGCAGATAATATAGTAAAATGATAACAAGGTAATTTACAGGGGGAGGAATGTGTATGTTGGAAGCGATATCAACAATGATCAGACCGGAGAATGAGGAATTCTTCAAGGAGTATATACCCGGAAGTCTGTGGGAGAAACGGATGGAGAACGGCTGGTTCTTTTATGGTGGTATGGTAGATGATACTGCATGTGGAGCCATGGTAGCGGAACTTCAGGGCGTGACGCTGGTGATTCATTCGATCTATGTTGCACCGGGATATCGTGGGCTGGGGGTTGCAACCGAGCTGCTGTTTACTCTGGAGGATATGGCACATCTTTACTATATTCCATCGATCCGGGTGGAATTGCTGGAGGATCCGGAGGGAGAAGCCGGGCTGCAGAAGCTGCTTCAGATATTTACGACGAATATAAAGGAAACCGGAAATGTACAGTATGAGTTTGACGGAACGCAGGTGAACTGGGAAAAGCTGCATTTAAGAAAGCAGATCTCCAACTGCTGTGTTACATTGGAGGACTGTGATGAAGCATTGCGGCAGCAGGTGAATGCTCGTATGGAAGAGGCTTCCCGGTGCTATGTACCCCTGCCGTTCCGGGCACAGAACTATGATGCAAAGCATAGTATGATATATCGGGATCATTCCGGGATTCAGGGAATTCTGCTGATGCACCGAACCGAAGACGGAATCTATATATTAGATTATATGGGGAACTTCGGCGATCATCCGGAGGTGTTTCTAGGCTTATTAAATGGAGTGGTTGCCACCTTCCGGGGGAAGGAACAGCAGTGCCGGTTTCATGTGGCATGTGTGAATGACAAGGTGGCTGCATTGATGAATAAGCTGATCCGGATTCCGCCAAGGCGGGAGCTGACCGCCCGGATCGCAGTATCATAATCGGATCGAGGATGCGTGTAAAAGAGGAAATGAGGAGCAGTTGGAAGTTATCGTAAAACAGGAGGGCACGACATGGATATGCAGATGAATCAAATGAAAAAAGAGGAACCGCGGGTACTGACAGAAGAACAGAAACAGGCCAGAGAGCAGTTTGAAGAGGGTGTAAGACAGTATCAGCCGGTCATGGAGAACACCGCATATCGCAATATGGTACAGACACAGATCCGGCAGGCCAGAACGGAATGGCAGCAGTATCTGAATACGCAGGTTATGGATGTGGAAAAGCTGAAACAGTCGCAGGTGGTGTACGGGGTGGCTCCGCTTCAGCGGGCCGCTATTATGAATCAACCGGTGCCGGAGCCGACCTTGAGCGAGAAGCAGCAGGAGAAGCGGTTAAAGCAGATGCGGAAGCAGAACCAATTTGTAACGACAGAGAGTGTGCAGATGCAGGAGGCAGTCAAGCAGTCGCAGAGACAGCTCGAACAGATGCATTGGGCAGGCGAGAAATTTCAGGCGCAGGTGGCCGGAGCGGCGTCAGAGCAGGTGCGGAATCGGTTTCTGGATGATCGGTTTGAGCAGATGTTTCATATGGAGATCCCGATCGAGGTATTAGCGGGAGATGGTCTGGAGCAACGGTATGGACAGTTACAGGTGCTGGATGTACAGATGTCAGACTTTGCGAAGCTGCTAAGACAGAATCCGAATTATGTACAGGCAAAGTCACCGGTGGAACAGGAACGGATTCAGCATTACATAGCTATGGCAGATACCTTTCATCAGGTATTAACAGCATTATCACAATTAAAGGGGCTGAGCTATGGGGAGGCAGGGGCTCCGGAGAGTGAGGCGGCTTATCAACAGGCACAGATGGACTATGCGATGGGGTTAAAGACACTGATGCAAAGCAACCGAGCGGAGGTGATCCGGCAGTTTGATGTTCGTTATGTGGAGGAACGGATCGAACAGACCTATCAGAAGTATGAACAGGGATATGAGGAAAAGGGAGAACATGAGAACGGTTATAGAGAGATGCGGGAAGAAATCCGGGGAGACTATAACTGGATGAATATTGAACATATCTCAGACTTCTATCAGATGGATGGAATTATGGATATCCGGTCAAAGGTGGAGAAGCATCCACAGGCATATAAGGAGCATAAGGAGATCGTAGATGCAATCCTGCAGGATATGATGCAGCAGGCGGAGGCACTGGGACTATGTGCGGCGCAGGCAGACATTATGGGCGAGATAGAAGTAGAGTATGCAGGCAACATCATGAGGAAAGATCTGGCACAGGTAGCAAATGAGCGTGTAGGCTATTATGAAGGTACCTATCGCGTGATGCGCGATCGCATGAATGCGATGGTAGAGGCGGCGAAGATCGTGATGGGCTTACATAAGCCGGAAGATGCATCGGCGTTGATCTATCTGCAGGGCAAGAACTATCTGCTGCCGGAACAGGAACAGCTAAAGGAAGTCCTGGATCTGGAGGCACATTACTTTGCGGATACGATGCAGAGCCGCCGGGAAGCATATAGACGGATCGGAGAAGCAAAGGGCGGGCTTGCTGCAAAGGATGAAGTCCTTGAGGGAACAAATGCCAGAAAGGTCGTATTGATGCGGACGGCACACCGGAATGCCGATGGAAGTTATACACCGGAGGATGAGGCTTGGAACCGGAAGGTTGTTCATCTGGCGGAGTTGACAGCTATTAGCCAAAAGACAAAGCAACCGCCGGAGAATCTGAGTGAGGCCGATCATGCATGGATCGCCCGGTATGATGCAAGGGAGCATTATGCACTGGCAAAGGAACTGATCGAACAGCCGATTCGAGATGTTTTAAAGTTCGATCTTTCCCGGCTGTACAATGCAACCCCGGAGGATCTGCTGCGGATGCAGGTAGAACTACAGGATCTGAATCTTCCGCAGATGGCAGTCTCCGATATCGGAGCATTACAGTGTCCGGAGAGTGTTCAGGAGGAACGAAGACAGCAGCTGGAAGGCTACAAGGCACAGCTGGAGGCGGTGCAAAAGCAGCTTGCCGAAAGTGCAAAGGAGATCACGGAGCTGGGCAATCAGAATCGGACATGGCTGGAACAGGAGGGAAAGCTGCGGGCTGAATATAGGAAAGCAGACCTGACAGAAGAACAGAAGCAGGAGGTCCGGACGAATCTGCAGAGCGTGCTACAGGAAAAGGAAGCTGTCAGCAGAAAGATAGAAGTATTGAACCGGCGGAGAAATGTTATGATGCAGGAAGAAGAACCCTTAAAAGATCAGTTGCGGAATCCGGTACCAACTACACTGAAGGAGGAATTGATCGGGGATCGTATGCAGGAATATTCGGCAAAGCTGGAGATTATACGCCGTTATGCTGACATGGCACGCGGATATGCACTTCAGCAAACGTTAAAGCAGGGGAGTGTAGCAAAGGATCTGCTGACTAAAACCGAACAGATGAAGCGCGGCATTTATGATGAAGCAGATGGAGATAAGGTTCGTGATGCCCTGAAGGTGTATGCGACAGAGGAATTGATCAATAAGAGCACCCGAATGTCAGAGGGCGCATGGAGCCGGCTGTTTGGGAATGATGAGGTGCTTAAAATATACATGAGGGACTGGCTGGTGGATGCACCTGCCAGCCAAAAGGCACAAAAATATAATAAACGATTTTTTGAGAACGAAAATCTGACAGAACGGGATCAAAAGCTGAAGACATGGTTAAGCAAATCTCACTACAGGCTTGTCGGTGAGGAGAAACCGATGCTGAAGGAGGCCGTATTCAGAAGTTATACTTCTATGCTGAACTATAAATGCATGGAGGCAATGAGCGATGAGGAGACCGATCAGATGCTGGAGCAACTGGCTGCCGGAGCCTTTTTAGAGGAAAATGCAACACCGGAGGAGATTCAGAGAGCAAGAGATACGAATATGGCAGGACTTCGGACCTATGTAGGAACCCTGAAGAAACACTATCGGTATCTGACGCAGAAGTATGGTCTGGGAATGGACCAGATTGATCCGTTGGAGGTCTTTTTACACTATCAGGAGATACAGAAGGACTTTGGAAATCTTCAGGTTGATTTCGAAATGATTACGAAGCTTCCGGAAGGAATTCTGGATGATGCGTCGGAGGAGGATGTGTTGTTTAAGCACCAGATTGCATATTATAATGCGATGGGAGGAATCTATAATATGATTCGTGCAACAACGGAGGCGCATTTGTTAAAGCAGGCCGATCCGCAGCAGAGAGATGGCGCAAAGCTTGACTTTACGGAACAAATGGCGATGTATCGTGCAACAATGGGCCAGCTTCCGGAGACGGTAGCAGCCAGAGAATATATGAAAAATCATACGGGGGCACCGACAGTGGTAGACTGGAAGCAGCCGTATACGGAGTAGGCAGAAGGACGTAGTGAAATAAGGCAGGAGGAATGGACAGTGAAAGAAACTACGAAGAAGGAACTAAAACAACTATCAGTAAAACAATTTTTACTGCTAACAGTATCAGGAACGATCAATGCGATTGGCGTTACGATGTTCCTGTCACCGCTGCATTTATATGACAGTGGTTTTTCCGGTACAGCGATGCTGCTGGAGGAGGTAACGCCTCCATTCATGACATTATCGCTATTCCTGTTGATTTTGAATATTCCGTTTTTTCTATATGGATATAAGAAACAGGGACTGGCATTTACCTTGTATTCGGTATATGCGGTTGTGATTTACTCATTAGCCTCCTATCTGATACGGAATGTAATACCGGTGGATGTGGCGAGTGCCTCACCGTTTGCGGGAACGGATCTGCTGTTAGGTGCCGCATTTGGCGGTTTGATCTCCGGTATCGGAAGCGGTCTGACGATTCGATTCGGAGGAGCCATCGACGGTGTGGAGGTTATGGCTGTGATATTCTCAAAGCGACTGGGAATCACGGTCGGAACCTTTGTCATGGCATACAATATCGTGCTTTACATAATTGTGGGAATCGTTATGCATAGCTGGATTCTTCCGCTGTATTCCATTGTGACCTATTATGTAGCCCTGCATGCAGTGGACTATATCGTAGAAGGCTTTGACAAAGCGAAGGCAGCTATGATCATCACAACAAAGCCGAATGAGATCAACAAGAACCTTTCCGAAGAGTTTGGCAGTGGTATCACTTCATGGGAAGGTCACGGATATTACTCAGATAAAGAGAAGACCGTCATTTACTTTGTAGTAAACCGCTTCCAGATCGGAAAGCTGAAGGCTATCGTGAAGGAGCACGATGCGAATGCGTTTATTGCAATTACAGAAGTTGCAGATGTGTTGGGAAAGAACACGAAGCAGGGGTGATGTCGGATAGGTGTGAAGAGATATTAATACCAAAGTTTAGGTGGAATAGAAAAAGCAGGAGGGGGAACGTATGGATATCCAATTAGGCCAAATGCAGCAGAAGGAACAGTTGAAGACTGCGGAGGTGCAGAAACAGGCCAGAGAACAGTTTGAAGAGAGTGTTCGCCAGTATCAGCCAATCATGGAGGCCGGTGCATATCGTGACATGGTACAGACACAGGTACAAGCAGCTCAGAATCAGTGGCAGGAATATTTGAATACACAGGTTATGGATGTGGAGGAACTGAAACGTTCACAGGTGGTCAGAACGGTGCTTCCGCTTCATCGAGCCGACATTATGAATGAGGCAGCCCCGGAGTCTTCCCTGAGCGAAAAGAAGCAGGAGAAACGCTTAAAGCGGATGCGGGAGCAGCACCGGTTCGCAACGAAAAGCAGTGTGCGGATGCAGGAGGCAGCACAGCAGGCGCAGGAACGTATCCGGCAGGAACAGCAGGCAGGGGCAGATTTTGCCCAACGGGTGGCTGCAAAACCCGTGGAGCAGCGGAACCGCATACTGGATGACCGCTTTGAACAGATGTTTCATATTGAGATTCCGATAGAGGTGTTAGCCGGAGATGGATTAGAGCAGCGATATGGACAACTTCAGGTGCTGGATAAACAACTGGCAGGCTTTGCAGCATTACTTCAACAGAATCCGGACTATCTGCAGGCAAAGTCGCCGGCAGAGCAGGAACGTATCCGGCATTATATAGATATGGCAGGTGCTTATCATCAGGTTCTGATTGCATTATCTCAGTTAAAAGGACTAGGCTATGACGAAGGGGGCATTCCGGAGAGCGAAGCCGCCTATCAGCAGGCACAGATGGACTATGCAACCAGTCTGAAGACACTGATGGCAGGAAGCCGCGCAGATGTGATCCAACAGTACGATACCCGCTATATGGAGGAGCGAATCGAGCAGACCTACCAGAAATATGAGCAGGGCTATGAAGAAGGGGGAAAGCAGGAACCCGGATATAGAAAAATGCGCGAAGAGATCCATGGAGACTATAATTGGATGAATATCGAACATGTCTCGGACTTCTATCAGGTGGATGGAATTATGGATATCCGGTCAAAGGTGGAAAAGAATCCACAGGCTTATATGGAACATAAGGAGATTGTGGATACAATTCTGCAAGACATGATGCAGCAGGCAGAGGCACTGGGCTTGTGTGCATCAAAGGCCGGTATTGCAGGCGGACTGGAGCTGGAATATGCAAACAGCAGGAAAAGAGAACTGGCACAGATCGCAACGGATCGAGTCCGTTATTATGAAGGAAACTATCGTGTAATGCGGGAACGCATGAACGCGATGACAGAGGCGGCGAAGATCGTGATGGGGCTGCATGAAGCAAAGGATGCAATGGCACTGCTTTATTTGCAGGAAAAAGAGTATCTGATGCCGGAACAGGAGCAACTAAAGGAAACGATAAATCTGGAAGCACATTACTACGCAGATACGATGCGGGACAATAAAGAGACCTATACCCGTATTGCGAAGGAACGCGGTGGGCTGGCGGCTACGGACGATGTTCTCGTTGGAACGAATGCAAGAAAAGTCGTATTAATTCGAAGCAGACGCGTGAATTCGGATGGCAGTGTGACACCGGAGGATACAGAATGGAATCAGAAGGTCATTCGTTTGGCGGAGCTGACAGCCATTCAATCAAAGAAGAATGCACAGTCCGGGGCGCGTAAGGAAGAGGATCAGGCACTCATTGACAGCTATGATCCGGAGGAACACTATGCATTGGCACGGGAAATTATAACACCGGCAATACAGGGAGTTTTGAACTTTGATCTGGGGCGTCTGTATCATGCAACACCGGAAGAATTGCTTCAGATGCAGACGGAGCTACAGGCCTTAAATGTACCGCAGATGACCAGTTCTGATATAGGAAAGCTGGAATGTCCGGCGGCAGTGACCGAGTCCTACAGGCAAAGGCTGGAGACGGCCGCCATCCGGTTGAAGGAGACAGATGCAGAGATCGCCCGGTTGATGGAAGAGATCATTCAGATAAACAAACAGAATAATGCATTGTATCAGCAGTTAAAGGAACTGAAAACGAAAAAGAAGGAAGAACTGTCGGCAGAGGAGTGGGAAGCGGTCGAGGCAAAGAAGCAGGAGCTACAGCAGAAGCAAGCCGAAATCAGCGCAAAACAGCGGGAGAAGAATGCACAGTCGGGTGAGGCTTATGATAGAAGACGCAGCTTGAATGGGCAGTTGGAAAAAGGCGTGATCCCGGAAACTCTGAAGCAGGAGATTATGGGAAATCGGCAGGCGGAGTATGCAGCAAGAGCACTGGTTATACGCCGATATGCGGATATGGCACGCGGATACGCACTTCAGGAGGCAGTGAAGCAGGGAAATGCAACCTTGGATCTTCTGACAGAGGCAGAGCAGCAGAAGCTGAATCTTAACGCAACCGACGGCATAGATGTGATACGGGATAAAATAAAGGAGTATGCAACGCTCGAACTTATCGGAAAAAGTCAGAGGATGCTGGAAAATGCATGGGAACAGATTTTTGATGCGAAAGACGCATTTCGTACCGTAACAGATGCAATATGGGAAGGTACCTATTTAAGCGAGAAGTCAAAGCGATATAATAAGCGATTTCTGGATAATCCAAATATCTCCGGACGGGATGAAAAGCTGGCAGAATGGTTAAGTAAAACGCACTATAAAATGGTGGGCGAGACAGAACCTATGATAGGAGAGGCTATATTTAGAAGCTATAGTTCGATGATGAACTATCAGTGTATGGAGGAAATGAGCGATGAGGCGGTTGAACAGATGCTGGAACAACTGGCCGCAGGAGCCTTTCTGACAGAGACTGCCACCCAGGAGGAGATAGCAGCAGCAAGAGAAGAGAATATGGCGGGACTTCGCACTTATGTAGGAGCATTGAAACGTCAATATAAATATTTGCTGAAGAAGTATGGCTTAGGTCTGGATCAGGTTGATCTGAAAGAAATCGTTTTACATTACTGTGAAATGGAGAGGGATGTCAGTAACCTTCAGGTAGATTATGGAATCGTCAAGAATCTGCCGGAGGGAATATTGGATATGGAGAATGAGGAAGATGTATTGTTTAAGCATCTGATCACTTACTATAATACAATGGGCGGTCTCGTTAACAGTATTCGAGCCGGAGTCAGTGCCCAGTTAGACGATCAGGGATCAGTAAATGAGCTTCTGAGTGAATTTTACAGCAGAATAGGAGAGTTTACGGATACAGTCGAAAGTAGGAACTATATAAAGAGTCATACAAATGCCGCACCGGTTGTGAACTGGAGGCAGAGCTATGAGAATGCGGTTGATTAAGCGATAGTCAAAACTTTACACCCCAGTTTACATCTGTATTGACAGATGCAAACCGGGGTGTTATACTGTCCGAGATGTTACAGCTTATGTAGGCATAGCAAAGGAAGGGATGCAGATGACAGCAGGTGAACGGCAAAAGGAGCTGATTGCCAGACTAAAAAAGGCAGATGCACCGGTATCCGGTGGACATCTGGCAGAGGTACTTCAGGTGAGCAGACAGATAATTGTGCAGGATGTACAGAGCTTAAGGCAGCAGGGATATGATATCCTGTCGACACCGAGAGGGTATGTGTGGAAACGGCCGGATGGCGTACAGCGGGTATTTAAGGTATATCATACAGATGATGAGACAGAGAAGGAACTGACCATGATTGTAGACCTGGGAGGAGAGATCGAGGATGTATTCATCTACCATAAGATCTATGGAGAAGTGCGGGCACAGCTAAAGATCCGATCCCGGAAGGATGTACAGGAATTTTGCGATGCGTTAAGAGCAGGGAAATCAAGCCCGCTGAAGAATGCAACAGCCGGGTTTCATTATCACACCATATGGACGCGCGAGGCGGAGGATATGGATCGTATTGAACAGGCATTGCGGGAACAGGGCTATCTGGCAGAACTGAAGGAGTATGAACCGGAAAGTCTGTTGGAAAAATAAACAGTAAACAGGAGAGAAAGAGAAACGAATATGGCAGAGACAACAGAAGAAAAGACAACAGAGAAAAAGACAACAGAGGCTAAGGGTGTGAAGGCATTCCTAAAAAAGAAAAATATAGAAATATCCGCAAAGCGGTATTTTATAGATGCAATGGGGGCTATGGCAAACGGACTGTTTGCATCCCTGCTGATCGGAACCATTGTAGCGACACTGGGACAGCAGCTTCATGTACAGGTACTGATTGATATAGGCACCTTTGCGAAAAGTGTTTCCGGTCCGGCGATGGCGGTTGCAATTGCATATGCCCTGCAGGCACCACCGCTGGTGCTGTTT
Organism: uncultured Clostridium sp.; assembly: GCA_900539185.1. GTDB lineage: Bacteria > Bacillota > Clostridia > Lachnospirales > Lachnospiraceae > CAG-632. Next base: position 52,842 of record UQBG01000004.1, read on the forward strand.
TCGATGCTGGCAGTCGGTGCCTCGGCGAATAGCTTAGGCGGAGCCGGTGGACCGCTGGCAGTACTGGTGATCGCAATCATAGCGACCGAGCTGGGCAAACTGGTATCGAAAGAAACGAAGATCGATATTCTGGTGACGCCATTAGTGAGTATCTGTTCGGGCGTTCTGCTGTCGATGGGGCTGGCACCAATCATCGGAAAGGCAGCAAGTGCAGTTGGAACCCTGATTATGTGGGCAACAGAGCTTCATCCGTTTATGATGGGGATTCTGGTATCCGTTATCGTAGGAATTGCATTAACACTTCCAATCAGTAGTGCGGCTATCTGTGCGGCACTGAATCTGACCGGACTGGCAGGGGGTGCCGCAGTCGCCGGCTGCTGTGCGCAGATGGTTGGATTTGCAGTTATGAGCTTTAAGGAGAATAAGGTAGGCGGTCTGATTTCGCAGGGAATCGGAACCAGTATGCTACAGATGGGAAATATCGTAAAGAATCCGAAGATCTGGATCGCACCGATCCTGACGTCTGCGATCACAGGGCCAATCGCGACCTGTGTATTCAAGATGCAGATGAATGGAGAAGCGATCTCCTCCGGTATGGGTACCTGTGGACTTGTTGGACAGATCGGTGTCTATACCGGATGGGTAAATGATATCGCAGCCGGTACCAAAACCGCAATCACAGGTATGGACTGGCTGGGGCTGGTACTGGTCAGCTTCGTTCTGCCGGCAGTTCTCACGCTTTTATTTGGCCAGTTGTTCCGAAAGATCGGCTGGATCAAGGAAGGCGATCTGAAGCTGTAGAGATAGACGCAGTTAATGCGGAATCTGTCTGAATGAAGCGAAAATCAATGAGAAGACCGGTTAACTGCTGCATCAGCTCCTTCTGAGGGATGGAACGATCCGAAGAGAACCAGTAGGTAATCGACGTAATAATAGCACCGGTAAAGAACTGGGCGGTAATCTCCGGAGAAGCGGGGAGTATCGCCCCGTTTTTTTGATCATCCTCCAGATAAGCCTGAATCTCACTACTGATCTCTTTGATGATGATTGTCTTTAGCGTGGCGTACATTCCGCTTTCTGCAATCATACGCACCATACATTCCCGTTCGCTCAGGAAGCAGATGATATGCTCGACAATCCCCAGATAGAAGGACAGGGGACGGACACGTGGAATACTGCAGTCGTAATCGGGGGTATACTGCTCAAATATATAGTCAACCACGAAGGTGAAGAAGTCATATTTATCCGAGAAGTGCTTATAAAAAGTGGCACGACGGATATTGGCTTGATTGCATAAATCATTTACCGTGATTTCTTCAAACTTTCGTTCATTGAGTAATTGAAAAAACGCTGTGATAAGTGCATGATAAGTTTTTAAAATTCGTTGATCGGTTTTGGTTTCCTTTTTCATAGAATCACCTGCATATTCATAATTTAGATTTTAGTATACGCATATAGTAGACATATGTCAATTAAAAATACATAAATAAAAGCGACGCAGAGATGATAGAATAAGAAAAAGGAAATAAAAACTTCAGAAAAATGTAAAAAATGAGAGGGTAGTAGTTTCAGAATCCTTTTTTTTATAGTATAATGATACACAAATGACGGTTTGTATATATACTCAAAAGAGAAAGGGGTGTTGAAGATGGAGTTTGCATTGTGTCTGGTTATGGGGTATCTAATGGGATGTGTAAGTCCATCTTATTTTATATCAAGAGTGAAGGGTGTAGATCTGCGAAGTCAGGGGCAGCAGAACCTGGGAACGACGAATGCGTTTATGCTGATGGGGAAGGCAAGTGGCATTATCGTTATGGTGATTGACTTTATGAAAGGCTTTTTGGCAGTTAAGCTGGCGCAACTATTATTTCCGGGATTTGCAATCGCCGGTATCGTAGCGGGATCAGCCGCGATTCTGGGACATATATTCCCATTTTATCTGCAGTTCCGGGGAGGAAAGGGTCTGGCAACTCTGGGAGGACTGATCTTAAGTACGGACTGGAAAGCCTTTTTAATACTGGCAGCAGTCGGTATTATAGTGATGTTTATATCGGACTGGGGATGCGCGGCGTCTTTTTCCACAGCATTGTTATATCCGTATTTTTATTTTATAAAGAGTCAGAGTTATATCAGTCTGGTAATTTTGATTCTGGTATGTTTATGTGTGATTGTAAAACACTGTGCAAATATCCCACGACTGCAGGAGGGAAAAGAACCATCTGTACGGATGGCGGTAAAGAAGTTTCTTCACCGGACGGAGGAAAATCGGGAGCATACAACAGGCGTTTAGAGGTATTCGGAAAATTTGTTGCTGTAATGGTGCGCATAATGTGCTAAGATAACATTTATAAACATAGACGGAGAATGGGATGCAGTATGGAAAAAATATGGGAATTCTTTGAAAATATAAATGAATATGTATATGTAGCAGATATGGATACCTATGAACTGGTGTATATGAATAAAAAGACATTAGCAACCTATGGATATACGTCTTTGGAGCAGATTGTAGGGAAAAAGTGTTATGAGGTGCTTCAGGGGTGTTCTGAGGCATGTACGATCTGTAATAATACAAAACTAATGCCAAAGCAGTTTCGTGAGTGGGAGTATTATAATCCATACCTGAAAAAGTCCTTTGCAATAAAGGATAGTATGATTCAGGAAGGAGAGAAACGCTATCGGATCGAGCTGGCTATTGAAAGCGGAATAACCGGAGTACAGGGAGGACATGTACAAGACTATCTGGAGCTGGAGATGTTTGTGAATGAAGGAATGCGTCTGGCGTTACGGGCAGCAACACCGGATCAATCTCTGGATGTGATACTGGAATATCTGGGACGGGCGTTAAATGGCGAACGAACTTATATATTTGAGAGAAATGCATCCGGAGGAGATGATAATACCTACGAATGGGTTGCAATGGGAGTAAAACCACAGAAAGAGATTCTTCAGAATCTTCCGGCAGAGGTTTGTGCAAACTGGTATCAAAGTTTCCGTGAAAATAGAAATATAATTATAGAAGATCTGGAAGATATTCGGGAGAAAGATCCTTTGCAATATGAGAATTTGAAACGGCAGGATATCTATTCTCTGGTCGTAGTTCCATTGTATGATGATGGAGTAGTGATCGGATTTTACGGAGTGGATAATCCGCCGGGAAAATCTTTGGATTACACATCCAATATGCTTCAGATCATGGGACATTTTATTGTTTCATCCCTGAAACGCAGAAACCTAATGAGACAGCTGGAAAAAATGAGCTATAGTGATCAGTTGACAGGTCTGGGAAACCGGTATGCTGTAGAACGATTTGTTCGGAATATGGATAAGAGAGAAAGTATCGGTGTTTTATACTGCGATATTACCGGATTGAAACGGGTAAATGATACGGAAGGTCATGAGGCCGGAGATCAACTGATCTTACGGGCGAGAAATCTGCTGATGCATTTCTGGAAGGCATATGAGGTATTTCGGATCGGTGGAGATGAGATGCTGATATTGGCATCCGGGATTCAACAGGCGACATTTCAGGAAGAAGTATGCCGGATGAAGGAGCATATGCAGGAATATAAGGTGGCAGTCGCGGTTGGCGCGGTATGGAAACCGGATGGAACGGACAGTATCGATCAGATGCTGACAGAGTCTGAACGGCTGATGTATGAGGATAAGGCCCGCTATTATAAGCAGATGGGACTGGATCGCCGGAGATAATGATCGGGGAGATAGGTTGACAGGAAGCATAGGAATGACTAAAATACATATAAGGATGATTTTAGGAAGGAGGGGACTTGTATGAGAGGACTGTATGGATTATCAAATTATATGAACTATGCCGGTATGATGAGTGCCGGAACAAGTACATCATCAGCGTCATCCCTGTATAACAGTTTATCGGAGTATTCCAGTATACGGAATGGCGGCTATCGGAAGTTGGTGAAGGCTTATTATAAGAAGATGAACCAGACCGAGCAGACAGATAAGACATCAAACAGTTCCGCAAAGAAGAACTCTGCCGGGTCTGTATCTTTGTCTGCTGTGAAGGCTGAGGCAACAGAACTATCTGACGCAGCAAAAAAACTGACGACAACCGGAAAGAACAGTTTGTTTTCGAATTCTGATAAGTATGATAAGGATGCTGCATATAAGGCAGTCAATGCCTTTGTGAATCAATACAATGACACTGTGGATTCTATGAAGACTGTAACAGGAACAGCTGTGAAGAATGCAGGCGGTCATATGCAGAATATGACGAACATTATGAGTAAAGGTCTTGCAAAGGTTGGAATTACCGTGGATACGGATGGTAAGATGGTGTTGGATGAAAAGACATTTAAGGATGCGGATATGAGCAAGGTGAAGTCCCTGTTTAACGGAAGCAGCTCTTATGCCGGAATGATTTCTACAGCGGCAGATCGTATTGCATCTCAGGCAAATAATCAGATTGGACAGCTAAGCGGGGGTCTGTATGGTCAGAACGGTTATTATAACAGCTATTATAGCGGATCGTTATATAACAGTTACTTTTAGAATGCGTAAGAAAAAAGCTCAGAGTTGTGTGAAGGCATGCTCTGAGTTTTTTTAATAATAAAGAAAATAAAAATAAGAGGAGGGTATGATTATGTCAGATACAAGGGTATATGTATTGAACGGAACCGATATGCAGACGGTTGCAGAGCGGGTAGAGGCATTTTTGAAAGAAGAAAAAAACATGGAGGTGCAGGGAGTTCCATCCGGTGAAAGCTATCTGATACAGGCAACACAGAAGGATACTCTGCGAACGATTGCCGGCATGAAGCTGGCGACAACCGTACAGATGACAGTGTCGGGAGATAATTTGAATGTAACGATAGGAGAAGGACAGTGGGCAGATAAGCTGGGAGCCGGAGCAGTCGGACTGTTTATCGCATGGCCACTGGCAGTAACAGCAGGAATCGGTGCCTATAAGCAGAAGAAGCTGCCGGAAGAGATTCTGAATCTGATCGGACAGGTCTTGATGAATCCGGGTCAGCCGGTTGTTACACCGGTAGCACCGACAGTAGCTTCAACAGCACCCGCAACACCGACAGCGGCAGCACCGGGGCAGGGGACTCCACAGGCGACAGCTGCGGCACAGACGCAGGTGTGCCCGCAGTGTCAGGCACAGGTTCCGGCAGGTGCGAAGTTCTGCAATAACTGTGGAGCAAAGCTGATTACTGTATGCCCGGAATGTGGAGCCAACGTTCGACCGGGCAGTAAGTTCTGTTCAGAATGTGGGCATGCGTTACAGTAATCGATAGTAGTTACAGAGAGTGTGTGCAAAGGATAAAGAGAATGTGTCAGGATGAAGGATACGATTAGAAACCAACTGATGGAGCTTCAGGATACGGAGTATCGGGAGTTTCACAGCCGTTTGATACCCAATATTGATAAGGAACGTGTGATCGGAATACGGACGCCGGTACTGCGAGTCTTTGCGAAGCAGATTGCGGGAACCGGGGAGGCAGAGCGATTTCTGGCTGAACTTCCGCACAGATACTATGAAGAGAATCATCTGCATATGATATTGATTACTTCTATAAAGGACTATGATCGATGTCTGGAAGAACTTCAGAAGTTTCTGCCTTATGTGGATAACTGGGCAACCTGTGATCTGCCGGAACCCAAATGCTTTGCCAAGAATAAGGAAAAACTGCTTCCGGAGATTAAAGGCTGGATCGCATCGGCAGAACCCTATACGAAACGATATGGAATCGGAATGTTGATGCGGCTGTATCTGGATGCAGACTTCCGCCCGGAGTATCCGGAGCTGGTAGCGAGTGTTTCATCAGAGGAATACTATGTAAATATGATGATTGCATGGTACTTTGCCACTGCACTTGCAAAGCAGTGGGAGACCGTCATTCCCTATATAGAGAATCGATGTCTATCCGAGTGGGTACATCGAAAGACCATCCGGAAGGCAATCGAGAGTTATCGGATCACGGATGAGCAAAAGCAATATCTGAGAACATTACGATGAATACGATAGAGAATATTGGAGGTTTAAGCAGCATGGCAGAGAGGCGGATTCGAAAGCATATCCTGTTCTACGGACGGGTGCAGGGTGTTGGTTTCCGATATTATGCAGTTAATAAGGCAAACCAACTGGGACTTACCGGCTGGGTTCGGAATCTGTATGATGGCAGCGTGGAAATGGAGGTACAGGGAGAAGAGGCATTGATTGATCAACTGGTGATATTCCTTCAGGAACGCACCTATATCTGGATCGAGAAGTTAGATACCAGAACCATACCGCCGGAAGAAGAATATGGGTTTGCAGAGAAATAAGTATAGAACATATAAGGAGAACGAATATGAAGTTAAGAAATCAGGTTGGAGCAGGCGAACAGATTATCTGGGAAGGCAGGAAAGGAACAAAAGTATCTATATTGGAAGGCATCTTTAATCCAATGCTCATTTTTGCAGCAATCTGGCTCCTGTTTGACATGGTGTTTATCATAGCGTCCTTTGGCAGTATGTTTATGGCGGGAGAGCGGCTTCAAGGGGGCAATATTCTATATGCCGGGGGAATGGTTGCGTTCTTCCTGATTCACCTGATGCCGGTCTGGCTCTATCTGTTTGGTGTATTGACCGCCGGTCTGAAGGCAAAGCATACAGAGTATCTGATTACGGATAAGGGGATTTATATTCAGTCCGGAATCTTCACGACGACAACCGAGATGAAGCCGTTTGCGGATCTGTCGCATGTAACGGTTCGACAGGGAATCTTTGATAAAATGTGTGGAACCGGAGATGTGATAACGGTATGCAATCATGTTTCTACAACCTCCAATGGGCATAGCCATGGAATGAATATTGAGAACATAACGGATTATGAGCGGGTATTTAATATCGTAAAAGAGTATCAGGAGGCGATTTACTCCGATACAATGTACCCAAATGATCTGCGACCGAGAGAGAATCACGGATATAATACGAGGTATGTCAGTGGACAGGGGACATTTCGTCAGTAAATTGATAAAAATACAGCAAAAGATATAAAAACAGAGGTGCAAAATATGAATATTGTGGTACGGGCATATACGGAGGCAGATCTTTCGGATATGATCGAGATCTGGAATGAGGTTGTAGAAGACGGAGTGGCGTTCCCACAGGAGGAACCGCTGACCGAGACGACCGGAAGGACATTCTTTGCTGAGCAGACTTACAGTGCAGTGGCAGAGGATACCGATACAGGATGTATCTATGGACTTTATATTCTGCATCCGAACAATGTAGGCAGATGTGGACATATCTGCAATGCCAGCTATGCGGTCCGCAGGGATACGAGAGGGCTGCATATCGGCGAGAAGCTGGTGACAGACTGCTTAAAGCAGGGAAGAGGGCATGGCTATCGGGTACTACAGTTTAATGCTGTGGTAGCCAGCAATACTCATGCAAGACACCTGTATGAACGGTTAGGATTTGTACAACTGGGTGTGATTCCCGGAGGCTTTCGTATGAAGGACGGACATTATGAGGATATCTGCCCATATTACCATGAATTATAAAGGTGCAACTACCGGTTGACAAATTGTCGGTGATACTTTCTGGTACGCAACCGTAGAAATGGATATGATCCTTTCATAAAGCAAAGCCGGAAAATGGCAGAATGGAGGAGCATATGATATTAGCAGATAAGATTATGGATCTGAGAAAGAGGAATGGTTGGTCGCAGGAGGAACTGGCAGAGAAGCTGGGTGTGAGCCGGCAGTCCATATCGAAGTATGAGGGTGCACAGTCAGTACCGGATCTGGATAAGCTGCTGAAGCTGAGTGAGATATTTGGCGTATCGACAGATTATCTGTTAAAGGATGAACTGGAGATGGAAGAATATGTATCAGATCATGCAGCAGAAGACTATGGGGAGGCAGAAAGCCCACATAAGAAAGTGACGATGGAAATGGCGAATGAATTCTTACAGCTCCGGTGGAACGGTGCGGTACAACTGGCATTTGCGACACTACTGTGCATTCTGTCACCGGTTACACTGATCTTGTTAGGGGCGTATAGTGAAATGCCGGATGGCAGGATCCGTGAGGAGGTAGCAGGCGGTGTCGGGCTATGCATCCTGATGCTTATGGTTGTAGTGGCAGTAGCAATCTTTATTACAAATGCTATGAAACAGAAAAAGTACGCATTCTTACAGGAAGAGGAATTTGAGACGGAATATGGTGTCGCCGGGATGGTGAAGGAGCGAAAAGAACGTTTTCAGCCGATCCATACGCGATGGAATGTAATCGGAGCTGTTCTGTGTAGCGGTTCTGTGATTCCGTTATTTGCGGGAATTGCGGTCTTTCAGCAGGATCTTTATATCGTGTATATGCTGGGAATTATGTTCTGCATGATAGCAGCAGGAGTATTTTTCTTTATTCTGGCAGGCAGTCGGATGGATGCATTCAATCAACTTCTGGAAGAAGAGGACTTTACCAGAAAGAATAAAAAGATCAGTGTAAAAACAGGGAAGTATAGTACGATATACTGGCTGACAGCAACGGCTGTTTTTCTGGTGGTCAGCTTCCTGACAGATGGATGGGATAAGAGCTGGATCATCTGGGCAGTTGCAGGGGTACTGTTCCCGATCTATCGAATCATCGTGGTAAATGCGAAAAAATAAACTGGAGGAGTAAAACCATGCCTGAATTAAGCAAACGAGTGGGAACATTTACGGATTCTGTGATTCGGAGGATGACAAGAATCAGTGATGCGTATGGAGCAATTAATCTGTCACAGGGCTTTCCTGATTTTGATCCGCCGAAGGAAATGATGGATGCACTTGCAGTGGCTGCATACAAGGGCCCACATCAGTATTCTGTGACCTTTGGTGCACAGAACTTTCGGGAGGCTCTGGCTGAAAAGCAGGGAAAAGCAATCAACAGAACGATCGATCCGAATAAGGAAATCGTAGTCACCTGTGGCGGAACAGAGGCTATGATGTGTGCGATGATGACGATCTGCAATCCCGGTGATAAGGTGATGGTGTTCTCTCCGTTTTATGAAAACTATGGAGCTGATGCGATCCTTTCAGGAGCGGATCCCATCTATATACCACTTGTTCCGCCGGAATATGAGTTTGATATCCGCCTTGTTGAGCAGGGGTTTCGGGACGGAGCAAAGGCCATTATTATCTGCAATCCATCGAATCCGTGCGGAAAGGTTTTCCGGGAAGAGGAACTGATGGCGATAGGAGAACTGGCTATAAAATATGATGCGTTTGTGGTGACAGATGAGGTCTATGAGCATCTGGTGTATGCACCGAACAGGCATGTATGTATGGCTGCTCTTCCGGGTATGTATGAGCATACGATTACCTGTAATTCACTGTCCAAAACCTATTCGATCACGGGATGGCGACTGGGGTATCTGATCGGACCGGAAACCGTTATCGAGGCAGCAAAAAAGGTTCATGACTTCCTCACAGTAGGAGCTGCGGCACCGCTTCAGGAAGCAGCGGCTGTGGGCTTGCGATTCTCAGAGGAGTATTATAAAAGACTACTTGCAATCTATACGGAGAAGAGAGACTATTTTCTGAACGGTCTGGATCGGATTGGTTTAAAACACAATGTGCCACAGGGAACCTACTTTATACTGATTGATATTTCCGAGTTTCTGGAACAGCCACAGTTTCAGGGATATACAGATCTGGAATTCTGTGAATGGATGATAAAAAATATAGGAGTGGCGGCTGTTCCGGGATCCAGCTTCTTCAAAGAAGATGTGAATAACCTGATCCGGTTACATTTTGCACGAAAGAAAGAAACGCTGGATGAAGCACTGCGTCGGCTGGAAAAGCTAAAAACAGTCCAGTAGTATGTCGGCAAAGTTCCGAATATATTCATCAGCGTTACTTTTTTTCTCAAAAGTGCAGTATGTCTTTTGGAAAGAGTGACCATTATGAACCATTGAAGCCACAATAGTAACGCAAAAGGAAAGGAGACGCACAATGAATAAATGTTATCCACGTCCGCACGACAAACAGATCATTTACTTAAAGGATGTCATTACCGGACCGAATATCGAGGTTGGCGATTATACGATATACAATGATTTTGTACATGATCCGCGCGATTTTGAGAAAAACAATGTGCTTTACCACTATCCGGTCAATGGTGACAAACTGGTTATCGGCAAGTTTTGTTCGATTGCCTGTGGAGTAAAATTCCTGTTCACAAGCGGAAATCATTCTCTGAAATCACTGTCAACATATACTTTTCCGATCTTCTTTGATGAGTGGGGACTGGATGCGAAAAACATTCGCGATGCATGGGATAACAAAGGGGATATCATTATCGGCAATGATGTCTGGATCGGCTATGAGGCTGTGATTCTGTCGGGTGTAAAAATAGGGGATGGTGCAATCATCGGGACTCGTTCGGTTGTTACAAAGGATGTGCCGCCCTATACCATTGTCGGGGGTGTTCCGGCAAAAACCATCCGCAAGCGGTTTGAGGACGCCACGATAGAGAAGTTGGAAGCTCTGCGCTGGTGGGATTGGGAGGAAGAAAAAATCAAACGCAGTATCCCTGCTATCCAGTCCGGCGATATTACAGCGTTAGAGAACCGGCAGTGAAGTTAAAAAGAAACTGGCTTTTCCGGAACACTAAACGTAGAGATACTAATAAATTTCATAGTAACTTCAAAAAAGATTGCCTTTAAGCTATAATGAAACCAATAAATAGTTTGAAGGTGATTTTTTATGGCGAAATATAAGAAAAAGCTAGAGGACGATATACGCTGCCCGCTGGAATATGGTCTGACAATCTTTGGCGGAAAATGGAAGTCTCGTATCATATGTGTACTGTCTGCAAATAAAAAACTGCGCTATAGTGAGATTCGGAAAGAGATGTATAACATCACCGATGCGGTTTTAGCGGCGACATTAAAGGACTTGATAGAAGACGGAATCATTGATAGAATGTCATATAATGAGATTCCGCCCAGAGTGGAATATGCACTGACTGAAAAAGGAGAATCGGTGGTGCCTATTTTGCAGAGCATTTGTGAATGGTCAGACATTTTTTTCAAAGAGGATGGAGAAAATGAAATGGTGCAGTGTCAGAAATGTGATCATCGTAGATAAGGAAAAATTATGTTCAGATATACAGAGGAAAAGATATTTACACAGGAACAGGTACAGCAGCTGTTTTTATCCGTTAACTGGATTTCCGGTAATTATCCGGAACGGTTGTATAAGGCGCTTATGCATTCATCGACAGTACTTACTGTTTGGGATGGTGAAACGCTGGTTGGGCTTGCAAGAGTGCTGGATGATACTGAGATGTTGGCGCAGATACATTATGTGCTTGTACGACCGGATTATCAGGGAAAGGGAATTGCCGGCAAAATGATTGAATATATAAAAGAGAAATATAAGAATTTTCTGTATATTGAGGGGATGCCGGAGGATAAAAACAACGTACCGTTTTATGAGAAGCATGGATTCTCCGTCATGGAGCATGGTGCTGCAATTCAGATTTGTAATCTGGATAATCAGTAATATAATAATTAGGTTACGAAAATAGAAACAGCTTTTTGGGGCTTGACTTTTTAAAAAACGAAAAATATAATAATTTACGAACGAGTAGCAAACTAGCGTAAATCCAGTTTTGCTACTCGTTTTTTTATGCAAAAAAGGAGGATTCAGTTAAAATGGCAGAAAGCAATAAAATGAAGGAAATGCCGGTAAATAAGCTCATGGTGCAGATGGGAATACCTATGATCCTATCTATGGCATTACAGGCGGTCTATAATATCGTAGACAGTGCCTTTGTCGGAAATATGAAAGTGGGAAGCGAGGCTGCGCTGAATGCACTTACACTGGTATTTCCGGTTCAGATGCTGATGGTGGCAGTTGGAATCGGTACCGGTGTGGGAACCAATGCACTTCTTGCGAGGACACTCGGAGAGGGGGATCATAAACGGGCGGCAAAGGTTGCCGGAAACAGTCTGTTCTTAGGTGTGATTATTTATATGGTATGTCTGCTTTTTGGTGTTTTTGGAGTGAAAGCATACATTTCATCGCAGACAGTAGATCCGGAAGTGATTTCGATGGGGACAAATTATCTTAGAATATGTTGTATTCTCTCATTTGGAATCATCTTCTTTTCGTTGTTTGAAAAGCTGCTGCAGGCAACTGGGCGTTCCCTTTATTCTACCATCGGACAGATTGTGGGAGCTGTGATAAATATCATTCTGGATCCGATCATGATCTATGGGCTCGGTCCTGTTCCGGAAATGGGAGTGGAGGGTGCTGCTTATGCCACGGTAATTGGTCAGATCGTGTCAGCAGTAGTATTACTCATGTTCCATCTGAAGCTGAATAGGGAGTTTGAACATGGAGGAAAGTACATAAAACCAAGTGGTGAAATTATAAAGAAAATCTATTCCATTGGTCTGCCTGCAATCATTGCACAGGCACTGATGTCTATCATGGTGTATGTTATGAATCTTATTCTGAAGTTCAGCCCGGCGGCACAGACGGCATATGGATTGTTCTACAAGGTGCAGCAGTTTGTATTATTTCTGGCGTTCGGCCTGAGAGATGCAATCACGCCAATCATAGCGTTTGCATACGGCATGGGAAGCAAAAAGCGGATAAAAGATGGAATCCGATACGGACTGCTCTATACAGCGGTACTGATGATTTTGGGAATTCTGATTACAGAATTATTCCCGGATGCCTTTGCAACATTGTTTAATGCAGGGCAGTCCAGAGTGTATTTCATTGGAGCGATGAGGATTATTTCAATTAGTTTTATTTTCGCGGGAATCAATGTGGCATATCAGGGTGTCTATCAGGCATTGGATGGAGGACTCGAATCGCTGGTGATTTCCCTGCTCCGGCAACTTGTACTCATATTGCCGCTGGCGGGAATCTTCTCCGTCTTTGTAAGGAATGGTCAGAGCAGTGTCTCCCTGATCTGGTGGGCATTTCCGATAACGGAAATGATCGCCTGTCTGGTAGGATATGTATTCCTAAAGAGAATCCGAAAGACCAGAGTGGAATGTTAAATAAACTCCTCATTGAAAAAGAGTGGTATGATAGTGTTCTTCTAAGAAATGAATGTGTTGGGATACCGCCGGTTGTGTGATGTTTAGCTGTTTGGCGGCGATCGGACTAAACAGTAATGTGATACAGCTTATAAAAACAGGTGGAAAGCCAATGATCGTGGGAGCTTCCTGCTGGTGCGGTATTACGATAGTAAGTCTTATTATGCAGCATGTAATGAAGATCTGGTAATCTTTTTCATTTTGTGGTATAATATAACAAAATGTTGATACGGCATACATTTTAATAATACAAAATGTTGATTGATTGTACATTTTGAATATGCAAAATGTTGATATGAGGTGTATTATGCTAAAAAGAAAGGTTACAGCTTTTATTGAAAACTGGGTTAATACAAAGGATAAAAAATGTCTTGTTGTTCAGGGAGCCAGACAAACGGGAAAAACATATATAATAGAACGTTTTGCAGAAGAGCACTACGAGGAGCTTGTTGAAATCAACTTTAAGCAGATACCTTCTGCAATGGATATTTTCGCCGGAGATCTTACGGTAGACAATATGGTGATGGCTATGCGTTTCCGTTTCCCGGAAAAGAAAATTATTCCCGGAAAAACTTTGATTTTTCTGGATGAGATTCAGGAATGTCAGGAAGCAATAACATCCCTTAAGTTTTGGGCCATAGACAATCGGTATGATGTTATTACATCAGGATCACTTCTTGGAATTGACTATAAACGTGCATCTTCCTATCCTATTGGATATGTTGATTATCTGAGAATGTATGGGATAGATTTCGAAGAATTTCTTTGGGGAATGGGGATTTCTGAGAATATGATAGGAAATCTTTGCAGTTATCTGCATTCAAAGACTGTGATACCTGAGGCAATTAATTCTCAGATGCTTAGTTATTATCGGCAGTATATTGCAATAGGTGGTATGCCGGAGGCGGTACAGAAATATATAGATACAAGGGATTTCCGAGAGGTCGACAAGATTCAGCGGAGTCTTTTGCAAGGCTATCAATATGATATAGCACACTATGCAACTGCCGAAGAAAAGGTAAAAGCCGAGAAATGTTATCTTTCGCTTGCAAAGCAGTTGCTGGATAAAGAGAATCATAAGTTCCAGTATAAAGAAGTTGAGTATGGCGGAAGAGCACAAAAATATTATTCAAGTATCGAATGGCTGCTTCGTGCAGATATGGTACATTTAAGCAAGCTTGTGACAGATGTTAGATTTGATTTGGATGATTATTCAAGAGATGACTTTTTTAGAGCGTACACAACGGATTTATCCCTTCTGATGGCGATGAAAGATTTCTCGATAAAGCAACATATTATAGAAAATACATTAGCGGGAAATTCAAAGGGAGGTATATATGAATGTGCAATAGCAGATGCTCTTTATAAGAAAGGCTATCAGTTATATTTCTATAAAAATGAGACCACAAGAAGAGAAATTGATATTATTATCCAAATGGATGGAGTCGTGATTCCGATCGAAGTTAAAAGCGGAAATACACGGGCAAATTCTTTGAAAGCACTTTTGAAGAATAATAGAAATATTTCGTGCGGATATAAGTTTATTGATGGCAATATAGGTGTGAATGAAGATGGTATAATTACGTTGCCGTTGTATATGATTGCGTTTGCCTTTTAAATTGCAATGACAAGCTGCATACAGTTTATCCCTCTCTCAGTGACGGCATAGCACGGGTTGTTCGGATGGATTAGAAGTTCTACAGTTGTTCCAGTCTGGAACTTCCGGTTCTCAGCATCCGAATAACCTGTGCTGATGCACGCCTTAATTTCTCTTCCAATAAACGGAATATGAATTGTCACCCCGTATATTCATAATGATCTCACCATCTGAAAGGGTCATATGGATATCATGCTGAAGATTACCGATATCACTGATATAGGTTCCGGTTATTTCTCCGTTTTCATTTACATAGGTTCCGATTCCACCATTTCCTATACCCAGGTACCATGAGAAGTTACTGTCATCATTAAATGTGAGGGTACTGTCAACCATATGGATGCCGGATCCAAATTCTGTGTTTAATGGAGTCTCATTATTTGCATCCGTCATATCCCAGTCGAGTACCCAGTCGCCGATGATGTCATTTGTCGGCTGCTGTTCATCTGCCGGCGCTTCGGTAGTTGTGGTAGCGGCTTCCGTTGTGGTTGTTGTATCATTCTGATTTGTTTCCGTTTCTGTAATGAGTGTATCTTGAACGGAGTCTTTTGCCTGCTCCTTAGAAGAACATCCGGTCAGACTCAGGGTTGTGCTGAGCATACTGATACATAAAACTGCTATAATTTTACGTTTCATTTTTACACCTCATCTCATTTGTTTTATTGTATAAAATCTAACACGGAATCATCGGTTATTCAATGATTATTCTTGATTTTATAAGGAAGAGTCATTAATATCAAATGTAACATATGGAGGACATTTATGGATATAAAACCAAACTTTTATGATGAATTTCATTGCATTGCAGATCAATGCAGTATGACCTGCTGTATGCAGTGGAAAATCGCTGTAGATGAGAAGACCGTTTCAAAGTGGAAGGGGACTTCTTTGGATGGAAAAAAACTGGATGCAAGTGTCCGGAAAAATGGCAGGGAAGGAATCATAAAGCTGGATAAGCGGGGGTATTGTCCATATCTGAAGGAAGGATTGTGCAGACTTGTGACAACCTTTGGAGAAGATATGCTTTCCGAGACCTGTCATACATTTCCGCGGGAAATCCACGAGTTTGACGATCGGAGAGAACTTTCGCTGGTGTCCTGCTGCCCGGCAGTGATTGATTTCTTACACAATAGCGATGAACTTACATTCCGGAATCTAAGAGAGAGCAGTGGGGATATATATTATATGATCCGAAATCTTATGATGGATATTGTGGGAAACAGGGAGCACGATATTCATTCCGCTCTTTTAATGGCATTTTATATATTGCTTGATCTGTACGAAAAAGAAGAAATTACGCCGGCTGATATCGCCGAATATAATAGGCCTGATAACCGGAGGGAGATCTATTTTGCCATACAGGATATAACAATCGCAGAAGAGGACTGTCTGAAGGAGAATAATGAACTGTGGCTGGATATTGCATATAATTACAGAAAAGAGGGCTTGTACACCGATTATATAGAGGAGGTCTCCCGGTTAGCAGAGGATATTCTTGAAAATAATACAGACATGCATATGGATGCGTTCAAGAAAGAACTTTCTGCCTATGAGCCGCTTTTTAGGAAGTATCTTGTATCGGAGATATTTACCAATATGCTGATACCGGATTTGGATCTTGAGGCTATGGTCGTGATGTTTCAATGGATCTGTATGGAATATGCCGTTATACGGCAGGGGATTTTTCTAAAGTGGTTTAGTTGTTATAATGCTAACAATGCACGACCACTGTCCTATGATACGGTACGGGATTATATCGTTGTGATAGCGAGAATGACAGGATATGCTCAGGACGATATCTACGAATATATGGAAAACAGCTTTCAGGATATCCTGTGGGAATGGTCATATCTCTGGCTGATTATGGGCGGATTTGTTCGATGATATCCCAAAGAAATAAATCGGTTGACATTTCAAAAATATTAATATATAATCCTAATTAAGAATCAGTCTTAATAAGGAGGAGAAATGGAAAGAAGAAACACCATTCAGAAAGATCTTGTTCTTAAAACAGTGCAGGAATTAAAGCGACATTTAACTGCTGACGAGGTGTATGAATTCATAAAGAAAGAGCATCCTACGATAGGAAGAGGAACTGTGTATAGGAATCTGAAGATTCTGGTAGAGGAAGGTGCCATACGAAAGGTAGAGGTGACGGATGGTTCGGATCGTTTCGATTTTACATTGAAGGATCATTACCATGTCAAATGTGTGAAATGCGGAGACATATTTGATGTCGACATGGAACAGCTACCGGATCTGAAAGCGAAGATTCGTGATACACATGGAATGGAATTTTTAGGATATGACATCTTTTTTAAGGGAATCTGCCCGGCATGCAGAGCAACAGAAGGATAGGAAAGAAAATGGAGGTAAAAGGAATGGAAACAAACAAGTATGCAGGAACACAGACGGAGAAAAACTTGCAGGAGGCATTTGCGGGAGAATCACAGGCAAGAAATAAATACACGTATTTTGCTTCGGTAGCAAAGAAGGAAGGATATGAGCAGATGTCTGCAATATTCCTTAAGACTGCTGACAATGAAAAAGAGCATGCAAAGATGTGGTTCAAAGAATTGGCAGGCATCGGAGATACAAAGGCGAATCTTGCGGCTGCCGCAGAAGGTGAGAACTATGAATGGACCGATATGTACGAGGAATTTGCCAAGACGGCAGACGAAGAAGGATTTCCGGAGCTTGCAGCCAAATTCAGAGCGGTAGGTGAGATCGAGAAGCACCATGAGGAACGATATCGTGCACTGCTTAGGAATATTGAGACCGCACAGGTATTTGAAAAGAGTGAGGTAAAGGTCTGGGAGTGCCGCAACTGCGGACATATCGTAGTCGGCACAAAAGCACCGGAGGTATGTCCGGTATGCAATCATCCACAGAGCTACTTTGAGGTGCATGCGGAGAATTATTAAAAAGATGATCTGAAACAAATTAGGGAACCCATTGTAAAGATGATAATTACAGGGGTTCCCTGTGATAAAATCCAAGATATGGTAAAGGAGACGAAACGATATGACAGAACAGGAAAAGATGCTGGCGGGAAAACTCTATGACCCCACGGATGAAGTTCTGAGCCGGTTGCGCATGAAGGCACATCGACTTAGTCAGGACTATAATCGGCTATACGATGATGAAGAAGCGGAACGGGTGCGGATTCTGAAGGAATTGCTTCCAAACTGCGGAACGGGTTCCTATCTGCAGGGACCGATTTACTTTGATTATGGAGTATTTACCAGTATAGGTAAGAACTCTTTTGCAAACTTTAACTTTACGGTACTGGATACTTGTCCGGTCAGAATCGGAGATAATGTATTTTTTGGACCGAACTGTACATTGGCGACACCGATGCATCCATTGCGGTATCAAGAGCGGAACATGAAGCGAAAGCCGGATGGAACCCTATATGATGACGAATATGGACGGCCGATTACGATTGAATCCAACTGTTGGATCGCCAGTAATGTCGTGGTGGTCGGAGGTGTTACTATAGGCGAAGGTAGTGTGATCGGGGCAGGTAGTGTAGTGACGAAAGATATTCCTCCGCATTCACTGGCAGTGGGGAATCCATGTAAGGTGATTCGTCGGATAACAGAAGCAGATGCTATGAAATGATGGTGTTGGTTGTTATATTCTAAAAGATAGTGAGAGATAGCGGTTTATCACCTTTTATGTGGGGGTGTGGTAGCCGTTATTTTTTTCGGAAAATTCCCTTGACAGAAATGATTTGATATAGTAACATAACGGTGTTATGTTGCGAGGAAGAAATAAAATGAGGTATCAGTATGAAGAATGATCGCGAGACAAAAGAGCGTCTTCTTATATGTGCCAGAGAGGAATTTTTGGAAAAAGGATATCAAAAGGCTTCTCTGCGGACGATATGTAAGAATGCAGGAGTGACAACGGGTGCACTGTACTTTTTCTTTCAGGACAAAGAGGATTTATTTGCGGCGATTGTTCAGCCGACACTGGATCAGATCCGGACGATGGCGGCACAGCATGTGCGACAGGAACTGATGATGCTGCAGAATCTTCCCGGGGCGGATGAGGATAACATGCACGATGATCATAATGCGACAGAACAGATCTTACATGTGCTATATAAGAATTATGATATCTGCCAGATGCTTTTGACAAACAGTCAGGGCTCCCGATACGAGAACTGTCTGGATGAATTCGTCGATTTGTTTGAGAAGGGACAGCGGGCACTGGCGGATGAACAGGCAAAGCAGTTGGGAATACAGCCGCCGGATGATTATATCATACACTGGGTGATTCATATAGAGCTGGATGCCTATGTACACGTTCTGCTTCATGAGCGGGATGAGGAAACGGCATTGAAGTACATGGATCAGGTACTGGACTATCTGCTGGCCGGTTGGAGTGCGTTATTTCAGAAGAAGTAAAGAATAAAAAATCAAAGGCTATGTTCAAATATTTGGACATAGCTAAATTACATAACAAAACATAACACTGTTATGTTGGCGAAAAACAGGAGGAAAGAGAATCATGTATGTTCAGGTATCAGATGTGAAGAAGAGTTATGGAGAAGGAGGAAGCTATATCCAGGTACTAAAGGGGATATCGGTAGGTGTGAATCAGGGAGATATGTGTGTGATACAGGGAACCAGTGGATCCGGCAAATCAACCCTGCTAAACTGTATCGGCGGACTGGATACTGTGGATTCCGGATCGATTCAGGTAGATGGAAAAGAGATGGTTGGCTTAAAGCCGGAAGCACTTTCGGACTATCGGCGGGATTATCTGGGCTTTATCTTCCAGTTCTATAATTTGGTTCCGAATCTGACCGTTCGTGAGAATATACAGGTGTGCGAGTATCTGACAGGGCAGCCGTTAGACATGGATGAACTGCTGGAGATACTGGGACTTACAGAGCATCAGAATAAGTTTCCATCCCAGTTATCCGGTGGACAACAGCAACGTTGTGCGATCGCCAGAGCATTAATTAAGAATCCGAAGCTTCTGCTTTGTGATGAACCGACGGGTGCATTGGACTCGAAGACATCCAGAGATATTCTGGTGTTACTGGAGAAGATCAATGCACAGTATGGAACAACCATGCTGATCGTTACTCATAATAATGCGATTAAGGATATGGTGGATCAGGTAATTATCTTAAAGGATGGATTAATTCGGCGGAATTATCGGAATGAAACGAAGATACCGGCAGCAGAATTGGAGGACTTATAAGATGCAGAAAGTACTACAAAAGCGGATACTACGGGATTTAAAGAAAAATATAGCACGATATCTGGCGTTGGGCTTCCTGATCATCTTAAGTATGTATATGGTTGTCAGTATGATCGCCGCAGCAGAAACGATCATCCGCGGATCCCTGCGAGAGGATCAGGCGTCGCAGGTTGAGGATGGAGAATTTTCACTCTTTGTGCCTATGACAGATGCAGAGTGGCGGTCGTTGGAGGCAAAGGGCATTACCCTGCAGAAACAGTTCTTTCTGGACTACACGGTAGATACGGATAAAACCCTGCGTTTGTTTCAAAACAGAGATCAGATCAACCGGATCATGATCGCAGAAGGTCGTTTGGCAGAGGCGGAGGACGAAGTCGTTCTGGAACGCAGATATGCAGAGATTAATGGGATCCAGCCGGGGGATGAGATCAAGATCGGTGGAAGAGAGCTGACCGTGACCGGAATCGGATGTGTGGCAGACTATGATTCTCCGCTAAAGTCTCTGGGCGATACCGGGTGTGACAGTGAGCACTTTGGTCTGGCATTCGTAACAGCAGATGTCTATGCACAGATGCGAAAAGAAGGAAAAAGTACGAAGTCAGAGGAATACTACTATGCATATCTGTTAAATGACAGTATGACACAGGAGGAATTAAAGGAGGAATTAAAGAATCTGGAATTTTCTGCAGATGATGTAAATGATTCCTATTTTCAGGAATATTGGGATCGTACATTGGGAAGAGAAGACGATCTGAGGAATGGAATTCAGGATCTGTTAGATGGAGCCAAGGAGCTTCAGGACGGGCTGGAGGAGCTGCATTCTCAGTTAAAGGAACTTGGGAGATTCGCAGATGGAGTAGATGAGTATACCGATGGGGTACAGGAGGCGGCAGACGGTGCCGATGAAGTCCGGGACGGCGTTCAGGAGCTGAAGAATGATACGGATGATATACTGGATGAGATCTTTGATACGGATGCGGGGAATCTGGTAGCCTTTATCAAGGCAGGTGATAATGTCCGGATTCAGGCAGCGTCCGGCGATCAGGAGCTGTATCGGAGCGTGGGTACGATCGCAGGTGGCATTATTCTGGTTCTGATATCCTATGTCTTATCTGTATTTGTAGTACATTCCATCGATCAGGAGGCATCGGTGATCGGGGCTCTTTACGCACTGGGTGTAAAGAAGCGGGATCTGATGCGGCATTATGTTATGTTGCCGACCGGTATAGCAGCAGTATCCGGCGTGATCGGAACCCTGATCGGATATAGTGCACTTGGAGTCCGGGTACAGATGCAGGACTGCTATAATTATTATTCATTACCGGATCTGAATCCGATCGTTATGCCATATCTGGTGATTTACGGTGTTGTGCTGCCGCCATTGATCTGTTGGGCAGTTACCAGTCTGGTCATTAACAAGCGGTTATCCCGCCCGGTACTGACATTGATCAAGAATGAACAGACCGCCAGTCGAGGCAAGGATATTCCGTTAAAGCACATGAAGTTCCTGCGGCTGTTCAAACTTCGTCAGATCATGCGGGAGAGAAGAACCGCATTTGCCGTCGTATTCGGAATGTTTGTCAGTCTCTTAATCGCGATTATGGCACTGCAGATCTTTGTATACTGCGATGCTGTCCGGGTACAGTATCCGGAAGATACAAAGTATGAGTACATGTATACATACAAGTATCCGTCAGAGGATCCGCCGGAGGGAGGGTATGAGGCCTATGCAAAGACGCTGAAAAAGGAGATCTATGGATATAACTTTGATGTGACGGTTATGGGTATCACCGATGACAATCCGTTCTTTGGTGTAGAACTGGAGGATACCTCCAGCCGGGTGGTGATCAGTTCTTCCATTTCCTATAAGTATGGGTTGGGCGTAGGTGATGTAATTACCCTGAAGGATGAAGAAGAGGATAAGCTGTATTCGTTCGAGATATCAGATATTACACAGTATGCACCGAGCTTCATGGTATTTATGCCATATGATAAGGCACTGGAGCTCTTCGGAGAACCGGATGATTACTATAATGTAGTATTTTCCGATCATGACCTGAAGATCCCGTCCGGACGGTTATATTCCACGGTTACAAAGGCAGATGTAGAGAAGGCAGCAGGAATCTTTGTCAAGCAGATGCAGGGAATGATCGTCACGCTGGGTGGAGTTTCCGTTGTAATCTTTGCAATCGTACTGTACCTGATGATGAAGGTTATGATAGACCGGTCGGCATTCAGTATCTCGCTGATCAAGGTATTCGGTTACCGGGATAAGGAGCTGAAGAAGATGTATCTGGATGGAAACTTCTATGTGATTGCACTGGGAGCCTTGATTTCCGTTCCACTGGGAAAGGTGATTATGGATGCAATCTACGAGCCGGCATTCGTACCGAATGTGGCGTGTGGTGTCGATAAGTCCTTCCCATTCTGGATGTATCTGGCGATTTTTGCGGTAGTGCTCGTTTTGTATTTTATTATTAATCATCTTCTGGTTCGAAAGATCCGCAAGATGGCACCGACCGAGGTACTAAAGAATCGCGAATAAGTATATAGAAAGCAGAACATGCGGAAGCAGATGCTGTCTCGGAATTTAAGGTTGCGGGACAGTGTCTGTGTGCGTTATACTGGATGCATATAGTTAAACAGTGGAGGAAAAAAAGATGGACATGAATATTGTGTGCTTAGACTTAGAAGGCGTATTGGTACCGGAGATCTGGATCGCATTTGCAGAGGCCAGTGGGATCCCGGAGTTGAAGAGAACGACGCGTGACGAGCCGGATTATGAGAAGCTGATGAACTGGAGAATCGGGATTCTAAAGGAGCATGGTCTTGGCCTGAAGGAGATTCAGGAAACGATCGCAAAGATTGATCCGATTCCGGGAGCGAAGGAATTCTTAGATGAGCTGAGAAGCATCACACAGGTTATTATTATCAGTGATACATTTACACAGTTTGCAGGCCCGCTGATGAAGAAGCTGGGTTGGCCGACTATCTTCTGCAACTCACTGGAGGTTGCACCGGATGGAGAGATTACCGGCTTTAAGATGCGGATCGAGAATTCGAAGCTTACGACCGTTAAGGCACTTCAGTCAATCGGGTATCAGACCATTGCCAGCGGTGACAGCCATAACGATCTTGGTATGATCCAGGCGAGCAAGGCCGGCTTCTTATTCAAGAGTACGGATCAGATCAAGAAAGATCATCCGGAGCTTCCGGCATATGAGACCTACGATGAACTGATGGCAGCGATTAAGGCAGCGTTATAAGATAGGCAGTGGGTGGTAAAGAATCAGGTACAGTATCGGAAGGTTTTGTCTGTAAGGATTCTTGCAAATATAAGACCTAAAGGCAGTGCCAGAATAATCAGCAGTGCAGAGGCGAGCCAAGAGGAGGCTGCCGACAGATCCATGGTTCCGAGGTTGTAAAACCATTTATACAGGTACAGTCCGGGTACCATGATCACGATGGAAGGTACTGTGATGGAGATTCGCGGATAGCCGGAGATGCCTTTCAGGGTAGAAGCAAGGATTCCGGCAACAAATGCACCGATAAAAGCGGCGACTGCCGGCGGCAGGCTGAGAAGATCAATCAGTTCCAGACGGAGAGTATTCGATACCGCACCGATAATGCCGGCAGCGGCAGCCAGTTTGACCGGGCTGTTAAACATAATGGAAAAGCCAAATACCCCGCAGAAGCTGGCAAGCAGTCGAAACAGGATCCATTGCCACAAAGGAAGGGTTAACGGAAGAAACGGAATCGGTTGAAGACCGAGAATCAGGGCAAGCAGCCAGGCCGTCATAGCAGCTCCCGTTATAATGATCAGGGAATACATCAGTCGTTCACTTCCGGAACGCATATCCAGCTTCGCAAAGTCTATTCCACTGGTGATAAACGGAAAGCCCGGAATAATGAACAGCATAGAGCAGATGTATCCGGCTTCATGCTGTAGGTTTACAGAAAACAGGAACTCCAGCAGCTTTAATAAAAGAGTATAAGAAAGACATGCGGCAGATACGGAAGAGATAATACATAAAAATAATGTAAAATGGTGCTTGGAAAGCTTGCATCGTACATAGTTTCCTATGCCGGCACCTACAAATGCACATAGCATCTCGATCGGACCACCACCGAGCAGAAATGTAAAGGCACCGCATGCCAATGCTGCGGCGATGGCTAAGGCGATAGGGGAGTACAGACCGTGGATGCGTTCAATTGCATCCAGAGTGGAGTGAATCTCTTCACAGCTTTGATGAACCTCGCGAGTAGAGAATTTGGAAACAAATCGTTCCAGTCGATTAAGCTGCGAGGTATTAACCCCAGTATTGGTCAGACATAGGGATTGACTGAAGTTGTTGGTACCGTCAAAGCAGGTGTAGTTAATAGACATAAGTCCGATATCGGCAGTACAGGTGATGTTCATGAGCTCCGATAGTTCATTCATGGAGCTTCGAACGCGCCAGGCACCGGTTCCACAGGAAAGCATCATGATGCCAACTCGTCCGACGATCGATGCCTTTTCCGGCAGACTTGCATCTGCGATAGGCGTTGCATCTGATTTCGTGGTATATTCATGCCAGAGAATATCCATATGATTTTTTTTGACTATGGGTTTGCTACCTGTGTGTTTCATAAGATCACCCTCTTTTTATTATAAATCCAGACTATCAGTGCCTGCTGTTTTTATCATTTCTTCACGACAGGATAGTACCAGACCATCTATAATACTAAGGTGCTGGAGCATTTTTGTCTCAAACTGATGGATCGGTAGAAGAACGCCGAGTTCATCAAAGGATTTGCCGGATCGGGTTCCGGTTTCCTGACCGTAGTATACAACTGCCGAATATGCGACCTCCTGGATTTCATGGTAGGTTGACCAGATGACATCATAGGCCTGTGCCTCTGTGAGGTTCAGTTTCTTTGTATCCGGCAGGGCATATAGAATAAGAATTCCTCGTTCTCTGTTTTCCTTTTTTTCAGAAATTGTAAGCCCGGATGTATAGTATCGAACAAGATCATAATCATCCGCTAAATACAGTTTTGAACGTGGAGCCGGATGATGTTGATTGTACATTTCCCGGAATTTTTTATATTCATGCTTTGTTACGACATCTGTTTTATCCGTTAGCAGATTTCCGTCTGCATCTGTGAGCAGAACCGGATTCTCTCCACATTTTCCGTGAAAACGTTTTGGAATCAGATAAGCATCCTTAAGAATATCAAACATACTGCGGTTACAAAGCTCAAGAAGCAAGGCACTGACATCTCCGTTTTTATAGGCGTGAAGCAGAACTTCGGCAAAGTGACGGGGATCCGGATCAGCAGATCGGTTGTCCTCGTTCAGGTGTTCATAAAAGGCTTCCATGAGCCGCTCACAGGCTTTATCCGAAGAGAGAATTCTGGAAAATATATTCTCTACAGCCTCTTCTCTTGGTAATACGAATGACATACAACCACCCCATTTCAAATTTCATTCTTGTCTTTATTACTTTTTTCTTTAAATGATTATAGTTTTATGTTAGAAATAAGTAAAAGATATCATTGATATGACAGAAATAATTATTTGATATACCAGAAGGGGAGACCAGAATAATGAATGTGAACTTCGAGTATTATAGGATATTTTATTATGTAGCAAAGTATGGAAATTTTACAAAGGCAGCTCACGCATTGGACAACAGCCAGCCCAATATTACGCGGGCGATGAACTGTCTGGAGGCCGAGGTGAATTGCCCGCTGTTTATCCGTACGAATCGGGGAGTTTGTCTCACACCGGAGGGAGAACGACTGTATATGCGGGTTTCGGCAGCCATGAAGCAGATTCAGGAGGCAGAAGAAGAACTGGCAGAAAGTGTGAGACTGGAGCATGGGTGTGTTTCTATCGGTGCCAGTGAGACGGCATTGAATATATATTTGTTGAGGCGGTTAAAGAAGTTTCATGCATCTTATCCGGGGGTAAAGATCAAGATTTATAATCATTCTACGCCTCAGGCAGTTCATTCTGTTCTAAATGGTGAAATTGATTTTGCAGTGGTAACAACACCGACCAATTCGGATACACCGCTAAAAGAGGTGTTATTGCAGAAATTTCAGGAGGTCTTAATCGGTGGAAAGGAATTCGCCGGGCTGGAAGGGAAGGAGCTTTCATTTGAAGAATTAAAGGAGTATCCGTTTATATGTCTGGGGACGGAGACGATGACATACTACTTTTATGAACAGTTATTTCTTCTGCATGGGATGGAACTGGTGCCGGATACAGAAGCAGCTACGACCGATCAGATCCTGCCTCTGGTAAAGAGTGGACTGGGGCTGGGCTTCCTGCCGGAGGAGATGGCAAAAGAGGCTCTTCGGAAGCATGAGGTTATTCAGATTATGTTGAAGGATAAGATACCCAAACGACATGTATGTATGGTATATGACACTAAGCGGCCAATGAGTGTCGCAGCCCAGAAGCTAAAGCATCTATTATTGGATGAGGGTGGAAAGGAGGAGTAAGGAAGAGCAGTGGGCAAAACGAAAGCTGGTCAGGGAAATTGCAGAAGAGGTTTGGGGCAAAAAATAAATAAGAAGATAAAGAAAAACATATTGACATATAAAATAACAGTGTTATAATAACAATGTTATTTTTAGCGAGGAGAATGCGATGAGACGGGAAACAGCAGGTGTAACAGAGTCTTTACTGGAGAGTGCGAAGGATGAATTCCTTCAATACGGATTCCGGGATGCAAGTATGCGGCGGATATCGGCTGCCAGTGGTGTGAGTACGAACTCCATTTATACGAGGTTTGGCGACAAGGCAGGTCTTTTTCGGGCGATCGTGCAGGAAGCTGCAGATGGTCTGATGGAGATTTATCTGCAAAGTATCGGGAAGGCAGCAGAGTATCAGAATGTGGAGCAGGCGATCGAGGAAGGCAATGAAGGAACCGATATTGTACTGAAGTATATTTATCAGTATAAGAAGGAGTTTCAGTTGATTTTTTGTCATTCTGCCGGTACGGAGTATGAAGCATACTTTGATAAACTGGCAGCCATCGAAGAGGAATATTATCGAACCTTTGCCCGGCAGTATGCGGAGAACGGACAGAAGATCGAAGACTTCTTTATCCATGTTCATTGCCGAACCGGCTGGCAGTATATATATGAGATCTTGACACATGATAAGACGTATGAAGAGGCAACAGCCTACATGAAGGCTGTAAGGGTATTCAACTTTGCCGGATGGAGAGCACTTTTGGGATTTGAATCAATTTGAATTATAGTCACTCTATAAATAATAGGAGATAACAACCAGTGATATTTAGCAGTACAAAACCGGAGACGGTGCGTACTGCTAAAAAATAAATTATAGGTTAGTGGAAGCTAACTAAAGGTAGACGAGTAAAAGGAGGATTTGTCATGAAGACAAAGAAGAAAAGCGCGATGTCAAGACTGATGGAAATAGCGGGAAAACATAAGTATTTTTCCTATATCTCCTGTGTTTTGGCAGCGATTAGCGCATGGATTGCGTTGATTCCATTTTATGATATCTGGCGTATCATCCGGGAGATCCTGGAAGTACGTCCGGATTTCACAAAGGCGACACATATTATGGCATACGGCTGGCAGGCGGTAGGATTTGCACTGCTGGCAATGCTCTTTTATATCGGGGCTCTGATGTGTTCGCATAAGGCGGCCTTTCGTGTACAGGCGAATATGCGTACAAAGATGATGGAGCACATTATGAAACTGCCGCTCGGATATGTAGAAGCAGAAGGAACCGGTAAGATTCGAAAGGTTGTAATGGATTCTTCGGCAGCAACGGAGACATTTCTGGCACACAACCTTCCGGATAAGGTGATATCCGTTGCCACTCCGGTGGGACTGCTTCTTATGATGGCTTTGTTTGACTGGCGACTGGGTCTGATCAGTCTGATCCCGGCAGCACTGGCATTTCTGATCATGGGTTCTATGATGATGGGACCAAAGATGGCAGCGGATATGAAGGAGTATCAGAATTCACTGGAAACGATGTCTGCAGAAGCAGTCGAGTATGTGCGGGGCGTTCCGGTACTGAAGACCTTCGGACAGACGATCTTCTCGTTCAAGCGATTTAAGAATGCAATCGATGAGTATGAGAAATGGACATTAAGCTATACAACGTCCATGATGGTGCCAATGATCGGATTTACTGTATTTTCAAATGGTGTCTTTGCGGCGTTGATCGTTGCAGCCTACATACTGGGTGGAAACACAGTCACGGATACGTTTGTATTAAATCTGATCTTCTACATCCTGATTACGTCGGTGCTGACCACAACCCTTATGAAGGTGGCTTATGCGGGAGAGTCGCAGATGCTGGTAGAGGATGCTCTGAATCGTATGGATGAAGTTCTGGATCAGAAGGAACTGCCGAATGTATCGGACGGTGAAACGATCCGGGATGCATCGATCCGGCTACGGGATGTGACCTTTGCATATGAAGAAGACAAGGTAAATGCCATAGACGGAATCTCCATGGACATCCGTGCCGGAGAGCATATCGCACTGGTAGGACCGTCCGGTGGAGGAAAGACGACGCTGGCATCTCTGATCGCCAGATTCTGGGATGTGAAGAGCGGAAGCATCACGATCGGAGGTGTGGATGTCAGAAAGATCGATACAGAGGAACTGATGAACCGGGTGTCCTATGTATTTCAGGATAGTAAGCTGTTGAAGACAAGTATCTTGGAAAATGTCCGCATGGGAAGACCGGATGCAAGTGATGAAGCGGTCATGAAGGCATTAAAAGATGCACAGTGCAGTGATATCATCGAGAAGCTTCCGCAGGGTGTGAATACGGTGATCGGCTCGAAGGGGACCTATGTATCGGGCGGTGAGATGCAGCGGTTATCGATCGCACGGGCATTCTTAAAGGATGCACCGATCCTGATTCTGGATGAGGCCACAGCATTTGCAGATCCGGATAATGAGAAGCTGGTGCAGTTGGCATTTGAAAAGCTGTCAAAGGATAAGACGGTAATCATGATTGCCCATCGGTTATCTACGATCACGAATGTGGATTGTATCTATGTGCTGAAGGACGGAACGATAGCAGAGTCCGGAACGCATGGAGCATTGCTTGCACAGGATGGCATCTATACGCATATGTGGAAGGAATACAACCAGTCTGTGAACTGGCAGGTAGGAAAGGCAGGTGCTGAAAAGTGATAGAGAAGCTGAAGCATAAGTATGCATTATCGGAAAATGGCGCAAAGAAGATGATCTGGGCGTTTGCAGCAGTAACACTGGCGAATCTGGTTCTGATGCTGCCGGTTGGACTGTTGTATCAGTTATCGGCGGAGCTGTTGGAAGGACGGGTTCCGAAGGAAAAGCTGGGATACTTTATAGCGGGAATCGTTGTTGTATTGATATTGATTGCATTGACGACCTTTTTCCAATATCGCGCAACCTTCTTTTCAACCTATGTGGAAAGTGGTGTCAGACGACGGGCACTGGCAGAGAAGCTGAGACGGCTTCCGTTATCCTTCTTTGGAAAGAAGGACTTGTCAGATCTGACCAATGCGATTATGTCAGACTGTGCATTGATTGAAACCGCCAGCTCTCACTGGATCCCGGAATTGATCGGTTCCATGCTGTCAACCACCCTGATCGTAATCGGACTGTTGTTTTATAACTGGAAAATGGCATTGGCAGCCATCTGGGTAATGCCGATTGCATTTGTGATTGTACTGACTTCCAGAAAGGGACTAAAGAGTGTACAAAAGAAAACACTGACTTACAAGCTGGCATGTCAGGATGGTATTCAGGAAGGCTTGGAGACGATTCGGGATCTGCGGTCAAACAACATGACAGACAGCTATATGCAGGGGCTGAACCGGAAGATTAAAGATGTGGAAAAGAATGCGATCGTTCTGGAGTTCCGAAATGCAGCCTATGTATGTTCC
This sequence comes from uncultured Clostridium sp., assembly GCA_900539185.1. GTDB lineage: Bacteria > Bacillota > Clostridia > Lachnospirales > Lachnospiraceae > CAG-632. The sequence continues at coordinate 82,707 of UQBG01000004.1, forward strand.
GCACAGATGATTTTGAAGCTGGGAATCGGAACGGTTGCTTTGGTCGGAAGTATGCTGTTGATCAAGGGGGATATTAATATCCTTACATTCTTTGTATTCCTGTTGGTAGTGACCAGAATGTACGAGCCGCTTCAGATCGCATTGCAGAATCTGTCAGCGATCATCAGTCTGGATACGACCTGTGAACGGATGGACGAGATTCTGTCACATGAGGAGCAGAGTGGAAGCGAGACGCTGACAAATCAGAGATATGATATCGTATTTGATCATGTCGGGTTCTCTTACGAGAGTGGAGAAGAAGTATTGTCAGATGTAACTTTTACTGCAAAGCAGGGCTGTGTAACAGCACTAATCGGACCATCCGGTGGTGGAAAGACGACGGTTTCCAGACTGGCGGCCCGATTCTGGGACTGCAATCAGGGAGCGATTACAGTCGGTGGCATGAATGTATCCGAGATTGATCCGGAGAGACTCTTATCCTTATATTCGATCGTGTTCCAGGATGTAACCCTGTTCAACAATACGGTTATGGAGAATATCCGGATCGGTAAGAAGGATGCAACGGATGAGGAGGTCATGGAAGCAGCCAGACTGGCAAACTGTACAGATTTCATCGAACGGTTACCGGAGAAGTGGAATACGTTGATCGGAGAAAACGGTTCGGAGCTGTCCGGTGGAGAACGCCAGAGAATCTCCATTGCCAGAGCATTTTTAAAGGATGCTCCAATCATACTGATGGATGAAGCGACAGCATCTCTGGATGTGGATAATGAGTCCGTCATTCAGGAGTCGATTTCAAAGCTGATTCAGGATAAGACGGTTTTAATTATCGCACATCGAATGAGAACCGTCGATGGTGTAGACCGGATCGTAGTTCTGAAGGACGGTGTCGTAGCAGAACAGGGTACTCCGCAGGAGCTGAAGCAGCAGAACGGTATCTACAGACATATGGTGGAGACACAGCTGGAAACCGAGCAGTGGAAGTATTCCTAAGCCGGAGAAAAGTGTTCATGTCCACGGTTATAACGCTTTTGGTACCAGCACTTATATTCTAATAGATCTAAGGTTTTATTCAGGCGGTTGATTTCCTTGAGAACAGCCGCCTTTCTGTTTTTAAATAACCTTGAAGTAATATCCCGGTATTGATAAAATCATGATAGAAAGTTATCGGAAAAAGGATGGAAGGAGAACCGGAAATGGATCTGAGAGTATTACGATATTTCCTGACAGTCGCACGCGAGCAGAGCTTTACGAAAGCCGCTGAACAGTTACATATTACACAGCCAACGCTTTCCCGTCAGATGGCAGCACTCGAAGAGGAACTGGGAACACCGCTGTTAGATCGGAGAGGGCATGGGATTACACTGACGGATCAGGGGCTTTTGTTAAAACGGCGGGCACTCGAGATTCTGGATCTGGAGCATCGGATCATCAATGAGGTCAAGGAGGGAAGCACGGTTGTCGAGGGAACCGTTACGATCGGCTGCGGAGAATTCGCAGCGGTAGAGACACTGGCAGAGATCTGCAAAAGTTATCGGGAAAAGTATCCAATGGTACAGATCGCCCTTCATACAGGTACGGCCGATACCATTTATGAGATGATGAATCAGGGGCTAGTCGATATCGGACTCTTCATGGAGCCGGTTCGAACAGAGGGACTGGAATATATACGGATACAGGATAGTGATCAGTGGGTTGTCGGCATGCGGCCGGATGATCCGCTGGCAGAGAAGGAGTATCTGACCAAAGAAGACCTGTTAAAGCTCCCGTTGATTTTACCGGAGCGGCAGGGGGTTCAGAGTGAACTGGTCAGTTGGTTTGGCAAGGAGTTTGAACAGGTAAAGGTAGCATTCACCAGCAATCTCGGAACCAATGCGGGGATTATGGCCATGCAGGGGCTGGGCTATCCGGTTTCCATCGAGGGGGCACCCAGATACTGGAGAACCGATCTGTTGATCCAGAAGCCATTATATCCGGAGATTAAGTCGAATACCGTGATTGCATGGAGAAGAAATATTCCTTATGCACAGGCAGTGGAGTGTTTTATCGATGAAGTTAATGCCTTTAAGGCATAATGCATGATTCAATATAGGCATTAGACATAATGAAATAAAAGTGATTATAATAAATGTGTAGAATAAAAAAGAAACAGATTACAGGAGGTTCAAAATCATGGGAAAGAAATTAGTCGCATATTTTAGCGCAAGCGGTATAACAAAAAAGGTAGCAGGAATGGTAGCTGAGGCAGCAGGTGCCGATCTGTATGAGATCACGCCGAAGGTAGCCTATACGACGGCGGATCTGAACTGGATGGATAAGAAGTCCAGAAGCAGTGTGGAAATGAGTGATAAGAAGATCCGTCCGGAGATTACGGGGGCTGATCCGCAGATTCAGGACTATGACGAGATCCTGATCGGATTCCCGATCTGGTGGTATGTGGCACCGACGATTATTAATACATTTTTAGAGACCTATGACTTCTCCGGAAAGAAGATCGTTTTATTTGCGACATCCGGTGGAAGTGGATTCGGCAATACCGTGAAGGAACTGCAGCCGTCCGCACCAAAGGCAGAGATCGTAGCCGGTAAGCTGTTAAATCATGCAAATAAGCAGGACGTAGAGAACTGGGTAAAGACCTTGTAAGGAGGACGAAGAGTTATGGGTAAGATTGTACAGACAGCAGGCAGAAATGCACTGGGAGAATTCGCACCGGAATTTGCACATTTTAATGATGATGTTCTTTTTGGGGAGAACTGGAACAATGAAGACATCGATGTAAAGACCAGAAGTATTATCACAGTTGTCGCACTTATGGCACAGGGAATTACCGATTCCTCTTTGAAGTTTCATCTTCAGAATGCAAAGGATCATGGGGTATCGCAGAAGGAGATCGCAGCAGTGATCACACATGTAGGCTTCTATGCGGGCTGGCCAAAGGCATGGGCAGTATTCAATCTGGCAAAGGAAGTATGGGCGGTAAAGGAAGGCGATCTTCCGTATGAAGATGAAGCGATGCGAGCACATGCAAAGCAGATGGTATTCCCGATCGGACAGCCAAATGATGCATTTGCACAGTACTTTGTAGGTCAGAGCTATCTGGCACCGGTATCGACCAGTCAGGTAGGTATCTTCAATGTTACCTTTGAGCCGGGCTGTCGGAATAACTGGCATATTCATCATGCAAAGAGTGGCGGTGGGCAGATTCTGGTGTGTGTAGCCGGAAGAGGATACTATCAGGAGGAAGGAAAACCGGCCGTAAAGATGAAGCCGGGCGACTGTATCAATATACCGGCAGAGGTAAAGCACTGGCATGGTGCAGCACCGGATAGCTGGTTTTCTCATCTGGCAGTTGAGGTGCCGGGAGAGGAAGGCTCCAACGAGTGGTGTGAGCCGGTTTCCAACGAGGACTATGCAATATTAAAATAATTAATTCGTTGCGATACTCTCGTAGACAGCCTCGTTGGTCAGCTCGATACCTAATTTCTTAAAGGTATTGATATCAACGGCAGAGAGAATCGCAGATACATGAAGCTGACAGCCGGATAGCTTCGGAAGCTGTTCCAGGGCAAGCTTCGCATTTGGATCGGATACCGCACACATGGAAAGCGCGATCAGCACTTCATCTGTATGAAGGCGTGGATTGCGGCTTCCGAGGTATCCGGTCTTTAACTGTTGGATCGGCTCGATAAAGGTACGGGAAATCAGATGTGTATGTTTATCGATATGACCGAGTACCTTGATCGCATTCAGTAACACAGCAGAAGCCGGGCCTAAGAGATCGGAGGTGGAACCGGTAACGATGGTTCCGTCCGGAAGCTCTAGAGCGGCGGCAGCAGCACCATCCGTCTTCGCCAGATCATTGGCAATCGGAACAACGGTACGATCATTTACAGTAATCTTTGCCTGTTTCATGATCAGTTCCTGCTTATAGACTTCTTCCTTTGTAGCTTCATCTTTCACAAATCGATTCAGAGACTGATAGTATCTGCGGATGATCTCCTGACGGGAGGCCTCCTTGCAGACTTCATCATCGACGATACAGTTTCCTGCCATGTTCACACCCATATCGGTTGGTGACTTATACGGACAATGTCCATAGATTCCCTCAAACATCGCGGCAAGTACCGGATAAATCTCGATGTCACGATTATAGTTAACGGTAGTTTCCCCATAGGCTTCCAAATGAAACGGATCGATCATATTGACATCATTCAGATCTGCGGTCGCAGCTTCATATGCCAGATTTACCGGATGCTTCAACGGAATATTCCAGATCGGGAAGGTTTCAAACTTCGCATAGCCTGCCTTGACACCATTCTTGTTCTCATGGTAGAGCTGTGACAGACAGGTAGCCATTTTTCCACTTCCGGGACCCGGTGCGGTCACGATCACCAGTGGACGGGTGGTTTTTATATAATCATTTTTTCCATACCCCTCATCGCTGACGATCCGGTCGATATTATTCGGGTAGCCCTCGATCGAATAGTGATGATAGACATGGATGCCGATCGCCTCCAGCTTCTTCTGGAACAGGTCAGCCGATGGCTGTCCGGCGTAGCGGGTGATGACCACGCTGCTGACGTACAGTCCCTTTTTCTTATAGACATCAATCAGACGGATGACATCCTGATCGTAGGTGATGCCCAGATCATGGCGGATCTTATTGCGTTCGATATCGGCAGCATTGATCGATATGATCATCTCAGCCTGATCGGCAAGCTGAAGCAGCATCTGCAGCTTACTGTCCGGAGCGAAGCCCGGAAGTACACGGGATGCATGGTAGTCATCAAATAGCTTTCCTCCAAACTCCAGATACAGCTTGTCGCCGAACTGGGCAATCCGTTCCCGGATATGGGCAGACTGCATGGACAGGTATTTATCATTATCAAAGCCTATACGTTTCATAAAACTCTCCTTCGTAAACGAATCTATATGGTGAAGCACCACATATGAGAATACCACACCCCGGACAGAAAATACAGAAAAAGTTGTTATGGCTACGCTCATGGTACTGATTGCATTTATTTTGGAGTTTTTTGTTGTGGGAAAAATCGCAAAAATGTTAACATTTTAAAACCTTTGGAACCTAGATTCAGACCTGGGCACTGAACTTTCCTATATCTGTATAACTAAAGAATCTGGCTATGTAACATTGTAGAAACAGATATTTCGTGATACGATAAGGTGAAATATGGTAAAAGGGATAGCCGGAGGAGGAACATTATGGATATGTTTGAACAATACATCATGTCATATCCTGCAGAATGTGGGTACGGAGAGAAGAAAGAGCTGGAGAATACTTATTATTATGCTTATATGATATTGATAACCAAGCCGATTGCAATCTGTAGGTATGTGGAACTTACAAAGAAAGAATATGAGCAATGCCGTGAGAAATATTCACAATCGTATGAGACAGACCCGATTTCTGCACAGCAGTTTTTCATAGAATGTCTCTATGGAAAGAAAGTGCTGTATGAAGGAAAGTATAATAATAAGATTATGAATCAAATGATGCATGAGCTGCGGACTTACTACGGAGAAACACCGACGGGAACAAGGGAGAAATTGAGAGAAACTGCGTGGAAAAAGCTTTGTGGATCCATGTTGAAGTCAGTCAAGATTGAATTGATTGTTATGTTTGGCTTGCTGGCAGCAATGGTTATACTGAAGCTGATAATAAGAGATTCATCTTATGTAGATTTTGCACTGTTAATGGTATTCTGCGGTTGCGTTGCGAGTGGAATTGCGATTGCGTATTTACTGATACAGAAGAAACGTTTTTTGAATTTGGAGAACATCGATCTTTATACAAATGAACTACTATATAACGCAATTTGGCATACCCCGGCTGAAGTGGTTACTAGGCGCTTTATCTTCTTTCGGTTTCAACTTATGAAAATTGTTGATTTATCTCAGGTACAGTGGATATATCGAAAAAAATTTTATCAGGGAACGGCAGGATCGACGACGGCAGAATATCATATTGTAATGAGAATGAAGAATGGTAAAAAGCGTACAATGACTTGGAGAAAGGATTTTACGGAAAGTGATCTTTACCGGCTGGTAGTAGTGCATAATCCAAGTGTTATGATCGGAATGTCTTGGGATAACAAGAATAAATACAAAGCTATGCTATAGGAGAACGATAAGCAGAAGCTTTCGTAAACAAATCTATATGGTGAAGCACCACATATGAGAATACCACACCCCGGACAGAAAATACAGAAAAAGTTATACCAGATAATTTACAATCATAGCCGTCAGCTCCCGTATGACAGCCTCCTTGTTTTTGCCGCCATTGTGAAACAGTGTATCATGGATCACTGCTTCGACCGTTGTGAGTATGATGTAGGTAGAGGTTTCAAGATCCTGAGGCTTGAGTTCCTCCCGATATGCCTTCAATGCTTCGGAAAATACATGCAGGATATTGGACTTATGAACCATTTCGATCGCTCTGAATTCATCCGACTGCTCGGAGAGAGAGGAGATTTCTCTCTGAAAAGCAGTCTGATATTCGTGTCCCCGGAATACAGCGGTAACATAAAGCTGAACCGTTTCTTCGATACTCAGATCATCCGGTAATTCATTTAAATTAATCGGTGTCAGTACGGCAGTATAAATATCATCGACTAATTCTGCATAGAGCTCTTTTTTATCCTTGAAGTAGGAATAAAAGGTGCCGATCGAGACACCGGCTTCTCTGGCAATCTCATTGGAGCTGGTTGCAAAATATCCTTTTTCAGACATAAGCTTCAGAGCAGCATCCTTGATCCGCTGCTTTTTTTCTATGCTTCTTTTCTGTGTTGGAACTCTTGTGGCCATAGTGGGTACCCTCTTTTTCTGTGTAAACTACAATCATTTTCTGATATTCAACATAGCATAGTTGTACTAAAAAATCAATTACATGAGCGATTGCTCATGTTTTTATTGACAAGAGCAAAAGAATACTATAACATGAAACATGAGCAATGGCTCATATTATGAAAATCAGAGACGAAGAGAAAGAATCGGAGGTGCCAATATGTATCTTGAAGTAAAGGATATAAAGAAAAGCTATGGTGAAGGAGGAAGCTACATTCAGGTATTAAAGGGAATCAGTCTTTCTGTTGAAAAAGGAAAGATGTGCGTGATACAGGGAACGAGCGGTTCCGGGAAGTCGACGCTGTTGAATTGCATCGGAGGGCTGGATATGGTAGATTCCGGCTCGATCAAGATTGAAGATAAAGAAATTGTGGGCTTGAAGAGTGGAGACCTTTCGGAATACAGGCGGGATAGTCTGGGCTTTATCTTTCAGTTTTATAATTTGGTTCCGAATCTGACGGTGCGGGAAAATATCTGTGTATGCAGATATCTGACCGATCAGCCGATGGATATCGATGAACTGCTGGAGGTGCTGGGACTTACGGAGCATCAGGATAAATTCCCTTCCCAGTTATCGGGAGGGCAGCAGCAGCGGTGTGCGATCGCAAGGGCGTTAGTAAAGAATCCGAAGCTGCTGCTGTGTGATGAGCCAACCGGCGCGCTTGACTCGAAGACCTCCAGAGATATTCTGATGCTTCTTGAGAAGGTCAATCAGAGATATGGTACAACGATCCTGATCGTAACCCATAATAATGCCATTAAAAATATGGTACATCAGGTTATTTTCATGAAGGATGGAATCATCCGTGAAAACTATGAGAATGCAGTGCGGATCTCCGCTTCGGAATTAGAAGATCTGTAAATGAAAGAGGAAAGGGAACGAGGATGAAAGAGTTAAATAAAAGATATTTACGGGAGCTGCGGACACACTGGGGAAGATATGTGGCACTGATGATTATGATCATTCTGGGGATGTATCTGGTGGTAAGTATCGCGGGAATGGCAGAAACCACGATCCGCGGCAGCTATAAGTATAATCAGGAGTGCAATCTACAGGACGGACAGTTTACAACATTTATTCCACTGACAGATAAACAGTTAAAAGAGCTTTCCGATGAATACGGGCAGATTGAGAAGTTATATAGCATGGATCTGGTAGAAGGGGATACGACACTTCGGATCTTCCGCTTGAGAAAAGAAGTGGATCTTCTGAAACTGAATGAAGGAACAGAACCGGTGAACGATACCGATATTGTAGTGATGAACCTGTTTGCCGAGAGAAATGACATTCATGTTTCGGATAAAATCGTATATGCGGATACGGAGTTTACGGTAACGGGAATCGGCTGTGTGCCGGACTATAATCTTACCGTAAAGGAGTTTTCCGATATGACTGCGGATCCTGAGCATTTTGGGATTGTGTTTGTTACGGATGACAGGTATGATACACTGCTACAGTCTTCGGCGACATCGGGGGAATCCTATACATATGCTTACAAGCTGAAGGCAGGAAAAGAGGCGGCGGATCTAAAGGCAGACTTACAGAAGCTAAAGCTTGATTACAGACAGTCGGGAGATCCGTATCTGATCGAGTATGTAGATGGATTATATCAGGATAAACTGGAGTTCGAGGATGGCCTGACAAAGCTGTTAGACGGAACGGATCAGCTATGCGGAGGAATCCGTGAGCTGGATACGGCGGTTGCACAGAGCCGGTCTTACTTTGAACCATTGCGTCAAACCCCATACGCCGGTCTGGTTGAGATTACGGACGGGTATGGAGAGGGAGTCCATACTCTGGATACAGAAGCTGAAAAATATGAGGATGGTGTTGCAGAATTTGATGAGAAGGTAAGAACATTTCTGGATGATAACTATACAGTTGAGCTTTCAAATCTGGAAAACTTCTATGAAAATAAGGATAATCCCCGGATTGCAAGTGATGCAGCGAGTGATGTTGTTTTGAAGAAAACGGTGTGCATGGTAGCCGGAGCGATTCTGGTCATACTGTTCGCATATGTGATCTCGGTGTTTATTGTGCATCAGATTCAGGAGGAAAGCAGTGTGATAGGGACGCTTTACGCAATGGGTGTAAAGCGGAAAACTCTGATTGTACATTATATTCTGCTTCCTACGGTCACAACCTTTCTCGCCGGACTTTTGGGAATGGGGATCGGATTTAGTCCGATAGGAGTAGACTTTCAGATGCAGGACAGCTATCTGTATTATAGTCTGCCGCAGATGGAAAAGGTATATCCGCTATATCTTATCGTATATTGCGTTGTTGTGCCACCGGTGCTGTCTGCACTTGTGAATTACCTGACCATTCGAAAGAAGTTAAATAAACAGGCACTGTCTTTGATCAAAAATGAGCAGGAGCATTTGACCAAGGCAACGTCGTTTACGAAAAAAGGGAAGCGGGACGGAAACTTCCTGCGTGTCTTTGCAAAGCAGCAGTTGCTCAGGGAAAAGAGAAGTGTGGTTACTATTATAATGGGAATTATGCTGTCGCTGATTATTTTTATGATAGGACTTGACTGCTATGTACTTTGTGACCATGTGCGAAAACAAAATAAAGAGGATATCAATTATGAATATATGTATATTCTGAAGTACCCGACGGAAACCGTTCCGAAGGAGGCAGAGGGCTGTTATATCAAGAATCTGTCGATGAACTATCTGGACTATTCTCTGGACATTAACATCATAGGAATCGATGATGATAACTCGTATTATCCGTTTCAGACATCCGGAAACAAACGGGAGCTGGTGATTGCATCCTCGACAGCAGAGAAGTATCGGCTTAAGGTCGGTGACAGCATGATACTGACAGATATAGCGGAGGATAGACAGTATGCATTTACTGTATCCGAGATCGTGCCGTATTCGGTCGGTCTGACTGCCTATATGGATATTGAGGAGATGCGGGAATTATTCGGAGAATCAGAAGACTCCTACAATATGCTTCTTTCGATGAAAGAGCTTTCCATAGAAAATGGGAAGCTGTATTCGGTAACGACCAGAAAGGATATCGAATATGCATCGGGAATCTTTGTAGATCAAATGATGTCACTGATAATCATACTGATCGTGGTATCGATCTTCATCTTTATCGTAGTGATGTATCTGATGCTGGGTGTAATGCTCGACAGAGCGACCTTCGGAATCTCCCTTGTCAAGATCTTTGGTTACCGGATGCGGGAGATACGGAAGGTATATCTAAACGGAACCTTCTGGGTTGTTGCCGTAGGTGCGGCAGTCGAAATCCCTGTCACAAAGCTGTTATCGGATTCGCTTTATCCATATTTTATTGCGAATACGGCAATGGGGATGGATCTGAGCTTTGGATGGTATCTCTATCTTGGTATTTTCCTTGGCATTATGCTCATTTATCTGATTCTGAGTATGGTTCTGACTGCAAAGATAAAGCGGATAGCACCGACGGAGGTTCTGAAAAACAGAGAATAGCATCTCCTGTACATTCCGAAGAAAAGTAGGAGCACCCTAGTCCAGTGTGGATTTATAGTTTTCTCCCCATATCTGCATAGCGGTGAGGATCGGACGCATGGACTCTCCGATGTCGCTTAATGCATATTCTACGCGGGGAGGAACCTCCGGATAAACGGTTCGTGTAATGAGGCCGTCCTCTTCCATAGAACGGAGGCTGTCAGTCAGGACCTTCTGGCTGATGCCCTCCAGACTTTTTTTAAGTTCATTAAACCGCCATGGGCGATCCAGAAGATTTCTGATAATTAATAGCTTCCACTTGCTTCCGATCAACTGGACAGTGGTTGCAACCGGACATTCCGGCAGTTCTTCCTTTGTTAACATGGTGCATCCTCCTTTTAAGGCATTTGATACAGTATAAGTATCTAAAAGTAGTGTAACATGCAAAAAAGTAACTGTCTACAGAAAAGTAAAAGAGTGATTGACATATCCTTTATATCTGTTATAATGGCAAAAGTCGGACGGCACAGGGGATGTGCCTTGCAAGGTGTCTCAGACTGTCTGAGATTCCCGGATGGACATGAGAATCATGAGCCAGATAAGATGAATTTCTTATCTGGCTCTTTTTGTTGGAGGAAGTACATGGATTTATTAAAGGATAATCTGAAGAAACTATATTTACGCTTTTTGATTCCGTCGCTTGGAAGTGCTATGGTAATGTCCATTTACACGCTGACGGATGCGATCGTGATCGGAAAGGGAGTCGGGCCGGATGCACTGGCAGCACTGAGTATTACGACACCGCTTTTATGCATCCTGATGTCAACCGGTATCCTGTTTGGTGTAGGCGGTTCGGTTCAGTTAAATGTTTGCAGGGGAAGCGGAGAGGAGGAAAAGGCAAACCGCTTCTTTACATTATCATTTGCCGCTCTGGCGGTGGTGACACTCTTGCTTTGGGCGGGGTACGGTTTTGGCAGTTCCGCACTGCTCCGGGTGATGGGAGCGAATGATACCCTGTATCCATATGCGATGGCTTATATGAAGTATATCAATCTGTTCCTTCCGGTGGCGGTATTTTCAAACTATGTTGCCATCTTTGTAAGAGCGGACGGAGATCCGAATCGGGCGATGTTTGGTGTTATACTGGGTGGAATCATAAATATTGTACTGGATATCATTTTTGTGTTCCCAATGCAGATGGGGATCGGCGGAGCTGCACTTGCATCCGTGATCGGTATGGTTATTCAGGTGCTGGTCGGGGGATCACATTTCCTCAGCCGTGGGAATCGGTTGCGGTTTATCCGGCCGAAGCATGTGATATCCAGCGTGGGGCGGATCATAGGAAATGGAATCCCAAGCTTTTTCAATGAATTTGCAAATGGGTTTATTGTCCTGTTGTTTAATATACAGATTCTGAAGTACTGTGGGGATGCTGCACTGTCGGTATACAGTGTGATCTCAAACTGTGTGATATTGTTCAATTCGCTGTTTACCGGTGTCGGACAGTCGATTCAGCCGGCGATTGCAGCAAATTACGGTGCCGGAAAATGGGAACGGATAAAGAAGATCCGGAGTATGGCACTGGTGACGACCATCCTGATGGGTGTCATCTTTTCTATGAGTGGAATCCTGTTCCCGGAGGGCGTCGGTTCTGTATTTACAAATCTGGATGAAGAAATGAGAAGCATTGCGCGTAGGGGAATCCGTTTGTATTTTATAGCATTTCTGCCAATGGGGATCAACCTTCTGACTTCCTATTATTTACAGTCTGTCTTGCATGTAAAGAGATCCCTGTGCATCTCGCTGCTTCGAAATATTATCTTAAGCAGTGTGGCTATTTTGAGCTTCCCAGTTTTGTTTGGGGCGAATAGTTTATGGGTAGTAATGCCGGCCGTAGAAAGTGTCGTACTGGTGGTAAGTATAATATTTTTGCGGACACGCGGGTAAAATGGTTCGCCCTTAATCAGGTGGAAACAACAACCGGATTTGATAGAGAATTTCGTAAGCTAGATAAATATACGCAGATCAGAAATTGCTTATACTTGCATTGAGTGTCGGACATAGAAGAGAAATTTATAATGGGTAAGCTCTTTTGAGATATTGGACTCTAAGGAGCTTATTTTTATGATTAGGTTTTGTGATTTAAGTTTCCAAAGTGTCAATTGACACTTTTGGAAACTTGTTGAAATAGCCGGTTGGTCAATGCTATAATCACTATAAATGTAATGGTACCTATTGTAGCATTCGATTACATCGCAAATCTATAATTATTCAGGAGGGGAGATCTATGAAAACAACATTAAAAACAAAGCTGTTGACAGTCATGCTTGCCCTGTGCATGGTGGTGTCAATGGTACCGGTTTCGGTGTTTGCCGCACCCGGAACACAGGCAGCAGCGACTGCGGATTTTACAACGGATGAAGTGACTGCATTGGCTTTGCTTAATGCAGCGAAAACCGGCTCGGAGGATTCTACTTGGGATAGTACCACCAAAACACTTACTCTGAAGGGAATCGAGTTTACTACGACAGCAACGACTGCGTTAAAGCTGCCGGCCGGGACAACCATTGTTCTTGCTGATGGTACCGATAACCAGATTACAGGTGGCGGCACTACAGTAGCCACTAGTGGAGGATATAGTAAGGATATCTATGTTTGTGGTATTGATGCACAAGGAGCACTGATCATTAAAGGTGAGAGTAGTGGTACGGGTACACTGTCTGTGACTTCCGGTACGCATGAGAATACCGGCAATGCATGGACGTATTCTACGGCGATTTTGGCAAAAGGGGATTTTAGCGTTGAAAGTGGAAGTGTTACTGCGGTGGGTGGTACGGCATATTCTGCTGACTGTGCATTTTCTCATGGTGTTGAAATGGTAGAGGGAAACAGCCTGTTTGTAAAAGGCGGAACCCTGACAGCCATCGGGGGAGAGTCCTTTGATACAGGAGATACCGAGATACGAAAGTCGTTCTCGCGTGGCGTAGATGTGTATAAAGGAAATGTCAGCGTATCCGGCGCGGCTAAGCTTGTAGCAAAATGCGTTCCATCTATGGATGGAGAAGGGCTGGCATATGGTGTTAATATTTTATTGGGAAAATTGATGGTTTTGGATAATGCTCAGCTTTTAGCGACTGCTACTCAGGCAATTGTGGTATCCGGTGGATGCTTGCAGCAGACCGGCGGGCAGATTACTGCAAAGTATACCGGTGACAACATTGGGCATAGTCTCTCTGTAACAAGGGAGAATAACAGCAGTGCGTCGAATACCGGAAATATTGAGATTACCGGAGGAACCCTGGATGCTTCCAGTGGCGGTATCTATATGTATCAAAATAACTGGAGTGATCAGTATGGAGTATTTTCTGTGAGCAGTGGCACAGTCAAGACAGGTTCTGTTTACGGCGCAAATAGCTTCCGGATAACCGGCGGTACGGTAGAAGCTCAGCGGATTAATTCGAAAAGATTAACGATCGATGGGGGTATATTGACGGTATGTGAGCCGGTACAGAAGTCCCAATACGATGGCAGTCTGTATACCGATTCAGCCATTTGGTGCAGTAGTGACATTACTATGAATGCCGGCAGGTTAGAGGTGTCATGGGACTGGGGAGCATATACACCTTGTGTATTCACGGCAGATGAGTATTCGCAGTATCCGACTCCATTAGTGAATAGCGGTACAGTTGCCATTAACGGTGGAACCGCAATCTTTAACACAGGCTGTGCCGGAAATACGGTGCTTAGGGGTGACACTATCACACATAGTGATAACGTGATAGAAACCGGAGCCGATGATACACAGATTCAGAAGTATGGAGATACACCGGTAGTGTTTAGTGATATGGCACGAACGCCTGTGACAGTTTCAGGCATAGCAGTGCAGACTAAAGAATACGATGCAACAACCATAGCACAGATCGATGCCTCCGCAGCTACGGTTTCCGGTGTGGCAGGTGGCGATAGTGTGGGGTTGGATGTGAGCGGAGTGACAGCGGCATTTGATAATAAGAATGTAGGGCAGAATAAAGCTGTTTCTGTGGCCGGAACATTCCAGTTATGTGGCAGGGATGCCTATAAGTACAGTTTGACGCAGCCATCCCCAAATAGTCTCACAGGAGTGATAACTCCATGCAAAACCGTCACGAATGCGACCGTTGCCATACAGAAGGTTTCAAAGGATACTGGAACATTTGATGAACCATACATCATCGGAGTGTTTGGACCGTCAGGCTCTCAGGTGACAGAAACGAGTACCGGTACTGTGACATATACCATTGAGGAGGCAGGCCTTACGAATGTAATTTACGATGATATAGTTGCATATCTGAAGACTCTGCCACTGGATAAAACAATTGAGCTGACATACACCTTTACCGGCAGAGACAATTATGCAGGGGCAAAATTTGATGATGGAAACGGTGGTACAACCAATATAGGAAAGATTAAGGTTCAAATTGTTCGTGGTAATTATAAGCTTACGTTTGATGCGTGTGATGGAAGTGGAACGACAACCGCTATGACGACAGATGAGGATGGTAAGATTAGCAGTCTGCCAAAGGATCCGAGCCGGAGTGGATATAAATTTAATGGTTGGTATACAGAAGTAACAGGAGGAACAAGGGTTACGGTAGATACGGTATTTAAAAATAATACGACCATATATGCACAGTGGTTGCCGGACTATAAGATTATTGAGGGTGCAAACGGTACATGGACAAAGAATACAGACGGTACATTGACCTTCCGGGCAAATGGTGATTTGACCAAATTTACTCAGGTTAAGGTGGACGGAACTGTAATTAGTTCAGATAAGTATACGGCTGCATCCGGATCTACAATCATTACGCTAAAAGCAGACTACCTCAGTACACTTACGGTTGGCAAGCATACATTGACCGTGGTTTACAGTGATGGGGAGTGCAGTACAGACTTTGAAGTTCAGGCGGCAAAAAATGATAACAGCAGCTCTGAATCAAATAAGGCTCCAAAGACCGGAGATAACAGTTATCCTCTGGTATGGATCATACTGCTGTTTGCTAGTGGCAGTGCAGTCGTAGGAACAACTATTTATAATAGAAAGAGAAAAAATCTATAATTAGTCAGGCGTTCGGGATCAGATTACTGTAGTATTCGGTTTCGCCGGCTAAGACTTCATCATAGAAGTTCTGTTTCCAGTCGATATAGGCAATGGAGGTTTGAAGTTGCTCAATCGACTGAAGCAGGGCTTCTTTTTTCTTGGCGAGAATCACCTTGCGTTCCGGGATGGAGGATTTTCCTTCTAAACACAGGGCGAGGTATACTTTCATTTCTGTGATACTCATATCACAGTCCTTCAGACACTTCAAACTGTTATCCCGAAGTCTGTTCATAAAGAGCGTATGATCGAGAATTTTCAGGTGTTTGATTTTGCATTGGATGAGGAGGATATGCGGCAGATCGCACAGTTGGATACAGGGACAAGTGCAAAATAAAATAGATTTACTTCACTTTTACAAATCCTTTACCTGCATTGCCTTGTGACGAATGGAGTTCCTATATAAAATAAGAGTAATCGAAAACATGGATAAATAGGAAAGCCGTAAGGGGGAGAAGCACAAATGTTATTTAGCAATGCAAATCAGATGGATGATTATGGTGGGCATTATATAAAGAAACGACCTGTAAGTATTTCAAACGGACTGTTGGTAACGGAAGCACAGCAATTTGATTTCAGACAGGCGGAAAGAATCAATCTCACGATGGAAGAGGATAAAGAAATCAGACAAAAGCTGCTACAGGGAAAGACTAAAATAGCGGGCAGCGTTAATATATTACCGGTGATGGCAAAAGAGCAAAAAGCAGATACCTTTGGTGAAGACGCGACAGCAAAAAGAAGGATGGTCAAAATCATTCTGATTGTGCTTGCAGTCCTGATTCTGGTTGTGCTTGCAGTTGCAGGCGGTTATATGATCACAAACGCCGCTATGACGAAAAGCCAGATCGCATTTTCATTTACGCTTCTGGCAAATTTGTTTCTGGCGATTGTGACATGGGCGGTTCCGGTTCTTGTAATCGGGCTTGTCATTTATAAGCTATATAATCATCAAGGTTATATAAAGGAATATGCAGATGCCATTCCGGTCGGAACACTGGAGGTCTATGATATTCCGGTCACAGACAAGTATTATTATGCAGATGCTGACACGGTTTGCGATTATCTTGAAATCGGCGGGGTGGCGGTAGAAGTAAACTGGACAGTATATAATAAGGTGGCAATCGGACAAAAGCAGCGATGTGCATTTTTAAGAAGAGGAAACAAGCAGTACTTTGCGGTGATAGTATAGGATTACCATATTATCCGAGGAAGGGCTGAATTTGTATCGCATAGGTACGGGAGCTATGGTATAATGTGCGTATACATCCTATCGGAAAAGAGGTGCGGAAGATGAGTAAGATACTGCTTTTAGAGGATGATTTGAGCCTGATCAACGGTCTGTCCTTTGTGTTTCAGAAGCAGGGATTTGAGGCGGATATAGCTAGAACCCTGAAAGAAGCAGAGGCAGTCTGGACAGACGGAAAGTATGATCTGTTAGTGCTGGATGTGTCGCTGCCGGATGGTTCAGGCTTCGAGTTCTGTCAAAGGGTTCGTCAGATATCCAGTGTTCCGATCATTTTCCTGACGGCTTCTGATGAGGAAACCAACATTATAATGGGCTTGGATATCGGTGGGGACGACTACATCACGAAGCCCTTCAAGCTGGGAGTTTTAATTTCAAGGATGAATGCTCTGCTGCGGCGTGCAAATGCGTTTCGTACCGAGGAGACAGAACTGCAGTCAAATGGTATCAAGGTACTTTTGCTGCAGGGGCAGGTATTTAAGAACGGAGAACTGTTGGAACTGACGGCAGCAGAGTATAAGCTGTTATGCCTGTTTATGAGAAATCCGAACCGGATATTGACAAAGGAGCAGATATTAGAGAAGCTGTGGGACTGCGACGGAAATTACATCGATAGCAGTACGTTGACGGTGTACATGAGGCGTCTGCGTATGAAGGTCGAAGATCAGCCCAGTGATCCCCGGATGATCCTGACGGTTCGTGGAATGGGTTATAAATGGAATGTCATAAAATGAGGGAACGATGAAGATATTTGCGGATAAAGACATTAAAAAATTATTTCTTGCAGTCGGTGGAATCTGGTTTGGAACGCTGCTTCTGGTGGAATGGGTGTTCCGGCTGATGCCCCAAAGGTTTTCTCTTTGGATATTACTTATTTTTCTGGTCATGGCAGGTGCTTTGTGGGGCATCTGCTTTTGGTACTTTAAAAAGAAACATGCGATCATGGAACAGGCGGTTTTGCAGATCCATGCCTTTCTGGATGGTGACGTGGAAGCCCGTATCGAATGTGATGAGGAGGGGGAACTATATCATCTGTTTCACTCTGTGAATTCTCTTGCTGCGGTTTTAAATGCACATACAGATCAGGAATTACAGGAAAAGGAATTCCTGAAAAACACAATCTCTGATATTTCTCATCAGTTGAAGACACCACTGGCAGCACTCAATATATACAATGGTCTGCTTCAGGAGGAGATCGTGGAACCATCGGCGGTGAAAGAATTTGCCGACTTATCGGAACAAGAGCTTGATCGGATTGAAACGCTGGTACAAAATCTGCTGAAGATTACGAAGCTGGACGCCGGTACGATTGTACTGGAGAATCATATGGAAAACGTAGCAGATATGATGCGAGACATAGAACTGCATTTTGCATATCGGGTCAAGCAGGAACAAAAGAACCTGATTTTGTCCGGACCGGATAGCGGAGAACTCTTCTGCGACCGGACCTGGCTGACCGAGGCGATCGCGAATATAGTAAAAAATGCATTGGATCATACCGGCGAAGGGGATGCAATCTATGTGAAATGGAAATGTGCGCCTTCTTTTGTTCAGATCATCATACAGGATGAAGGATCCGGTATTCACCCTGAGGATCTGCATCATATATTTAAACGGTTTTATCGAAGTCGGTTTTCAAAGGATACGCAGGGAGTTGGTCTGGGGTTGCCGCTTGCAAAGGCGATTATCGAGGAGCATGGCGGAGCAATCGAAGTAGACAGTGAGTTGGGAAAGGGAACCACCTTTACCATCAGTTTTTTAATTCCTACAAAATTGTAGGCTGGGAGTAAGGGTACAGTAATCTTTTGGTGCTATTCTTTCAAGCACAGACAGAGGCGTTACCGGTGTTTGTCTGCAATGAAATTTGCACAGAAAGAGGTGTTGCACTATGAATTTATTGGAAGTGAAAAATCTTTATAAGACGTATGGCAGCGGAGAAACTGCAGTGCAGGCATTAAAAGATGTCAGCGTTTCCGTTCCAAAAGGAGAGTATGTAGCAATCGTCGGAGAGTCCGGTTCCGGCAAAAGTACGCTTCTTAACCTGCTGGGAGCACTGGATGTACCTACGTCAGGGAAGGTATGGATCGATGAAAAAGATATTTTCGCCATGAATGATCAGAAATTGACGGTATTTCGCCGGAGAAATATTGGTTTTATTTTTCAGGCATTTAACCTGATTCCTGAGCTGACGGTTGAACAGAATATCATTTTTCCGGTTTTATTGGATTATCAGAAACCGGATAAAAAATATCTGGAGGAGCTATTAGACGTACTGAATCTAAAGGAACGCAGAAATCATCTCCCGAGTCAGCTATCCGGCGGACAGCAGCAGAGGGTGGCAATTGGGCGTGCTCTCATTACACGCCCATCTTTGATTCTGGCAGATGAGCCAACCGGAAATCTGGACACGAAAAATACCAGTGAAGTCATTACACTGTTAAAGGAAACCTCGAAAAAATATGAGCAGACAATTGTTATGATTACACATAGCAGGAGCATTGCACAGACAGCCGATCGGATCCTGCAGGTATCCGATGGTGTGTTAACGGATTTGGGAGGTGCCAGAAATGAAAAGCTATCTTAGTCTTATTCCGATTTCAGCGAAGGTTCACCGAAGACAAAATCGAATGACATTGTTATGTATTGTTTTTGCTGTATTTATGGTAACGGCTGTATTTAGTATGGCAGAGATGGGAACCAGAATGGAGCTGAATCGGTTGTCAGAGAAACACGGGGGGATCTCGTTAGCAGAGATTGTCAGCAGTGAAATGGGGCAGATGCTTTTTGCAACTGCGGTTTTTCTGTTTATATTGGTTTTGATTGCAGGCGTGTTGATGATATCCGGTAGTATAAACAGCAGCATTGCACAAAGAACAAAATTTTTCGGAATGATGCGGTGCATCGGCATGAGTAAGCAACAGATCATCCGCTTTGTGCGTTTGGAAGCTTTAAACTGGTGTAAAACGGCGATTCCAATCGGTCTGGGTATGGGGATCATAACGACATGGGGATTGTGTGCAATTTTGCGGTTTATCGTCGGAGAGGAGTTTTCACAGATTCCGCTTTTTGGAATCAGTGCCCCGGGGATCCTTTGCGGTATCCTTGTGGGTGTGATTACGGTATTGATTGCAGCAGGAGCTCCTGCCAGGCGGGCATCAAAGGTATCTGCGATTGCAGCCGTTTCCGGTAATTCCGACAACCAACGAACCATCCACGCTTCAAAAGGGATCGGGCATAACCGAATCGAAACTGTACTTGGCAGAAACCATGCGGTATCAGTGAAGAAAAATCTAACGCTGCTGACAGGTTCGTTTGCACTTAGTATCATTTTGTTTTTGAGTTTTTCCGTTATTATTCAAGTGGTCAATTATATCATGCCACAGTCTGCGGCAACGTCGGATATCGATATCGTATGTCAGAATGGTACGGAGTCGTTTCCACAGGAGCGGTTTGAAACTATTCGGCAGATGGATGGCGTAAAAGAGATATATGGACGGAGAAGTGCATTTGATATCCCGGCAGAGTTGGACAGAGCGGCTGCGTGTTCCGATACCGTCGATGTGATTTCTTATGATAATTTTGATTTACAGTGTCTTAAAAAGGATGGAGCACTGAAGTGGGGGAGTCATCTGTCTAAGGTATATGGTGACAGTCAATATGTGTTGGCAACTTCAGATTCAGACAGTGACTGGGAAATCGGTGATACGATACAGATGGGAGATGAAAGTCTTACCATTGCGGGACTGCTGAAAAATGATCCGTTTACGGAAGATGGCATGACAAATGGAAAGATAACCTTGATTACCTCCGGTGAAACCTATATGAGACTGACCGGAGATACGGCGTATGATCTGGTGATGATCCAACTTACAGACAGGGCAACAGAGGCGGATGTGGAGGCAATCCGTGCGGCTGCGGGCGCAGGCTATGACGTTCTGGATAAGCGGGAAGATCAGACAGGTGGTACCTATCTGGCATTTGTAGTTTGCGTCTATAGCTTTTTGGGAATTATTGCACTGGTAACGGTTTTGAACATCGTCAACAGTATCTCCATGAGCGTGTCAGCCAGGATAAAGCAGTACGGAGCTATGCGGGCAGTTGGTATGGATGACCGTCAGATTACAAGGATGATTGCGGTTGAGGCAGCGACCTATGCAGGCGTTGGCTGTGTGATCGGTTGTGTGATTGGTCTGGTAGTCAACAAGCTGTTATATAGTATCTTGATTACTGGACATTTTCCATATGCAGTCTGGCATCTGCCGATCGGAGCGCTGATCATAATCCTTTTGTTTGTGGCGGGAGCTACCGGAATGGCGGTGTATGCTCCGGCAAAGAGGATCCGTAGGATGTCGATTACGGAAACGATCAATGAATTGTAAAAACGAAAGGAGTCGGCATAGTTAGACGTGGTTGCTTTTACAGACCGGGTGTGAGATACTTATAATGATAGCGTATAGATACGGGACGGAGGGACGATATGGCTCTTGAAAATAAATTAGGTATAACCGATTCTGCGGAACTTGCCCGTGAGGAAGAAAAACGCAGTAAGAAAAAAGCGGTGTGGCTGTTTGAGAGTGGCACGCTGGACGCCCTGCCTGTGGGTACCTTTGCAGCACTGCAGGCGATCCATAAATATCTTTTTGAAGATATTTATGACTTTGCGGGCAAGCTGCGTACAGTGAATCTGGCAAAGAACAACTTTCGCTTTGCTCCGCTGGTGTATTTGGAAGCGGCACTGGAAAACATTGATAAGATGCCACAGTCTACCTATGATGAAATCATTGAGAAGTATGTGGAAATGAATATTGCCCACCCTTTTCGGGAGGGAAACGGACGTAGTACCCGCATTTGGCTTGACCGGATGTTAAAAAGGGGCATTGGACAGGTAGTGGACTGGAGTCGAGTGGATAAAGAGGACTACCTGCTGGCGATGGAGCGCAGTCCCATCAAGGATACAGAGATTAAGGTGCTGTTAAAGGCAGCGTTAACCGATGATGTGGGCAGCCGTGAGATCTATATGAAGGGCATTGACCACAGCTACTATTACGAGGGGTATACCACCTATAAGACACAGGAATTGTAAAACGAATATGCGGATATAAAAATCACCGGGAAAGGTCTGTAACAGACAAATCTCGGTGATTTTTTGCAGTGGATGGAATGTGTTGTGATACCGGGTTACCTTTTGGTAACTACCGCACAAAAAAGTGCGTACTTTTATAACCGAAAAAAGCTTGGTATGGTAAGGGTGTAACAGGCGGGAGCCGGATATTCAATCATACACAAGGAGGAAATAATAATGGCACTATCAAACATTTTCGGATGGAACAAAGAGGATGAACAGCAGGCAGGAACCGCATGCGGAACAGCATGTGGGGCATCCGGACAGCCGGAGGAGAAGCCGGCAGCATGTGGAACAGCATGTGGGGCATCGGATAAGTAAGGAGACACGATAGGAGAAAGGGGAGGATAGGATGAGTCGGTATTTTTCATTTCAGTGGCATATTACGGATGAATGTGATCAGCGGTGTAAGCACTGCTACATATTCTCCGGAGACGGCTGCAAGGAGCTTCAGAGCATGACATGGAAGCAGATGCAGGAGGTGGTAGCGAACTGCGAGGACTTCTGCAAAGTCTATCATTGTCTGCCGTACTTCTATATTACCGGTGGTGATCCTATCCTTCATCCCGACTTCTGGAAGCTGATGGTACTCTTAAAGAGTAAAAAGATTCCATTTACACTGATGGGGAATCCGTTCCATTTGGATGACGAGATCTGCAGGATGCTGAAAGCCTGCGGCTGTGAGAAGTATCAGATGTCACTGGATGGAATGAGGGAAACACATGATTGGTTTCGAAAGCCGGGCAGCTTTGATCTGACACTGGAGAAGATCGGCTGCTTAAATCGGGCAGGGATAACCAGTGTGATTATGAGTACGGTATCAAAAACCAATATGCAGGAGATACCGGATATTATAGATGAAGTAGTAAACGCGAAGGCTAAGGTATTCGCATTTTCCCGCTATGTGCCGACGGGCGGCGAGGTGGATGCCGGTATGACGCCACAGGAGTATCGGAGTCTGCTGGAGATCTGCGATCAGAAGTATCAGGCATATGAGGCGGCAGGGTGTGAAACCTATTTTAATAAAAAGGATCATTTATGGACGCTATATGAGTATGAGACCGGTCAGTTCCGGCTGCCGGAAGATGCAAAGGCAGGCATGATCTATGGAGGGTGTAACTGTGGAAACTGTCACATTACGATTTCCTCAAACGGCGATATTATGGCATGCCGGAGAGTGACAGATAGCCGGGTGGCAAATATATTTGAGGATCGGTTGGCAGATGTCTGGATCAGTCAGATGGAGAACTACAGAGCATTTGAACGATTCGAAAAGTGCAGAAAGTGTGAACTCAAGGCATGGTGCAGAGGCTGTCCGGCTGTAGCAAATGGCACGAATGGCAGCTTCTATGCAGCAGATCCACAGTGCTGGAAGACAAAGAATGAAATCACCGGAGAACAGTTGGAATAAATGATTACAAAGGAGTGGAAGCATATGGAAATAATGAGTTTGATCCGTTATCGGGATAAGCTGCTTCAGATAAAAGAAGCTCTGGAGCAGGCAGATGCAGTCGTGATCGGAGCCGGAGCGGGCCTTTCAACGGCTGCGGGATTTGCCTACAGCGGTGAGCGGTTTGATTCCTATTTTGCAGACTTTAAGAAACAATATGGATTCACGGATATGTATTCCGGTGGCTTTTATCCATACCGGACACTAGAGGAACACTGGGCATACTGGAGCAGATACATATATATTAATCGCTATATGGATCCACCGAAGCCGATCTATGACCGGCTATATGAGCTCGTAAAGGAAAAGGATTATTTTGTCCTGACTACCAATGTAGATCACTGCTTTCAAAAGGCGGGTTTTGATAAAAAGCGGTTGTTTTATACGCAGGGAGATTATGGGCTGTTTCGGTGCAGTCAGCCATGCCACAAAGCAACCTATGACAATGAGGAAGTGATTCGGCAGATGGTGCTCAGTCAGGGCTTTCAGTTTCGGGAAGGAAGATTAATAAAGCCGGAGGATGGCAGCATACGGTCGGCAATACCGGAGGAACTGACACCTTGCTGCCCAAAGTGCGGAAAACCGATGAGCATGAATCTGCGTGCTGATGAAACCTTTGTGGAGGATGAGGGCTGGCACCGGGCGGCCGAGCGATATGAAGTGTTTTTACGGAGACATAAGCAGCTAAAGATCGTGTTCATGGAATTCGGAGTGGGATATAACACACCGGGGATCATTAAGTATCCGTTCTGGAACATGACACAGACCTTCCCGCAGGCACAGTATATCTGCTTCAATGCAGGTGAGGCTTATGCTCCGGATGCGATTCAGAGACAGGCGATATGTATAAATAAGGATATCGGAGAAACGGTAGAACAGCTACAGCGATTATAACCGGATAGGAGGATGCAAAATGGATATAGAAACATGTCTGAAAAAGATGAAACTGGTGGGCGTGCTTGCCTTTGCTACGGTCGATCGGGAAGGAGCACCGCAGATCCGGAATATCAGTGCCATTCATTATGAACCGGATGCCCTCTACTTCTTTACTGCACGCGGAAAGAACTTCTGTCGGGAACTGCAGGAGGATGGAAGAGTACAGATTCTCTGTTATACAAAGTATAAGGAAATGATCCGGATGTCCGGGCGGGCATATGCGGTTGCAGAGGACGAACAGGAAAAGTGGAGGGCGGTGATCTTTCAGGAACAGCCGTACCTGGCGAATGTGTATCCCGGAGATACCGGAAGTATCGGCATTATATTCTGTATCGACCGGGCAGAAGTCGAGTATTTTAATCTCGGTGTAAACCCGATATTTCGCGAGACATATTGTCTGGGAGATGCTAAAATAAAGGAAAAAGGCTACTATATAACCGAGATCTGTATCGGATGCGGAACCTGTACGAGGGTTTGTCCGCAACGATGTATCCGGGAAGGTACTCCGTATACGATTCAGCAGAATCACTGTTTGCACTGCGGAAGCTGCTATGAAAACTGTCCGGTAAAGGCAGTTGAAAGAAGGGGATGAAGAAAATGAATCATGATGAACAGAGACAGTGGCTGATCCGAAAATTGTTAGAAGAGAACATACAGTACCGGGGCTATAAGATTCCTGTCGGAGAGCAGGAACAGAAGGATCTGTTGCGGTCGCTTATGAATGTGCGGATGCCAAAGACGATTGACCGGGAGTTTCGGGAGATTCAGGACGCTTATCTGATAGAGGAGAATGAAAAGTGCGGGATAACGGACATTGCAGACCTGCATCCGTCAAAGCTCGATGAGAGGTTCTATCTCTGGCAGGGGGATATCACGGCACTGAAGGTAGATGCGATCGTGAATGCGGCGAATAGTCAGATGTGTGGTTGCTTTCGGCCATTGCATAACTGTGTAGATAATATCATCCATTCCAAGGCTGGGATTGAGTTGCGGCTCTGCTGCAATGATCTCATGCAGGCGCAGGGGCATGAGGAGCCGACCGGACAGGCGAAGATAACGCCGGCTTTTAATCTGCCGTGTAAGTATGTCGTTCATACGGTAGGTCCCATCGTTCAGGGACGATTACAAAAGAAGCATGAGGAACTTCTGGCATCCTGCTATCGCTCCTGCCTGGAGCTGGCAGAGGAGCACGAAGTAAAAAGCATTGCATTTTGCTGCATTTCTACCGGAGTATTTATGTTTCCGAATCAGCGGGCAGCCGAGATTGCAGTCGAAACAGTCCGAAACTATTATAAGGAAACCGGAAGCCAAATGAAGGTAGTATTTAATGTATTCAAGGATAAAGATAGTTCCATTTATAGGGAGCTTTTGATGTGAAACCATCAAAGCTCCTATTTTTAATGGAACCGGAAGAAATGAAAATTCGGAATCCGGTTGCTGAATGAGCGTAAAAAAGAATATAGATTCTTTTTTTGCGACATGATATAATGAAGCAAAATTACGATATAATATTCATATTCACGGTAGTATAAGAGAAGAAATAGGGGGACATGATATGGGACTATTTTCAGGCAATAAAGGGATGATGGACTATTGCATTTTTTGTGGGAAGGATCTGGCAAACGGGGTATGCACTGCCTGTGGCAGAGAAGCAAAGCCGATGATTTCATTCCATGAACTGGAATACCATAAGGTGCCGGTCGAAGCGGCTGAGGCGCTTGGAGAACAGAAAAAGAAGCTTTTTGGTAATAACCTTTATACAGTAAAGGAAATGATAAAGAATGGCGATCTCTATATCGCCGATATCCATATCGATGAGGTTTTCGAGGAGGAATATGAAAGTTCCATCGATAGTGACAGCAGTACCGTGTGTACTTATTATGTGCAGATCTCAAGGCCGGATCTTGCACCCTGTGATCGATGCTGTGAATCCTCTACCGGACAGTATATGAAGATTAAGCAGCTTTTGCAGAACGGACAGCAGGAAGGAAAGCTTCTTTGGGGAAAGTGGAAAAAGAAGAATTACTACTATGTCTTTGTACCGCAGGGTGATAATTGGTATAAGAGTTTAAAGACCGGTCTGGCAGAAAAACTGATCGATCATGGAGATGAGACAGAGAGGCGGAGAATCCCGCCGAAGGGTGGATTCGGAAACTCAACTGCGGATAAGGTGTTTGATGCGGTTTGGGATAACACGGTAGGAAAGTTGTAATATGAATAACCCATTTGAATCATTAACAAAAAGAGACTGGATCCTTTGGATTGGATCCGTTGGTATTGTATTCATTTCGAACTTTGCAACGGCGGAGTTTGACATCCTTACATTAGTTGCGGCGTTGATCGGAGTAACATCGTTGATCTTCGCGGCAAAAGGAAATGTATGGGCACAGATCCTGATGATTGTATTTAGTATTCTGTATGGGATTATTTCCTTCCGGTTTCATTACTGGGGGGAGATGATCACCTATCTGGGTATGACGATGCCGATGGCGGTGTGGTCGACCATTACATGGATAAGACACCCATCAAAGGAAAACGGAAACGAAGTAGAGATTCAGAAGCTGGGACGAAAGCACGCAGTCGGATTAACCATTAGTGGTGTGATCGTGACCGGCATATTTTACTGTATTCTGGATTGGTTAAACACTCCAAATATTATATTCAGTACTATTTCTATCATAACCAGCTTTTTGGCAACGGCACTTACGATGCTGCGGTCATCTTATTATGCGGTTGGATATGCGGCAAATGATATTGTGCTGATCGTTCTTTGGGTATTGGCATCGATTGAGAATCCGGCGTATATTCCGGTTGTTGTGAATTTTGCGATTTTTTTCCTGAATGATATGTATGGATTCATAAGCTGGAAGAAGCGGGAACTGAGTCAGGGACATTCGGATGCGATCCGCCGCGTAGAAGGAGTAAAGGATGGAAAGCAGTATGGACGGGGCAGAACTTCGAAAGAGACTTTTGTAGAAACCGACATACAGGGATGCAACAGGTGAACATACATAGGAGAACACGCATGCAGAAAAAAGGATCACTCTTACAGGTAAATACGATTGAGAATGCCGATGACGTAAAAGATATCTTCGGTGCAGCGGGCGTAGGTGCCTGGGCAATAGAAATGGAGAACGGAAAGGAGCCAAGGCTATATTATGATCATGTGGCCATGCACTTTATGGGGATGGATCCGAACCGTTCCCCGGAGGAGCAGTATAAGATATGGCTGGCCGGTGTACTTCCGTCTGCGATGGCGTCTGTAAATGCCAGCGTGGATGAGATGATGAAGCAGGGGCAGTCCGAGAATACCTATCCGTGGATCCATCCGGAACGGGGCTTGATCTATATCCGGTGTGGCGGAGCATTGGATCGTTCCTACACGGCAGGCATACGGCTCCGGGGGTATCATCAGGATGTAACAGAGAATATTCTGGAGTTGGAACGACAGAAGCTGTCGCTGCAGGCACAGAATGCCCGGATCGACGCATTCAGCAGTATCTATTTTGCAGCGTGGGAGGTGGATCTGGAGAAGAACCGGATCCTGCCGTTCCGGGAACCGGCCTATGTGGAAGAGGGCTTTCGGCAATCAGAAGGGGATGCGAAGGCTGCAATAGCAATCTTCATACAGAACTATGTATGTGCACCGTATCAGGATATGCTTCAGCAACTGTTAGATATTCCACAACTGGCGGAAACACTGAAGAGACAGTCTGTAGTGAGCGTGGAATATAAAGGCATGACAAACGGATGGTGCCGACTCGTAATTGTTCCGGAGAGAAGAACAAAGGACGGAACGGTAACGCATGTGCTGGCCGGTGTACAGGGCATCGCACTGGAAAAGAAAAAGGAACTGGAGGCACGGGCGAATCAGTCAATCCTGTTGGCACTATGTGAGGAATATCTGTATGTCTATTATGTGGATCTTGATCAGGATACCTATGAGATCAAGAAGTTTATGGGCGAAGAGAAACGAGAGGAAATTCTGGATACCGATGTGTACTCAGAGGCAGTGAAAAAGTATGCGGAACGGTATGTGAAGGGGGAATATCGCCGGACATTTTTAGAGAAAGCCGGACGGGAAGGACTGATGCGGTATCTGCAGGAGCATAAAGCAGTTTCCATAAAATATGAGATCGAACCGGATGAAAAGAATCGATCCAACTTCATGATGACCATTGTGAAAGTGGCAGACAGCCAGAGGGATCATATGGCAATCATTGGAATTCGATGTGTGGATGATGTGGTTCAGCAGGAGAATGAAAATAAACGACAGTTGGAGGCTGCACTGGCAGAGGCAAAGAGAGCGAATGCAGCAAAGTCCATGTTTTTATCCAGAATGTCCCATGATATCCGTACTCCGTTGAATGGAATCATAGGATTAATAGAACTGAATGAGCGACATTCAGATGATAAGGAATTAATAGAAGAGAACTATAAGAAAGCAAAGATAGCAGCACACCATCTGCTGTCATTGCTAAATGATGTACTGGAGATCAGTAAGTTGGATGACCAGAATGTATCTTTAGCACATGAACCGTTTAATATTCTGGAACTGGCAGCAGAGGTACTGACGATCTCAGAGATGCGGGCAGCAGAGGCAGGCGTTACTTTAGAACATGGTGACTGCAAGCAGAAGCTGACGGATCCTTATGTCTATGGAAGCCCGTTGCATGTGCGGCAGATATTCCTGAATATCCTGGATAATGCCATTAAGTACAATAAACCGGGCGGAAGTGTAAGCTGTAGTGCAGGACTGGAACGAGTCGAGACAGGAAAAGTAATATATAAATGCACGATTTCAGATACCGGTATCGGCATGTCGGAAGAATTCCTGAAGCATATTTATGAGCCGTTTGCACAGGAGCATTATGATAAGCAGAGCGTGTATCAGGGAACCGGTCTGGGAATGCCGATTGTAAAGAGTCTGGTGGACAAGATGAATGGTACGATAGAGATTCAGAGCCGCGAAGGTGAGGGTAGCACCTTCATAGTGACGATTCCGTTTGAGGTCGCACAGGAGGCGGCGGTTTATCAGACCGGCTGCAATCAGGCGAAGGCGGATATTACCGGCATGAGGATTCTGCTGGTAGAGGATAATGAACTGAATATGGAGATCGCAACGTATTTGTTAAAGGATGCCGGAGCAGTGGTATACAGCGTCTGGGATGGAGAACAGGCAGTAGAAGCATTTCAGAGTCATCCGGCAGGTACCTATGATGTGATACTGATGGATGTTATGATGCCGGTCATGGACGGCTTAACTGCCACAAGAACCATCCGGGGACTGGAGCGGGAGGATGCGGCAACGATCCCGATCATTGCTATGACCGCCAATGCATTTGCAGAGGATGTTCAGATGGTTCGGGATGCGGGGATGAACGCACATTTGGCAAAGCCGCTGGATGCAAAACTGGTGATTCAGACGATTGCCGGTTATGTAGACCATCTTTTAACATAATTTTACAAAAATTGACAGTTTGATTGACAGTAGGAAAGCTTTGCTGTGAGATGGGAGAGAAAAGCATGATAAGGATGCAGAATACATATTATAAGACAATTGCAGATCGGATGAATCGATATCGGAAGCAGGGCTTTAGCAATGATCAGTTAAATGAGCTGAAGCTGGGGCTGGAGCATGAGGTGAATGTGGAAGCTTATGCGGACAAGGAGTACTTTGCGGTACAGATGCGTCAGATTCGGTTCGGACTGGAAGAAGGCTTGGATGTAAGCTTATATAATAGTCATCAGTATGACTGGTTTCAGATGGAGGAGATTCGAAAAGGACTGAAGGATGGGATCGATGCATCCATTTATGCAGACCCGAAGTTTTCCTATGAGGTGATGCGGGAACTCCGGAAGGCACTGAAGGATGGGATTCATCTGGAAAAATATGCAGGTGTGGGAGCAGAGATGCTGCGGGAACTGCATCGTGCGATCTTGGATAAGCAGAACATTATGCCATATATTAAGGCCGGTTATGTACCGGAACAGTTAAGAGAGATCCGTCATGCGATGAAGCAGGGCTGTAATATCGATCCTTATCTGAATACGGTGTACCGGGGAGCCGCAATACGGGAGATTACGGAAGGCCTGGAGGAAGGTCTGGATGTATCTGTATATGCAGATCCGGAATATTCCTGGCAGCAGATGCGGGAGATCCGTCTGGGTCTGGAAGCAGAACTGGATGTTAACATTTACTCGAAGGTACTGTATTCCTGGCAGCAGATGCGGGAGATTCGTCTGGGTCTGGAGGAAGGCCTGGATGTAGAGAGCTATAAGAGTATGATGCATTCTGCCGCAGATATGCGGAAGCTGCGTGTGAAGCTGGAGCAGGAACGAAATCCGTATATAGAACCGGAGTTGATGGAACCGGGTTCGGAGGATGGAATGCCGGAGCATATCGAAGAGTACTGTCAGAGTCTTCCGGCAGATGCGATTCGATTCTTTGTAGAATCAGATAAGATGAAGGCCTATGTTTATGCCGGCAGAGAGGCTGCACCTTTGTTAAGTCAGCAGCTGGTATCAGAGCTATCCTTTCATAAGATACGGAAAGGATTGGACGGAACCGTTATAAATGGGCTGGTACAGGGCACATTAAAGGATCAGTGGGCAGTGATTGCACGGGGACAGTTACCAACCAGAGGCGTAGATGGATATTATGAAAGCTTTATCGGAGATGAACAACATGGAATCGTGGAACAGCCGGACGGGTCCCTGGATTGTTCGCAAGCATATCTGTTTCAGAAGGTCTGTGCCGGACAGAAGCTTCTGGTCTATCATGGAGCGGAAGCAGGCAAAGATGGTTACAGGATAGACGGAACGGTACTTCATGCACTGGATGGAAAGGAACAGCATAGGATCCGTGGAAGAGGCTTCCGGATTCTGGATGATAAGCGAACTTACATATCAGAAGGAAATGGATGCGCCATATTCCGGGATCATAACCTGAGTGTCACACAGCTTCTGGAGCTGGAGGCGGCCAGCAATATCATGGGCAATATCGACTATAACGGATCGGTCTATATAAAGGGCGATGCCAGTGGAAATATCCGGATACGGGCATCCGGGGATATCATAGTGGAAGGCTTTGTAGAAAATGCAATGTTGGAGAGCAGTGGCAGTATTCTGATCAAGCAGGGAGCGAATGGAAATGGGGAAGCCCATATATCGGCAGGCAGAGCTGTGATCGGTCGATTTTTTGAAAATGCGACGATACAGGCGGAGCAGATTGTGGCGAACTATTTTTTTCGGTGCAATTTGTATGCAGACAAGGTGATACAGGTGACCGGAACCGGAGGAAGTATTGCCGGAGGAGATATTTATGCAGGACACAGCGTCGAAGTCAGCAATGTGGGAAATCAAAATGGAATCGTGACTGCTATACGAGTAGGATACAATAAAGATAAAGAGATTGAAGATTATTCCGGGCAATTGAAGGAGGCGGAGAAACAGCTATGGATTCTGACGAATGCACTGGAAGAGTATAAAGGAAACTATCCACCGGAGGTGCGAAACACCATGCCGATGTTCCTGAAGATAGAGAATGCGATATATACAAAGCAAAAGGAACTGCAGGATATACGTGAGATGGTGGAACAACAAAAGAAAGAACAGCAGGAATACAGGGAGGCTTACTTAAAGGTGTATGGAACTCTGTATGAAGGGACAATGGTAACGATTAACAATGCCACATACAATGGAGATACCATAACCGGTATAGTGATGAGGAATACTGCAAGCCGAATAAGCGTGCAAAAGATAAAGGAGAAGATACGATGAGAGAAAAGATACTGATCGTGGATGATATTGAATTAAACCGTGAAATTCTTGCTGTAGCGTTAGGTGATGTCTATCCGGTACTGGAAGCCGGAGATGGAGAACAGGCAATTGAGCTTTTGAAAGAGCATTCTGATGAAGTGGCCGTGGTTCTGTTGGATCTGATCATGCCGAAGGTAGATGGGTATGAGGTGCTGAAGTATATGAAGCAGACGGAGATTCTGGATCGAATCCCGGTTCTGGTTATCAGCGCGGAGTCCACAACAGATGCAGAACGGGCATGCCTGAAAATGGGGGTATCAGACTTTATTCGGAAGCCGTTTGACAGCGTAACGGTGCGTAGCCGTGTGAAGAATGTAGTAGAGCTGTTTATGTATAAGAATCAGTTGGAGGATAAGGTTCGGATTCAGACTGAGAACCTGAAGCGGAAGAATAAACTGTTAGAGCAACAGGCAGCAAAGATAAAAGAAGGAAATGAGAAGATCATTGATGTTCTTGGTACGGTCGTTGAGTATCGAAATCTGGAAAGCGGGGAGCATATTAAGCGGGTAAAGGGGTTTACCCGGATTCTGGCTGAACGGGCAGCAAAGAGGTACCCGGAGTATAATCTGACGCCGGAGCGGATCAATATCATCGTAACAGCAAGCGCATTGCATGATATTGGAAAGATTACGATCAAGGACAGTGTATTGCTGAAGCCGGGCAGACTGGATAAGGATGAGTTTGAATATATAAAGTCTCATACCATTCGGGGCTGTGATATTCTGAATCAGATTGATGGAGCCTGGGATAGTGAATATGCAAAGGTCAGTTGTGCTATTTGCAGATATCACCATGAAAGATACGATGGAAAAGGATATCCGGATGGACTGGTAGGAGAAGAAATTCCGATCGAGGCGCAGCTTGTATCTGTGGCGGATGTTTATGATGCACTGGTCAGTGAGCGGGTATATAAGGAAGCTATTGATAAAGACAAGGCATATCATATGATTTTAATGGGCGAGTGCGGTGTGTTTTCACCGAAGCTGATGGAGTGCTTCCGGGAATCCAAGGAAGACTTTGAGAATCTTGCATCAAAATATGAAAGAGAACATAAGGAGTAGAAACAATGACAGTAAGAGAATGTTATGAACAAATGGGCGCAGACTTTGAGAATGTATTGGGTAGACTGGAAAGTGAACAGATGGTTCAGCGGTTTGCATTAAAGTTTTTAGATGATACCAGTTTTCAGGCATTGGAAGAGGCCTTGAATCAGAAGGATGTGGAGCAGGCATTTCGTGCAGCACATACCTTGAAGGGCGTATGCTTGAATCTTGGTTTTGACAACCTCTTTACCGTAAGTTCCGAACTGACGGAAAAGCTGCGAGCAAAGGAACTGGAGGAATCAGAGGAACTGTTCCGGAAAGTGAAAGAACAGTATGCAATCACAATCGCAGCACTTCAGAAACTTCAGGCATCATTATAATATAAAACCAGATCCCAATAATTCAGTTCTGTTTACAGTATTAAGAACGCGCATCCGTTTCGTGTATAATAATGATGTCATTAACCTTTAGAATTGTATCACGCTGTGGAAGAATGGAAAGACCATCACGTAATACCAGATAGATGGTGATCTGTTCTGCATCTTCCATATCCTCGATGCTCATTCCGGCATACCGCTTGTCTACAAAGATCTCCGCAATATCCTTGATGTCGGTATTCTTTAGGCTGGAGATACTGCTGTTTCGCTGATATTGTTCCACAAAA
Source organism: uncultured Clostridium sp. (assembly GCA_900539185.1). Lineage (GTDB taxonomy): Bacteria > Bacillota > Clostridia > Lachnospirales > Lachnospiraceae > CAG-632. The sequence continues at coordinate 116,434 of UQBG01000004.1, forward strand.
CCGGCACTGATGATACCGGTTGGGATGGCTACTGCACCGACTCCCAGATAAGCGATTACGATCGCCATGATTCGTCCGAGTGGTGTGATCGGATAGATATCCCCATACCCTACGGTCAGCAGTGTGGACATACTCCACCAGACACCGCTGAAGGCATTGCGGAAGACCTCCGGCTGGGCATCGTGTTCCACACTGTACATGCACAGACTGCTGGCTAACATCAGTACCAATACGATAAAGACTGACGATATGATCTGGTTCCTCTTTTCATACAGTACGGTCGTTATGACATTAAAAGAATCATACTTTGCATTCAACCGGAACAGATGGAAGATCCGGGCAACCCTTAACATACGGAAGATGACGAAACCGGACAGGAAGAAGACCGGGATGATCGTGAGGATATCGACGATACCGTCAAAGGAGAAGATAAACCGGATCCGTGCCCGACACTTACTGAGTTGGGGATACAGATAGTCTGCTGTCCAGATTCGCAGGATATACTCGATACAGAAGATACCCAGAGTGACATATTCCAGTATATTGAAGCAGAGCGAGAGGAAGGATAATTCTTCGAAGGTCTGCAGAAAGGTTAGGATGATATTCAGGATAATGGTCGCAGTAATGAAGATATCAAAAGCACGGCTAAGATGATTACTTTTATCTCCGATCTGAATAATATTAAATATCTTACGTTTCACAATGAACTCCTCACTTTATTTAATAGATGTATTCTATCACATGTTATGTGGGTTTTCTACGCTGTCTCAATAATATAGGACAAGATTTTGATATTTTTGGAATGGAACTAGTATATTTCTTCTTATATGCTCATTAAAATAATCCCAAAAGACTGTAGGAAACAGTGAGAAGGAGGTATAACTATGCTGAAAAGATGCAGACGATTAGTGGGAGTACTTGTAGCAGTAATGTGCTGCTTTTCAATTACTTCTATCGCATCTGCAGAGGAAGGATCGGGAAAAGAGCCGGAGGTTATAATATCTACGGATAAAACCGATTATGCGGATGGAGAGCATATCAGAGAAACAGTAACGGTTAAGAATACGGTGGGAGAGGAACTTAAGAATCTGACATTGAGTGTGGATATTCCAACCGGATACACGACAGAAGATGGGAAAATTGTATCAGATAAGTGGGTGTATGCGATTGAACGTCTGGCTGCAGGTGAGAGCAAAGAGGTGACGGTTACCTTTGTTCCGGAGAACCGGGGACAGGTAATCGGTGGTTCGGATACGGCAAAGAATACACCGAAGACCGGGGATGCTGCACCAATCGTTCTGATAGGAGCTGTAGCACTGGCGGCAATTGGACTTGAGCTTGCACTTGTGAAGAACAGGAAGGGTAAAAATTATAAGAACGGCAGAAAGGTCATGGCGGTTCTGCTGGCAGGAACGATGGCAGGCTCGCTTTGTCAGCTGGGCAGCAACAGTACTGTGTATGCAAAGGATAACAGCGATCTGGTAGAGAAGGCGGTTTCCAGTGAGAAAGAGATCACAGTTGGGGGAAAGAAGGTACAACTGGGAGCCGGTCTGAAGTACTATGTGCAGGAGCAGAAGGCGTTATCCTATGATGGATATGAACTGAAATGGCAGGATGAATTTGACGGAACGAGTCTGAACCGGGATGATTGGAATGTGGAACTGCATGCACCAGGCTGGGTAAATTCAGAGCTTCAGCAGTATGTAGATTCAGAAGATAATATATATCTTCAGGACGGACATCTGGTAATCAAACCGATTAAGACTGAAAATGCAGACGGAAGTGTATCTTATACATCCGGCAGACTGAATACACAGGGAAAGCACGATTTTACATATGGACTGTTTGAGGCACGGGTAAAGGTGCCGGAAGGAAAAGGGTATCTGCCGGCATTTTGGCTGATGGCATCCGATGAAAATACTTATGGACAGTGGCCAAGATGTGGAGAGATCGATGCAATGGAGGTACATGGAAGCGATACGGCAAAGACCTATGGAACGATTCATTACGGCAATCCGCATCGGGAAGATCAGGGAACCTATACGTTGGATCAGGGAACCTTTGCGGATGAGTATCATACGTTTGCAGTAGAGTGGAAGCCGGGCTGTATCAACTGGTATGTAGACGGCATCCTGTATCATACAGCAAATGACTGGTATTCTGCGACAGAGGGGCAGGGCGAGATCACATATCCGGCTCCGTTTGATCAGCCGTTTTACATGATTCTGAATCTGGCAGTCGGAGGAAGCTGGGTTGGATACCCGGATGAGACAACAGACTTTGAGAATCAGACTTATGAAGTAGATTATGTCCGTGTTTATCAGCAGGACAGCTATGATGAGAATGTTACAAAGCCGGAGAAGGAACCGGTTGTGATGCGGGATCCGGATGCAAATGGAAACTATATTATAAATGGTGATTTTGCAGTGGAAGAGGATCTGACAGACGAAAAAGACTGGACATTCCTGACAGCGGCAGGTGGTAAGGGAACGGCTCGGATGCGTAATGGCGAGATCTACATCCAGACAACGGATTCCGGTGATGAAAACCATAGTATACAGTTGGTTCAGTCGAATATCCCGCTGAAGAAGGGTGGCACCTACACGGTTAGCTTTGATGCGTATGCCGATGAAGCAAGAACGATGATTGTAGATGTATCTGCTCCGGATTTGTCTTATATCCGTTATATGGCAGATACAAAGGTGGACTTAAGTACAACAAAGCAGACCTATACGTACACCTTTGATATGACAAAGGAGGATGATCCAAATGGACGTTTGGAGTTCAATATGGGTAAAAATGCATCAACTGCAGGAATTCATATTAGTAATGTATCGGTAAAGATGACAAACTATGCGGATCCGTCTGCAAATAATAACAAGACAGTGTTGACAGATGGAAATTATGTATACAATGGAGCCTTCCAGGAAGGAGTAGGACGGAAAGAATATTGGGAGATTAGTAATCAGGCAAATGCAGAGGTATCAGTAACGAATCTGGCGGATGGCAGACGGTTAAAACTGGTGATTCCGTCAGGAACAACGGCGGCAAATCCGGTTGTGGTTGCACAGAGTGGTTTAGCCATGCAGGATGGAGAAAGCTGTGTACTGACGTATGATATTCAGGGAACCGTCGGTACGTCTGTCGATGTAGTGGTGGCAGGTCAGGCAGCATATACAGTGCCTTTGACCGGGGCAAAGCAGACCGGCAATGCAAAGAAGTTTACGGCAGGAGTGGGAGCAGAGAAGAATCTGAAGTTCTTGTTTACACAGCCGGGAACTTACTATCTGGATAATGTGCGAATTACGGAGGACAGTCTGATCAAGAACGGTAGTTTCAATGCAGGTATGGCAGGATATGAACCGTATGTAGACGGATCTGCATCGGCAACCTATGTAGTTGACAGTCTGACGGAGGACAACGCCATCGACTTTACGATTGATGATACAGGAGATCAGGCATGGAAGATCCAGCTAAAGCAGAATGATGTTGAACTGGAAGAGGGTCAGTGGTATCGACTGAGTATGGATGCAAAGTCAGATATCACACGAAAGCTGATGTTTGCGATTCAGAGGAATGGTACAGTGGATAACGATTGGACACCATACTCCGGAGAGAAGATCGTAGATCTGGAGAATGGATATCAGACCTATACGATCGAGTTTCAGATGAAGAAACCGACCGATCTACATTCTGTACTAAGCATCTCTATGGGTGCAGTAGGTGGAACACAGATTACCACACAGCATAGAATCTGCATTGATAATATCCGGTTAGAGAAGATTGATGCACCGGTGACACCGGCACAGCCGGGCGGGTCGGAGCTTCTGAAGGATACCTCCTTTACGGATCCGTCTGCAAACTGGATCAGTAATAAAAATGCCGAAACCAGTGTAAGCTATACAAATGGTGTTGCCATCTGGACGGTAGCCGGAATCGCCGGAGGACACGATTATGATGTACAGATGATGCAGAAGGGTATTCAACTGGAGAAGGGTAGTACATATGAACTTACATTTATTGCAGAATCAACAGAGAACAGAGCAATTAAGTGGGACATCATGAGTACAAGCTATGACTGGTATGGCGGTGAAAGGGTAGATCTGGAAGCCGATGTGCCGAAGGCAGTGACCGGGCAGTTTACGATGACAAAAGATACAGATATCGATTCGTTACTAGCGATCTCCATGGGGCAGTTAAAGGATGGAGAGCAACTCCTTGATGCACCGGATTCTACCATCAGAATCTCAGGAATCAGTTTAAAGAAGGTAGATTCAACTCCATCGACCGGAGAAAATCTGTTGACCAACGGTGATTTTACAGACGGTGGAACTGGCTGGGGCGCATATGTTCACACAGAGAATGGAACAGCGGAAGCAATCTATAGTTTTTCAAATGGAAAGGCAACCTATGAAATAACCAATGCGGGAACCGAGAACTGGCATGTTCAGTTAAAACAGGAGGGAATTACGCTGGAAGCCGGTAAGACCTATACACTTACATTCTATGCAACCTCTGATGTAGCCAGGTCTATAAGTGTGAGTTGCATGGATAGCAGTAATACAAACTGGTATGTGAGTGGTGATAATAATGTAACTCTGGAAGCAGGGGTTCAAACGCCGGTTACCATGACGCTGACAACAGGTGACAAACCGACCGATGCGAGTGCATATGTTCAGGTGAATATGGGTGGTCCGGGTATGCCGGCGTCTACTATTACATTATCAGACTTTGTTTTGAAAGAGAATTAAGACAGAATAGTAAAATAATATATTTATGTAGCAGGCTATAATAGGACACAAAAGGAAACTCTTTTCTCATGAATTACAGAGGAAAATTGAGTTTCCTTTTTGTCTGGTGCTATCTGATGTCTACTGACCAGCTGGAGCAGTAGTTGAGATCCCGGTATTTCTTTGGCGTCATACCGACCATCTGCCTGAATACCTGAATAAAGTGGCTCTGGGATGAAAATGACAAATAATTTGCGATGTCTACCAGACTGTAATCACAGTATTTTAGAAGATTTTGAGCCTTTTCTATCTTCTTTTCCCGAATATAATCACTGACAGATATTCCCAGCTCTTTCTTAAAGAGCTTTGACAAATAACTGACGGACAGACCGGTATAATTTGCCAGATCTTCAATTGTGATTCGTTCCTTTATATGTGCATAAATGTAGTCAATACAGGCAGTAATCGGTTTGGAAGTAGTACCCTTCTGGATTAGCAGCATCTTTCCGGTAAAGTCCAGTACCATCTTGTCGTGGAGGGCGGATATTCCGGAGAGTTCATGAACCGTATCCAGCTTCAAAATATAGAAATCGCTTAAGCGGTAGGCCTGTTCCATTTCCATCCCGGCATCAATACAGGAGCGGGCAATCAGGGCTGCCGTGATGACAAAATGGTACTTAATATTTGTTAAGGTATTCTGTGACAAGACACCGGTACCACTTAAATCTGTGAAGCGTTTTTGCTCGCAGTTGTGTCGGACAGTTTCGATATCTCCATGACTCACTGCCTGATAGAAGGCGTATTCTTCATTGACGGGACGATGGAGAGATTCATCATCGCTATTCATTGTTTCGTGAGTGAACCATTCGTGTTCAAGTGCCATAGGAACCTCCTGAATTTTTCACCTATCAGGTGAATGAAAAAAGAGCATCCATTTGTGGTAAAATTAAGGTGTCAAATCTTAAAAAAATAACCTCCAAAAGCCCTTTATGAGTATTGTAAACACCTTAGTCGTAGAAAGCAATAGACAGATTAAAATAAATTTTGATGGAGGAGATTTATCCTCCGATGCTGGCTTACTTCTTAAGAATGCTGAGATGATAATTGATGGTTATTTTTATATCAGTATGACCATTATAGGATTGCTTCTGGATTATGAAATACAGGAATATTTCCTTCACTTTTCCACATACTAACTCCAGAACTAATATATAGCAGAAAAAATGGAGGAAACAAGCATTGAAAGCAACAGGAATAGTAAGGCGAATCGATGATCTGGGCAGAGTTGTAGTACCAAAGGAAATTCGAAGAACGCTTCGTATTCGGGAAGGCGACCCGCTGGAGATCTTTACGGATAAAGATGGAGAAATCATTCTGAAGAAGTATTCACCGATCGGAGAACTGGGAGCCTTTGCACAGCAGTATGTGGATGCGACGGCACAGATCATCGGGCACGCAATCTGTGTATCTGACAGGGATCAGATCATAGCTGTAGCGGGAGCACCCAAAAAAGAGTTTATGGGAAAGGTGCTGCACAAGGAACTGGAGGAGGCAATCAACGATCGGGAATCCATCCTGGCACGTAAAGGTGAAAAGAAGTATATTAAGATACTTTCGAATAGTGATGAAGAGTATTTTGGTGAGATTGTACAGACGATTCTGTGTGAGGGCGATGCAATCGGTGCCGTCATCATACTGAGTCGGACCGAAGCCGAGATTCTTGGCGAAACAGAACAGAAAGCAGCCGTCATTGCAGCAAACTTTCTTGGAAAGCAGATGGAAGGCTAGAATAATTGAGAAATAACGAAAAAATCAGTATTTTCCTTGACAAACAGCAGGGAAAATTGTATAAATGTATTTAGGCATTGACCTAGTATTGTAGAGGAGGATATTTTTCGATGAACAAGACAGAATTAATCGCAGCAGTTGCTGAGAAGACAGAATTATCTAAGAAGGACGCAGAGAAGGCGATCAAGGCTTTCACAGATGTAGTAGCAGAAGAATTAAAGAAGGGTGAGAAGATTCAGTTAGTAGGCTTCGGTACATTCGAAGTAGCTGAGAGACCTGCTCGCGAAGGCAGAAACCCAAGAACTGGCGAGACTATGCCAATCGCTGCTTCTAAGGCTCCTAAGTTCAAGGCTGGTAAGGCGCTGAAGGATATGGTAAACGCTTAATTCCGAACAGGAAGTTAAGAGATTGCAGAAAAGAGTCACCGTCAGGGTGGCTCTTTTTCGTTAGAAAGTAGGTATATATGAGATTAGATAAGTATTTAAAGGTATCACGACTGATCAAACGCCGGACGGTGGCGAATGATGCCTGTGACGCCGGCCGTGTTATGGTGAATGATAAGGTAGTGAAAGCGTCCTATGATGTGAAGGTAGGAGACGTCATTGAGATTCAGTTTGGTAACAAATCCGTAAAGGTGGAAGTAACACAGGTCATGGATATGGTAAAGAAAGAGGATGCCAAAGAGATGTTTACGTATCTGTAAGCAGACAGGTTATATTCTGATTCCCTTCTTCATATATTGCAGAAGAAGGAGGGGAGACGATGGATGAACGAGTAGGAACCAGACCGCATAAGGTGAATCTTTTGAATCGTGGCGTTGGAGCGATCAGTGGTGTGCGGGAGGTAAAGGCATTCAACGAGACGGAGATAGTTCTGGAGACCGATATGGGAACTTTGTCAATCAAGGGCACAGAGCTTCATGTTACGAAGCTGACACTGGAAAAAGGAGAAGTGGAAGTAGACGGCGTGATCGATAGCTTTGTATACACGGATACGAAGGAGGAAGTGACCGGAAAGGGCGTGCTGGGCAGGTTGTTCCGCTGACAGATGCCGTCGGGGATGATACAGGAGCTGCAGACATTTCTTATGAGTGCCTTTTGGGGAATGCTTGTGGTATTTTATTATGATTTTTTTCGGCTGCTCCGGGGGATGTTCCGGCACAGTACCTGGATGGTGGCAGTGGAAGATCTGGTATTCTGTTTGGGGACGGGATGTCTTCTGGTGGCGGTGTTTTATGCATATAGTCAGGGGCAGATCCGGTTCTATGTGCTGCTTGGCATGGGCTGTGGCGGATGCTTATATAACTGGGGGATCAGTCCGTTTACCTGCGGAATGATTTTGTTTCTCTGGAATAAAGTAAAAACAGTATTGAAAAAGGCGGAGGAACACAGTAAAATAAAGGGTAAGAACTGTGCAAAGGAAGGTAACGATGAGCAGAAGAAGTACCACTAAAAAGGAAAATCGCAAGGGAATTGTGGTCATTTGTGTTGTACTTTTGGTTCTGTGTACCAGTTTGTTTGTGCGATATCGTACATTGAAGGGACAGTATGATACGAATGCAGAGACGATATCCAGACTGGAGACCCAGAAGAAGGAAGAAGAGGATCGAACCAAGCAGTTGCAGCAGCAGGAGCTTTATCAGCAGACAGATTCATTCGTAGAGGAGACGGCAAGGAAGCTGTTGAATCTGATTAAGCCGGGAGATACTACAATTAAACCAAACGAAGAGTAACAATAGCCATTACACGTTGCATGTAATGGCTATTTTAAGACAGAAGAGGGATCAATCATGATAGAAATCGAACATGTAACCAAGATATATCAGTTAAGTAAGAAGCAGATGCAGGAACAACGGGTCAAGGATTCAAAGAAGATTGCGGTCCGGGATGTGAGTCTTACGGCAAGAGAAGGAGAGATCTTCGGGGTACTGGGACCGAACGGAGCCGGAAAGACGACGCTGCTCCGGTGTGTAGCTACGCTTCTGACACCGACGGAGGGAACGATCCGGGTAAACGGATGTGATACGGTAAAGGAAGGAGAGCAGGTACGGCGCTCTATGGCATTTTTAACGAATGAGGTAAAGCTGGACACGCATTTTAGTCCGAAGTATTTGTTCCGTTTTTTCGGACGTCTGCATGACATGGAGGAGGAGCAAATCGAGGCTAGGAGACAGGAATTATTTTCCTACTTTGGGATCACTCCGTTTGAGGACAAGCGGATCGAGGAGCTGTCTACCGGTATGAAGCAGAAGGCATCGATCGCGGTCAGTCTGGTGCATGATCCGGATGTGATTATATTTGATGAACCGACGAATGGACTGGATATTATCACGGCTAGGGCGGTTACGGATTATCTTCGTATCCTGAAGGAACGCGGAAAGCTGATAATCGTATCGACCCATATCATGTCGGAGGCACAGAAGCTGTGTGACCGTATGGCGATGATTATAAGCGGAAGCTGTGTATTTCAGGGAACGCTGGAGGAAGCACTGGAACAGAATCAGACACAGGATCTGGAGGATGCCTTTTTTGAAATCTATCGGCGGACTGTGACAGAGGGGAACCAGGCAGAGAAGGAGCAGGAACGCATATGAAGAATATAGGAATTATACTGCGAAAAGAACTATATCGTGTCTTTTCGGATAAAAAAATGGTGCTTGGGCTGTTTATTATGCCCGCGGTAGTGGTGATCGGGCTTTATCTGCTGATGGGTGTCATGGCGGCATCCATGATGAGTGACATTGAGGCACATACACCGACCGTTCTGGTTTATCGGGCACCGCAGAGCTTTTACACATATCTGTCGGAAACCGGAATCCGGGATAGTGGGGATTATGTGATGACGATGACGGAGGAGGCATCCGAGCTGGAGGCTGCAAAGGATCAGATCTATCGTGGAGATCTGGATGTCCTGATTGTATTCCCGGAAACCTTTGAAACACAGGTGGCAGAGTATGGTTCCGGTGATGAGATCCCGGATATTCAGACCTATTATAATCCTTCGGAAGATTATTCGGACAATGCACATACGGCAGTATTGAATGAGGTTCTGGAGCCGTATCGAAAGCAGCTGCTCTCCCAGCGGATCGGCAGTCTGGAGCAGCTGGAGGTCTTTACGGTGGATAAGGATAATAAAGAATCCGTGATCCAGAATGATAATAAGGCACAGGGAAAGATCTTTGGTTATATTATTCCATATATGATTACGATTTTACTGTTTGCAGGAGCAATGAACCTCGGCTCCGACAGCTTTGCCGGCGAGAAGGAACGGGGAACGATGGCTACATTACTGATGCTGCCATTGAATCGTAGTGTGATCGTATACGGAAAACTGTTTGCTCTGATGATATTATCGGGACTGTCGGCATTGATCTACGGTGGAGCGATGATCTTTGCGCTGCCATTGCTTTACCGGACACTGGGAAGTGTACTGGGACAGAATCTGAGCTTTTCTGCCGGACAAATGGCCATGCTGCTGGTTCTGATTGTAACTATGGTATTCCTCTATGTGGCACTGATTGCTGTATTTGCAACATTAGCGAAGAATACGAAGGAAGGCGGGGTGTACATCACACCGATTTATATGATTGTTATGGTGATTGGGGTGTTGTCTATGTTCCAGGGGGATCATATGTCAACAATGCAGTATCTGATTCCGTTATATGGACCGACGATGGCGCTCAAGAATGTATTTACTCTGGACATCACAGGACTGGGATTTGTACTGGCGACACTGTCGAATCTGGGGACGGGTGCATTTTGTGCATGGATAACCGCACGTCTGTTCCAGAATGAAAGAGTTATGTTTAATGCATGATAGGAACGAAAATATAGGAATTCACAAGAATTTTGATACTATAATATGACAAAATAAAACGATTCACTTTCGTATAATAAAGGTCAGAGAATACGGAGGTGAATAGTATATGGAAACGGTAGGAATAAAAAAGGGCAGGCAGATATGGATTTATATGCTTGCCTTTCTTGCTGCCCGCTCAGAGATCGCCGGGATGTTCCCTTTTACGATTGCATTTTTTGGCGCAGCGTATCTGACGGGATGCGGTTCCTGGGGACTGTACGGAGCTCTGCTGCTGGGCGTGTTAAGTACGATTTCGGTTATGGCAACATTGAAATATGGAATCATACTGATTCTGGTTACTGTCGGGATCAGCCTGATTTCTTCCGAGCAGCGACAAAAGAATCCGCTGTTAGTAGCAGGAATATCCGGTGGTGTAACGATGCTGGTCGGAGGACTGTGGGTACTGGCGATTAATCGACAAAGTGCGTGGTACATGCCGGTTCTGGAAGGGATCGCAGTCCTGTGTTTTACTCTGATCTTAGAGCAGGCATTACAGGTGGTTCAGAATAAAGAGGATATCATGAGGAGTGAGAATCTTCTGAGCACGCTGACGCTGACTGCGATTATTCTATGGGGAGTTCCTTTGCAGATCGGGACGGTATTTACTGCCCTGCAGGGAGTGATCTACTATCTGATGCTTTATATGTCCTACCGTTATGGAGTGGCATACGGAACCAGTGTAAGTACGATCTGCGGCCTGATTCTGGCGATACGGACGCATCAGGTAGAATGGGTTGCAATCTGTGTGATTCTGGCACTGGTAGCGGCCTTTCTTGGAGAATGGGGAAAGTGGCTGGAAATGACAGGCTTTCTTGCCGTTCTTGGGTTCCTCGGACTGTTCTATTATCCGCAGCTTTTAGAGATACAGGCCTTGCGGGGGCTGATATCCGCAGCCTTTTTGTTCTTGTGTACGCCGAAGCGGTATCTGATGCGATATTCCTGTGGAAGGAGCAGAGAGGAAGAGACGCTGATCAGTCGTGAGGTGCAGAAAATGACGCGTCAGCGGCTGCAGGAATTTGCCGGAGTCTTTACCAGAATCAGCCGGAACTTCTGTCAGCCGATCTACAGTCTGAATCCGGACGGAGGTGCCCTGCAGTCACCGGTTTTTGCCAGACAGATGGGAGAAATCGGTGAAAATATCAGTGATTTTGCCGGAAATATGTATGCACCCGTAGAAGTGGAGGGACAGTTGGAGGATCGCCTGATCCACGAACTGGAACGGCAGAATGTGCGGGTACAGCGTGTGATTATGCTTCATGGACGCTATGGGCGAAAGGAGATTTATCTATCGGCCAGGACGATCCGCGGGCGGATCATGACGACGCGGGAGGCGGCAGAGATCATCAGTCATGCGATGGGAAATCGGTACCGGGTAGCATCCGGCAGCCGTATGATTATCAACCGGGAGTATGATGTGATTGTATTTGAAGAGGATACACGATATCGGTATCTGACCGGGGTTGCCCGTGTTATGAAGGATGGGCAGCGGGTGTCCGGAGATAATTTTTCTCAGATGGAACTGAAAAACGGACAGCTGCTTATGTTGCTGGCAGATGGAGTCGGAAGTGGTGAGGATGCCGCCAGACAGAGTGAGCAACTGGTAGATCTGTTGGAGGAGATGCTGGAGGTAGGGTTTCGAAAGGAATCTGCCATCGAGATGCTGAATGAACTTATTGCGGTTCAAGGGCAGGGAGAACACTTTGCAACTCTGGATCTGTGTATGCTGGATCTGTATTCCGGGGTTAGTGAATTTTTGAAAATGGGTGCGTCTACTACGTATATTCAGCGCGGAAGCTGGATCGAAACGATACAGTCCACAACATTGCCGATGGGGATTCGGGAACAGTTGGAGCTGGATGCCGTGCGCAAAAAGCTATATCATGGCGACCGTATCATTATGGTGAGTGATGGGGTTCTGGATGGAATCCGTTTTGAGAATAAAGAGGAGTGTCTGAAGGAAATGATTCTGGAGACCGAGACAAACAATCCACAGCAGTTGGCAGAACAGCTTTTGGAGCGGGTACGGAAGATGAATGGGGGAGTTATGCGGGATGATGCCAGCATCCTGGTAGTGGGAATCTGGAAAAAATAGAGTAGGATTCTTGCATTTTCCGGCTATTTCCATTAAGATTATAGCATTATAGAAGAATGTCGAAGGGATAAAAGATGGAAAAACAACATCCATTCGTAGATGAGATTGATCAATATATCCGAAAACAGCATCTGCTGGAGCCGGGAGATGGAGTCGTTATCGGCGTATCCGGTGGTGGTGACTCCATGTGCCTGTTTTCTGTTCTGCAGGAGCTGCAGTCAGTATGGAGACTGCGGCTGCATGTGGTTCATGTGAATCATATGCTGCGAAAAGAGGCAGCCAAAGAAGAGGCATATGTTCAGAACCAGTGCCAAAAGCACCGGATTCCATGCTCGATATATCGAAAAGATATCGCGGCTTACGCAGAACAACTGGGGTGTGCGGAGGAAGAGGCCGGACGGAGATATCGATACGCCTGCTTTCAAGAGGTATGCGAACAACAGGGATATGAGAAGATCGCAGTGGCGCATCACAGGAATGACCGGGTGGAAACCATGCTGTTTCATATGGTGCGGGGAACCGGGTTGAAAGGGTTAAGCGGGATCCCGGCTGTGAGAGGGAGGATTATACGTCCGCTGCTGGCTGTCAGTCGATCGCAGATCGATGCATACCTACAGGAGAAACAAATTCACTATTATACAGATGAAACGAATCTATCCTGTGACTATACGAGAAACTATATTCGGCATCAGGTTGTTCCGGCACTGGAACAGGTGAATGATCGGGCGGTGGAACATATGGCAGAGCTGGCAGACCGGGCAAATACATACTGGCAGTATGTGGAACATCAGGCAGAAGAATGGGAAACAAAGTGTGTCTTTGCACTGCCGCATGGAGAGAAGCTGATCTGGCAGGAGAACCCGGAGCAGGAACTGGTACTGGAACATCTACTGTATCGGATGATGACAAGGGTGGCAGGCTCGGCAAAAGATTTGGAGCAGCAGCATGTAGAGAAGCTGCGGGAACTGCTTACAAAGCCGGTCGGAAAACGGTTGTCATTGCCGTATGGCATGGCGGCGGTACGGGAAGAAGAAGGCATCATACTCTGGGATCGGAAACATAATGAACTTGATGACAAAAATGAAGAAAAACCGCATCGGGAGTACCGGGTAGGGATCCCGGGTGTGACGGAGCTGGGAGAGACCGGCAGGGTGATATGCCGGATTCTAGACTATACAGAGGATATGGAAATTTCCAAAAAACTATATACGAAAATGTTGGACTATGATAAAATATATGATACTTTATGTATACGAACTCCCAGAGAGGGAGATTACTTTATGATGAATCAGCAGGGAGGACACAAACGGTTATCCCGATTTTTTATTGACCAAAAGGTACCTGCGGATAAAAGGGCTTCCACGCTGGTGCTCGCACAGGGCTCACAGATATTGTGGATCCTGGGTATGCGGATCAGTGAGGATATGAAGATAACGAGTTCTACACGAAGGGTACTAAGGATAGAATTTCAATACAAAGGAGTGCAAAATGAGTAAGATATCAGTATTGATTTCCAAAGAAGCCATTGAAACCAGAATTCAGGAAATGGCAGATAAGATTAATCGTGAATATGAGGGACAGGAGGTTCATCTGATCGGAATATTAAAGGGAAGTGTGTTCTTTGTGTGTGAACTTGCAAAGAGACTGACCATTCCGGTGACCATGGACTTTATGTCCGTGTCCAGCTATGGTGCAGGTACAGAGACAACCGGACGTGTAAAGATCGTTATGGATCTGTCAGAGTCCATTAAGGGGCAGAATGTTATCATAGTTGAGGATATTATTGATTCCGGGAATACACTGAGTTATTTGATGCCGCTTTTGTCCGGACGGGAACCGGCCAGTATCCGGCTGATTACATTACTGGATAAACCGGATCGCAGACAGAAAGAGGTCCCGGTTGATGATACCGGCTTTACGATACCGGATGCATTTGTGGTCGGATATGGTCTGGACTATGCACAGAAGTATCGGAATCTTCCGTATATCGGAGTGATTGACCCGGAAGCATAGCCGAATCGGGTTTTATTATAAGAGGTAACAGAAAGGAGAAAGAAATGAATAAGCAGGGAGCAGTCCGGGGAGTTTTATGGCTCCTGGCATTGATCGCCTTATTTGCATTTGCATATTCGTTCTATGTCAGAAGTAATTCGATTGATTTATATGCATACAATTTAACCAGCTTCCAGAAAGATCTGGAGGACGGTAAGATCAGTACGGTTGTAGTCAAGCAGAACAATGAGGTGCCAACGGGTGTGGTAAGTGTAGTAGCAGATGGAGCAGAGCAGAGCTTTTATGCACCGGATGTGAATGAAATCATACACATGGTTCAGGAGAAGAATACGGAGACGGATGATCAGCAGATTGTGTTGACAGTCGGGGATGTGACCAGACAAAGTACGTTGAGTCAGATTCTTCCGTACATTATACTGGTCGTGGTTGTAATCGTATTTATGTTTATGATGATGATGTCTATGCAGGGTGCCGGCGGCGGAAAGATGATGGACTTCGGAAAGAGCCGGGCGAAGATGACGATCGACAATCATCATGGAATCGATTTTACAAAAGTAGCAGGTCTTCAGGAGGAGAAGCAGGAGCTGGAAGAGATCGTAGATTTTCTGCGAAATCCGGGAAAGTATAATAAGTTGGGAGCCAGAATCCCAAAGGGTGTTCTTCTGGTCGGTCCTCCGGGAACCGGTAAGACACTGTTGGCAAAGGCAATATCGGGAGAAGCAAAGGTACCGTTCCTGAGTATTTCCGGTTCTGACTTTGTGGAAATGTTTGTTGGTGTAGGTGCATCCAGAGTGCGGGATCTGTTTGAAGAAGCGAAGAAGAATGCACCATGTATTATATTTATTGATGAGATTGATGCCGTGGCCAGAAAGAGAGGTTCCGGACTGGGCGGCGGTCATGACGAGAGAGAACAGACCTTGAATCAGCTTCTGGTTGAAATGGATGGCTTTGGAGTAAATGAGGGCATCATCGTTATGGCAGCAACCAACCGTGTCGATATTCTGGATCCGGCGATTTTGAGACCGGGCCGATTTGACCGGAAGGTAGTTGTAGGAAGACCGGATGTTAAGGGTAGAGAAGAAATTCTGAAGGTGCATACAGCGAATAAGCCTTTGGGTGAGGATGTAGACCTGCATGAGATTGCAAGAACAACCTCCGGTTTTGCCGGTGCGGATCTGGAGAATCTGATGAATGAGTCTGCGATTGTTGCAGCGAAGCGCGGAAATGCGTTTATTCAGAAGATGGATATTGATCAGGCATTTATTAAGGTTGGTGTAGGAACCGAGAAGAAGAGTCGTCTGATTCCGGAGAAAACGAGAAAGATCACTGCTTATCATGAGGCAGGGCATGCGATTCTGTATCATTTGCTGCCGGATGTAGGTCCGGTATATGCAGTATCCATTATACCAACGGGGGAAGGAGCCGCCGGTTACACCATGCGGCTGCCAAGTAACGACAATGAATTTACAACAAAGGGTATGATGCGCCAGGATATCATGGTAGACTTTGGCGGAAGAATCGCAGAGGAACTGATCTTTGAGGATGTGACGACAGGAGCATCCCAGGATATTAAGGTGGCAACACAGACAGCCCGGTCTATGGTAACAAAGTATGGTATGTCTGAAAAGCTGGGATTGATAAATTATGAGAATTCCGATGAAGAGGAAGTCTTTCTGGGAAGAGATCTGGGTCATGCAAAGAGCTTCAGTGAAGAGACGGCTGTTCGGATCGATGAAGAAGTGAAGCGGATCATGGATGAGTGCTATGCGGAAGCACGGAATATTCTGGTAGAGCATATGGACATTCTGCATAAGTGTGCAGAACTGCTGCTGGAAAAAGACCGGATCGACGGAAAAGAATTTGAACAATTATTTGTATAAATATGGAAAAAATCATATGAATATAACAAATAGATAATTTCATAGAGGAGAATTATCTATTTTGACATCTGCATTTGGAAGAAAATGAAAAAGTTATCGTTTTTTTGCACAAAAGAATGCAGAAATAAAATAATTGTTTGTGAACACTTTTTAGGGGGATTTGTTATAATAAACTTGTAACCCCCCCAATACATTATATAGTTTTTTGCTACACCCATAAGTAACAAAATACCTTCTCCAAAAGGACAGCGTTCGATAGCTGTCCTTTTAACTTTGTGTAATTTTATCATGTACAAATGGAAAAGATTATATTAGAATATGGTATAGATTGTTGAGGAGAATGATGGGGTATGGATTATAGGACAAGCTTTGGACTGCTGGCAACAGCAGAGAAGATATTTCAATATACGTATACAATGAAGCCGGCATTGAATCTGGGTGCTTTGTTTAGCGACGGTACGGAGTTCTATCGTTCGCCGGAGGAGCCTATGATCGGAGATTCCTTACGGCTTCGTTTTCGTACAGCCATATATAATGTGGAACAGGTTTTTTTGAACTGGCGGGGAGAACGGCTGGAGATGCGGAAGGCGTTCTCGGATCAGATGTTTGATTATTATGAATATACGGTCTCGGATCTGCCGGATGAACTATGTGATTATAGTTTTGAGATAAAGGCCGGGCGTATCACATGCTATTATAATAAGATGGGAGCAGCAAAGGACCTGAATAGTTATTATAATTTTCAGATTGCACCCGGATTTACGACACCGGACTGGGCTAAGGGAGCGGTTTTCTATCAGATCTTTGTGGATCGTTTCTGCAATGGAGATCCGTCAAATGATGTATTGGAAAATGAATACAGTTACATCGGAGATGGAACCCGGCAGATTACGGACTGGGGAAAATATCCGGATTCCATGGATGTAAGATGCTTCTACGGAGGTGATCTGCAGGGTGTTATGAATAAGCTGGATTATCTGCAGGATTTGGGAGTGGATGTTATCTATCTGAATCCGATCTTTGTATCTCCGTCGAACCATAAGTATGATAGCCAGGATTATGATTATGTGGATCCGCATTTTGGCAGGATCGTGAAGGATGAGGGTGAACTGTTGAGTTATGGACAGGCGCCGAACAAGGAAGCAACCCGTTATATTACACGTGTAACGGATAAGGATAATCTGGAAGCCAGCAATGAGCTGTTTATAGAGCTGGTAGAGGAAGTTCACAGGCGCGGTATGAAGATTATACTGGATGGCGTCTTTAATCACTGTGGTTCTTTCAATAAATGGCTGGATCGTGAGTGTATATATGAGAATCAGGCCGGATATGAAAAGGGGGCTTATGTGGATGCAGATAGCCCTTATCGGAGCTTTTTCAAGTTCCATGATGAGTATCAGTGGCCATATAATGCGACCTATGATGGCTGGTGGGGGCATGATACTCTGCCAAAGCTGAATTACGAAGATTCTCCGAAGCTATATGAGTATATTATGAATATTGCAAAAAAATGGGTATCACCGCCTTACAATGTTGATGGATGGCGTTTGGATGTAGCGGCGGATCTGGGCCATAGCCCGGAGTATAATCATTACTTTTGGCGGGAATTCCGAAGAACGGTAAAGGAAGCCAATCCAAATGCGATTATTCTGGCCGAGCATTACGGTGATCCAAAGGAATGGCTGCTGGGAGATCAGTGGGATACTGTTATGAACTATGATGCGTTTATGGAACCGATTACCTGGTTCTTGACGGGTGTGGAAAAGCACAGTGATGAGTTCCGGGGAGATTTGTTAGGAAATCCGGATGCATTTATAGGAGCACTGCGACACCATATGTCCAGATTTCATCATCAGTCGCTGTATGTAGCGATGAATGAGCTGTCGAACCATGATCATTCCAGATTCCTGACCAGAACGAATCGAATGGTTGGCAGAACGCATACATTGGGGCCGGAGGCAGCGAGTCAGAATATTAATAAGGGTGTATTCCGGGAAGCGGTTGTGTTCCAGATGACCTGGCCGGGGGCACCTACGATTTACTATGGGGATGAAGCAGGCGTATGTGGCTGGACCGATCCGGATAACCGCCGGACATATCCGTGGGGGCATGAAGATCAGGAACTAATTGATTTCCATAAGGAAATCATTCGAATCCACAAGGAAAACTCAGCCCTGATGAGAGGGTCTTATCGATTCCTGCATGGCTCTCATAAGATGGTAGCCTATGGACGATTTGATGAGCATAACAAGGTTATCGTTATTATGAATAATAACTATGAGGATGCGGAACTGAAGTTCAGTGTGGCAGAACTGGGAATCCCGGATCACTCTGTCCTGACGCAGCTTATGTTGACGACGGAAGAAGGGTATATATTGGATCCGATCGCCTATCGCGTAATGGACAATCGGTTATATATGAGAGTGCCTAAGATTTCGGCAACCGTGCTTCGGGTGAATGTCTAGGATGCAACTGTAGAATAAACAAAAAAGTTGAAAAAATTGAAAAAAGTGCTTGCAATTTGAAGGTACATCAATTATAATTAAATACTGTCAGCGGTTAAAATCGCTAACATGGATGGATTCCCGAGTGGCCAAAGGGGACAGACTGTAAATCTGCTGCAACTTGCTTCGGTGGTTCGAATCCACCTCCATCCATTTCATAGATATAAAATAAATTACGCGGGATGGAGCAGTCTGGAAGCTCGCCGGGCTCATAACCCGGAGGTCATAGGTTCAAATCCTGTTCCCGCTACTTCATAAGCCCAGATAGCTCAGTTGGTAGAGCAGAGGACTGAAAATCCTCGTGTCACTGGTTCGATTCCGGTTCTGGGCATTGACAGAGATAATTACTGCTAAGAAAGTGATTATCTCTGTTTTTTTAAAATCAAAAATAATAAAAATGACCAAAGAAAGGTTTGTTATGACAGAAAAAAAGGCCGGAAGAAATCAAACAATAGATACAACTTTATCAGAAGGGGGCAGATATCTGAATCGGTGTTTACACATATCAGAGCCGATAACGGATATTACACAGGTGCTGGATCATACTCTGCAGGGAACTATGGAGGATGTGACGGTATGGCTGCCAAAGGAAAGTGTGGACTTGATGATTGTGGATCCGCCCTATAATTTGACAAAAGAATTTCATGGAAATACTTTTGCAAAAAAGAGAGAGACTGATTATGAGCAGTACACCCGGCGGTGGTTGGATTTGACAGCTCCATTATTAAAGAAGAATGGTTCTGTCTATGTATGCTGTGACTGGCAGACCAGTTTGATTATCGGAAGAATTTTACCGGAATATTTTACAGTTAGAAATCGTATTACCTGGCAGAGAGAAAAAGGCCGGGGGGCGAAGACAAACTGGAAAAACGGAATGGAAGATATCTGGTTTGCAACAAACGGAAAAGCATATACATTTAATTTGGATGCGGTAAAGATAAGAAGAAGGGTGATTGCACCATATCGTGTGGATGGTGAACCAAAGGACTGGGAAGAGACAAAGGATGGAAACTATCGAGATACCTGTCCATCAAACTTCTGGGATGATATTACGATACCGTTCTGGTCTATGCCGGAAAATACGGCACATCCAACACAGAAACCGGAGAAATTAATAGCAAAACTAATATTGGCAAGTTCTAATCCGGGAGATATCGTGTTTGATCCATTTCTGGGCTCTGGAACAACGAGTGTAACTGCAAAGAAGCTGGGACGACACTATTTAGGAATTGAACAAAATGAACAGTACTGTATATGGGCAGAACAACGGTTGGAGATGGCAGAGGAAGAAAAGGCGATTCAGGGATATGCGGATGGAGTATTTTGGGAACGAAATGCCGGGCGCAAAAGGACAGTGAAATAGATTTTAGCGGAAAGGAATCATAGGAGCGATATGAAACGAATATTCAACGATACATTACGTGAATATTGTGGAAAAGGTTACTATCCCTGGCATATGCCCGGGCATAAACGGCAGCCGGCTATGCGGGAACAGGTAAATAGTTTGGAATTGGATTATATGTATGATGTAACGGAGGTTCCGGGGCTGGATAATCTGAATGAACCGGAAGGAGCATTAAAACAGTCGATGGAGCAGTTGGCGGCTGTATATGGTAGTTACTGTTCGTACTATTTGATTAATGGCAGTAGTTGTGGGATATTAGCTGCAATTTCTGCTGTTTGCAAAAGGGGGGATACACTGATACTGGCGAGAAACTGCCATAAGTCTGTTTATCATGCTGTAGCATTGCTTGAATTGAATCCGGTATATGTGTATCCGGATGTGATGGAAGAGTATGGAATCTGTGGAAGTATTCGCAGCCTGGAGGTAAAAGAAGCACTAGGCAGATACCCGGAGGCAAAGGCAGTGATTCTTCCGTCTCCGACCTATGAGGGAATTGTTTCAGATATAGAAGAAATCAGCCGGATTGTACATCAGACAGGAGCTTATCTTATCGTGGATGAGGCACATGGTGCACACATGGAGTTTGGATCGATTTTTCCACAGACTGCGACTAGGTGTGGGGCGGATCTGGTGATAGAAAGCTTACATAAGACACTACCATGTTATAATCAGTGTGCGATTCTGCACATAGGTAAAACAGTAGCGAATCCGGAAAGACTACGCTATCGGGTAGAACGGTATTTGCGCGTTTATCAGACGACTTCGCCCTCTTATCTTCTGGTCGCAAATATGGAAGATGTAATTGCGGCTATGGCAGAGCGAACAGAGGTACAGAGGAAGGAATCAGAGAATCGGTTGCTCAGATATCGGGAAGCGTGGAAAGCGCTTCGATGGATTCATTTGCTAACACGAGAGGAAGTACAGACTGCCGGAGGATATGACTATGACCGGTCAAAGCTGGTGTTTTGTGTGCCGGTGCAGACAGGGTTGACCGGACAAAAGGTGGCAGAGCAGTTAGAAGCAGAGGATGGACTGATTGTGGAAATGGCGTCTCTTCATTATGTATTAGCGATGACCAGTTGTGCAGATACAGAGGACGGTTATCAGAGGCTGGATCAGGCACTGCGGAAGGTAGAGTCCGGTATTGAGGAGCATGTGAAGCTTCCATATATACAGAATATGCCGGTGCTGAGCGGAAAAATAAATATGGTGCCGGGCGTTGCCTGGAATGAGAATACAGAGACAGTGAGGCTGGATCAGGCAGTAGGACGAATCGCAGGAGAGTATGTGACAGTATATCCACCCGGAATCCCGACATTGGTTCCGGGAGAGTCTATAGGAGAACAACAGGTAAATTATCTGAGGGCATGCATAGAAACAGGGCTGACCGTATATGGTATAGAGGGCAATGACATGAAAATTCAGGTGTTGATACCGTAAGGAATTCGAAACGATTTGTTTATTGCATGTTTTCGTGGGCTGTGATACCATGATAGCTATAAGTATATATGATATATTTATGAATCTATCAAGAATAAAAAAAGTAAGAAGGAAGGATTATTTATTATGAGCAATTCTGATTTAGCAACATTGTTTTCGTCAACAGCGATACTGGGAATTATTGTTACTATTTTTACAATCGCATTTGCAGTGTCTATTCTTGTGTACGTTTTGAACTGTATTGGGTTGTATCGGATGGCAAAGAAATTGAACCATAAGTATTCATGGCTGGCATGGATTCCGATTGCACAGTACTGGCTGCTGTTCGATATGCCAAAGAAGGGACTGGAAGTGTTGGCATTTAAGAAGACGATACAGAATCGTACAAATGCATTTTGGATCTATATTGCATTATCATTCGGTGGTGGTATCGTAACCAGTATTTTAGGAATTATTCCAATTATCGGAACATTACTGGCACCGCTGGTACCGATTGCCATGACGGTAGGTATGATATTTATTTTGTATCCAGCCTATAAGGATCTGTATGAGATCTTTCTTCCGGAGTCAAGTGTACAGGGGTATGCAATCGGAAGTATTATCTGTTTATTCCTGGTACCGTTTGTAACATCCATTCTGTTGCTGGTTGCTTCTTCAAAAGAGCCGATTGAAGTTGTAGATTCTTCCTATAATGCATAATATTGTGAGGAAATGGTGTAACCATTGACAAAACATATAAAAATAGTGTAAGATTCGTTAGTAATCAAAGTAATAAGGAAGAAAATACAGGGAAATGAGGTTGATAGGATTATGAAGAAATTAGGTGCTAAATTAGCGGCTATTGGTATGATAGCAGCGATGGCAGTTGGATTGTCCGGTTGTGGTAATACAGGTGCTTCAGGGAATGGAGTTGTTAAGACGATTGATATTTCTTTGACAGATGAGCAGTATGCATTTGGTGTAGATAAGAACAATGAAGAACTGCTGAGTCAGGCAAATGAGTATATTGCACAGATTAAGGAAGATGGAACACTGGATAAGATCTGTGAGAATTATTTTGGGGATGGTACGCCACAGGGTGTTACTTCCGCAAAGGAAGATGATTCTAAGGATCAGTTAGTGGTAGCAACCAATGCAGAGTTCTCTCCGTTTGAATATAAGGAAGGTGATACCTTCTATGGTATTGATATGGAGCTGGCACAGGGATTGGCAGATTATTTGAATAAGGAACTGGTGATTCTGGATGTGGACTTTGAAGCAGTATGTACGTATGTAGATACCGGTAAGGCGGATATGGCAATTGCCGGTTTAACCATTAATGAAACCAGAAAGGAAAGTGTAAACTTTACAGATTCTTATTATACAGCGTCTCAGGTTCTGATCGTTCCGGAGAGTGATACAAGCTTTGATGAGTGTCAGACAGCAGATGATGTACTGGATGTTCTTTCTAAGCATGATGCAGGAAAGATCGGTGGTCAGACCGGAACAACGGCAGAGTTCTATGTAAAGGGCGATGCTGACTGGGGATTTGACGGAATCGAGAATATGAGCTGGGTTGGTTATACATCAGGTTCTCTGGCAGTAAATGATATGTTATCCGGTAATATTGATTATGTTATGATTGATCAGGCTCCGGCTAATATGATTGTTAAGAAGGTAAATGCAGCAAACTAATGCAGTGATAAAAGAGGAAACCTGTCCTGAACGACAGGTTTCTTCTCATATTATACACGAGGGAAAATTATGACAATTCAATCGCTTTCAACTAAATGGAATATGTTTATAGACACCTTTTTGAATAAGGGTGGTTATAAAGAAGTCGTAACAGGACTGATTAATACTTTGATTATAGCATTGGTAGCACTGGTTTTAGGTATTATCATCGGTACTATTATAGCGGCTATCGAGGTACAGCCGAGAAAAGGAAAGGTACTGGATGTATTAAGACGGATTTGTAGTATTTATGTAGCCTTTTTCCGGGGAACACCAATTGTTGTTCAGTTATTGCTGGGATACTTTGTACTGTTACCATTGTTTGGATGGAATCTGCCGTCTGTAGCAGTTGCAATTATCATTATGGGCTTGAATAGCGGAGCCTATGTATCTGAAATTATGAGATCCGGTATTTTGTCTGTAGATATCGGGCAGATGGAAGCCGGTCGTGCCATGGGTCTGGGATATGGTACAACGATGCAGAAGATTATTATTCCACAGGCAGTGAAGAATATTCTGCCGACACTGGGAAATGAACTGATATCTTTGATAAAGGAGACATCGGTTGTCAGCTTTATCGGTGTTGTGGATCTATATAAAGCATTTCGGACGATTGGATCCGGAAACTACGAGTATATGATGCCATTTCTTGTTATGGCAGTTATTTATATAGGAATTATCCTGATTATAACCTTTGCGTTAAAGATGATGGAAAGGGGGCTGCGAGCAAGTGATAAGCGTTAGAAATGTGTATAAGAACTTTGGAGACTTACATGTATTAAAGGGTGTAAGCAGTGAGATACAAAAGGGAGAAAAGGTTGTAATTATCGGACCTTCCGGGAGTGGTAAGAGTACGCTCTTACGCTGTATGAATTTATTAGAGGAGCCTACGTATGGAGAGGTATGGCTGGATGACCAGCTTCTGACACCGGCAGATCCGTACCTTCATCCGGAGGTTATGAAGGCATCAAAGACTTATCAGAAGCTGCTGGCAGAAGCAGGCAGTACCGGAACGGCAGATGAGAAGCTGGAGCAGGAACTGCTTCATCGGATTCGGCAGGAAGACCTGTTGAACGAGAAGCATGAGGGAAAGCTGTATAAGGAGACTTTGAAGCAGATAGAGAAGGAAAAACGGGTAAATGTAAATCTGGCGAGACAGCGGGTTGGTATGGTATTTCAGCATTTTAATCTGTTTCATAATCTGACCGTTATGGAGAATCTGACCTTGGCTCCGGTTACGTTAAAGCTACAGACATTAGAAGAGGCAACAGCCAAGGCAACCGAGTTATTAAATCGAATAGGTCTTTATGATAAGAAGGATGAATATCCGAGCAAGTTATCCGGTGGACAGAAGCAGAGAATCGCAATTGTCCGTTCTCTGGTTATGAATCCGGAGGCGTTACTGTTTGATGAACCGACATCGGCATTGGATCCGGAGATGGTAGGAGAGGTATTGGAGCTGATTCGGGAACTGGCAGAGGAAGGTATGACGATGGTTATTGTAACCCATGAGATGGGCTTTGCCAGAGAAGTCGCCACCAGAGTTATGTTTATGGATGGTGGAGAGATTAAAGAAGAGAATACACCGGAGGAGTTCTTTGGACATCCGCAGAATCCTCGGCTGCAGGAATTTTTATCCAAGGTTCTATAGGATATACGAGTGGAGAAGATACATTGAGTAAGATATACTGTATAATAGGCAAAAGTGGTGCCGGAAAGGATACCATCTATAAGAAGATTCTGGAGCAGCAAAGGCCGGATCTGATACCGGTGATTCCCTGTACAACGAGACCCAGAAGAATCGATGAGGTCGAAGGTGTGAATTATCACTTTGTAGATGAGGTACAGCTGGCGGAATACAAGGAACGAAAGCAGATTCTGGAACTCAGAAGCTATCATACAACGCAGGGAATCTGGAGCTATTTTACACTGAAGTTTCCGTTGGAGGCAGGGAAAGATTATATCCTGATCACAACACTGGAAGGAGTAGAGGCTATGCTGGAGCATTATGATCCGGCGGTGGTTCAGGTAGTATATCTGTATATTCCGGATAGAGAGCGACTGGAACGTTGTATACAAAGAGAGTCCTTGCAGGCAGTGCCGAATTATGCAGAGGTGTGTCGGCGGTTTCTGGCTGATCAGGAGGACTTTTCGGAAGAACGGTTAAAGCAGCTGCCGCAGGTGCATTTTATAGATACAAGCGTGTCTGTTGAGGACTGTGTAGAGCGGTGGAATCGGTTATATCAGAAGATATCTGTTGAATCAGAGGGAATCGGTCGATAATAATAGTATAGGGGAGGTCGGAGTAAATGGATATTAAGCAGTTAGACGCAATATCACAGCTAACTCAGGTGGATGCTTCAGAAGCAGTAAAAAACACCGGAAATGATGACTTTAAGTTTACTCTGGTCAGTCATATTCAGGAGAGTGAGCTTCAGGCGAAGATGGAAGGCCTGATGAAGGAGATTGAACTGGAAGGACAGAGAATCGCCAGACATAAAGATATCCGGGATATGAAGCGTTATCGGGCAAAGATTAAGGAATTTATGAATGAAGTAACCGCCAGGTCGTATTCGTTTTCCAGAGAAAACTTTCTCGATCGACGAGGAAGACATCGGGTATATGGCATTATACATTTGATTGATGAGGATCTGGATAAGCTGGCAGGTGCCTTGATGGAGGAAGAGAAGGATCATCTGGAGATTCTGAGATTGATAGATGATATTCGTGGCATGTTGATTGATATTTTGACTTAAAGAGGGTGTTTTGCATGGCAACATTTAAGGATGTAGTAGGACATGAAAGTATAATTGGACATTTTAGAAGCAGTATTGAGCAGGGGAAGGTGGCCCATGCATACCTGATCCATGGAGAAAAAGGAACCGGGAAAAAAATGCTGGCCGGACTGTTTGCTAAGACACTGGAGTGTGAAGCGGGTGGTACGGATCCTTGCGGAACGTGTCGTTCCTGTGTGCAGTGCGATAGCGGCAATCAGCCGGATATTATATGGGTGACACATGAGAAACCAACGGTGATCTCTGTAGATGATATCCGGGAACAGGTGAATAAGGATATTATAGTACGACCATATAGCAGTCGGTATAAGGTGTACATTATTCCCGAAGCAGAGCTGATGAATCCACAGGCCCAGAATGCTCTGTTAAAGACGATTGAAGAACCGCCGGAATATGCAGTGCTTATGTTACTGACAAATAATATAGATAAGATGCTGCCAACGATTATATCCAGATGCATTACATTGAATCTGAAACCGGTCGGAGAACTGGATATGATGGAATATTTGTCCGGAATGGGTGTGCCGGCCGCAAAGGCGAAGTTCTGTGTGGGATTTGCCTTTGGTAATCTGGGAAAGGCTGTACGTTTGGCTACATCGGAGGAATATAATGAAATCAAGCAGGACTGTGTTCAGATTCTGAAGAATATTAACCACATGGAAGTATATGAGTTGATCGATGCGGTAAAGAAGATGTCGAAGTATAAGCTGGATATCTATGATTATATTGATCTGATGATGATGTGGTATCGGGATATCCTGATGTTAAAGGTATCCGGTTCTCCGGATAAGTTGTTATTTAAGGAAGAATATAGTACACTAAAGCAGCAGGCAAATTATATTTCCTATGAGGGAATTGAAAATGTTCTGGAAGCACTGGATAAAGTAAAGGTTCGGCTGGAAGCAAATGTAAACTTTGATATAGCCATGGAACTGCTGTTATTGACCATAAAGGAGAATCAGAATGATAGAAGTAATCGGAGTTAGATTTCGGGAAACAGGTAAGATTTATTTCTTTAATCCACTGGATATCGAGATCGAGGCAGGCGATAATGTTATAGTAGAGACTGCCAGAGGCATGGAATATGGCAAGGTGGTCTATGGAAGACGAACCATTGATGAAAAAAAGATGTCCGCGCCATTGAAGCCCATTATAAGAAAAGCAACTGAGGCAGATGTTCAGAAGGACAAGCGGAATAAGGAAAAGTGTAAGGAAGCATTTCAGATCTGTCTGGATAAGATTGCAAAGCATAAGCTGGATATGAAACTGATTGAAGCGGAGTATACATTTGATAATAATAAGGTATTATTCTATTTTACAGCGGATGGACGAATCGACTTCCGGGAACTGGTAAAGGATCTGGCGTCTGTGTTCCGGACAAGAATTGAGCTACGTCAGATCGGGGTTCGGGATGAGACGAAGATCATGGGTGGTATCGGTATCTGTGGAAGAGAGTTGTGCTGCCATAGTTATCTGTCAGATTTTGCACCGGTATCCATTAAAATGGCAAAGGAGCAGAGTTTGTCTTTGAATCCGTCAAAGATATCCGGAGTATGTGGAAGATTAATGTGTTGTCTGAATCATGAGGAGGCAACCTATGAGTACCTGAATGACCGGATGCCAAATATAGGAGACTATGTGAAGCTGCCGAGTGGTCAAAAGGGTGAAGTAACAGGTACGAATGTTTTACGTCAGAATGTCAAGGTTCTGGTGACGAATGATGCGGGTGAAAAGGAGATAATGGAGTTTAAGGTAGATGAACTCCGGTTTAAACCGAAGCGTCATAGGGATAAAAATAAGGTCAGTGCTGAGGAACTGAAAGAACTGGAAGAGCTGGAAAAGCAGGAGAAGAAGGAAGGAAAGTCCAAACTGGATGACTAGAAAGCATACAGTGTAAGGAGTGTAGGCAGCAGATGGAAGAATGCAGAACAGAGAGAGGAAACATGGATCTTGTACATCGTGAAGAGCGGTTGGATGATCTGCAGTGCAAGGGATATTTTATTATTCAGGATCCGAAACGTTTCTGTTTTGGAGTGGATGCTGTATTTTTGTCAGAGTTTACGAAGGTAAAGACCGGTGGTCGGGTGTTGGATCTGGGTACCGGTACAGGAATTATTCCGATTCTGTTAGTTGCAAAGACCGGAGCGGCTCATATAACCGGATTGGAGATTCAGCAGGAAAGTGCTGAGATGGCAGATCGGAGTGTGCGGTTTAATGGATTGACAGACCGCATTACAATTCAACAGGGTGATATTAAGGAAGCCGCAGGTTTATTTCCTGCAGCTTCTTTTGATGTAATTACTTCGAATCCGCCCTATATGACGAATCAGCATGGTCTGGAAAATGCATATGAACCGAAAAACATTGCACGGCATGAGATCTTGTGTAATCTGGAGGATGTGATAAGGGCAGCAGCCTATTTGGTAAAGCCTGGCGGCAGCTTCTTTATGATTCATAAGCCATTTCGGCTGGCGGAGATATTCAGTGTATTGATGAAGTATAAAATGGAGCCAAAGCGTATGCGCCTGATTCAGTCCTATGTGGATAAAGAACCGGGGATGGTTATGATAGAGGCAGTCAGGGGCGGACGCTCACGGATAAAGATTGAGCCGCCTTTGATTGTGTACAGGGAAAAGAATGTATATACGGATGAAGTAAAACGGATCTATGAGCAATAAAGAAGAGGAGTAAGCATATGGCAGGAACATTATATCTGTGTGCAACACCGATCGGAAATCTGGAGGATATGACCTATCGTGCAATTCGGATTTTACAGGAGGTAGATCTGATTGCGGCAGAGGATACAAGAAATAGTATTAAGCTGTTGAATCACTTTGATATTCATACACCAATGACCAGTTATCATGAATATAATAAATATGACAAGGCCAGAGTGTTGGTAGGATATCTGCTGGAGGGAAAGAATATAGCGGTTATAACAGATGCAGGTACACCGGGTATATCGGATCCGGGAGAGGAACTGGTGCGGCAGTGTCATGAGGCAGGGATAACGGTGATGTCCTTACCGGGAGCTTGTGCCTGCATAAATGCATTGGTTATCAGTGGGCTGCCAACACGTCGGTTCTGTTTTGAGGCGTTTCTGCCAACCGATAAAAAGGAACGGAGTAAGGTGCTGGAAGAACTGAAGACAGAAACAAGAACGATTATACTATATGAAGCACCGCACCGGCTGGTACGCACACTGCAGGAACTACTGGATACAGTGGGAGACCGGCGGTTGACAGTATGTCGTGAACTGACAAAAAAGCATGAAACAGTCTATCAGACGACTGTACAGGCGGCGATACAGTATTATACAGAACAGGAACCAAAAGGAGAATGTGTGCTGGTAATGGAGGGTGTTAGTTTTCAGTCACTGGAGGAAGAAGAGCGAAAGCAGTGGGAAACATATAGCATTCCGGAGCATGTAGAGCATTATCTGAGTCAGGGAATGGATAAGAAAGCGGCAATGAAACAGGTGGCGGCCGACCGAGGAATCAGTAAGCGGGATGTATATCGTGAATTAATTGAAGAGTAGAAGAAAGGCAACGAGACAGAGTTTAGGCTCTGCCTCGTTTTTTGCTCATCAATTTTATCCTGCATATCATCGATCATGTACTGTACGGTATTCTCAT
>UQBG01000005.1 GCA_900539185.1 uncultured Clostridium sp.
AAGCAGGGTTTTTCATTAACTACTGATTTTACATGGAGGATTTTATTATGTACGATGAAATATTTTGCCAGATTACAAATGCTGCAAACAAACGGAATCTAAGAGATTCTACTATTCATGCTTACTGTACAAGTATTGCTCACTTTTTAAAATATACTGATAAGCCAATAGATGCGCTGACAACAGATGATGTTGACACATTTCTGACCGAAAAAAGACTTTCCGGGATTTCACCGGAAACATACAACCACTATCATTCCGGTATTCGTTTCTTTTATAAAAAAGTATTAAAGATGAATTTGGATGACGATGATATCCCACGTATGAAAAGAGACAGGAGCCTGCCAATCGTACTTACGAAAGCAGAGATATCAGCGATTCTGGATGCAACGCCAAACCTGAAACATAAAGCCATGATTGCTACAATGTATTCAGGTGGTCTTCGGGTATCAGAAGTCACGCACCTTCACTATGATGACATTTCACGCACCAATAAAACAATACACATCCGTGATAGCAAAAGCCGCTTTGACCGTTATACCCTGCTTGCTGACCGTACACTTGAGATACTTACAGAATACTGGTTTAAATGCGGCAGACCAACAGGGATTCTGTTTCCAAGTTCATGGTCTGGCGATTATCTTGTGAAGGACAGTGTCATTCAGTTCTTTCGTAAAAGTGCAAAAAGGGCTGGAATTGAGAAGCATGTCTCTACACACTGTTTGCGCCATAGTTTCGCAAGCCATCTGTTTGAGGCCGGGTGTGACGTGAAATATATTCAGGCCCTTTTGGGACACCGTGATCCAAGATCAACAGAGATTTATCTTCATGTAAGCAATAAGACTCTGCTCGGTATTAAAAGCCCATTTGATGAGATGGGTGGTGAGTAATCGTGGAAAAATCTTGTACGATACAGAATGTCTTTGAACGGTTTTATCCTGTTTATGAAAAAACACATGAGCTTCCTGCTCACCACAGAAAAGCAGCTTTTCACATCATGAAGTGTAAAACCGGGGTTTTTGGTGTGAACATAAGTGTCTGTGAGGACTGTGGATGTATCAGCATTCACAATAACTCTTGTAGAAGCAGGTGTTGCCCTATGTGTCAGGAGTTTCCGAAAGAAAAATGGATTGATGCCCAGAAGGAGAATGTACTGGATGCACCTTATTATCATGTGGTATTCACAGTCCCTGAGGAATTGAATCCTATCATTTATAGCAATCAGAAACTTCTGTATGATGCACTGTATCATGCTGCATCATCCACTCTGGACAAGCTGGCGAAAGATTCAAAGTATCTGGGAGCTGACATCGGATATATCTGTATTCTTCATACATGGGGTTCTGCAATGAATTATCATCCTCATATCCATACAATTGTTCTTGGTGGCGGACTTGATAAGGACAGCAAATGGAAAGATACCGGTGGGAAGTTTTTTCTCCCGTATGGGGTCATTGCAAAAGTGTTCCGTGGGAAATATTTGTGCGAATTAAAAAGCCTGTGGAATGATTCAAAGCTTGAGTTTCATGGTACAGCGGAGAAATATCAAAACCACTATTGTTTCAAAGAACTTCTCAATGAGTGCTATAAAAAAGACTGGGTTGCTTATTGTAAGGAAACATTTAATGGAGCACAGTCAGTCATAAATTATCTTGGGAAATATACTCACAGGATAGCAATCAGTAATCATCGGATCAAGTCCATGACGGAAGCAACTGTTACATATGCTGTAAAAGACTATAAAAACAAAGGTCAGTGGAAAGAGAAAACAGTTCCGGGCGAGGAATTCATCCGTCGATTTTTAATGCATGTTCCTCCAAAACGTTTTGTCAGAATCCGGCACTATGGTTTGCTGTCGTGCCGAAACAAGAGCAAAAAGATGACGCACTGTAGAAATCTGCTTGGATGTAAAAAATATATTTCTGCATTGAAAAATCGAAGTGCCGCTGAAATGATAAAGCTGCTATATAACATAGATGTATGCAGGTGTTCTTCCTGTGGAGGAAAAATGGTTCCACATCTTCCAGATAAGCATACACCATCTGTTTTAGCGCATATGAGATGTTAAAATATACAACTGAATACTTCAAAAAACTTCCGCAAAGGGAGTTTGTTTGTCATGCCTAAAAATAATTCTTTTGGCAAAAGCCAGCTGTCAATAAAACACGAGATATGATAAACTTATAAAAGAGAGCAAAGATTGAATTCCCATAGATAGTGGCGAAAGGGACGCGACTTTGTTCACCAAGGAAAAATCGAAATTGATGTAAACGAAAGGGCAGTTTGATAAAACCGCAAGACTGCTTTTTCGTTTACACCAACTCCGATTGTTTCCTTAACAATTTGTAGGAGGAATGAATCATGTTATTGTTGTTACAGAACGTATTGTATTGTTTATTGTATGTTATGCTGATAAAATGTGCAGTAAAGAACGATGGGCTTAATTGCTTATACTTTTATCCAAAAGAATATATAGAAGAAGCAGAAAAACGCGGAATTGCCAATAAGGAAACGGTTATGAAAAAATCAAAGTGGTTTATGATTCCGTTTTGTGTCATCATATTTGTAGCTCTGATTCTGATTATTTCCATTTGGAATCATGTTACGGATTTTAAAACAGCATATTTTCAATCCTTTCTTTTTCTTGTAATTATGAACTGGTTTGATGGGATTGTGATTGACAGATTATGGGTAGGGCACAGCAAAATCTGGCATATAGAAGGTATGGAAGATGTTTCTTATGTTAAGTCCTGGAAGACAGTACTGATAAAACGAGGAGCGGCTACAGTGGTATACATGCTTGTGGCACTTGTGGTAGCCGGAATCGTGGTATTGATCAGTAAAATATGACAATTCCAATTTTTGAAACTGAGAAATCGGAATTGGTGGAGGAATATCCATGATAAAAGTGGAAAATAAATCAAGGAAAGAAATTGCAGACATTGGCAGAAGAATCGGTGAGGCATTTGCTGATGAAAAAGCCGGAACTGTTACGATGCTCACAAGAGAGCAAACAATAAAAGGCTTTGAGATTATGACGGAATGGTTTTACAGAGCAGGAACTCTGTATACCACATCGGAAATAGGAGAGGGATATCTTGCTTATTGGAGTAAGAGGGCAAAACCTTCAATGGGTCCGACCTTACATATGATCAAGCGACTTTTATGCGAGTTACCGCTTAAGGCACTGATAGCTATGGCACAAAGCGGAGACGAACAGTATGCGAAGATTTTCAAAAAAGAGCATGACTATATTGCAGTATCCATGGTTGTTGTCCTGCGAGAATTTCAGGGGAAAGGATATATGCGCAAGATTTTGGAGCAACCTTTTGCCGAGGCGGACACAAAGGATATTCCCTGTATTCTGGATACTGATACGCCGTTAAAAGTAAAAAAATATACTCGATGTGGAATGGAACTATGTGGCGAGAAAAAATTGAAAAATGGCATTTCACTGTATACGATGGCGTATAATAAAAATTAATATGGATAGTGGAAATGAAATGTTTCAAATGTTGGATGAACTAAGATGATAATTCTAAGTTGTAAAGGTGGGGCATTATGAAGAATATTTTAATTCATGGGCTAGGGCAAAATCATAAAAGTTGGAATGAAACCATCAAATTTTTAGAGATAGATAATATAGATGTTCTTTGTCCTGCACTTTTTAAAATGTCAAGTGGCAATAGCAATGATTATCAAAACATATTTTCTTCTTTCTCTGATTTCTGTAACAATCAGGAAGGAAAACTTAATTTATGTGGACTTTCATTAGGTGGAATATTGGCATTGGATTATGTAAAAAAGTATCCAGAAAAAGTAAACTCAATGAGCAATCACAATATAAAAAACGGTTTGGATAAAATTAATTGCAAAAGCCTAATATTGTGCGGAAGTAAAGATAAAGCGAATATGAAAAGTGCTAAACAAATTAGTCAGAGTATAAGAAAAAGTGAATTCAAAATAGTTAAAGATTCTTCCCATGAGGTTAATGTTGATAATCCAAAGGAACTTGCACACATAATTTATGATTTTTGGAAGGAATTTCTGTAACGCAAATTCCAATTTGAAAGGATAACCATTCATGACAGAATGTTTATTTCAATATGACAGACTATATCTGAACGCAGCCTACCACGAACCGGATGAACACAGACATCTTCTGTCTCACATGATTATTGGAGTTTCTCAAAGAGTAAGGTGCAGTGTGAATCATTATGAATTTGCAGCTTTATGCGTCGGTCTTTTTTGGAGAAGAGAGAAGAAGAAAGGAGATAAGTCCGCTTTACTTTGATTAAAAAGTATCGTATAGTAAACATTGGTTAATGACAACTAACTTGTGCGAAGTGTGGATTATAGGAGGTGCACTTGATATGAAAAATTCTATCGGGGTATTATCAGTAAGTAAGTTCTATCATAGTGCGGTTAAGGCTGAACTAAAAAGGCGTGGATTTCAAAAGAATACCGCAAAGAAAATAATAAAGACGCACAAAGAAATTATGAACAGGGCGAAAGAAATTGGCAACTCAAGGCTCGTGAGCAGTTATGTAATGGGAAGCTATTTTATTGCAATGAACCGCAGCACAGGTAAGTCGCCGGAGGAGAACTACCAGATATTCAGAGATGGACTTTGTGCTTCGTCTTTATTCAGGAAAGTGATGGGAGATGCGGAAAGCTATCTGTCGCCTAAGAAGATGGAAGGACGTTTGAAGTGGTCCGAAGAAAGTCATAAGAGAAAATATGAAAATGACTGGGTGGTTGATATATTACCGGGAAATGACGAGTATGATCTTGGATATGATTATCTTGAGTGTGGAATTTGTAAGTTGTGCAATGATGAGGGATGCCCGGAATTAGCACAATACTTGTGTCGTATGGACTTTGTGCTTGCCGATATTATGAACATGAAGCTTGTGAGAACGGGGACTATTGCCGAGGGAGCCAAATATTGTGATTTCAGGTACAGCAGACAGTAAAAATTCAGCTTGTAGAATTGGAAAAATCGAAATATGAAGGAGGAATATTTCAATGAGCTTTTTTGAAAATACCCGTAAGCCACAAGGATTCGGCGGAAAATTGATGACAAAGATGATGAACAGCGGCCACTCCAGGCTATCGCAATGGGGGTTCTCGAATATCTCTGTAAATCCGGACGCTGAGGTGCTGGATGTTGGATGCGGAGGTGGTGCAAACATTGCGGTCTGGCTGAACAAATGCAGGAAGGGCCATGTGACAGGATTGGATTATTCGGAGGTTAGTGTGGCAGAATCTCAAAAATTGAACGCTGCCGCCATTCAACAGGGAAAATGCAAGGTCGTTCAGGGAGATGTATCTGCCATCCCATTTCCAGATGCAAATTTTGATCATGTCTCAGCTTTTGAGACGGTTTACTTCTGGCCAGAACTGAAAAAATGCTTTTCTGAGGTAAATCGTGTTTTGAAAGACGGAGGAACCTTCCTGATTTGTAACGAGAGCGACGGAATGAATGCCTCAGACGATAAATGGACAAAGATAATTGATGGTATGAAGATTTATAATTGCGATCAACTTATCACCGCTTTAAAAGAAGCAGGTTTTATGGAAATAAAACCATATGCCGATGCCAAAAATCATTGGCTTTGTATTGTGGCAACAAAATAGATAAATTCAAGTTTGCCAACTTGCCCTTTGAGAGAGGAGAAATCTTTTTCTCAAAGGGGTTTTTCTATTTATACGGATATTCGCAAACTACAAGATAAAGCCAAAACTTCATATACTCTAAACACAAGGAGGTTGCAAGTTATGGGATGCAGGAGAAAAGGGACTTACATTATCTGCTTTTGAATGGGAGAAGGATAGAAAAACGCTGATATATGGGCAGGTAGACTATATGTATGGAGAAGCACTTTATAAGCCTGAAATGAAAGAAGGAAATCCTATAAGGTTATATAGTTTGGATGAAATCACGGAGATATTCGGTAAATTAGGACTTCGTATTTGTAACAGCTTTGCTGACTTCAGTGGAAAGCCGAGTTCTGATAATGATATTCAATTGATGGTTTATTCCATACGAGAATAAAAATAGAGTAGACGAATTATTTAGCAATCTTCATCAAATCTTTATTTTTTTCTGTTAGGTTATATTTCAGTAAGAAATGAAATATGGAAGGAAGGATAGTAAAGATGGAAATGATGTTGCAGACACAAAATTTGTGTAAATATTTTAGAAAGCAGAAAGCGGTAAATAATGTTTCACTTAATATCGAAAAGGAACAGATTTATGGACTGCTTGGACCGAATGGCGCTGGTAAATCTACCACATTGAAAATGCTGACCGGTATGATGAAACCAACTGCAGGAAAGATTTACTTTGATGGAAAACTTTTGGATAGGAAAGATTTATCAAAAATAGGAGCGTTAATTGAAAATCCGCCTATTTATGAAAATCTTTCCGCCAGAGAGAATTTGAAGGTAAGACAATTATTGCTTGGTACAGATGAAAACAGAATTGATGAGGTCTTGCAGATTGTATCACTTACAAACACCGGAAAGAAGAAAGCAGGACAGTTTTCTTTGGGGATGAAGCAAAGACTAGGCATTGCAATGGCATTGCTTGGAGAACCGGAACTTTTGATATTGGATGAACCTACGAATGGATTAGATCCAATAGGCATCGAGGAATTACGAGAGCTGATCCGATCTTTTCCGGAACAGGGAATCACTGTAATTCTCTCCAGTCATATTCTCTCAGAGGTACAGTTACTTGCAGATAAAGTCGGGATTATTTCAGGTGGAATCTTAGGATACGAAGGAGCATTAAAGCAGGGAGATAATCTTGAAGATTTGTTTATGAATGTGGTAAGAAAAAACCAGAAAGCAGGTGAAATCCATGGTTAATATTATAAAAGCAGAACATCAAAAAGCCAAAAGAACCATGCGAAAAAAGTTTATCTGGGGATTTCCTCTTCTTACATTTGTCATGGCATTTATATTTACTCTTGGGATGACAAATGCTTATGCAGAAAGTGTTTGGAACTGGTGGTATACACTTTTGCTGCCGGGGATGATTGCTCTATTTTGTTATCTTTCTGTGGCGCAGGAGAAAAAGATAAAATACTATCATTTAATGACTATTCCCACAGACAGAAGAAAATTGTTGCTGGGGAAAATTATTTATATTGGGTACATGATTTTGTTTTCTAATGTGATTGTGTTTGCAGGAGCAACGCTTGGAGGCTTTCTTCTAACGACACATGTTCCAGTTGGAGGAGCGTTGATTGCAGTATTGTTTCTGACGGTTTCTGAGTTATGGGAGATTCCGGTAGCTTTATTTTTAAGTGAACGATTTGGAATGATTGTAAACCTGTTCGTCTGCCTGTTTATTACCGTCAGCGGTGTGGTAATATCACAAACCAGAATCTGGTATGTACTTGTTTCTGCAATCCCTATGCGAATGATGTGCCCGTTGCTTCATGTTTTACCAAATGGACTTGCCGCAGAAGCAGGGAATCCTCTTTTGGATACGGGAGTCATTGTTCCGGGAATGTGTCTCTCAATCATCTGGTTTGTTTTTGTAACGGTTCTGTTTTTGAAATGGTTTGAGAGAAGAGAGGTGAAATAAGATGATTGGAAGATCTCTTAATGCAGACTTGCGAAAGATGAAAGGAACATCTGTGATTCTGGCACACTTACTGATTCCGATTATAACCAGCGTTATATTTTTAATATATTACTTTTTTTCACCATGGAATGAAAATATGAAAGTGATTGCATTTTATCAGGCAATAGGAGCAGGACTTCCGGTACTTATTGGAATTTTTACAGCAAGTGTGATGGAACAGGAACAAAATGCAGGTAATTTTCAAAACCTGTTGTCTTTACCAGATAAACTTACAGCATTTTTATCGAAACTGTTGATGCTACTGGTTTTGTGTCTGTGCTCTATCCTATTGACAGCAATCATATTCGGAATTGGATTTGGAAGAATCGCATCAAGCGATATCGAAATCATGAAAGGATGTATATTTGCAGCATTGCTGCTGTGGGGAAGCAGTGTTCCACTTTATCTGTGGCAGCTGATTCTGGCTTTTCAGTTTGGAAAAGGGGTATCCATTGGAGCAGGGATTATATCAGGACTAATTAGTGCATTGATGCTTACCGGACTTGGAGATTATGTGTGGAAATATGTATTTGTCTGCTGGACGGGTAGAGTACCATATACTTATCTGCAATCTGTATTGGGAGAAACTAGTGTAGGTGAATGGTTGCCATTCATACCAGATTGCTTAATATTTACAGGGATTAGTATGGTATACTATTTTTGGTGGGTAAACCACTGGGAAGGAAACAGAATATCGGAATAGAATCGAGGGAAACTATGGCAAAAATACTGGCAGTTGATGATGAACCGGCAATTTTGGAAATGATAGAAAGCATTTTGAATAAGGATGGACATCTGGTTACCAAAGTAAGTAATCCACTAAAAATTAATATGGAAGAATTACATCGTTATGACCTGATTTTACTGGACATTATGATGCCTGGAATTGATGGCTTCGAATTATGCAAAAGAATCAGGGCACTTGTGGATTGTCCGATTTTGTTTCTTACGGCAAAAACGGAGGAAAACAGTCTGGTAAACGGACTTTCTTTAGGAGCAGATGATTATATTTCAAAGCCATTTGGAGTGATGGAACTTCGGGCAAGGATCAATGCACATCTTAGAAGAGAGCACAGGGAACATTCTGTCCGGATGGTTTTGGGGAGGGTCTGTATTCAAATATCTCAAAAGAAACTATTGGTTGATGATAAGGAACTTCCTCTTACGAAAGCGGAGTACGAAATCTGTGAATTTCTGGCTAAAAACAGAGGACAGGTTTTCTCGAAGGAACAGATATTGGAAGCGGTCTTTGGCTTTGACAATGAGAGTAATGACAGTACTATAATCACGCATATCAAAAATATAAGAGCAAAATTTGCGGATTATGATTATACACCGATAAAAACAGTCTGGGGGATTGGATATAAATGGGAAGAGTAAAGAGAAGCAATGCACTCAGCAGGATTTTTATGAGATATGTACTGGTCATGCTTGGATCATTAGTTGGTTTGGTGATTGTTGCTTATCTGCTGCTGTACCTTTTGATTAGTGTGGGCTGTATTTATCCGGCAAATTATGCAGAGCAAAAGATTAATGAAGCATATGATACGATTCTACGTGCAGATAAAGTGACTGCTGAGATGATTCCCGCACTTTGTGATTATGTAATCTTTTCAGAGAATGGAGAGAAAATAGGTGGAGATCTGTCAGAACAATACGAACAGATAGCATGGAATGTTGCAAAGTACGGAAACGCATCCGGGAAATATTTTTATAAAGTAATTGTAAGGGAAAATGAATATGTTGTATTGCAATATCGCCTGACACCTCAATATCATTCAGCTTTTTTGAGGGAGCATTTTATAGGACCACAGAATGTGATGATTATTATGTCTGTGATTGGAGCGGTAGCGATTATCATCATTCCGTCCATACGTTTTGGAAAAAGAATCAAAAAGCAGATGCAGCCTGTATTAGACGCAATCAGACAAATAAAGGATCAAAATCTGGAATATGAGATATCCTGTTCCGGTATCAAAGAGTTTGATGACTGTTTATCGGCAATCGATGATATGCGAGATGCATTGCGAGAATCTTTAGAAAAGCAGTGGAAAACAGAGCAGCAAAAGAAACAGCAGATGTCTGCTTTGGCGCATGATATTAAAACACCTCTTACGATTGTACGGGGAAATGCAGAACTACTTTCAGAGACTGAACTGACCACAGAACAGAAGAATAATATCACTTATGTTTTGAACGGCACAACACAGATACAAAGTTATGTAAAACAGTTGATAGATGTCACAAAATCATGGAATTGCAGTGATGTTACCTATACAACGGTGAGGTTAGAAGATTTTTTCG
The DNA here is from genome assembly GCA_900539185.1 of uncultured Clostridium sp. Lineage (GTDB taxonomy): Bacteria > Bacillota > Clostridia > Lachnospirales > Lachnospiraceae > CAG-632. Next base: position 9,944 of record UQBG01000005.1, read on the forward strand.
CAGATATAAAGGAACAGGCACTCGGACTGGTAGAAATCTATCACCAGAAAATAGATTGGAAGGCGGAACAAAGTGATAAAAAGGTAACGATTGCTTATGATCCAATGTTCCGAGCCGTAATGAATGTGATTCAGAATGCAGTGGAGCATACAAAAGAAAATGGAATCATTTATATTGACGCAAAGGAGCAGGATGGCCGGCTGACATTCATTGTGGAGGATAGCGGATCAGGATTTACAAAAGAAGCATTATTGCATGGCACAGAGCAGTTTTTTATGGATGACACAAGTAGAAATGGCGAAGCCCATTATGGGATGGGACTATTTTTTGCAAAAACTGTGGCTGAAAAATATGGGGGAGGTATTAAACTTTCAAATTCTGAAAATACAGGTGGGGCGAGGGTAGAAATATTTTTCCTGAGTAGTCAAGAAACAAGCTAAATAGACCGCAATTAAGCTATGTAAAAGAAATTTTACATGCTTTTATCTAATATGTAAAAGCCTTTTGATAGACATTACTACTACGTTTGCTGTAATCTCATGGAAGAAGGAGGCATACAGAATTATGATAGCTGATAAAATTAAAAATGCTCGTACTATTCTTTATTACATAACTATCATTATAGTTGGGATTATATGCACATATAAGAAGAGAATCGCTTACAATGCTAACTTGGTATCCAGAGGAGTATAAAGGAAAATTAGTAAAGAAAAATACCATCAATCTTAGATTGAAGACGGATGGATATTACTGTGATGAATGTATGATGGTATATGCGGCATTTGAAGAAAAATAATAAGCCGAATTACTAATTATAGAACTGGAGAAATCGAAATTACGCGAGATGGTAAATGTCAGGCTTCTGGTGAGCCTGGAAACACGTATTAATTTGAATTTTTTACGAGTTATCAAAGATGTTTCATCAAAAAATGAGAGATGAAACATCTTTTTCTATTTTTTATGGAATAATATATAAATGATATTGAAAAAATGTCACGAAAATTATATAATAATCGTGACAAAATAAGGAGCGTGATTTTATGGCAAGCGGCATTTATACAGAAATAAAGAAGAGAATAGAGTTGGCTGAGTCGGGAACGGTTTTTTTGACATCGGATTTTACGGACATTGCGACAACAACAACTGTCAGAAAATGTCTAGCTCGGCAAGTTGAAGAGAAAAATATACGAAGGATTATGGACGGAGTGTATGAGAAGCCTGTATATAGCAATTTGCTGAAGGAATATGTTCCGGCAAATCCTGAAAGGGTAGCGTATGCTATTGCCAGAAGTTTTCATTGGACCATTGCTCCGTGCGGAGATGTAGCATTAAATAAGTTGGGACTATCTACACAGGTTCCGGTTGTTTGGTCCTATATCAGTGACGGTCCTTACAGAAAATTTTCGTGGGATAATATAGCATTGTCTTTTAAGCACCGTGCAAATAGAGAGATTTCATTTATGTCTGAGACGACCACTTTGGTTGTTGAGGCATTAAAGACATTGGGAAAAGAGCGGATTGATGAGAGTATTATCTTGAGCTTAAAAAATAGATTACCTGAGGCGGAAAAGAAAAAGATGTTAGAGGAAGCAACAGGTGTAAGTGAATGGATATATGTAGTGATCAGAAAGGTGTGTGCTGAATAGTGAAAGAAGTTGCTAAATTACAGATAAAGGATAGAACAGAATTGTTTCAGGCTACTGCAATTTCTATGGGAATGCAACCTAATGTAATCGAGAAAGACTTTTGGGTATGTTTTATGTTGGATCATTTATTCCATGATTGCAGGTACAAAAACGCTTTCGTATGCCAAAGTAATTTAGTTACTGCCAAATGCTTATTGATGAAGACAATGATAACGGCTTGGTCTTGGTAGATTTTTCTTTCAGACCAGTAGATGTACTATCCAGTATTACTTGTTGGTTACTGAATGCAAGACGGCAAGATAAGAAAGATGTGGATTTGCTCTATGATCATGCAAGTTTACTGTGTGCAAATCGTGATTTTAAGATTCAGGAATGCACTAATAAAACAGAGGCACGGCATAGACAGGCTATAGATGAAGAAAAAATAAAAGAACAGTTTGAAGAATTTCATCAATTGATGAATCAAATACTTCATAAGCATGCAGTGTTTGATTTCAGATTTGAAAATCTGGGGAATTATGAGAATTTATAAGAAGATTTCTGGAGTTTTACATTAAATACATACAAATAAAAGAAGAAAAAATGAAAAAACAATGATATGAGTCCGTACTAATGGACACCGAATAAATTATACTGAAACCAAGATAAGGAACGAACTAACCTTATTCTTGGTTTTTAATTTTATTTTTATGTAAGCCTCTCAACAGCGGTTTTAGTGACGTGAAGAGAATGTATTTTAGAAAAGAGTCCTCTTGAGGTTTTCTTTTCAATATGGTACAATCCGAAAGTATTATTGTGTCAGACACAACAATACATCATGTATCTTGTTGACTACTTTTCAAGTGGGAAGACTACTTTTTGGAAATAAATTAGCAAAGAGTATGAAAGAGTGTAAAAGGTTCAAATGCCCGAAAAATAAGGGACTGCAAGGATTTGCAAGAGTAAGAAAAAGAGCCAAAGCTCTTCCCGACAATGAAGTCCTTAGATGGTGTAAATAAGAAAAATGATGTAAATAATACAGCTTCTGAAGCACCTGAAAAAATGCAAAAACTGAGTCTGAAAAGATTGATTTTTCTAAGGTAAAGGTAGAGCCTTTATTTGAGGAAGCCGTTGATTTTGATACATTCAGCAAGTCAGATTTCCGCGCGGTAAAAGTAAAAGCGTGTGTTGCAGTACCAAAGTCAAAGAAGCTGTTACAGTTCACACTGGATGACGGAACCGGCACGGATCGCACGATCTTAAGTGGTATTCTCTTCTGATGGTGGATAATCATATTCCGGCAGGTGCAAAGCTTTACTAACGATTGGAGGTACAAGGATGAAGAAGCGATCCTATCCCAGATCATGGGGGAAATGGTTTGAGAAATATTGTGACAGGTACCTTCCGGACAGAAAAGAAGAAATCTGTGAAAGAGCAGATCATGAGTATACAGAGCTTCTGAAGCAGATGCCGGATATGGGTGGCAGAGAGAATAAGATGATCAAGAACTTTGATACATGGTTTACGATCGTGGCATTCTATGAGGCAAGCGACCATGTGATCGATGGTGAGGCCTTTCAGATCATCTACAACTGGAGTATCGATAGTATCCGGTTTCTGGGAAAGCTGATTGATGGAAATAAAAGCAAACTGGTTTATAAGTTATTTGCATCCTTTTATTCCCAATATGAGAAGACGCTGCGAAAGCATCAGGCAAAGGGAGAGTGGAAGGATACATGGGATCTGGCGATTAACCCGGAGCATCGGGAAGAGGGCTATAGCTTTCATTTGATCGGATGTCCGATTGCAAGACATGCAAAAGAGCATGGATATGAAGAACTGCTTCCCTATCTGTGCCGCACCGATCATATCCTGACGGAAGTGCTGCACGCAAGGTTGATTCGGACACAGACGGAGATTCTGGGTGGAGACTACTGTGACTACTGGTATATCGGAGATCAGAACCCTGCTTTGGAGCAGTATAAGGATCTGGAACGGATCTGAGGAATAGGTGGACGATTTAATGTTGGATGCGTGTGCAGATTAGAATAGCAGAAAGGGTAATTATGTTAAAAAAGATAATATCAAAAAAGGGTATCGTTATTACTTTGATTGTAATAAGTTGCTTGATAGTATTTACCATATTCATGATTTTATCCGATAAAATATCATATAATGTAGAGGAAGTTAATGGTAACTATAATGTTTCTGTAAATAATAGATGGGGAAAAAGAATATATGAAAATGTATACGGGGTTGCCCCCGTCATTATGCAGGTGGATAAGGATACCATATTGATAAGAACGGGAAGGGGAGACTCGTGGATAACGAAGTTTATTAATGGGAAAACCAATAGAGTATCTGATGATTTTGAAAATATAAGTGCATATAATGGACAATTAGTAGTATATGGGATTTATGAAGATGAACAATTAAAAATTGTAATAAGAGACATATATGACAAAGATAAGGTTTATAAAGAAGTTATTGATACCTTTCCGAATGTGGCGGTTGGATCATATATAATAAAAGATGCTCAAATAATCGATGAACATTCTGTACATTTAACTTATTATGTGGGTGATGAGTGGGAAGAAAAGGAAAAAATGGTACGCTTAGATTAGGAAGGAGAAAAGGATAGGATATCAGAGGGATGAAGTATCGGTTTTTTGGCTGGGAACATGCGGATGTTCCGGCTATTACAGACGAATATAGTGGAATTCGGGATCCAAGAGCATTATATGATGTCCTAAACGATATCTGGTGTGCGGAGACCTGTGCACCGAGGATGCGGGCACGTTGGACCAAAGAGAACCGGACGCTGGGACAGTGCTCGATTACTGCCTTTCTTGCACAGGATATTTTTGGCGGTAAGGTGTACGGAATCTTGCGACCGGGTGGAACCTATCACTGTTATAACGTGGTGGGAGACTGTTGTTTTGATCTGACCAGTGAGCAGTTTGGAGAGGAAGTATTAAGCTATGAAGATAACCCGGAACAGCTTCGGGAAGTTCATTTTGCAAAGGAAGAAAAGCGGCTGCGATATGAATATCTGAAGAAGGCATTACGGGAACGACTGTGACGCAAGGCTGTGCCTGTAGGACGGCGGCCGTTTGCGGAAGATAACAGCAGGGATACTATGGCTATAGGAGCGTAGAATTCCTGCTGTTGTATTTTGGATGTAAGGAATGATTTGAGTACGATGAATAGGAATGATAGGTAAAGGATAAAACAATGATATTAAATGTTGAGAATTTGACACACGGTTTTGGGGACAGAGCTATATTTAACAATGTTTCATTCCGGCTGCTTGCAGGAGAGCATATCGGGCTGGTGGGTGCAAACGGAGAAGGAAAGAGTACCTTTATGAACATTGTAACGGGTGCATTAACCCCGGATGAGGGAAAGGTAGAATGGAATAAACATGTTCGTGTAGGGTATCTGGATCAGCATGCAGTCCTGAAAAAAGGAATGACGATTGAGTCGGTATTAAAGTCGGCATTTGCCTATCTGTACGAGATGGAAGAAAGGATCAATCAGATCTATGAGAGCATGACGGATGCAACCGAAGAGCAGATAACGGAAAGGATGGACGAGGTAGGAACCCTGCAGGATCTGCTGACAAACCATGACTTTTATATGATTGATGCTAAAACAGAGCAGGTGGCAAGAGCGTTAGGACTGCTGGAACTGGGGCTGGATCATGATGTAACAGATCTGAGCGGTGGACAGCGGACCAAAGTACTGCTGGCGAAGCTGCTTTTGGAGAAACCGGAGATTTTGTTATTGGATGAGCCGACAAACTATCTGGATGCAGAACACATCGCATGGCTGAAACGATATCTGCAGGAGTATGAGAATGCATTTATTTTGATCAGCCATGATATTCCGTTCCTAAATGATGTTGTCAATATTATCTATCATATGGAGAATCAGGAACTGAACCGCTATGTGGGAAATTATGATAAATTCTTAGAAGTTTATGAGGTGCGAAAGGCCCAGCAGGAGGCAGCATACCGAAAACAACAGCAGGAAATCAGTGAGTTAAAGGACTTTGTAGCCAGAAATAAGGCAAGGGTTGCAACCCGGAATATGGCGATGTCCAGACAAAAGAAGCTGGATAGGATGGATGTGATCGAACTGGCAAAGGAGCGCCCGAAGCCGGAGTTTTATTTTAAGGAAGCAAGAACACCGGGGAAAATGCTGTTTGAAACCGAAGATCTGGTGATTGGATATGATCGGCAGACACCGCTCTCCAGACCAATCAATCTTCGTATGGAGCGTGGAGAGAAGATTGCAATCACAGGAACCAACGGAATCGGAAAAAGTACGCTTTTAAAGAGCTTACTGGGAATCATTCCGGCTCTGTCCGGTTCTGTGGAGTTGGGAGACTATCTGTATCTGGGATACTTTGAACAGGAAATGGCAGGTACCGATCACACTTGTATTGAAGAGATATGGCAGGAATTTCCGGGATATTCACAGTATGAGGTGCGGTCGGCACTGGCAAAGTGCGGATTGACCACGAAGCATATTGAGAGCAAGGTTCGGGTATTAAGCGGGGGAGAACAGGCAAAGGTACGTCTCTGTAAGTTGATCAACCGGGAAACGAATCTGCTGATCTTAGATGAGCCAACCAATCATCTTGATGTAGATGCCAAGGAGGAATTGAAGCGGGCGTTAAAGGACTATCATGGTTCCATTCTGTTAGTCTGTCATGAATCGGAGTTCTATTCGGATATTGTGACAAAGGTGTGGAATCTGGAAGAGTATAGCGTGCTTACGATCTAGGAAACAGTCGGTGGAAGACCGAAAAAGGGTTCAGAATTTGATTCAGAGGTCCGATATATCTGTTAGATATCTATTGTCAGGCTGAAGCGGAATTCAGTCTATGGATACATTCATGGAGGAATGAATATGAAGATAAAGGATGCGGAACAGACATATCGGACACAGATTCAGTCATATCAGACACAAAAAACAGCCATAGCAAAGAAACAGAATGAATTGAAAAAGAAGATGGATACGTCCGCAGACGGATCAACGCTGTTTGGCAATGAAGCTGCGGTTCTTCAGTTGACTTATGATGCATTGGATAAGAAGCAGAATGAGTATTCAAACTACCTGGATCAGTTAAGTGAGCAGCGGTTTGCAATAGAAGAGCTGGAAAATACAAAGCAACAGGGAAAGGCTGCGGAAAAAGCAGGCAAGGATCTGGCGAAGATCATGGAAGTAGCCAGACGGATCATGAAGGGAGCCAAGGTGCCGGGCAGTGATGAACGGAAACTGATGGAGTTTGACAGTAAGCTATATCAGATGGCAAAGAGCATCGGGGCAATGGCAAAGCAGCGAAAACGGAAGGAATATAAGTCGTTATGGGAGGACGAAGAGAAGCAGGAGACACAGGATCCGAGTGAGGTGGCGGATGAGGCAGAGGCAGCAGGAACCGGACCGGAGCTTGTGACAGCGGAAGCAACCATGGCATCTGTGGGTGGCATGGAAGAAAGCGGTGAGTAAGATGTTGGTAGACGAGGATCTGAAGGGGATCGAGATAGACTTTGACTTCTAAGGGGAATTTCGGTATACTCGGATAAGATAATACTATAAATAATATAAGAGAGTGGAGAGAAGACAATTGAAGATGAAAAAGACACAGATCGGAATGATCGTATTTATTCTGATCCTTATCGCACTGACTGTGATTTCCGTTCGGACACCGGGAAGCATAGCGGATCCTGATACGTATCAATGTAAGGTTTATGCAACCGCATTATCCCTGCTGCCACCTGTAATAGCGATCGGACTGGCACTGATTACAAAGGAAGTATATACCTCTCTTTTGGCCGGGATTATTACAGGCGGATTGTTGTATTCGAATTTTAATCTGGAACTGATGATCAATACCATTTTATTTCATGAAGACGGCGGTATGATCTACAAGCTGGCGGATGCCGGAAATGTAGGTATTCTGGTCTTTCTTGTTATGCTTGGCATTCTGGTATCCCTACTAAACCGGGCGGGTGGCTCGGCAGCATTTGGGAAATGGGCATCCAAGCATATTAAGACGCGGATCGGGGCTCAGATATCCGTTATGGTTTTAGGGGTTTTGATATTTGTAGATGATTACTTTAACTGTCTGACCGTCGGCAGCGTGCTGCGGCCGGTAACGGATCGACATAGAGTCTCCAGGGCAAAGCTGTCATATATTATCGATGCGACAGCGGCACCGGTCTGCATTATAGCACCGATCAGTTCGTGGGCGGCAGCAGTTACCTCTTCTGTTCCGGAGGATGCCGGAATCAATGGATTTGCAGTATTTATTCAGACAATACCATATAATCTATATGCGATTCTTACATTGATTATGGTGCTGGGTGTGACCCTGTTGCGGGTAGATTTCGGACCAATGCGAACACATGAATTGAATGCGATTGCCGGAGATCTGTTTACAACCCCGGGAAGACCATATGAAGAAAATGAAGAAGAGGTAGTGAAGGAAAATGCACATGTGCTGGATCTGATTCTGCCGGTAGCGGTGTTGATCCTTAGCTGTATTACCGCGATGGTTTATACAGGCGGTTTTTTTGAAGGTGTATCATTTGTCGAAGCATTTGCGAATTCCGACGCATCAGTTGGTCTGGTTTTAGGTGGTGCGGTGACGCTGGTATTTTCCTTTATTTATTTTCTGCTTCGGAATGTTCTGACCTTTCAGGAGTTTACAGAGTGCATACCGGAAGGATTTAAAGCGATGATTGCACCGATTTTGATTCTGACGATGGCATGGACGTTGTCCGGTATGACGAATCTGTTAGGAGCGAAGGTCTTTGTGGCTGATTTTGTGGCCGGCTCGGCACAGGCTCTGCAGGGATTTTTACCTGTGATTATCTTTATCGTGGCTGCATTTCTTGCATTTGCAACGGGAACCTCATGGGGAACCTTCAGTATCCTGATCCCGATCGTAATCGGAGTATTCCCGTCCGGTCAGATGATGGTGATATCGATTGCATCCTGTCTGGCAGGTGCGGTATGCGGAGATCATTGTTCTCCAATATCGGATACTACGATTATGGCATCTGCCGGAGGACATTGTGAGCATGTGAATCATGTATCGACACAGCTTCCGTATGCATTGGCCGTAGCGGCAGTATGTCTGGTTGGCTATCTGCTGATCGGGGTTCTTCAGGCAATCGGACTCGCAGCACTGTCGTGGATCGCATTGCCGGTGGGAATTGCACTGTTAATCGGAACCTTGTTCGTTATTCGTTCTCGCACCGGTCGGGAAGACATATAGGCGACATATAAATGGAAAACAAAGGAGAAATGGTATGCCAGTTTTTGATTTTGATCATGCACCAAAACAGAAGGAAGAGACAGTAGTATGCACCTATACGACCTTCTATAGTACAGCAAAGGAAAAGACGCCGGAGGAACCGATTCTGGTGTTGGATAATACAAAGCAGCAGTGGCCGCATCATAGTATGGGAGTCTTTACCAATCAGAGTAAACGGACAGCCTTTGAGTTCAAGGTGGACGGAACCTCCTATACGGCCGATATTTTGAAGGTGGATGCCAGATTTGTCAGTCTGATTAAGTGGCTGGGCGAGAATCATATCAGTATTCGCCTGTCCGGTCAGAACGGGGCTGAGGGATATGCTGTCTATCGGATCCGGGAAATGGCATTTGGCGGCGGAACAAAGTTATCCGCACAGGATGGGTTCCTGCAGTTTATGATCGAACGGCTGCTGGCGAGCAGTGCGGCAGAAGAGGTAGAAGAAGATGAGGATGCAGATGAGGAAGGCGATGAGATGCGCCTGACAAGTCTTCAGAGTATCTCTGATTTTATGACCTGTGCAGGTAGAACAATGCCGGATAATATCCGTCTCTGGGCGAGAAGGAATCTGGCAGTGGCACGTTCCCATGAGGTGTCACCGGAGGAGCGGAGACATGCACAGCGGGCACTTTCTATTATGATGAATGTACAGTGGAAGAGCAATTACTTTGAGGCAATTGATCCCGTAGAGGCACGACGGATTCTGGATGAAGAGCTGTATGGCATGGAACGGGTAAAGCAGAGAATTATGGAGACGATCATTCAGATCAATCGGACCCATACGCTTCCTGCATACGGACTGCTTCTGGTAGGACCTGCAGGTACCGGTAAATCACAGATTGCTTATGCGGTGGCAAGGATACTAAAGCTGCCATGGACAACGCTGGATATGAGTTCGATTAATGATCCGGAACAGTTGACGGGAAGCTCCCGGATCTATGCAAATGCGAAGCCGGGTATTATTATGGAAGCCTTTTCTATGGCAGGGGAGTCCAATCTGGTATTTATCATTAACGAGTTAGATAAAGCCGCATCCGGGAAGGGAAACGGAAACCCGGCAGATGTACTTTTAACATTGCTGGATAATCTGGGATTTACAGATAACTATATGGAGTGTATGGTTCCGACGGTGGGTGTATATCCGATTGCAACAGCAAACAATAAGGAACAGATCAGCGCACCGTTGATGTCTCGATTTGCAGTGATTGACATTCCGGACTATACGTTTGAGGAAAAGAAGCTGATCTTTAGCAACTTTGTACTGCCAAAGGTATTGAAGCGGATTGGTCTGCAGGAGAGCGAATGTAAGATTACAGAAGAAGGGCTGGATGCCGTGATCAATCAGTTCCGGGATACATCCGGTATTCGAAACCTGGAACAGGCGGCAGAACATCTGGCAGCCAATGCACTGTATCAGATCGAGGTGGATCATGTGCCACAGGTGGTGTTTGATCCGAAACAGGTGGAGAAGTTGTTTGAGTAAAAAATAATAAAGATTACAAAAGAGGTTATTGCAGCATGAAGAGCAGACAGATAAGGAATTCGATGTTACTGGTATTGACCGCCCTGATCTGGGGAACCGCCTTCGTGGCACAAAGACAGGGTGGTGATGCCGTTGGGCCGTTTACCTTTAATGGGATACGATCCTTTATAGGAAGTGCGGTACTGCTTCCGGTGATCTTCGGTATCGATCGTATCCATCCTTCGGAGAAACGCCCGAGGACTGCCGAAGATAAGAGGAAGCTATGGCTGGGTGGTATCTGTTGCGGAGTTGTACTGTTTCTGGCAAGCTCGGCACAGCAGCTAGGTCTTTATATGGGAACGCCAGCCGGAAAGGCTGGCTTTCTGACTGCATGCTACATTTTACTGGTTCCGATTCTGGGACTGTTTCTGAAAAAGAAATGCGGATGGAATATCTGGGTAGGAATCGGACTGACAGTTGTTGGTTTGTATCTACTGTGCATGACGGAGTCGTTAAGCTTTCAGGCGAGTGATCTGATGGTTCTGCTGTGTGCATTGCTGTTTGCGATTCATATTCTGGTGATCGATTACTTTTCACCGCTGGTAGATGGCGTGCGGATGTCCTGCATCCAGTTTTTGGTATGTGGAGTTCTGAGTCTGCTTCCGATGTTCTTTGTGGATATGGGGCATTCCGTAGTGGGAATGCGGCTTTGGATAGAGAATCTGCAGAATGGTTCTGCCTGGATTGCAATTTTATATGCGGGTGTTCTGTCCTGTGGCGGCGGATATACCCTGCAGATCGTAGGACAGAACGGACTGAACCCTACGGTAGCGTCCATGCTTATGAGTCTGGAGTCTGTGTTCTCGGTGATAGCCGGATGGCTGATCCTTAAAGAAACGATGGGGTTCAGACAACTGAGCGGATGCATACTGATCTTTGCAGCGATTATTCTGGCACAGATACCGGTCAACCGGATCCGTAAGAAAAAATTAGCAGAATAGAATAATCATAAAAACGATGGAGGAGAACAACATGAGATATGATGTAATAATCGTGGGAGCCGGACCAGGCGGAATCTTTTCCGCATATGAACTGGTACACCGGAATCCGGATCTGAAGATAGGAGTATTTGAAGCCGGACACACGCTGGAGAAGCGGCACTGTCCGATCGATGGAGAGAAGATTAAGAGCTGTATCAACTGTCAGAGTTGCTCGATCATGAGTGGATTTGGCGGCGCCGGAGCATTCTCGGATGGCAAGTATAATATTACCAATGATTTTGGCGGCACCTTGTACGAATATATAGGAAAAAAGCAGGCGATAGACCTGATGGAGTATGTGGATAAGATCAATATGGAGCATGGGGGAGAGGGAACGAAGCTATACTCTACGGCCGGAACCGGATTTAAAAAGATCTGTCTGCAGAATAAATTGCATCTATTGGATGCTTCTGTCCGTCATTTGGGAACGGATATTAATTATGTCGTACTGCAGAATCTGTATGCAGAACTGAAGAATCAGGTAGACTTTTACTTTGACACTCCGGTACAGACGGTCGAGATGATCGGAGAGGACTATCGGATTCACTGCAAGGATGCGTCATATGATGCAGGCAAGTGTATCATCTCCGTTGGGCGGATCGGTAGTAAGTGGATGGAACAGATCTGTAAGGATCTGGAGATTCAGACGAAGTCGAACCGGGTAGATATCGGTGTACGAGTGGAACTTCCGGCAGTGATCTTTTCACACCTGACGGATGAACTTTATGAGAGTAAGATCGTATACCGGACACAGAAGTTTGAAGATCCGGTTCGAACCTTCTGCATGAATCCAAAGGGTATCGTGGTAACGGAGAATACGAATGGTATTGTTACCGTCAATGGACACAGTTATGAGGGTGCAGATAAGCAGACAGAGAATACAAACTTTGCATTGCTGGTGTCCAAGCATTTTTCCGAACCGTTTAAGGATAGCAACGGCTATGGAGAAAGTATTGCCAGACTGTCAAATATGTTGGGAGGCGGCGTGATTGTTCAGAAGTTCGGAGATCTGGTGCGTGGACGGCGGAGCAATGCAAAGCGGATTGAAGAGGGTATCGTGGAACCGACCTTATCAGCGACACCGGGTGACCTGAGTCTGGTCCTCCCGAAACGAATTCTGGATGGCATTATCGAAATGATCTATGCATTGGATAAGATCGCACCGGGCACGGCAAATGATGATACGCTGTTATATGGAGTAGAGGTTAAATTCTACAACATGGAGGTGGAACTGGATGAACATCTGGAGAGTTGCCATAAGGGGCTGTATATCATCGGAGACGGCAGTGGAGTGACGCATTCTCTGTCACATGCTTCTGCCAGTGGTGTCTATGTGGCACGACAGATCGCGGATGCTTTTGGTAAAGAAATTTAAAAAAGTAGTTGACAACTAAGAAGGACAGTGCTATGTTAGCAGGTGACAAAGAGCAAATGCTAAGAACAGAATACGATCATTGAGAAGGAAGTATGACAGAGAGCCGTCGGGTGGTGTGAGATGGTATACGTTTTGAATGATTATCCTCTGCGAGCAGTGCACTGAATTCCGTTTTGGGGAAGAACCTTAGATGGATAGTAGGTGTCACCGGTTTTCTACCGTTACAAAGAACCTTATTTCGGATGTGCGCACAGATGAGATGAGAGTGAGTGGTCGTGGAAACGACAACTAGAGTGGTAACGCGGAAGCTTTAGCCTTCGTCTTTAGAATAAGACGAGGGCTTTTTTTATTGGCTCTTTGAATCTTTAGAAGGGAGCCGCCGTTAGGTGGAGAGAAGAAATGAATAGCTTAGTGATAGTTTTAATTGGTATCGTAGCATTAGGCGCAGGCTATCTGACATATGGACGATGGCTGGCAAAGAAATGGGGCATTGATCCGAAAGCGAAGACGCCTGCTTACACACATGAGGATGGACAGGATTATGTTCCGTCTTCGAAGTTTACGGTATTTTCCCATCAGTTTTCATCGATAGCAGGAGCCGGTCCTGTTACCGGACCGATCCTTGCATCTGTATTTGGATGGGTTCCGGTTTTGTTATGGCTGATCCTGGGAGGCTTGTTCTTCGGAGCTGTACAGGACTTTGGTGCCTTGTATGCATCCGTTAAGAATGAAGGAAAGTCCATGGGTATGATTATTGAGAAGTACATAGGCAGAGGCGGACGGAAGTTGTTTATGCTGTTCTGCTGGTTATTTACATTGCTGGTAATTGCAGCATTTACCGATATGGTAGCCGGTACCTTCGTCGGAAAGGGTGTAGAAGGTATGACGGCAGAAACCAGTTATGCGAACGCGGCTGCAGCATCGATTTCTATGCTGTTTATCGTTGTAGCGGTGATCTTTGGACTGATTCAGAAGCATGTAAAGAATATGAATGAGGTTGTAAAAGCAATCATTGCGATCGCACTGCTGGTTGGTATGTTTGCACTTGGCATGCATCTTCCGATTTATGCAACAAAGACTGCATGGATCTATATCGTTATGGCATATTTGTTCTTAGCATCGGTTATGCCAATGTGGTTGTTAATGCAGCCACGGGATTATATGACCACCTTCATGCTCTTAGGTATGATCGTAGGTGCGGTTGTTGGTGTTGTAGTCGCACATCCGGATATGCAGTTGAATGCATACAATGGATTTAATGTAAACGGAAGCTCCTTGTTCCCGACCTTGTTTGTAACCATTGCCTGTGGTGCGGTATCCGGTTTCCACAGTCTGGTTTCGTCCGGAACATCGTCAAAGACGATCAGCAACGAAAAGCATATGCAGATGGTTGGCTATGGAGCCATGGTAGTAGAATCTCTGCTGGGTATCCTGTCACTGGTTGTTGTCGGTGCTGTAGCTGTAAATGGTACAAAACCCGATGGAACTCCGTTTGCAATCTTCTCAAGTGGTGTAGCCGGATTCTTAGAGAAGCTGGGTGTGCCGGTACAGGTAGCCACGGTATTTATGACGATGTGTGTATCTGCACTTGCATTGACTTCTCTGGATTCTGTAGCCCGGATCGGACGAATGTCTTTCCAGGAACTGTTTTACGGAGATACGACAGATCCTGCACAGATGCCGGTATGGCAGAAGATCTTTACGAATAAGTATTTTGCAACGGTAGTAACTCTGGTCTGTGGATATCTGCTGACACTGGGTGGATATAATAATGTATGGCCGTTGTTTGGATCTGCAAACCAGCTACTTGCAGCACTGGTATTGATTGCGCTGGCTGTATTCTTAAAGACGACGGGCAGAACCGGCTGGACGCTGTATATCCCGATGTTTATCATGCTGGCAGTTACCTTCACGGCATTGGTGCAGAAGACAATAGCTCTGGTTACAAATGTTGTAAACGGACAGGCAACTCTGCTGGTAGACGGTCTGCAGTTGATTGTAGCGATTATGCTGATGGTACTTGGTGTCATGGTTGCCTTTAGCTGCCTGAAGAAGCTGTTTGGCAAGAAGGAAAAGGCAGAGGCATAAGCGAAGGCTGCTGAACAGGAAAGCAGTTGATATTATAAATGGAAACCGTTATAATGTAAGCAATATAAATAGAAAGGCGTAGTGTTAGGATGTCGGGTGAAGGCTTACATTTGGATGAGGATTATAAGCGGTTTTTAGAGATTGTGTGTCAGGAGTGTTCTGACGTGGAAGCGTGCGAGGCACAGGTAAAATGCGCACTTGCAGTTGTTGCAGACTGGATCCGTCTGGGACGAACAGAGATGAAACTGGAGATACCGGTGGGCAGACTTCAGCCAAACGGGCAGAAGTATAGCACGGTTTTGTTTGATCGTGGAGAGTCGGTTTATCCGGAGGCATATCAGATGGTGATTTCGATTCCGGACGGAGGTCATGCAACGATTATGAATTATGCATGTGGAGATCATCCTTTTTCTGAGTCTGAGCAGAACATGCAGAAGCTTTTATTTCGAGAGATCTTTAATCAGTACAGCAGAGCCGCTATGAGGCAGATGTTGAATCGTATTCTGGCAACAGATATGGCAACCGGAGTGGCAAATCAGGAGTCCCTTACACAGTTTGCCGGTCAGATGATTCAGAAACAGCAGATTCAGCAGTATGTGGTACTGTTTTTCAATATTCATAATTTCAAGTATGTGAATAAAGTATTCAGTTATGATCAGGGCGATATTTTGTTGCGGAAATATGCACAGATGGTACAGAATATGTTGACCGAAGAGGAAATTCTGGCCAGAATGGGCGGAGATAACTTTGTAGCACTGGTAAAGCGGGAACATTCCGAAGCATTTTTAAAGCAGCTCCGGAATATGCGGTTATACCATAAGAACGCGGGGAAGGAAAAGACCTTTGTATTCGGTGTGACCGCAGGTGTCAGTTCGTTGGAGGGCGTAGAGGAACCGCGGGAGGTCATGGCGAGATCCAGTATTGCTTATCAGGCGGCCAGACAGCGGAGTGCCGGAACCGTGATTTATTATTCACCGGAGGTTCGGCAGAATGTAATGCAGGCACAGAGTATCGTGTCGAACTTTGTACCGGCACTGGAAGCAGAAGAATTTGTAGTCTATTATCAGCCAAAGGTTTCCATATCGGAGCATAGAATCTGTGGAGCGGAGGCACTGGTCCGATGGATGCGGAATGGAAAGCTGATTCCACCGATGGAGTTTATTCCGCAGTTAGAGCGGGAGGGCAGTGTGTGTAAGCTGGACTATTATGTGCTGGAACAGGCATGCAAGTTTATTCGGAGTCAACTGGAGCAGGGAAAGCCGGTTGTTCGGATCTCGGTGAATTTCTCCCGGCGACATCTGGATGAGGATGATCTGGTAGAACAGATCGTAGGGGTGATTGATCGGTATGGAATTGACCATTCCTATATCGAGATCGAGTTGACGGAAAGTGAAGATTTCCAGAATTATGAGATCATGTCTGAGGTCGTAAACGGTCTGCGGACACATGGAATCGGCACCTCCATTGATGACTTTGGAACCGGTTTTTCTTCTCTGAATATGATAAAGAGAGTAGACTTGAATGTAATTAAGATTGATAAGTCCTTTATTCCGTTAAAATCCGAGTATCCGGATAAGAAGAGGGACATGGTTATGTTCCAGGGAATTGTAAGCCTGGTGAATCAGTTAGGAAAGAAAACAATCGCAGAGGGCGTAGAAACAGCGGAACAGTTAGAATATTTAAAGAGCGTTGGCTGTGATATTGTACAGGGCTATGTGTTTGACCGTCCGCTTCCGCAGCCGGAGTTTGAACAACGGTTACAGATGAAATGCTACGTTTAGGTGTACGATAGGAGGAAGAAAACGTGAACTTTTTAGAAGAGAGAATTATGAAAGATGGTATTGTAAAGGAAGGAAATGTCCTGAAGGTGGATAGTTTTTTAAATCACCAGATGGATATTCGACTGTTTGATCAGATCGGCGAGGAATTTAAACGCAGATTTGCGGACGTACCGGTAGATAAGATCTTAACGATCGAAGCATCCGGAATCGGAATTGCCTGTATAGCGGCACATTACTTTGATGTTCCGGTTATATTTGCAAAGAAGTCAAAGAGTATCAATATCGAAGGAGAGGTCTATGTGGCCGAAGTAGAGTCCTTTACACATAAGTGCAAGAATCAGATTCTGGTATCGAAGAAGTTCTTAAATGCAGGCGAAAATGTTCTGATCATAGATGATTTTCTGGCAAACGGGTGTGCACTGCAGGGATTGATTTCAATTGTAACAGCGGCGGGTGCCAGTGTATCCGGAATCGGAATTGTAATAGAAAAGGGATTCCAGCAGGGCGGACAGATCATTCGAAATCTGGGCTACCGTCTGGAATCCCTGGCTATCGTGGATAGCATGAATGCAGAGGACGGAACGATTCAGTTCCGTGCATAGTGCATATAGGATTAAGCTTCACCGGATATCAGCCATGGAGAAGGCTGGGTAATGAAGACACTTTTGCTGTCCAGCTTCGATACGCTGATCTGCAGCACCTCCATATTCTGAATCTGATACTTTGTAAATAAGTCCTTGATGCCGGACAGGATATCCAGCTCCAAAGTGTAGATGACAAACTGCATTTTTGGATTTATTGCCAGAAGGTTTCGGATATCCTGTTCCAGATTCTTGGTGGCTACGATAAATGCCAGACGTGGAGTCGGGAGTGCGGACAGGGAAGAACGGGACAGATCCGGAACAATCTCTACATTATGGACACCGAACTTTTCTACGTTAGCCTCCATGGCAGTCTGAGATCCCTTATCACTTTCTACAGCGATGATCGTACCTTCGCTGGCTACGATGGCGGCTTCGATCGCAATACTTTCTCCGCTGACGATACAGATGACATCCTGAGCATCAACATGCAAAAGACTCATAATGACAGCACGGATTTCACTGCTGACATAGTGAATAGGTCCCTTGCTGAAGTTTTCGTTTTTAATACCGATCTTATAAGACTCTCTTGTGTTTTCATTCAGAATAAATAAAACCGTTGGTTCCAGAATTTCACGATCAATCATATCCTTGATTTTGGCAGAATGAATCTCACTACCCGGTTCTGTACCGGTGCCGTACCAGACATCGCAGTCGCCCAGTCCGGCTTCCCAGATCTCATAACATAAATTCTTATGACTGGAGTCTGCAAATACCATAACCCGCTTGTGTGATTCAATAGAAGGTATGACATTTTTCTTTTTCTGACAAATATTCAGAAGCTTGATTTTCTCCGGACTGATATTCATCATTTCTGCAAAGTAACCGGTCCAGTTCAGCATGGAGCTGTTCGTATAGATTGTATCATTGTTCATGGGCAGATACCCTCCTTTAGTTATATAGTTTCTGATAAAATACCTATATACATTATACCATAAACATTTTGGCAAAAGAAGGGAAAAATAGCACAATTGACGCATAGGATACAGTATAGGAGAGACGGAAAGAGGTAGCGGAAGTGAGGACTGGGATCTGTATTCGGGAAACGTGTGGGAAGATCGACTGGGGAGCAGTGGCGGAAGCGTCTCCGGACTTTCTTATGATAAGAGGAATGTGTGGAGCGATGACACGGGAGCTGGGGAACCGATGTGAAGAACGAGGGATACCATGGGGGATCTGTCTGGACTGGGGGACAGAGAGACAGGAACCGACAGAGGCGGAAGAGGTTCTGACAGAAAAGCAGAAGCGGGTAAGTGCGTTTCTGGAGGATATGCGGCCACAGGAGCCGATTGTACTAAGACTTTATGATGCAAGGGAATTTATGACGCTTTCCGCGCAGGAGAAGGGAAACCTGGCAGGCCGTTTCTGCGAGGAGGTACAGTCTATGGGGTGTGCAGCCGGGATCTGCGCAAATAAGTACTGGTTCACGCATGTGCTGACAGATCCGGTATTTGACCGCTTCGACCGCTGGGTGATCCAGCAGTATCGGGAATGTACATATACAGGTACATATCGATGGTGGCAGTATACATCGCTCAGTTATATGCCGGGGATTCCTGAACCGGTAGAACGGATGGTAGATGAACGGCATCCGCGTCCAAACCCGAAGGAAGAAGAACTGCCGGATCTGACCGGATATAGCGGAACCTCCGTTGCCGGAGCTTTGAATCGCTGCGGGTGGCGGGCGGATCTGTGTGAGCGGGCGGCTCTGGCGGCAAAAACCGGAGTTGTGAAGGAACTGCAGGAGTATCGGGGGACGGCAGAGCAGAATCGCAGGCTGCTTCTTGCACTGGGAGGAAGAGTGAACACCTCTCGCATTTTGCGTGAAGGCGTCCATGTGAAGCTAAAGCTGGGGAGCCGGAATATTCTGACGGATCGTCCGTTTGGGGATGAGTATTATCGGAATACCTATCAGATCCTGAGCGTGTCAGGCGTATCGGTGTATCTGGGAATTGATGGGAACGTGATCGGAAAGGTAAATCGAAATTCGGTATTGATTGTATAGAATGAAACAGATATACTTAGCACGAATAGAAAAAGTCGAAAGAGGAGAGGACGAATGACAAGAGAACAGCTACAAGATTTAATGAACAGTCGAATCGTAATCCTGGATGGCGCAACCGGGAGCAATCTGCTAAAGGCTGGTATGCCCATTGGTTCCTGTCCGGAACAGTGGATCCTGGAGCATCCACAGGTGATGATAGATTTACAGGCATCCTATATCGAAGCAGGAAGCCATATTATATATGCACCGACATTTACGGGGAATCGGATCAAACTGCAGGAGTATGGACTGGCGGATCGGATCGAGGAGATGAATAAGGAGCTGGTGGCGATATCGAAGAAGGCGGTAGCAAAGGCAGGCAGCCGTGGGTACATTGCCGGCGATATAACCATGACGGGACGACAGCTGGCTCCGATGGGAGATCTTCAGTTGGAAGAGCTGATTGACATATATAAGGAACAGATCCGGTATCTGGCAGAGGCCGGGGTGGATCTTCTGGTGATCGAAACGATGATGAGCCTGGCAGAAACACGGGCGGCGGTTATCGCGGCAAAGGAAACCTGCGATCTGCCGATTCTTGCCACGATGACCTTTAATGAAGATGGCAGAACATTATTTGGAACCGATCCGGCCACCGCAGTAAATGTCCTGCAGAGTCTCGGAGTCGATGCAATCGGAGCAAACTGCTCAACAGGACCGGAGGAGATGTGTGAGATCATAGCAGAGATGAAGCAGTATGCCAATGTTCCGATCATAGCGAAACCGAATGCAGGTATGCCGGAGCTGGTGGATGGAGAAACGATATATGCAATGACTCCGGAGGAATTTGCAGAAGCGGGACAGAAACTGGTGGAGGCCGGTGCCGGTGTGTTGGGCGGCTGCTGTGGAACAACACCGGAGCATATCATGGCGCTGGCACGTGTGATGAAGGGAGCAGAGCCACCGGAGGTGAATAAGCAGAAGCGGCGGTTGCTGTCCTCTGAGCGTAAGACCATTGAACTGGATCTGGATGGTCCGTTCATGGTAGTTGGTGAGCGGATCAATCCAACCGGAAAGAAGAAGCTGCAGGCGGAACTGCGGGAAGGAAGTCTGGACCTGGTACTGGATATGGCAGAGGATCAGGAGGCACAGGGAGCGGATATTCTGGATATCAATATGGGTATGAATGGTATTGACGAGAAGGATATGATGCTGAAGACGATCCGGGCAGTGAGTACGGCAGTCAATCTTCCACTGTGTATTGACTCCAGCTATGTGGAGGTCATCGAAGCAGCACTGCGAAATTATCCGGGACGAGCATTGATCAATTCGATTTCCTTTGAACATCCGAAGGTAGAAGAACTGCTGCCGATCGCGAAGAAGTATGGAGCCATGTTTATCCTGCTGCCGTTGTCGGATGAAGGACTTCCGGGTACAATAAATGAAAAACATGGGATCATAGATAAGATATTGAGCCGTGCATGGGATTTTGGATTTACGAAGGAAGACATTGTCGTGGATGGACTGGTTGCGACAGTTGGGGCAAATAAAAATGCCGCACTGGAAACCCTTCAGACCATAGCACATTGCAAGCGTGATCTGCAGCTTCCGACAATCTGTGGATTATCCAATATTTCCTTTGGACTGCCGGAGCGAATCAATGTCAACACTGCATTTTTGACGATGGCAATCGCCAATGGTCTGACAATGGCAATTGCAAATCCGTCACAGGCAATGCTTATGAATGCTGCCTTTGCTTCTGATCTGTTGCTAAACAAGGAGCATGCAGATGTCCGGTATATCGAACGCATGAACACACATGCAACCAGTGTGATTGTTACAGCGGTAAACAAGGCAGAGACAAAAGAAGAAAAAACGGTACATCCGGTGTTTGAAGCCGTTTTAAAGGGAAATAAGGCGAAGATCGTAGAACGTGTAGATGCGGAATTGGCACAGGGAACCAAACCGAATGCGGTGATTAATGAGATTCTGATCCCGGCGATTAATGAAGTGGGGAACCTGTTTAATAAGAAGATTTACTTTCTTCCACAACTGATCGCCAGTGCGGAAGCAATGGAAAATGCGATCCGGTATCTGGAGCCAAAGCTGGAGAAAAAGAATACGGGAGAAGAGATGCCGACGATTGTAATAGCGACCGTAGAAGGGGATATCCATGATATTGGAAAGAATCTGGTGGCATTGATGTTGCGGAACTATGGATACCGGGTATTAGATCTTGGCAAGGATGTTTCGAAGGAAGAAATCGTAGAAACTGCGATTCGGGAGAAGGCGTCGATTATCGCCCTGTCCGCCCTGATGACAACCACGATGATGAAGATGAAGGATGTGGTTGAATATGCAAAAGAGCGGAAAGTGCAGGCGAAGGTAATGATCGGAGGAGCTGTCATCACACAGAGCTTTGCAGACGAAATCGGTGCCGATGGATACTCTGAGGATGCGGCAGAAGCAGTCCGGGTAGCCGGAGAACTTCTGGCGGTCAAATGATGGACAAAGTTTGACAAGGAGTCAAATAGTTGTTACAATGACAGTTGAATTCTGCGTACGAATGGAGTACAATGGATAGAAATTGAAAGGGTGGTATACATAACATGAAAAAACGAGTATTGTCGCTTTTGGTTGTGAATTCATCTGGTGTATTAAGCAGAGTGTCCGGTATGTTCAGCCGGAGAGGGTATAACATCGACAGCCTGACCGTTGGTGTGACAGAAGACCCGAAGTATTCACGTATGACAGTCGTAGTCAGCGGAGATGATCGTACACTGGATCAGATTGAGAAGCAGTTATATAAACTAGAAGATGTGATACAGGTCACAGAGCTGAAGGATGGCGAATCTGTATGCCGGGAGCTGGTGCTGGTAAAGGTAAAGGCCGATAAGGATGAGAAACAGCAGATCATAGCGGTTGCAGATGTATTCCGGGCAAAGATCGTAGATGTGGCAGTGGATTCACTGATGATTGAGCTGACCGGTAATATTAATAAGGTCGAGGCATTCTTAGGACTGCTGGACGGCTTTGAGATCAAAGCGATTGTGCGAACCGGATTGACCGGCCTGTTGCGAGGAAACTACACAGACAAGTAATTACTTTAATAAAGTAATCACTATAAATTTTAATCTATTACAGGAGGATGTAATAAAATGGCAAAAGCAAGAATTTTTTATCAGGAAGACTGTAACTTATCGTTATTAGACGGCAAGACAATTGCAGTCATTGGTTATGGTAGCCAGGGACATGCACATGCATTGAATGCAAAGGAATCCGGCTGTAATGTAATCATTGGTTTGTATGAAGGAAGTAAGTCATGGGCAAAGGCAGAAGCTCAGGGCTTTCAGGTATACACAGCAGCAGAGGCTGCTAAGAAGGCAGACATCATTATGATTCTGATCAATGATGAATTACAGGCAGATATGTACAAGAAGGATATCGAACCAAACCTGGAGCCGGGTAACATGTTAATGTTTGCACATGGTTTCAATATCCATTACGGATGTATCGTACCACCTAAGGATGTCGATGTTACAATGATCGCTCCAAAGGCACCTGGTCATACTGTACGTTCTGAGTATCAGGCAGGCAAGGGTACTCCGTGTCTGGTTGCTGTAGAGCAGGATGCTACCGGTAAGGCACTGGATATCGCACTTGCATATGCACTGGCAATCGGCGGAGCAAGAGCCGGTGTTCTGGAGACTACCTTCCGTACAGAGACAGAGACAGATCTGTTTGGTGAGCAGGCAGTTCTGTGTGGTGGCGTATGTGCACTGATGCAGGCTGGTTTCGAAACTCTGGTTGAAGCAGGTTACGATCCAAGAAATGCATACTTTGAGTGCATTCATGAGATGAAGTTGATTGTAGATCTGATTTATCAGTCAGGTTTCTCAGGAATGAGATATTCTATTTCAAACACTGCTGAATATGGTGATTATGTAACAGGTCCTAAGATCGTTACAGAGGATACAAAGAAGGCTATGAAGAAGGTTCTGGCAGATATCCAGGATGGCAGCTTTGCTAAGGAATTCCTGTTAGACATGTCTCCGGCAGGTCGTCAGGTTCACTTCAAGACTATGAGAAAGCTGCATGCTGAGCATCCTTCAGAGATTGTTGGTGAAGAGATTCGTAAGCTGTATAGCTGGAATGGTGAAGATAAGCTGATCAACAACTAGTTTGATCGGAACTACAGACTATAGAGAAGACCCACAGACACACATAGGATGTTGCCTGTGGGCTTTCTATATTCTTGGATCTGATCGGAAGCTTTGCCTAAAGCTTCTTTACGATGGTGTCATACAGATCCAGAGTACAATGCTCGTCAGCAGCAAAGTGCTTGCAATTTAAGCAGCTTGGACTGCTTGGAGCTTCGTTACAGAAGCAGTTTGGCTTCGTGGTATGCTCGTAAGCACTGCAACGTTCCGCTACATCCATATAAGTTTCCTGTGAACTGCGCATAATCGTAGTCTCCTTTCGTTGATCGCTTTTACGATCTGAGAGTAGTATGTTCGTTTTTTATGAAAAATATAATGGAAAAGTTGACAAGTATGTAGACGGTAGGTAAAATGAATTACAGTTTATTTAAAGGAGATGGTATTTTTTGGACGGGAGTTCCGCGATACAAACAGGATCAATTATGCAGATAATGGTAGTAATATTGCTGTTGATATTATCCGGTTTATTTTCATCAGCAGAAACATCATTGACCACAGTGAATATATACAAGATGAAAGCAATGGCAGAAGAGGGAGACCGAAGAGCCAGAACGGTATTACAGCTTCTGGAAAATCCAGGCAAGATGCTGAGCACGATTTTGATTGGAAATAATATCGTAAATATATCAGCGTCTTCCATGATGACTGTGTTGGTTACAAAAATGTTTGGCAGTGCGGCAGTAGGAATTGCAACCGGTGTATTGACCGTATTGATTTTGATCTTTGGCGAGATTACACCAAAGAATCTGGCTACTGTATATAGTAAGTCGTTTGCACTCTTTTATGCATATCCGATCCGGATACTATCTGTTATACTGACGCCGGTGATCTGGTTGCTGGATAAGCTTTGTACATTCATCTACTGGCTCCTGCGGGTAGACAGCAAGAACGCAGGCAAGCAGATGACAGAATCCGAACTGCGAACGATCGTAAATGTCAGCCATGAAGATGGCGTGATCGAAGGCGAAGAAAAGGATATGATCACGAACGTGGTGGACTTTGGCGATTCAATTGCGAAGGATGTTATGATTCCGCGGGCAGATATGACGATGACATCGGTAGAAGACAGTTATGATGACGTAGTAAAGCTTTTTATGGAAGAACAGTATAGTCGTCTGCCGGTATATGAGGAGAATAAGGAAAATGTCATCGGTATTCTTTATATGAAGGATCTGTTCTTTTATCGGGAAACAAAGAAGGCGGAGCCGGAGACAACGTTTGATATCCGCCGGGTGATGCGGGAACCATATTATGTATATGAGTATCAGAAAACCTCCGGGATTCTGGAGGAGCTTCGGAAGGAATCCATGTCCATTGCCATTGTGCTGGATGAATATGGAACTGCCGCCGGCATGATTACGCTGGAGGATCTTTTGGAGGAGATCGTCGGAGAAATCCGGGATGAATACGATGACTATGAAGAAGAGGTCATAAAGCAGATTTCAGAGAATCAGTATGATGTAGATGGAAGTGCAAAGCTGGATGATGTGAATGATGCATTGGAGCTTTCTCTGGCCTCCGAAGATTATGATTCTGTAGGCGGATATGTGATTGAACTTCTGGATCATCTGCCGGAGACCGGTGAAGAGGTACAGAAAGGAAATGTCCGATTCAGGGTATTAGAAGCAGATAAAGCCCGGGTGGAACGGGTGAGAATCACCATCCTTCCGCCGGATGAGACGGAAAAGGAAGACTAAATCAGAAAATAAAAACAAAGAAGGAGCAGAAAGGATAGCAAGATGATAAGTGCAGTAAATGTGACCTTAAGACTAGGAAAAAAGGCGTTATTTGAGGATGTAAACATCAAGTTTACCCCGGGAAACTGTTACGGACTGATCGGTGCCAACGGAGCCGGAAAGTCTACGTTCTTAAAAATATTATCCGGAGAACTGGAACCGACGAAGGGTGAGGTAATCATGGATCCGGGTGAGCGTCTGTCTATACTGAAGCAGGATCATTTCCAGTATGATGAATACAGTGTTCTGGATACCGTTATCATGGGAAATCAGAGACTGTATGAGATCATGAAAGAGAAGGATGCCATCTATGCAAAGGAAGACTTCACAGATGAAGATGGAGTCCGGGCAGCAGAACTGGAGGGCGAATTCGCAACCATGAATGGCTGGGAAGCAGAGTCCGATGCAGCAACACTGCTAAATGGTCTTGGAATCGAAACGGATCTGCATTATAAGCAGATGAGTGAGCTTCCGGCAGCACAGAAGGTAAAGGTCTTGCTGGCACAGGCACTGTTTGGAAATCCGGATGTCCTGCTTCTGGATGAACCGACGAACCACTTGGATCTGGATGCGATCGCATGGCTGGAGGAATTCCTGATCAACTTTGACAACACGGTTATTGTTGTATCACATGACCGTTATTTCCTGAACAAGGTATGTACCCATACCGCCGATGTCGATTATGGTAAAATCCAGCTTTATGCCGGTAACTATGACTTCTGGTATGAGTCCAGCCAGTTGATGATCAAGCAGCAGAAGGAAGCCAACAAGAAGAAAGAAGAAAAAATCAAGGAATTGCAAGAATTCATTCAGCGGTTCTCTGCAAATGCCTCAAAGTCAAAGCAGGCGACCTCCCGGAAGCGGGCGTTGGAAAAAATTGAATTGGATGATATCCGACCATCCAGCCGGAAGTATCCGTATATTGATTTTCGACCAAATCGTGAGATCGGAAACGAAGTGCTGACGGTTGAGAAACTGTCAAAGACCGTGGATGGTGTAAAGGTACTGGATAATATTTCGTTTACTGTAAATAAAGGCGATAAGATTGCATTTGTAGGACCGAATACGATTGCCACAACGACACTGTTTCAGATTCTGGCAGGCGAGCTGGAGCCGGATGAAGGAAACTATAAGTGGGGAGTAACAACTTCACAGGGATATTTTCCAAAGGATTTTAATAAAGAGTTTGACAATGATTATGTGATCGTGGACTGGTTGACACAGTTCTCAGAAGAAAAAGATGCTACGTATGTCCGGGGATTTTTAGGTCGTATGCTCTTTGCCGGGGAAGATGGTGTCAAGAAGGTAAAGGTATTGTCCGGTGGTGAGAAGGTGCGCTGCCTGCTTTCCAAGCTGATGATCATGGGCTCGAATGTTCTGATCATGGATGAGCCGACAAACCATCTGGATATGGAGTCCATTACAGCCCTGAATAATGGTATGATGAAGTTCCCGGGTGTAATCCTGTTCTCTTCTCAGGATCATCAGCTGCTGGAAACAACGGCCAACCGGATTATGGAGCTGACGAATACCGGACTGATTGATAAGCAGACGACCTATGATGAATATCTGGCAAATGATGAACTGGCAAGAAAGCGACAGATCATGAATATGCCGGAGAGCACGGACGAGGAAACAGAGGCATAGGCAGATGAAATGTGGACGGCAGCAGTTGAAAAGGCTATCGTCAAAATAGACAAAAGAAAGGACCGCAAAACCTGCGGTTCTTTTTTTGACGGAAAATCGTTGTGCATATTTTATGATGAAAAATCAAATAACGCAAATGAAATGATAAAAGTTGAACAAAAAAACTTTTGTAACACTTTTGAAATATTTGTGAAAAGAGAAGGAAGAAAGAAAATGAAAACAACAATGGAATTACACAAATAGTCTGAATAGTATAAAAATGATGGAATATACATCTATAAGTTGCACGATTAAATGATAATTGCTGCAAAGATGTATATGTATTAAGAAAAATAAACAAAAATACTGAAAACTACAAAGAGTATTTTCAAAAAAATGAATAAAAAACCTCGAAAGATAGGGAGAAGCGTTCTCGATAGCGGGTTTATTTTTGTGAAAAATGTGCAATGAACCGAAAAAAAACGAAAAAAGACTTGATAAATTGGTCACTATGTCCTATAATGACAACTGTAGAGTTGCTAAGGCAACGAAATCACTTAGTCGAAGGACGTTATTCGAGACTTGGACAAGGTTACATATAATTACATATGGATTCGGGTTTGAGTCACGGAAAACCGACAGAGACTAGCACACACACATTTTAAAGGAGGGTTTTTTCGTGAAAAAATTCAAAAAAGTTTTAGCTTTATCTTTAGCTTTAGCTATGGGATTATCACTGGTTGCTTGTGATGGCAGTGATGATGCTACAACAACAGCTGGCGGAGATGACAGCGACACAACTACCGAGGGTGGAAGCGCATCTGATGATGCTTCCGTATTACACATCTACTGCTGGAATACAGAGTTACCTACTCGTATCGCTGCAGCAGTTCCAGGATTTACACCAGATTCTGCTGAGAATCCAGAGAACGGTGGTACAATGGAAGATGGTACTCGTGTAGAGTTCGTTATCACAGCTAACCAGGATAATGCATACCAGAATGCTCTGGATGCTGACTTACAGGCTGGCAAGGATATCGATATCTTCGCTATCGAGGCTGACTATGCATTAAAGTATGTTGATACTGACTATGCTATGAGCGTATTAGACGCTGGTTTAACAGAGGATGATATGGCTAACATGTATGATTACACCAAGCAGATCGTTACAGATTCTAACGGCGTTCAGAAGGGTGTATCATGGCAGGCTACTCCTGGTGTATTCCTTTACAGACGTTCAATCGCTACTGCAGTATTAGGTTCTGATGATCCTGCTACTGTTCAGGAAGCTGTTAAGGATTGGGATACATTCGCAGCTACCGCTAAGAAGATGAAGGATGCTGGATATCAGATGTTATCTGGTTATGATGATTCATTCCGTGCATTCTCTAACAACGTATCTCAGCCATGGGTTGTAGATGGTGAAGTTGTTATTGATGATCAGTTAAAGGCATGGGTTGACCAGACTAAGGATTTCACAGACAACGGTTATAACAACAAGACTTCTCTGTGGGGTGATGACTGGGGTAAGGATATGAGCGGTGACGCTAAAGTATTCGGTTACTTCGGATGCCCATGGTTCGTAAACTTCTCAGTAGCTGAGCATACAAAGGGTGACAGCACTGACAGCTTTGGTGACTGGGCAGTTACTGAAGGACCTGCTGGTTTCTACTGGGGTGGTACTTGGGTAGTTCCTTGTACAAACGGTAGCGGTAACGAAGATGCAGTTCGTGACATTCTGTACTACTTAACATGTGATACAGATTCAGCTAAGAAGATCACAGAGGAATATGATGACTTCACAAACAACGAGCCAGCTATGAAGGAGTACGCAGAGTCTGAGGACTATGGTACAGATATCGCTGGTGGACAGAACACTATGGCTGTATACTATGCAGGCGCTCCTTCTATCGATCTGAGCAACCTGTCAGCATACGATCAGGGATGTAACGAAGAGTTCCAGGCAGCTATGCATAACTACTTCGAAGGAAATGCTACTTATGAAGAAGCTTTAGACCAGTTCTACTCAGCTATTCAGAAGAAGTATCCTGAGTTAAAGGTTCCTGCAGCAGAGTAATTATTAAATTAAATACTTCTGTATAGAATCAAGAAGGTTTGAAAGATGCCTGTCTGTATAGGCAGGCATCTTTTTTAACCAAAAAAACAGCATGAAGTGAGCAGAAAATATATAGTGAGGTGAGAAAATAGTATGGCAGCAACAAAGAAAAGCAAAGTTGTTAGTTATACCAAGTGGGGTTATATCTTCCTGATTCCGTTCTTTCTCGTTTATGCGATCTTTTCATTGGTTCCGTTGATTTCTACGGTATACTTCAGTTTCTTTGAAAAGTACATGGCGATGGGCGGTCTGACTCAGGTAGGTCCGAACTTTGTAGGTATACAGAATTATATTGATATGTTTGCTACCGGTGAGTTACCAAAGTTCTTATGGAACACGGTAGTAATGTGGATAGGTGGATTCCTTCCACAGATCTTGATTTCTTTATTACTGGGTGTTTGGTTCGCCGACACACAGATTCGCTTAAAGGGCGAGCAGTTCTTTAAGACCGTTATTTATTTACCAAACCTGATCATGGCATCCGCATTTGCGATGTTATTCTTCACGATCTTCTCAAATGTTGGTCCTGTGAATTCCATTATCCAGTCCTTCGGTGGAGAAGCGGTTCGTTGGTTGTCAACAACCTGGTCCGCACGTATGCTGGTTATGCTGATGAACTTCCTGATGTGGTTCGGTAATACAACCATCATGTTGATGGCAGGTATCATGGGTATTGATACTTCATTATTTGAAGCAGCAAACGTAGACGGTGCTACTTCAATGCAGGTGTTTACGAGAATTACGATGCCACTGTTGAAGCCAATCTTCATATATGTATTGATTACATCTCTGATTGGTGGTTTACAGATGTTCGATGTACCTCAGATCTTAACAAACGGTACCGGTGATCCTGTAAATACAACAATGACATTGATCATGGATTTGAATAAATATTTGTTCAGTAAGAACTATGGTGCATCAGGTGCGTTATCTGTTATCATCTTCGTTGTAACAGGTATTCTGAGCGTGGTTGTCTTCCGGATCAACACCCGGAAAGACGAGTACTAGGAAGGAGGGTATAAAATGGCTAGTAAAGAAACTGATAAGAGTTATCACGCACATATAGTCAGAGTGAAGGTATTACGTTATATCGTATTGATCTTACTTGCTATCCTGTGTTTATTCCCATTCTACCTGCTACTGGTAAATTCAAGCCGTACCCACGCACAGGTTATGAGTGGTTTCTCAATATTGCCGGGAACCCAGTTATTCAAAAATTTGAGAAATGTATTAAATGATGGTACAATGCCGGTTATGCGTAACCTGCTGAATTCCATCATCGTAGCTGCAGGTACTGCAGTATGTACAACTTATTTCTCTACTTTGACCGCATACGCATTACATGCATATGACTTCAAGGGTAGAAGAGCAATCCAGACATTTATCCTGGCAATCATGATGATTCCTGCACAGGTTACTGCATTAGGTTTCGTAGACTTGATGCGTACCTTCAAGCTGGAGAACAGCTTTATTCCATTGATCATACCTGCGATCGCAGCTCCGGTTGTATATTACTTCATGAAGCAGTATATGGAAGGTGCATTGCCACTGGAAATTGTAGAAGCAGCACGTATTGACGGCTCTAATGAGTTTAGAACATTTAATTCGATTGTACTTCCGATCATGAAGCCGGCAATCGCAGTACAGGCAATCTTCGCATTTGTAACAAGCTGGAACAATTATTTTACACCGGCATTGATCTTACGTGAGAAGAAGGTACAGACATTGCCTATCTTTATCGCTACTTTGAGAAGTGCAGACTTCCTGAAGTTCGATATGTCTAAGGTATATATGGCGATTCTGTTATCCATCCTCCCTGTTATTATTGTATATATCTTCTTATCAAGATACATTATCCAGGGTGTTGCCGTAGGTTCTGTAAAGGGTTAATATCTCTTATACAAGCTGCATATTATTTTTCACAAGAGAGCAGGCAGAAATGCCTGCTCTTTTGCGTGGCAAAATAAAGGGAAACCAAAAAAGCTGTAGAATAATTATAATAGACTGGGGAAAATGCAGATTTGTACATAAGGAGCTTGGAAAATGACGATTCGTGAAAAGCAGGAAGAGTGGGAACGGAAGTATTTAAGCAAATACGCGTCCTTGAGCAGTCGGTCAAAGGGCAGGGAGGTGGAGGAACCACAGTGTGATCTGCGACCTATTTATCAGAGAGATCGGGATCGCATCATACATTCAAAGTCCTTTCGCAGACTGAAGGATAAGACGCAGGTGTTCTTATCTCCGGAAGGAGATCACTATCGTACACGGCTGACACATACCCTCGAGGTGGCACAGAATGCCAGAACGATTGCGCGGGCGTTGCGTTTGAATGAAGATCTGACCGAGGCGATCGCACTGGGGCATGATCTGGGACACACGCCGTTTGGACATGCAGGAGAACGGGCATTGAGTAACTCTCTATGGGAGCTTCTGGAGCATCAACTGACAGAAGCCGGACTTCAGGGAACTCCGGAATATCAGAAACGATTATTTCATAAGGACGGAAGCCCGAGAATGTTGTTTCATCATAATGAACAGAGTATTCGTGTGGTGGAACGTCTGGAGAAAAAAGGAGAGGGACTGAATCTGACCTGGGAGGTTCGGGACGGTATTCTGAATCATCGGTCGGTTGGACAGCCGGCAACGATGGAGGGAAAGGTCGTACGGTATGCGGACAAGATTGCTTATATCAATCACGATATTGATGATGCAATGCGGGCCGGTATCATATCTGAGGAAGACCTGCCGGGGGTATGCACAGATCGATTAGGGCATACAACCAGAGATCGGATTAATTCTATGATCCATGATATTATTATCCACAGTGAGGATAAAGATACAATCTGTATGTCTGCACCGATCGCCACAGCGATGCAGGACCTGAGAAGCTATATGTTCCGACATGTGTATTTTAACCCAAAGGCGAAAGGGGAAGAGGTTCGGGCAGAGGCTATGATCCATCAGCTTTTCACTTACTATTATGAGAATCATGGGGAACTCCCGGAAGAGTATCGCCGGATGGTAGAAGAGGGAGAACGGATAGAAGTCGTAGTATGCGATTATATAGCAGGTATGACAGATACCTATGCGATCCATACCTTTGAGGCGTTGTTTGTACCGAAGGCATGGCAGGGATAGACGAGGAGAAGACAAGAATGTTCTATTCAGAAGATATAGTGGAAGAGGTGCGATCCAGAAACGATATCGTCGATGTGATCAATTCCTACGTAAGCTTAAAAAAGAAGGGCAATACCTATACGGCATGCTGCCCTTTTCATAATGAGAAGACACCGTCCTTTCATGTAAGCAGGGATAAACAGCTTTATCATTGCTTCGGCTGCGGAGCTGCGGGAACAGTCTATACATTCCTTCAGGAATATGAGAACTATACGTTTCCGGAAGCAGTCGAATATCTGGCAAATCGGGCAGGAGTGACACTGCCACAGCGTGAGATGACAGCACAGGAGAAGCGGGAGGCGGATTATAATAGTGCATTGAAGGAGATTAATAAGACAGCAGCCGGATACTTTTACTATGCGTTGCGACAGCCGGAGGGAGAAGCGGCGATGAAGTATCTGACTGACCGGCAGTTATCACCGGAAACGATCCATAAGTTTGGACTGGGCTATTCGAATATATATCGGGATGATCTGTATAAATATCTGAGAAGCAAAGGATATGATGATAAGCTTTTGATCGATTCGGGACTGGTGCGTTTTGATGAACAACATGGCGCTTCGGACGTCTTCTGGAACCGGGTGATGTTCCCGATCATGGATCAGAATGGTAAGGTAATCGGCTTTGGCGGACGAGTTATGGGAGATGGACTGCCAAAGTATGTAAACTCACAGGAAACGAAGATTTATGAAAAACGGAGGCATCTGTATGGCTTTCATCTGGCAAGGCGATCCAGACGAGAGGGCTTTATACTTTGCGAGGGTTACATGGACGTGATTGCTATGCATCAGGCCGGGTTTGATAATGCAACGGCATCCTTGGGAACTGCATTTACGATCCAGCAGGCAATGCTGTTAAAGCGATATACGGATAAGGTTTATCTGGCATATGATAGCGACGGTGCCGGAATAGCTGCGGCGAAAAAAGCAATCCCGATCCTCAGAGAGGTGGGAATATCTGCCAGAGTCATTAATATGCAGCCATATAAGGATCCGGATGAGTTTATGAAGGCACTGGGTGCAGATGCCTTTGAAGAACGGATTAAGCAGTCGGAGAGCAGTATTATGTTTCAGGTGCGGATTGCTTCGGAGGATTATAATCAGCAGGATCCGGAGAGCCGCACACAGTTCCAACAGGAGGTTGTGAAGATTGTAGCAGTGCTGCAGGATCCGTTGGAACGGGATAATTATATAGAAGCGATTTCAAATCAGTACTTCATAGATCGGAAGAAGCTGACCGACTCTGTGAACCGTTACGGAAGATATGTGACACAGCAGCAACAGTACCGGGAAGCTATGCAGGAGGAGAAGCCGCAGGATATCAGGCGGCAGGAACGAGTGGAACAGAGAAAGAAGGAACCGCAAAGACTTCTGCTGACCTGGCTGGTGAATTATCCGGATCAGTTGTTTCCACAGCTTCGGGGGCGGATCACTCCGGAAGACTTTACGGAGCCGTTCTATCAGGAACTGGCAAAACAGCTATATGAGCAATATGAGCAGACGGGAAGTGTTCAGCCGGCGGTATTGATCAATCGATATGAAAGCACAGAGGAACAGACACGGGCGGCATCGGTATTACAGAGCCGGTTGCAACTGGAGCTGTCACAGGAGGAGGATCACTCCATTGTTGTGACCGAGGTCGTACGGAAGGTAAAAGAAGAAAGTGTGCAGTACCAGCTGACACACTTACAGGACTACAATAACCTGCAGGAAATTATTAAGAAAAAGAGTGAAATTCCTACATGGAATATTTCTCTTACCTGTGGTTAAAATATGATTATGATATGGAAGGATGGAAAACCATGGAAGAAAAAGAAGAGAAGAAGGATATGGACGCGAAGTTTGAGGAGCAGTTAAAGTCCTTGATTGAAGTAGCAAAGAAGAAAAAGAATGTTCTGGAAGATAAGGAAGTTATCAGTCATTTTGTCGGTGTAGATCTGAACGAACAGCGGATGGAAACCGTATACGAGGTATTGGAGAATAATAATATTGATGTTCTGACCATGAGTGATGATGAGCCGGATGATATCCCATTTGACCTGGAAGACGAAGAGGTTGAGCAGATTGATATATCTGTGCCGGAGGGTGTCAGCATCGAGGATCCGGTACGGATGTACTTAAAGGAGATCGGTAAGGTCCCGTTGTTAAGTGCCGATGAGGAGATTGAACTGGCAAAACAGATGGAGGAAGGCGGACCGGCCGGTGAAAATGCAAAGAAGAAGCTGGCAGAGGCCAACCTCAGACTGGTTGTTAGTATCGCAAAGCGCTATGTCGGCCGTGGAATGCTGTTCCTGGATCTGATTCAGGAAGGAAATCTGGGCTTGATCAAGGCAGTTGAGAAGTTTGATTATCGGAAAGGCTATAAGTTCTCGACCTACGCAACCTGGTGGATTCGTCAGGCAATCACCAGAGCGATTGCAGATCAGGCACGAACGATTCGGATACCGGTTCATATGGTAGAAACGATCAATAAGTTGGTACGCGTACAGAGACAGCTGTTACAGGAGCTGGGAAGAGAGCCGTCTCCGGAAGAGATTGCAAAGGAAATGAATATGCCGGTAGAACGGGTGCGTGAGATTCTGAAGATCTCTCAGGAACCGGTATCCTTAGAGACGCCAATCGGTGAAGAGGAAGATAGTCATCTGGGTGATTTTATTCAGGATGAAAATGTGCCGGTTCCGGCAGATGCAGCGGCATTTACACTGCTGAAGGAGCAGTTGGTAGAGGTACTGGATACTCTGACCGACCGGGAGCAGAAGGTGTTGCGTCTTCGGTTTGGACTGGATGATGGCAGAGCCAGAACCCTGGAGGAGGTCGGAAAGGAATTTAGTGTTACGCGGGAACGAATCCGTCAGATAGAAGCAAAGGCATTGCGGAAACTCAGACATCCAAGCCGCAGCCGGAAGCTGAAAGACTTTTTGGAGGATTAATTGAATGGAGCTGTCGCAGAGAATGCAACGGGTAGCTGATATGGTGACTGATAGCCGGGCAGTGGCAGATATAGGGTGCGATCATGGATATGTGTCTATTTATCTGGTAGAATCCGGACGAACCGGCCATGCATATGCAATGGATGTCCGCAAGGGACCGCTGTCGAAGGCAGTCGAGCATGTGAAACAGAAGAATCTGGAGGAGCAGATCGAGTGTCGGCTGTCAGATGGACTGGAACGATTGGCTCCCGGCGAAGCAGATACATTGATTCTGGCCGGAATGGGTGGTCTGTTGATGATTGATATTCTGAAACGCGGAAGCAGTCACAGGCGGGGAGATGAGGTTCTGATTCTTCAACCGCAGTCGGATATAGCTGCAGTTCGGAGATACATATATGAGATCGGGTACCGGATTCAGACAGAGGATATGCTGGTAGAAGATGGAAAATACTATACGATCCTGCGTGCAGTAAGCAAAAAAACAGAGCCGAAGAGAGAACTTTCGGAGGTGGAATACCGATATGGCCCTTGTCTGTTGAAGCTGCAGCATCCGGTTCTGGCAGAGTATCTGGAAAAGGAGCAGGAGAAACTGTTGGAACTGGAGGAACAACTGGGACAACAGACGAGTGACCGGGCCGTACAGCGGATAGCAGAACTGAGAGCAGCACTGGAACTGTGCAAGGAGGCAAATGCATACTATGAAGATTAAGGACGTGATGCACTGGTGTGAGGAACTGTCACCGGTGCAATATGCAGAGGATTGGGACAATGTTGGATTATTATTAGGTGACAAAGAGGCAGAAGTAAGGAAAATCATGATAGCTTTAGATGCTTCGGATTATGTGATTGACCGAGCGGTAGAAGAAAAGGTTGATTTGTTGCTTACCCATCATCCGATGATATTTCATTCGATAAAGCAGATCACTACAGACAGTATGATCGGTCGAAGACTGTGGAAGCTGGCAGGACAGGGAATCAGCTATTATGCCATGCATACGAACTTTGACATCAAGGGTGGTATGGCAGAGCTGGCAGCTGATCGGATCGGACTGCAGACGACCCGTCCGCTGGATGTAACTGCGGTAGAAGCAGAACAGCCGGAGGGAATCGGGCGCGTCGGAAGACTGAGTGAGGCGATGACAGTCGAAGAGTTGGCAATGCTGATCAAAGAAAAGTTCGATTTGAAAAATGTGATGATATATGGCGGACTTGAGCGGACGGTATATAAAGTCGCGATTTGTCCGGGATCCGGGAAAAGTGAAATTCAAAATGCGATAAAAGAAGGCGCAGAGGTTCTGGTAACCGGTGATATCGGACATCATGAGGGCATCGATGCGGTAGATATGGGGTTGACGATTATTGATGCTACGCATTATGGACTGGAGCATATATTTATAGAGTATATGGCAGGATATATCCGTACCTGTATGCAAAACGCGGATGAGGAAATACCGGTTGTATGTGTAGATACGGGTGTTCCGCTTAAGATAGTGTAGAACAGTAGGAGAGCAGGAGGTAGTTGGTTATGGGTGATGTTACGGCGAAGATCTATGGGGAAACAGTGACGATTCCGGCGGGAACCCCGCTGTTAAGTCTGGCAAAGCAGTATCGGGAGCGGGAAGCACATGATATTGTTCTGGCATATATGGGGGATAAACTCTGCGAACTTCGGAAAGAGATTTCGTCCGATCAGGAGATCCGCTTTTTGACAACGGCAGATGAAATCGGATTTCAGACGTATAAGAGAAGTGCAACTCTGCTGATGCTAAAGGCGATTCATGATGTCCTTGGGACCGATGATGATTATCAGGTTCGGGTGATGTATTCTCTTGGAAACGGATATTATTGTGAGATCGAGGGACTGCAGGATGGCGTCAGTCAGGATCTTTTATATTCGATCAAACGGAGAATGAAGGAACTGGTATGGGATGATCTGGAGATTAAGAAGGAAAGTATCAGTACGGAGACTGCGATGCATCGTTTTGCAGAGCGGGGAATGGAAGATAAGGTACACCTTTTCCAGTATCGCAGAGTGTCTGCAACAAATATGTACAGCATCGAAGACTATGAAGACTATCACTATGGCTATATGGTTCCGAGTACAGGGTATATTAAGTGCTTTGATCTGATTTTATATAGTGCGGGCTTTGTATTGCAGCTTCCGACGAGACAGGAACCGGAGGTTTTGGCTCCGTTTACGCCACAGAAGAAGCTGTTTAAGGTGCTGAAGGAGTCTGAGGACTGGAGTACCATGCTGGGGGTTGATACGGTGGGTGCACTGAATGATGTAATTGCCGAAGGTGGTATCGGCGACCTGATGCTGGTACAGGAAGCTTTGCAGGAGAAGAAGATTGGAGAGATTGCAGAACGGATCGAACGGGAAGGAAAGAAGATCGTTTTGATCGCGGGACCGAGTTCTTCCGGAAAAACGACATTTTCACATCGGCTGAGTATTCAGCTTCGAGCAAATGGTATGCATCCGCATCCGATCGGGCTGGATGATTACTTTGTGAACCGGTCTGAGACACCGAGAGATGCGAATGGAAAGTATGATTTTGAATGTATAGAAGCGATCGATCTGAAGCAGTTCAACGAGGATATGTCCAGACTTTTGGCGGGAGAAAGGGTAGAACTGCCTCGATTTAATTTCCAGACCGGTATGCGGGAGTATAAGGGCGATTATAAGCAGCTGCATTCCGGAGATGTCTTAGTGATCGAGGGAATTCACGGACTGAATCCAAAGATGACGGAACAACTGTCGGATAGCAGTAAGTTTAAGATCTATATCAGTGCACTTACGAGTTTGAATATCGATCAGCATAACCGGATATCGACGACAGATGGGCGACTGATCCGGCGGATCGTAAGAGATGCCAGAACCAGAGGAAATCTGGCACAGGATACGATCGCTATGTGGGAATCCGTACGAAAGGGAGAAGAACGGAATATCTTCCCTTATCAGGAAGAGGCAGATGTGATGTTCAATTCTGCACTGTTATACGAACTCAGTGTGATTAAGCAGTATGCAGAACCGCTTCTGTTTGCAATCTCTCATGATGCACCGGAGTATCAGGAGGCAAAGCGACTCTTAAAGTTTCTGGACTATTTCCTGGGCGTAAGTGGAGAATCTGTACCAAATAATTCAATATTACGTGAATTTATCGGCGGAAGCTGTTTCCGTGTATAAGGATGCAAAAAGGTGCCTGTTTTTACACAGGCATTTTGCATGTGTGTAAGATTTATACGGAATTCTTGCAGGATTTCGTAAGAAGTTCGTAAGGTCACAGCGAAAAATATATGGTACGATGATGAAAATGTTAAAAGAAGAGTAGTGACGGGGGTAGTAGGATGGCAACGATACTGGTTGTAGATGATGAACAAGAGATTGCAGAGCTGGTTGAAATCTATCTGACCAATGATGGCTTTGATGTATTGAAAGCATACGATGGAGAGGAAGGTCTTCGCGTATTAAGTGAACATCCGGAGATCAAGGTGATCATACTGGATGTTATGATGCCGAAGATGGACGGGTTGGAGATGTGCCGGAGAATACGGAAAACCAGCAATATACCGATTATTATGCTGAGTGCAAAGACAGCAGATATGGATAAGATTCTGGGATTTGGAACCGGTGTGGATGATTATGTAACGAAGCCGTTTAACCCACTGGAATTAACTGCCAGAGTGAAGTCACAGCTAAAGCGATATCAGAATATTAATACCGGACAACAGCAAAGCCTGACGGTTCAGGTCGGCAGTCTTACGATCGAGAAGGCAGCCCATCGCGTGATGCGGAACGGAGAGGAGATCGCACTTACTCCGATCGAGTTTGAGATCCTCTGGCTGTTAGCCAGTCATCCGGGCAGAGTCTACAGTACGGATGAGATCTTTGAACAGGTATGGAAGGAGCAGGTGTATGAGGTGAATAATACCGTTATGGTACATATCCGCCGCCTGCGTGAGAAGATAGAGGAAGATACGAAGAACCCTGCGATTATAAAGACAGTATGGGGAGTGGGATATAAGGTTGAAGCAGAATAGTTTATGGAGTATCCGGTTCCAACTGGCACTGTATGTATTATTAAGCGGTATACTGACAGTACTGACCGATCTGGGTGTGCTGGTGATCATCGGAGTTATAAAATTTATAAAATGGAATATAAGTGCGCTGAGTGCCCGTCTGCCTATGGCAGCGCAGGTCGATAAGGTTGCAAGACTGGCACTGGAGAGTCAGGGGACAGGAATCTATATCCTGATCGTGGTGCTGTCCATCCTGTTTTTCTTTGGCTATTATATCCTGTTATCCGCACCGATGGTGAAGTACCTGCGTGAGATATTAAATGGCGTCGAACGGATAAAAAATGGAGACCTAAATACTGAGATTGCTGTTCGATCGAGCGGAGAACTGCGGGAGCTGGCAATGGCGATCAATACGATGCAGGCAGAACTGAAGGTCAGTATCGATAAGGAACGGGAAGCAGAGCATATCAAGGATGAGTTGATCACGAATGTGGCACATGATCTGCGAACGCCTTTGACATCTGTGATCGGGTATCTGAATCTGCTCAGACAGTCCGAGCAGCTGCCGGAGAAAACCGGGCAGAAGTATATTGAGATCGCCTATAATAAGGCGGAACGCATGGAAGGACTGGTGAACGATCTTTTTGACTATACCCGATATGAAAAAAATAAGATCTCGATGAGTAAGCATCCATTGGAACTGAAGCAGTTTATGGAACAGATTATTGATGAGTTTTATCCCAGCCTGCGGGAGCATCAGCTGGAGTGTTATACAGTCTTTGCACCGGAGAAGGTGTATATCAGCGGTGATGGAGAGCTGTTAGCGAGAGCCTTTGGAAATCTTATGGCAAATGCAATAAAATATGGGGCTGATGGAAAACAGATTCGGGTGGAAGTCGGTGCGATACCACAGAAGAAGCTGGCGAGGGTAGCAATCACAAACTATGGACAGATTATTTCCCAGAAGGATCTGACGAAGATATTCGATAAGTTTTATCGTGTAGATACCTCCCGGACAAAAGGAGAAGGAACCGGACTGGGACTGAGTATTGCTAAGAACATATTTGAAATGCATAATGGCACGATCCGGGCACGTTCCAGTGAACGGGGAACCGTGTTTGAAGTGCTGTTTCAGTTAGAATAGAAAGGAACGAAGGCTATGAAAGTCAAAAGAGTGATGTATAGTATCATAACAACCGTGTTGCTACTCATGGGCATTTCATCGACCGTATTTGCCGATGAGGATGCGAAGGATGTAGAAAACACGGACGTTACCGTAACCATGGAAACCGGATTGGATAATGTTGCGGTAGAGGGAGAAGCAATGCCGGTAACGGTAACGGTTGGAAATACCGGGAAGGACTTTGTGGGATATCTACGGGTTATAATTCCTGCCAGCTATAGTGTAGACAGTCTGGCATATGAAAAGGCGGTGACGATCCCGAGTGGCGGAGAAAAAAGCATTTCTCTGCTGTTGCCCAATGTGGATGAGGCGGCTTTTCTGCGGATAGAGCTGGAAAATGAAAAGGGGAAGATCCTGTATTCCCAGCAGGAAACTTTTAAATCTACAACCACCGGACAGAATGCGGTCATTGGTATTCTGAGCAGTGATTACAGTGGACTGAATTATTTTGATGGAATCTCTGTGGATCTGGGATATGGAGCGATATCCACAAAGGTATTGCGTCTGAC
Organism: uncultured Clostridium sp.; assembly: GCA_900539185.1. Taxonomy (GTDB): domain Bacteria; phylum Bacillota; class Clostridia; order Lachnospirales; family Lachnospiraceae; genus CAG-632. Next base: position 50,786 of record UQBG01000005.1, read on the forward strand.
AGAGGACAACATTCCGGATACCGGTAAGGGCTTATCGGTTTGTGACTATATCCTGATTGATAATTATAATACCTCTCAGTTATCGGAAGAACAGCGGAATGCGATTGCAAGCTGGGTATCCGATGGAGGAATTCTGATCTTCGGAACCGGCTCAAGGGCATCGACTACGCTGGAAGGATTTTCCGGCATGGTTCCGGCAGTGACGACCGGTGGGCTTACAAAGCAGAGCCTGTATGTAACGGGAAGTATAGAAGAAGCACAGCAGGTGGACGTTGCAGAACTGACGGCGGACGGTTGGGAAGATGTACAAAACAGTATTGCATCCGGAGGCACCGCATGGAAGAGCAGCTATGGAAACGGAAGCATTCTGGTACTGAGCTATGATCTGGATATGGAGCCGATCGTAAGCTGGCGGGATGGAAGAACGGATCTGGCAAAGAATATATTGCAAAATGCAGGAAATGACCAGACCTATTCCAATATCATGTATGGAGGAACCGGCAATTCTTATAATGACTGGGAGATGGAGCAGGCGGTCAATGGCACAGACCGGAACCGGGTGCCGAATGCACTGTTATATGCAGGAATTTTTCTGATCTATGTGATCTGTATCGGACCGGTTATGTATCTGATATTAAAGGCAAAGGACAAACGGGAGAAGATGTGGATCGTGATGCCTGTGATTGCACTGGGATTTACAGTCATCATATATGGAACCAGTATGATCTATCGGATTCATAAGCCGTTTGTGGATGCGGTTTCTATCGTGAACTTCAATAGCGGTTCGAAGCTGACAACCACTTATATGCATGTGCAGAGTCCGAAAGGAAAGGCATATAGTGTCGCATTTGGAGATGGCTATCAGACTGTAGAACCGTGGAACAGTCAGGGAAATGCAAGCAGTGGAACAACCGATTATCAGTGTGCGGTTCTGTCAGAAGGAGAAGCCGTACAGTTAAATATTAAGAAGGTAACAGCGTTTACCCAGCAGAATCTCAAGACGCAGAAGGAAGAAATCCTAAGGAATGGAGAAGGAATCCAGACGGATCTGATCTGTAGCATCAACAGTATAGAAGGAAATGTGACGAATAATACAGGCTATGATCTGAAGAATGTAGTTGTGTGCTATGAGGACCGCTATGTGTATCTGGGACATATGAAGAACGGAGAAACCATGCAGATTGACCCGGCCAAGGTTTATAGTCTGTCATATATGAGTTATGATTATTCACAGTGGATGGAAGACAGCCCATCGGAATTCCCATTTTTTAATAACAGTGAACGGGAACATGATCTGAAGGATAACGAGAATGTCTACGGGCTCATGGAGACGGCGGCATTGAATCTTTCCATGAATCAGGGAATGGTATTCGGTATGATTGAGAACTATGACAGCCCGTTGGTAAGGGATAATTCCGCAAAGACCTATGAGGCAGCAGTTGCTGTGACGAACTTCTATCAGGTAGCGGAAGAGTATAAGAACTATACGACCTTTGTAGATGATATTAATGTTTATCAGGTAGGCGGCGATAACATACCATACGATTCGTCATATCCGCAGGATTATTCTACGCTGGATACCGAAGATCGCTATCTGTACGGAGAGTCGGAGCTGGATGTATTATATGACTTCCAGACACTGGATACGATAGGGGCACAGCTTTTGAATTCGGACTATGGAGAAGAATATGATGATAATTATGAGGAGTACTGTATGGTTCAGCTTTATAACTATCAGACCGGACAGTATGATGATGTATTTACATCAGACGGAACCGTAACAGACCTGACTCCGTATCTGAATGAGGAGAACTGGATGGTGGTGCGGTATTATACGGATCAACCGGATGCATGGGGCGGCGCGGCACCGAAGCTGACACTGGTAGGAGGTGAACAGTAATGGTTACGATAAAGAATCTGACAAAAACGTATGGCCGGTATCGGGCACTGAATAATCTGAATCTCCATATTGAAAAGGGAGAGATCTTCGGCTTTGTAGGGCCGAACGGAGCCGGGAAGACAACAACCATGCGGATCATCTGCGGCCTTCTGCAGGCAGACTGGGGAGAGGTATATGTAGATGGTGTAGATGCCCTGAATCATAATGATCTGATCAAGCGAAAGGTGGGGTATGTGCCGGACTTCTTTGGGGTATATGATAATTTTAAGGTAATGGAATATATGGAGTTCTACGGAAGCATGTATGGCATGGATCGGGTATCGGTACACAAGATATCTTTAGGTTTGCTGGATCTGGTGAATCTGCTGGACAAGCAGGATGCATATGTAGACGGACTCTCCAGAGGTATGAAACAGAGACTGTGTGTAGCCAGAGCACTGATCCACAACCCACAGCTTCTGGTACTGGATGAACCGGCATCCGGTCTGGATCCGAGAGCCAGATTCGAGATGAAGGAAGTTATGAAGAATCTGGGAACGATGGGAAAAACGATTATTATCAGCTCACATATCCTGCCGGAGCTGGGAGAGATGTGTACCAGTATTGGTGTGATGGAGAAGGGAAATCTGGTCGTAAATGGTAAGGTAGAGGATATCACCAGAAAGTCCCGCCACTCGAATCCGCTGGATATTCAGATTCTGGAGAATAAGGATCTGGCGATTCAGATCTTAAGGCAGACACCGCTGGTAGAGAAGATTTCAATCCGGGATGATTCCGTTATCATCACCTTCGACGGAGATGAAGCAGAGATGGGACAACTCTTGACAACGCTGGTTATGAACGGAGTCAAGGTGGCAAACTTCCATCGGGAGCCGGGAAATCTGGAAACTCTGTTTATGGAGATTACAGGAGGTGCAAAGTAATGGCAGCAGGAACAAAGAAACGAGCAATAAATCCGATTTTGGCAAAGGAACTGCGGCTGGGCTCCAGAAGTATAAAGCTTCCGTTGGCAGTGATGTTTTATGATCTGGTACTGGCAGTTATCGCGGTCATCGCAATTTTTATTGCCGCCTATGCGAATGGCTCTGGGACAGATTATACCGGATTCCTTGTGATCTATCAGGTTATTGGCTGGACACAGCTTGGAATCACATTGCTGATCGTGCCGATTCTGACGGCGGGAACGATATCGGGAGAGCGGGAAAAGCAGACACTTGAGATTATGCTGACGACACCGAAGAAGCCGCTTTCCATCATATGGGGGAAGCTGCTATCAGCATTATCAAACTATATGCTGTTTATCATATCCAGTATTCCGATTATGGCAATCGCATTTATTCTGGGAGGACTGAACTGGTTCGCACTACTGGGATACATTGTGATGATGCTGGTGGTTGTGATATATGTCGGAAGCGTAGGAGTATTTTGCTCCAGCTGCTTTAAGAAAACGATTGTGTCGATTGTTATGACATTTTTGATCGAAATCGGGTTACTCACGATCCCATTTATTGTTTTTGGTACTATTTTGGTGATTGGAGCATCTATGTATGAAATGTTGGTGAGCAACGGGGCACTCAGTGGAGCGACAGATCCGAACTTTGGTATCCTGCCGTTACTGCTGATCGGGAATCCGACCACCGGATTCTTTGACTATATGGTACGCAGTATGGATCTGACCAGTATCTATGAGATCATCGATGATATCGGGTGCTTTGGCGTTGTAATGCCGATTTTGTCACATGTATGGATCCCGATGAATGTGATCGCCTCTGCGGCAATCAGTTGGTTTTTTATATGGGCAGCATCAAAGAAGCTGAATCCGATTAAGAAGATAAAGAGAAAGAAGCGGAAGTCGGTGACACCATCAATGACAGCACCGATACCACCACAGGCAGTACAGGCAACGCCGACACCGCAGCCGGTGATACCACCACAGGAAGTGGGCGTTACCGAAGAATTGAAACGGCCATAGAAGGGAGAACACCATGAGTCATTCAGATCTGTTTATCAAAAAGTTCATACAGAAGATACGCCGCCGGATGACAGAGCAGAAGGTGCTGCAGTATGGAATGTACGGAGCACTGGCTGGGTTTACGCTGGCGACGATCGTATCGGTGATTGCACTGATGGTTCCCTGGTATTATGCACCACTTATTGCAAGCATCGGAGCGGTAGGCGGTGTGGCTGCAGGTATCACATTGGGAATCGTGAAGCGACCGAGCATGGAGAAAGCTGCACTGGGGCTGGATGCCCATGGCTTTCAGGAACGATTGATTACATCGTATCAGTTGGCTGGTAAGGAGGATTCCTTCAGTCAGATGCAGAAAGCAGATACGATTCGCAGGGTGAATCAGGTTCAGATTCGAAAGACCTTTCCGTTGAAGGTGCGATGGCAGCTGCTTTTGGCAATGCTGGGAACCGCAGCCGCATTTGTGATTATAAGCTTTATACCGACGGCCGCAAAGGCACAGGCACAGGAATATCATGAGATCGCCAGACAGGTGGATGAAGATATTCGGAAGGTAGAGGATGCTATCGAGCATGTTGAGAAGATGGAGGATCTGTCCGAGGCTGAAAAAGAAACCATGATATCTTCATTAGAGGAAGCCAAAAAAGAACTGCAGGAAGTAAGTAATGCAGAGGATCTGGCAAAGGCAAGAGAACGTCTGACAGTGAAGATGACACAGGAAGCCAATCAGGCAGAGAAACGAAAGGTAAGAGAGGAACTGCAGACACTATCCGATGCACTGCGGGAGGAACCGAAGTCGGAGGAAGAACAACTGGCGGAGGATTTGGCAGATCTTCAGAAGGATCTCCAGAATCTGAATGAGAATACCAGCGCAGAAGATCGGCAGGCAATTGCAAGTGAGATGCAGAGGCTGGGTCAGATGACGGGAAATCAGACGATGAAGGACGGAGCTGCAGGAATTCGGAATAATACAACCAGCGGTGAACAGCTTCAGAACCTGCAGCAGGCAGTGTCCGGTGAGCAGCAGCAGGCACAGGCAAATGCACAGCAGGCATCCGGTGAACAAAACAACCGGGGACAGAATAATCAGGGAAATCAGAACAATCAGACAGCACAGAACACCCCGAACGGACAAAGTAATCAAAACAACCAAAACGGACAGAATAACCAAAATGGGCAGAATAATCAACAGGCACAGAGTAATCCCAACGGTCAGAATGCATCTGGCAATCAGAACAGTCAGACCGGACAGAACAATCAGTCTGGTCAGAACGGAAGCAGTGGACAGAGTGGTCAGGGCAGTGGAACCGGAAGCGGTCAAAGCCAGGCCGGTCAGGGTGGTGGCTATAACACCGGAAGTAATGTAGGAACCGAAAAGGATCCGAGTCTGACCGGGCAGATGATAACAATTCCGAATCGTGAGCTACAGGACAATGAGAATCTGGATGGTAAGATCAATGCTGCGGGAAGCGGAACAACCCAAAAGGGTGGTGAAGCCTGGGCGGGAACCTCTGTAGATTATCAGCAGGTAATCGGCAGTTACACCCAGAATGCGTACAATAAGGTAGAAAATGCAAACTATCCGAGTGGCGTACAGAATATTGTAAAGTCCTACTTTGATGATTTGAATAAGTAGGAGATCCCGAAATAGAGAAAGAAGCAGAGTATAAGAAATAAGGAGAGAGAGTCATGGTACAGAATGAGCAGGAAATGCAGCAGATAATCGATACCGTCCTTCGATGTGAAGCGGAGATCGGAAAGGTAATCATCGGTCAGAAGGGAATTATACGGCAGATGATCATAGCGATATTAACAGACGGAAATGTGCTGTTAGAAGGTGTGCCGGGAGTTGGTAAGACGCAGATGGTAAAGGCGATTGCACGAAGCATGAATCTGGCGTTCTCTAGAATCCAGTTTACACCGGATCTGATGCCGGCAGATGTAACCGGTACGAATCTGATTGTAAAAGAGGATGGTCAGAATAAGTTTAAGTTCGAAGCAGGTCCGATCTTTTCGAATATTGTACTGGCAGATGAGATAAACCGTGCGACACCGAAGACACAGTCCGCACTGCTGGAGGCGATGCAGGAGAAGACGGTTACAGTGGGAAAACAGACCTACCTGCTGCCAAAGCCGTTTATGGTATTGGCAACTCAGAACCCAATCGAGAATGAGGGAACTTATCCTCTGCCGGAGGCACAGTTAGACCGATTCCTGTTCAAGCTGAATGTACGATTCCCGGCAAAGGAGGAGCTGAAGGAGATCGTAAATCTGACAGTCAACCGGCAGGAGGCGACGTTATCACCGGTGATGACCGCAGATGATATCCTGCGAATTCGTCAGGTTATCTATGATATGCCGATCGCAGATGCGGTGATGGATTATGCTATGAATCTGGTCTATAATACACATCCGGAGCTCAAAGATGTGCCGGATATTACGAAGAAGTATGTGTCAAACGGAGCATCTCCGCGTGCAGCACAGGCGATTGTTAAGACAGCGAAGGCAAGAGCCCTGATGGAACATCGGTTTAATGTATCCTTTGAGGATATTCAGTATGTGGCATTCCCGGTATTACGGCATCGTATGATCTGTAACTTTGAGGCTCTGTCAGATAATATGACACCGGATAAGATTATTGCACAGTTGTTGCAGCAGCAGTAAGACAGGAGAGTAGTATGGCGGAGAAATTATTTGAATCGGATTTTTTCGTAAAACTGAATCAGCTCGCCATCGCCAGCAATGCCCGGATGAACCATGGAATGAGTGGTGGCCGGAAATCAAATCTGAAGGGGAGCTCCGTGGAGTTTTCGGACTATCGGGAGTATATTCCCGGAGATGATATTCGTAGAATCGACTGGGGTGCATACGGACGGTTTGACAAGCTGTATATCAAGCGTTTCATGGAAGAAAAGGAAGGTGTCTATCAGATCTTTATCGATACCTCGAAGTCGATGGACTACGGAGAACCGAAGAAGTCCCGGACGGCATTGCAACTGGCGGGTGCATTGGCATATCTGGTGCTGAATAATCTGGATCGGGTCTATATCAGTGAAATGCAGGAAAGCTCGCTGACACAGGGAAAGGGCAGAGCCGGAAAGCAGGCGTTTCAGTCGATCCTTACAGAACTGGAACGCATTTCCTTTGACGGAAAAACAAATCTGAATAAGGCGATTACAGCCAGACAGTATCAGGGCAGCGGCGTATCCGTTATCATCAGTGACTTTCTGGATGAAAAGGGAATCGAAGAAGCACTGAAGTATCTGCGTTATAAGAAGCAGGAAATCGTGCTGATCCATATTCTGGCAAGGCAGGAGATCGATATCGAGGGAGAAGGCATGGTGAATCTGTTGGATATCGAGACAGGTGAGGAAGTGCGGTTATCTCTGAACCGAAGTTCAATCGAACAGTACCGGAAGGCACTGGAGGCTATGGAGACACGGATGCGGGTATTGACACGAAAGTACGGATTGACCTATATTCGGATGGTGGCAGATGAGCCGTTGGAGAAGTTCCTGTATGACCATGTGTGCAATCAGGGACTGATTATCCGCAAATGATTTGGTAGGATGGAGAGAGACTATGACGATAAGTAACTGGTGGCCCCTGGCACTGCTGGTGTGTATACCGATTATTATATTGCTGTATATGCTGAAGCAGAAAGCACAGGAGTATCCATTTTCTTCCAGTATGCTATGGAAGGAGATATTCAATAACATAGAGGCAACGAAACCCTGGGAGAAGTTAAAGAAGAATCTGTTGATGATTCTTCAGATTCTGACGATTCTGCTTCTGATCGTAGCACTGATGGCACCGTATCTGAAACGGGGAGGCAGACGGTATGATAATGTGGTACTGGTGATTGATACCAGTGCCAGTATGGGGATCCGATACAATGAGGATCATACCAGACTGGAGGAAGCGGTAGAACGGGCAGTTGATTATATTGATTCTTTAAGTGAAACTTCCCAGGTGACCATCCTGACGGCGGATCAGGAGGCACAGATCGTGAAAACAAATGTGACTGATAAGGCGGAACTAAAGAAGGCATTGCGAGGGTTGCAGGTGACAGATCTGAGTGGGGATGCATCGGTTGCGGTGAGCGTAGTACAGTCTATGACCAGTCAATGGGAGCAGTATCAGGCAGTATTTATGACCGATACTTCGATGGAGCTGGGGAATCTGGATGCACAGGTTATGAATCTGTATACCGATTACCAGAACCTGTCGATGGATTACGTAAGTTATGGAACAGAGTATGATGAAGCGGGAAATGCATCTATGACAGTCATTGGAAAGATCACCAATGATACCGATCAGGATGTAACTACCGATGTGAATCTCTACGGAGATGATACCCTGTTGATGGTTCAGAGTGTGGTGATACCTGCAGGAGGATCTCAGACGGTATACTTTTCACAGGTGAACTTCACAGGAAGTGTCCTGATGGCGGAGATAAACAGGAAGGATGATCTGGAGGCGGATAACCGGGCCTATACGGTGGTTCGGGAGGAAGGCCAGAAACGAGTGCTTCTGGTAACCGACGATAATATGTTTTTGGAAAAGGCGGTCATGAATATTCCCTGGGTAGATCTGTATAAGACCAGTCAGTTATCGGCCGTAGGCAAGTCTGAGGAGTATGATCTGTATATCTTCGACGGGAAACTGCCGGAAACACTGCCGGAGCAGGGGAATGTCCTATATGTGAATCCGGGCTCCTGGGGAGATATCGTACAGGCAGAGACATTGAGCAATGTAAGCGTGGCATTTACCGATACAGAGCTTACCCGTTATATCGCAGGAGATTCCTTCGGTGTGACGGCGGGAAAGGCATACGAGCGGCCGATATGGGCGGACGGTTTTCTGACGAGCGGAAGCAGTTGTCTGGGATACTACGGAGAAACAGCAGGAAGACGTGTGGCGGTTCTGGGATTTGATATCCATCAGTCGGATCTGGCGTTACAGGCAGATTTTCCGATTCTGATCTCGAATCTCATGGACTATATGATGGTAAGCGGTATGGTATCCGAAGATTATTATGCGACAGGTGATAAGATCGTATTTAACGGGAATATAAACGGTTCTGATCTGACGGTGCAGGATCCGAATGGTGTTTCTTCTGTGCTGGCGGCCGCAGCGGCAACCAATGCCTATACGGATACCGATCAGGCAGGGGTATATACGGTCAGCCAGACAGTAAATGGTGAAGAACGGCAGGAGAAGTTCGTGGTACGGTTCCCGGTTGAGCAGGAATCACATCAGGATGGGGAAACGGCAGTATCGAACGAGACGAAAAATGAAGAGGCACAGACGCTGAGTGGCGGGCGAGAACTGCGAAATCTGGTTATATTGATTCTGTTATTCGCATTGGCTGTGGAGTGGTTTGTATATGTACGCCAGCACTAGCGGCAGATGGAGGCAAGCATGAGTATTGAAATGAGCAATCCCTGGTGGCTGCTGTTGATTCCGGTTGTTGCAGCCGGGTTGATTGTATCCGGTAAATGGATCCGGATGCAGAGTAAGGGAAAAAAAGTAGAATATCTGGTGATGCGCGGGCTGATCGGACTGCTATTGATTCTGACCCTGTGTGGTCTGAGTATCAAGGTTACAACAAAGAAGGTTACCACGATTTTTCTGGTGGATATGTCCGATAGCAATGAAAAGAATCTTACAAGTATCGAGACCTATATCCGGGATTCCATTGAAGGGATGCCGAAGAAGAATCAGGCAGGCGTTGTTGTATTCGGAGATAATGTTTTGGTGGATCAGTTTGTAACGGACAAGAAGATCTTTGCAGAGCTGACTTCCGAGCCGGTCAGTACTGCTACGAATCTGGAGAAGGCAGTATCAACGGCTGTTACCATTTTTCCGGAGGATACTGCGAAACGGCTGGTTTTGATTACCGATGGTCTGGAAAATGCAGGCAATATCGAGAAGATGGCAGGAACCGTCAGCTCTCAGGATATCGATGTGAAGGTTGTGAAGCTGGAGCAGAACATGGGAGAAGAGGTCTATGTCAGCAGTCTGGAGCTGCCGGATTATGTACATGTCGGTGATGCATTTAATGTGAAGGTGACGATAGAGAGCAATGTTACGACACAGGCGGTTGTTAGTCTGTATTCCGGCCGGACGCTGAAGGGGCAGTCAACAGTCAGTCTGACGGCCGGGCAGAACCAGTTTGTCTTTCAGGATACCGGAGAACAGAACGGAACGCAGGACTATCATGTGATGGTAGAACCGGCAAATGATACAATGAGTATGAATAATGAGTACTGTGCCTTCACACAGGTGGAAGCAGATCCGAAGATTCTGTTGGTAGAGGGAGAAGCCGGCGAAGGAGCAGAGCTGGCATCAATCTTTGATGCGTGTGGAGTGCAGTATGACCGGATCACGCCAACAGCGGTACCGGAGGATATGGCATCCATGATTCAGTATAAGGCGATGGTACTGGTGAATGTACATGCCAGAGATTTAAGGCAGGGATTTTTAGATAATCTGGAGAGTTATGTCAGAGATTATGCGGGCGGACTGATCTGTACGGGTGGAGATAACAGCTATGCCATGGGTGGATATCAGGAAACCGCACTGGAGACGGTACTTCCGGTTAATATGTTCCTGGAAGGGGAACGGGAGGTGCCGAATATGGCGGTGGCTATGGTCATCGACCATTCCGGCAGTATGTCTACGACGGCAGATGGAGGAAATACGGGGGCAACCTGTCTGGATCTGGCGAAGGAGGCAGCCATCGAGGGTGTAAAGACGGTTCGGGACAATGACTCCATCGGCGTATTGGCATTTGATGACAGCTTTGGATGGGCGGTGCCGATGCAGAAGGCAACGAACCGGGAAGGAATCAATTCCGGAATATCCGGTATCGATTATGGCGGAGGCACCAGCATCTATCCGGCACTGGAGGAGGCAGCCAAGGAGCTGCAGCGGTCGGACGCGCAGATTAAGCATATTATCCTGTTAACAGACGGACAGGATTATTATAATAATTATGGAGATGTTATTAACCAGATAAATGATAGTGGAATCACCTTGTCTACGGTAGCTGTCGGACCGGACTCTGATCAGAACCTGTTACAGGATCTGGCGAATAAGTGTGGCGGACGATTTTATTATACGGATATAAACAGTGGTATTCCAAAGATTTTTGCACAGGAAATTATTCTGTCGGGGAAGAGCTATCTGGTAAATGAGGAGTTTGTTCCGATCATTACCAGTCGTTCGGAGATTATCGATGGCCTGATGGATGACGGTGTTCCGCCCCTGTTAGGATACATTGGATCTTCTGCGAAGCCACAGGCAACTGTGATCCTGCAGTCGGAGGAAGGAGATCCAATCCTATCTACCTGGCAGTATGGTCTGGGCAGAACGATCGCATGGAACTCGGATGCAAACAACGAGTGGACCGGCAACTGGGCAAGCTGGGATAACTATGTGCAGTTCTGGGATAATATGATAAATTATGTAATATCCAATACACAGATTGATGGAGAAAGTCTGGATGTTACGCAGGAGGGCAGTTCGGCAGTGATATCCTATACTACCGAGCATTATGATAAAGATACCGTTGTAAAGGCGGTCTGTACCGATGCAGAGGGCAATACACAGGAGATCACATTAGATCCGATCGCACCGGGAAAGTATCAGGCAAATATGGACATGAATGAGATCGGTGTTTATACGATCAGTCTTCAGAATCGAAAGGGAGAAGAACTGCAAAGCAGTATGATAACGGCTGCGGCGATGCAGTATTCTCCGGAATATCGATTTGATCTGGTTACAGATGGGTTGGATGCATTTGTAGGTCAGGTGAATGGACAGTATGTAACTTATGAGGATGATATTTTTGCAGGACAGTTGGAAACGGTAAGATCCAGAACGAATCTGGCGATTCCGATGCTGCTTGCGGCACTGGTTCTGTTTATGCTGGATGTTGCGGCACGACGGATGAATCTGGACTACGTGGCGATGGTAACCGGAGCTTTCCGGAGAGGAAAACAGGAGAAGACACGCGGACAGAAGAAGACACGCGGACAGAAGAAGGACGAGAAGCTGCAGAAAGTGGCAGAGGATGGAGAAGCAAAAACCGAAAAACGGAAGCACCGGAAGAAAAACGGACAGACGGAGGCCGTAGTGGAAGAAGTACCTAAGGATACGGGCAAGGATGCAGTTGGAGGAGCCGACAAAAAGGCAGCGGCAGGAAAGACGGCAGAGCAGCCGGTGGTAAATGACTGGGTAGCAGCAAATGAGAAGCGTAAGAAGCAGAAGAAGCCTGCAGGGGTGGTGAATGAGAATCTGGATATGGATGAGCTTTTGAAGAAGAAAGAAGACAGAAACTGGTAAATAACCCGATCTGGTACTATAAAAAAGTTCGAAACTGGATATTTTAATCAGACCACACACATAGTAGACTATGCAAAGAAAGCATGGCATGTGAACCGTTTGATCGACGGATTTCTGACTACTATGAAAAGAGGTTTATATTATGAGTGAAAATGTTGCACAAAAGGAAACAAAGAAGAGTGTAAAGGAAAATGTGAAGGTCATTACCGTAACCGGATTATTTATTGCATTGACATTGGTATTTACAGCATGTGTAAATGTAAAACTTCCGTTTGGTTATGGCGGACTGATTCATTTGGGAAATATTCCGTTGTTTTTGGCTGCTATGCTGTATGGTAAGCGTACCGGTTTCTTTGCGGGAGCATTCGGAATGGCAATCTTTGATATTATGTCCAGTTGGACGATCTATGCACCATGTACATTTATTACCTGTGGTCTGATGGGACTTGTGGTGGGACTGATCGTAGAGAAGAAACAGGGATATGGCTGGAAGGTACTGGCAATCGGTGCGGCACTGTTGATTAAGCTGGCCGGCTACTATATCTTTGAGGCTATTTTCTATCACAGTCTGGTAGAACCGTTGGCATCCTTCCCCGGTAATATTCTTCAGATTGTTCTGGCTGCGATACCGGTATTGATTCTGATCGTACCATTGGAAAAGATTCTGAATAAGACAGGACTGTTATTTGCAAAGAAGGAGGCATAGGTGTGTTAAAATTGATGACGCCGGGACCTACCCGGGTACGGGAAAATGTAAGAATGGCAAGAAGTCTGGAGACGACGAATCCGGATCTGGATCCGGAGTTCTATGACTATTATCGTGATACCTGTGATCTGATCAGTTCACTTCTAAATACAAAGAATCCTGCATATATTTTAAGTGGTGAGGGAATTCTGGGATTAGAGGCTGCATGTGCTTCCTTAACAGAACCCGGTGACCGAGTTCTGGTGATTGATAATGGAGTATTTGGACGGGGCTTTGCAGACTTTGTACGGATCTATGGCGGAGAACCGGTACTCTATACCACCGATTATCAGAAGGAAATAGATGCTGCTGCATTAAGGGAGTATCTGGAGCGGGATCATGCATTCAAATACGCGACAGTTGTTCATTGTGACACCCCAAGTGGCAGACTGAATCCGATTCAGGAGATCTGCCCGCTGTTAAAGTCGTACGGAATCCTGACAGTGGTAGATGCAGTAGCATCTATGTTCGGAGAACCGGTACGGGTAGATGACTGGCAGATCGATATAGTCTGCGGTGGTTCTCAAAAGGCGTTATCAGCACCGGTAGGTCTTACGTTTGTGACCGTCAGTGAGGATGCAAGGGAAGCTATGAAGAATCGGAAACAGCCGATTGCTTCCTTCTATGCAAACCTGCAGAATTTTCAGACCTACTATGAAGACAAGTGGTTTCCATATACGATGCCGATCAGTGATATCTATGGACTGCGGACGGCATTGGAGAATGTGAAGGCAGAGCCGGGGATCTATGAACGGCATAGACAGGTAGCGGAGTATGTGAGAACAACCCTGCGGGAGCATGGCTATACGATCTACGGAAGCAATGGCTATGCGAATACCGTAACTGCAATGGAAGTGCCGGAGGGCAGGACTGCACAGGAAGTCTTAGACGGTGTGGCAGAAGAGGCAGGAGTTATGCTGGCCGGTTCCTTTGATGTATTTGCCGGGAAACTGATCCGGATCGGCCATATGGGAGAAAATGCCAATATGCCGGATGCAAAACTTACGGTAGAAGCCTTATTAAAGGTATTGTCGAAATGAAAATAATGGGTTATAATAGGTCTGTAATATGATACAGTATTAGGTAACAGGGGAAAGGAGTAAGTGACATGACTAAGGTAAAAGTATTACTGGATTCTATTGATAAGGTTAAGAACTTCGTTAACACATTAATTAAGTTCGATTGCGATTTCGATATCAGCTCCAGCAGATATACCATTGATGCGAAGTCTATTATGGGTATCTTCAGCCTGGATTTGTCCCAGCCACTGGATATGATCATCCATAGAGACGGTGATGTTTCTGATATTATGGAAGCGATCGCACCATATATTGTTGAATAAGATTCGGATACTTATTTGCTGTCTGTGAGTGACGGCAAAGGACATTCCAGACAGAGATAAGAAGCAAACTGAGTTTTGCTTCTTTTCGTTTGCACAAGTATTGAGCGTACAGACACGGTACCTGCACAAATTTGTATAGAGCGGTAAAAAATTCACATACTAAAATAGATAGGATTAAGTGGCATGCATGCCGGAAAACAGGAGAGGTATCTGCGATGAAGATTATGTTTTTTGATACAAAGCCATACGATAAGATCTGGTTTGAACCAATGGGAAAAGAAATGGGATATACACTGAAGTTTCAGGAAATGAAGCTGAATGAAGATACGGCTGTGCTGGCAAAGGGGCAGGATGCTGTCTGTATCTTTGTAAATGATGATGCCGGGAAGGAAACGATAGAGACGTTGAAAGAGGCCGGAGTGAAGACGATTCTTCTGCGCTGTGCGGGATTCAATAATGTAGATCTGAAAGCAGCACAAAAGGCAGGAATTACGGTACTTCGTGTGCCAAGTTATTCGCCGGAGGCAGTAGCAGAGTATGCAATGGGACTGCTCTTAACGGTCAACCGGCAGATCCACAGGGCGTATGTCCGCACCCGGGACTTTAATTACAATATTAATGGACTGATGGGAATCGATCTGGTCGGAAAGACGGCCGGGGTGATCGGAACCGGTAAAATCGGGCAGATGATGATCGATATCCTGCGAGGGTTTAAAATGAAGATCATAGCATATGATCCGTATCCGGCAAAGAACCTGGATATTGAATATGTGTCATTGGATCGATTGTTTGAAGAAGCGGATGTGATCACCCTGCACTGTCCATTGACGAAGGAGACCAGGCATATTATCAATAAGAAGAACATTGAGAAAATGAAGGATGGAGTTTTGCTGGTGAATACATCCCGTGGTGGACTGATCCATACACCGGATCTCATCGAAGGACTTATGCAGCGAAAGTTCGCCGGAGTGGGGCTGGATGTGTATGAGGAGGAGGATGCCTATTTTTTTGAAGATAAGTCCAATGATATCATTACAGATGAGGATCTGATTCGGCTGACAAGCTTTCGGAATGTGGTGCTGACCTCCCATCAGGCGTTCTTTACAAAGGATGCGATGGAGGCAATCGCAAAGGTAACGCTGGAAAATGCAAGAGCGGTTGAAGAGGGGCTGGAATTGAAGAACCGGGTACTGCCATAGGGAAATGATAAAAAATGTCCAAAAGATTCAAAAAAAAGGTCTTGCAATTTGAAGACAGATAGTATATCTTAAATGTAACAAGCGTACGGAATGTGTATGGAACAAAGGTGTTCTCTTAGTTGAGGACACCTTTTTTTCTTGTTAGACATACTTTCCCCGCTGAAGTATACAGGAAAGGAAGTAAGAACTATGCAAAAAGTAACAGAAGTATTTGGTTCCTATGTATTTGATGATGCAACGATGAAGGAGCGTCTTCCAAAGTCTACCTATCGGGAGTTAAGAAAAACGATTGATTTTGGTGAGCCATTAAACAGTGAGGTGGCAGATGATGTAGCACTTGCCATGAAGGACTGGGCAATTGAACTGGGAGCTACCCACTATACACATGTATTTTATCCATTAACAGAAACGAGTGCAGAAAAGCATGATGCATTTATTACTCCGGTCGGCGGTGGCCGTGTTATGATGGAGTTCACCGGCAAGGAGCTGATTAAGGCTGAGCCGGATGCATCTTCATTCCCATCCGGTGGTATTCGTGCTACCTGTGCAGCCAGAGGTTACACAGCATGGGATTGTACATCACCGGCTTACGTAAAGACCAGCTTAGATGGATGTTCGGTTCTGTGTATTCCAACCGCATTTACCTCTTATACCGGTGATTCCCTTGACTTTAAGACGCCATTGCTTCGTTCTATGGATGCATTGAGCAGAGAGGCAAAGCGGGTTCTGAAGTATTTCGGTAAGGAACCGACCAAGGTAACTGCCAATGTAGGACCGGAACAGGAATACTTCCTGGTTGATAAAGCAAAGTATATGCAGCGTGAAGATCTGAAGCTGACCGGACGAACCCTGTTCGGCGCACCGGCACCAAAGGGACAGGAGTTGGATGATCAGTACTTTGGTAATATCAAGGAAAAGATATCAACCTTTATGAATGATCTGAATGCAGAGCTGTGGAAATATGGTATTACAGCTAAGACACAGCATAACGAGGTTGCACCGGCACAGCATGAGATTGCCCCTATCTTCGGTACAACGAACGTAGCCAGTGATAATAACTACTTATTGATGGAGACCTTACAGAAGGTGGCATTGCGGGATGATCTGGCATGCCTGTTATATGAGAAGCCATTTGCCGGTGTTAATGGTTCCGGTAAGCATAATAACTGGTCCTTCAGTACCAGCGATGGTGAGAATCTGATGGATCCGGGAAAGAATCCGGAAGATAATATTCAGTTCCAGTTATTCTTAGCAGCTGTATTGGCAGCCGTTGATAACAACGCAGAGATTCTGAGACTGTCAGCATCTTCTGCAGGTAATGATCACAGATTAGGTGCAAATGAGGCACCTCCGGCTATCATTTCTGCATTCTTAGGTGAACAGCTGGAGGGTGTTGTAGAGCAGATTATTGCAACCGGCCATGCAGAGCACAGCAGGCCTGCAAAGGTATATGAATCCGGTGTATCTACACTGCCGAGTTTCACAATGGATGCTACCGATCGTAACCGTACATCCCCATTTGCATTTACCGGTAACCGGTTTGAGTTCCGTATGGTAGGCTCTACACAGCCGATTTCACAGCCGACGATGATGTTAAATACCATCGTAGCCAATGAACTGTCACTTATTGCAGATCGGCTGGATGCGGCAGAGGATAAGGATGCGTGCATTAAGGAATTGATCCGAGATCTGCTGACCAAGCATCAGAGAATCATCTTCAATGGTAACGGATACTCAGATGAATGGGTAGCTGAGGCTGAGAAGAGAGGACTTCCGAATATTAAGTGTCTGGTAGACGCTGTTCCTTATCTGACAACCGATAAGACGGTAGAAGTATTCAAACGTATGGGCGTTATGAGTAAGACCGAGCTGGAAGCCAGAGCAGAGGTTATGCTGGAGAACTATGGTAAGAAGATCAACATCGAGGCCAGAACCATGATTGAAATGTCCAATAAGCAGATTATACCTGCAGTTATGGACTATGAAGGCAAACTGGCAATCGAAGCAAAGAACATCAGTCTGATCGGCGTAGAACCTACAGCACAGAAGGAACTGATCGCAGCGATCGATGCAAAGCTTCTGGAACTGAAGAGTGCAACTGCTAAGTTTACGGAGATTGTGGATAAGGCAGCCGACTATGAAGATGATGTTGCAGCATGGGCAAAGTACTTCCATGATGAGGTATTCTTATCCATGGGTACTGTCAGAGAACCGGCAGATGCACTGGAACTTCTGGTGGCAAAGGAAGCATGGCCATTCCCTACTTACGGTGATCTGTTATTCGAGCAGTAAGCTGATACAATAGACAGAACAGAAAAAGAATCCTTTATAATGATAAACAGACAGCCGTCTCAGATGTGAGGCGGCTGTTTTTATCATGTGCGATTCTTTGAATGTCGCACATTGTTAAAAAAGTACAAAATAAAATGAAAGTTAGGACTATATAGATTCAAAGTTTTGCGGTATACTAATCATACGAAAGAATGAGTTAAGGCAGTATAAGGGTATGAATCGGGAACATATGGAAACAAAGAAAATAATAGTACATACAAATCAAAAGCGGAGAAAACGGATCGAGCGGATAAAGCAGATGATCCTTTTACTCTTTCTTGCGGCAACACTCCTTCCGATCCTGTCGAGCAGTATTCTGCTGCATCGTGTGAGTAAGCTGGAACAGGAGGTTGTTCAGATGCTGGGCTCCGACCGGGATATGAAAACCCTGATTTCAAGCGGAGAGGCACTGATGTCGAATCCGAATGTTGATGTAGATCAGTTGACGGGAGCGGACGGTAGTCAACCGGAGGAGGATGCACAGGTACAGGACGAGACGACCGGGCAGCAGAAACGGGTATATCTGACCTTTGATGACGGCCCGAGCATATATACGGGACAGATACTGGATATTTTGAAGGCAAATGACATAAAGGCAACCTTCTTTGTGATCGCCAGAGAGGATGAGAGCTACTGGCCGTATTATACACGGATTCTGGAAGAAGGGCATACACTGGGGATGCATTCCTATACGCATGATTATAATCAGGTCTATGCATCGTTGGACTCGTTTGAGACGGATGTGAATTCTCTGTCGCAGTTTCTTTATGACCGAACCGGGGAGTATCCTACGATCTATCGGTTTCCCGGCGGCAGCAGTAATACGGTCTGCAATGTGCCGATGGAGGAGTGCATCGCATATCTGAATGAGCAGGGCATCACTTATTATGACTGGAATGCACTAAACGGAGATGCGGTATCAAGTGAACTGCCACCGGAGAAGCTGGTTGAGAATATTATGAACAGTGTCCGGCAGAATAACACCTCGATCGTGCTGATGCATGATATGCAGTCCAGACATACGACAGTAGAGAGTCTTCAGCCATTGATCGATACCTTGAAGGATGAAGGCTATGAGATTCTTCCGATTGATGAGAATACACCATTGATTCAGCACATACCATATGATACGGATTTTCAGGATGCAGCAGACTAGAATGTGTCAAAATGAGAGGACAGATATGAATACAACAGAGGCAATGACCTATATTGAACAGCGAAATGCACTCGGAAGCGTACTGGGACTGGACAATATAAAGGAATTATTAAAACGGTTAGGAAATCCGCAGGATCAGTGCAGGGTGGTACATATAGCCGGAACGAACGGGAAAGGCTCGATACTGGCATATATGGATCAGGTGCTACAGTGCAATGGCTATCGAACCGGGCGCTATACGTCACCTACGATCCTTACCTATCTGGAGCGGTTTCAGGTAAACGGAACGAATATGCCGGAGGCGGAACTGGCAGGCTATGTGACACAGGTGGCACAGGCGGTCAAAGAGATGGAACCGGATGGAGCTTTGCGGGTAACAGCATTTGAGATCGAGACGGCAGTTGCGTTTCTTTATTTTTTGCAGGAGCAGGTGGATGTTGTCCTGCTGGAAACGGGTATGGGAGGACGATTGGATGCAACGAATGTGGTGCAGAAGCCGTTGTGTACGATTCTGGCATCTATTAGTCTGGATCATATGCGGATTCTGGGAGATACAGTTGCAAAGATCGCAGAGGAGAAGGCAGGGATTCTGCGAGAGGGTGTGCCATGCGTTGTATACCCGGTGAATGAGGAAGCGTTGCCGGTGATCCGGAAGCGGTGTGAACAGCTTGCAGCGCCACTGATTCTTCCAGATTTACAGCAGTTGCGAGTGCAATCCGAAGATTTACGCTGGGAAATGTTTGATTATAAAAATGTGAATTATAAAATTTCACTGTTGGGAGAGTATCAGATATATAATGCAATTACAGCGTTAGAAGCCTTGCAAAGCATAGAAAAACAACTAAAAAATGGTTTGAAAAAAGTGGATATTCAAAGGGGACTGGAAATAACACAATGGAAGGGACGTTTTGAAGTCCTATGTCGGGCACCGTATATTATAAGGGATGGGGCACACAATCTGGATGCTGCCCGTCAGCTATACCGGCAGATTACAAAGCATTTTACAAACCGTAGGATTCTTTATATAATAGGAGTATTAGGGGATAAGCAGCATAAGGAAATGCTGCGGCTGCTGTTGCCACTGGCATGGAAGACCTATGTACTGACCGTTCCTGAGAATCCGAGGGCATATCAGGCGGAAGCTCTGGCAGCAGAGGCAGCAGAGTATTGTCCACGGGTAGAGATCACAGGCAGTCCGGAGCAGGCATATGAACGTGCAAGACAGGAAGCGGCTGCGGATGATGTGATTATCGCCTTTGGTTCCTTATACTATATAGGAAGAATTGGAGAATAGGATGAAGCGGCTGGATAAGATCAGACAACATAAGGTGTATCAGCAGTGTATGGCACAGATTCTGGAGGCAGAGAGGGATCGGATCTATTGCAGGCATGGGATCAATCACGCATTGGATGTTGCACGGATTACATATATTCTGTGTCTGGAACGGGGACTGCCGATTGAACGGGAACTGATTTATGCAATGGCGTTGCTTCATGATCTGGGGCGAAGTAAGGAGTATACGGAAGGAACTCCGCACCATCAGGCGGGGGAAGCTTTGGCAAGAGAGATTCTGGAGGACTGTGACTTTCAGCCGGATGAGATTGCACAGATCTGTATGGCGATTCGCGGACACAGCAGAGGGAATCCGGGGCCGGAATCGCAGGAACCGTTACGCGAGATTCTGTATCAGGCAGATAAAGTTTCACGTCCATGTTATAACTGTATGGCTCGAAAAACGTGCTATTGGAGCGAAGACGAGAAGAATATGCAGATAAAGTATTGATTTTATCGGATATACGGAGGATTGAAAAAAAGTGAGAATAGGAAAATGGAACTTTGATACGGAACACAACGTCTATATGATGGGAATCCTGAATGTAACGCCGGATTCTTTTTCGGATGGCGGAAAATATGACCATATGGATCAGGCATTATTCCATGCAGAGGAGCTGATCCGGCAGGGAACGGATATCATTGATATCGGAGGAGAATCTACCCGCCCGAATCATATTAAGATCAGCAGTGAAGAAGAGATCAAACGGGTGTGTCCGATAATCGAGGCCATTAAGAGCCGCATGGATGTACCGGTGTCTTTAGATACTTATAAATCGGATGTAGCGAGAGCCGGTATTCAGGCCGGTGCGGATATGATCAATGATATCTGGGGACTGAAGTGGGACGGAACTATGGCAAAGGTGATTGCAGAGGGGGGCGTAGCAAGCTGTCTGATGCATAATCGTAAAGTGGCAGAATATACACATCTGGTGGAAGATGTTGTAGAGGATCTGCGAGAGAGCCTGCGACTGGCAGAGCAGGCAGGGATGGATATGAATGGTGTCTGCCTGGATCCCGGAATTGGATTTGCGAAGACACTGGATGAAAATCTTCAGATGATGAATCATCTGGAGGCACTTCAGGAGCTTTCCTATCCGGTTTTGCTGGGAACCTCCAGAAAGTCTATGATCGGACTGACACTGGATCTGCCGGTTGATCAGCGGGAAGAAGGAACTATGGCAACAACGGTGCTGGGTATTATGAAGGGATGTTCCATCATTCGTGTGCACGATGTAGAGAAGAATCTTCGGGCAGCAAAGATGACACTGGCGATGCTGCGTGCGAAGTAAGGAAAGGATAGGATATATGGACGAGATACGCATCTCTAATCTGGAGGTATTCTGTCATCACGGAGTATTTGAAGAGGAGAATACACTGGGACAGAAGTTTCTGGTATCCGCCGTATTATATACGGATACCCGCAGAGCAGGAAAAAGTGATGAACTGGAGTACTCGATTCACTATGGCGAGGTGTGCCATACGATCAAGAAGATTATGGAGGGACGGAACTATAAGCTTTTAGAGGCAGTTGCAGAAACTCTGGCGGATCGACTGCTTCATCAGTATGACCGGTTGCAGAAGATTAAACTTGAGATTAAGAAGCCGTGGGCACCGATTATGCTGCCGATCGATACGGTATCTGTTGTGATCGAACGGGGATGGCATAAGGTAGCGCTCAGTATCGGATCCAATATGGGAGAGCGGAAGGAGCATCTGGATTATGCGGTTTCCGCATTATCCGAATGTCCGGATCATCGGAATCTTCGGGTTTCTTCTTATCTGGAAACGGAACCCTACGGATATACAGAGCAGGATCCGTTTTTGAATGCCTGCATTGTGTTGGAAACATTGATGACACCGGAGGAGCTGTTGGCACAGATTCATGCGATAGAGCAGGCACAAGGAAGAGAACGGAAGATTCACTGGGGACCGCGTACTCTGGATATTGATATTTTGTTCTATGATCAGGCGGTGATTGAGGAGCCGGATCTGTGTATTCCACATCCTGAGATTCCGTTACGGGAGTTTGTATTGCAACCACTGGAGGAACTGGAGCCGAATCTGCATCATCCGATCACCGGGCAGACGGTACGGCAGATGCTGCAGGCGGTGCACCGGCAGGTGAAAGCAGGGAAGAGCGAATAATAAAAGATAGAAGAGAGGCAGAAAACGTGGACTTAAATCAGATACGTGTAGAGATCGATACAGTGGATAAACAGATTGTAGAGTTGTTCCAGAGACGGATGGAGCTGGCCGGTGAAGTGGCTGCATCCAAGCGGGCATCCGGAAAGGCAATCTATGATCGCGGACGGGAGCAGGAAAAGCTGTCAAAGCTGGGACAACTGGCGGAAAATGAGTTTAACCGCCATAGTATAGAAGAACTGTTTCTTCAGATCATGTCGATCAGCCGGAGGTATCAGTACAATATTCTGGGTGACCGGGAGCATATGATTGATCGTGAATATACGGAGCTGGAACGACTGGAGGTGACTCCGGATACGAAGGTTGTTTATCAGGGCGTGCCGGGAGCATTTAGTGAACAGGCAATGCTTCGATTTTTCGGTGGGGATATCAGAAACTTCCATATGGAGCATTTTGAAGATATCGTAACGGTAGTGGCACGAGGGGAGGCTGACTATGGAGTGCTTCCGATCGAGAATTCTTCGGCCGGTTTTGTAAAGGGGATTTATCACCTGTTACAGGAGCATGATGTGACCATCGTAGGTGGAGTTGAGCTGGAGGTATCACAGGCATTGCTGGGAATACCGGGTACGGAGTTAAGCGAGATTCAGACTGTGTATTCTCATCCACAGGGTTTGTTGCAGACGAAGCCATATCTGGATGCACATGGTTGGAAACAGGTCAGCATGGAAAATACCGCAGTCAGTGCACAGAAGGTGCAGAAGGATCAGGACAAGACACAGGCAGCAGTGGCCAGTGTGCGTGCGGCAGAGCTATACGGTCTGGAGGTATTGGCACCGCAGATTAATACCTGCAAGAATAATACGACACGGTTTGTGATTATCAGTAAGAAGAAGATATATACGAAGCAGGCAGATACAATCAGTATCAGCTTTACACTGCCACATGAAAGCGGAAGCCTGTACAATGCACTGGGGCATTTTATATTCAATGATCTGAATATGACCGGTATCGAATCAGAGCCGTTGAAGGATCGACAGTGGGAATACCGATTTTTTATTACATTTGAAGGAAATCTGGGGGATGCATCGGTGCGGAATGCGATTACCGGAGTGCGAAGCGAGTCCTCAGACTTTAAGCTGTTAGGAAATTATAGCCTGGAAACCGTTTGTGGTCAGGCGGAATAGATACATAAGTACATGAGAAACGGAGGAAGAACATATGGCATATCAAATGTTTGCAGCGATCAATGTGGGATCCAGTGATATCTCCATGAAAATATTTGAGGTGACAGCGAAGTGGGGGTTCCGGGAAGTCGACTGTATCAGCCATATTCTGGAGCTGGGAAGTGATACCTACCGTCTGGGTTATGTGAGTAATCAGAAGGTAAGTGAGCTGTGTGACTGTCTGTTACGCTTCAAGGATAAGATGAAGGAGTATGACTGTAAGGAATATCGGGCGTATGCAACCAGCGCGTTAAGAGAGGCAAGCAATAGTCTGTTGATTATTGAACGTATCGAGCATCAGACCGGGATCCGGGTAGAGATCTTAAGTAATTCCGAGCATCGGTTTATGATGCTGAAGGGCTGCGCATCTACGATGCAGGAGTTCGAGGATATTACAGGGAAAAATACAGCATTGCTGGATATGGGAGCCGGAAGTATCCAGATCTCTCTGTTTGAGAAGCAGATGCTGACAGCAACACAGAATATCAAGATCGGTTCCATCCGTGTGCGGGATATGATGTCCGGAATAGAATCGCGGGTAACGAATGGAGACGAGGTTATAGAGGAGTATGTACAGAATGAGCTGACAACCTTCAAGACGATGTATCTGGGAGATAAAAATATCAAGAATGTAATTGCCATCGGAGATGAGATTCAGGCGATTCAGAGGATCGCACCGGAATTGAAACTGGATAAGCTGATGAATAAGGATCAGATTGATTATATCTATGAGAAGATCCTGCATCTGTCTCCACAGGAGATGGCACTGCATTATGGAATCCCGTTTGAACGGGCAACCCTGATCCGGCCGGCGATCGTCGTATACCGGATTTTGGTTGAGACAACAAAGGCAGATGAGATCTTCCTGCATGATATCAATCTTTGTGACGGAATCGTAGCAGACTATATGGATAGTATGCAAAAAACGGTTGCGGGAAGAAAATTTGAGGATGATATTATCGCATCCGCGATGGCGATGGCGAAGCGATATAAGAGCAACCGGGTTCATGTCGAGTATGTGTCTGAACTGGCGCTGGCAATCTTCGATGCGATGAAGAAGCAGCATGGTATGGGGCGCAGAGAACGGCTCCAACTACAGATCGCCTGTATTCTTCATGACTGCGGAAAGTTCATTAACATGCAGAATGTGGCAAATAACTCCTATAATATCATCATGTCTACAGAGATGATGGGTCTGTCCCATAAGGAACGGGAAGAGGTAGCAAATGCAGTGCGGTATAATACGCTGTATCTGCCGGCTTATCAGCATGTGAAGGATGCCCTTGGGGATGCTTCTTATATAACTGTAGCAAAGCTGTCAGCAATCCTGCGGGTGGCAAATGCACTGGATCGGTCCCATAAGCAGAAGGTTGAGAAGTTCAATATGCAGGTAAAGGATAAGAAGCTGGTAATCGTAGTGGATACGGTGAATAATATAACACTGGAGTCAGCACTCTTTAAGGAGAAGGCCGACTTCTTTGAACAGATCTACGGAATTCGTCCGATATTAAAGCAGAGGAGGAACGTATAATGACAGATAAGAAGGAAAAGAAAACAAATAAAGAACTGAAGAAGCCGGAAAATTATGTGAATCGGGAATTATCCTGGCTGGAGTTTAATTACCGAATTCTGGGGGAAGCAAAGGATCGCTCCATTCGCCCGTTTGAGCGGATCAAGTTCCTTGGAATAACGGCATCGAATCTGGATGAATTCTTCATGGTGCGGGTTGCATCTTTGATGGATATGGTTCATGCAGGCTATGAGAAGACGGATATTGCAGGAATGACACCAAAGAAACAGTTAGAAGCAATCATACCGAAGACAAAGGAGTTTATGAACAGTCAGTATGTGACCTATAACCGCTCGTTGCTTCCGTTACTGGAAAGGAATGGACTGCGGGTGATCACGCATCATGAGGATCTGACGGAGGCACAGAGCCGTTATGTCGATGATTTCTTTGATAAGGATGTATATCCGGTTTTAACGCCGATGGCGGTCGATGCATCCAGACCATTTCCGCTGATTCGGAATAAGACCTTGAATATTGGTGCATTGATTCATAAAAAGGGAACGGATGAAGTCGAGATTGCTACGGTACAGGTACCGTCAGTGCTTCCGAGAATCGTTCATGTACCCGGAAATCAGGAGGGCGTACAGGAAGTCATTCTGCTGGAGCAGGTGATCGAGAAGAATATCGCAAAGCTGTTCTTAAACTATGAAGTAACCTGTGCATATCCGTACCGGATCATGCGAAATGCCGATCTGACGATAGATGAGGATGATGCTGCCGATCTGTTAAAGGAGATCGAAAAGCAGATCAAGCAGCGGCAGTGGGGAGAAGTTATCCGTCTGGAAGTGGAAGATGGAATGGATAAAGCACTTTTGAAAGAACTGGGTAAACAGCTTCATGTAGATAAGGCAGATATCTTTGCAATTAACGGACCGCTGGATCTGACCTTCTTAAGTAAGCTGAGTGGGCTGGATGGATTTGACCATCTGAAGAATCCAAAGTATATACCACAGCCGGTGCCGGAGCTGAATAATGATGAAAATATCTTTGAACAGATTAAGCGAAGAGATATCTTTCTGCATCATCCGTATGAGACCTTTGATCCGGTTGTGCAGTTTATCAGTCAGGCGGCAACCGATCCGCAGGTTCTGGCGATTAAGCAGACCTTATACCGGGTATCCAGTCATTCTCCGATCATTGCTGCACTGGCACAGGCGGCAGAGAATGGAAAGCAGGTAACGGTACTGGTAGAGCTGAAGGCACGATTTGACGAGGAAAATAATATCAACTGGGCAAAGATGTTGGAAAAGACCGGATGTCATGTTATCTATGGTCTGGTAGGCTTAAAGACACATTCGAAGATATCACTGGTGGTTCGTCGGGAGGAAGATGGTATTAAGCGTTATGTCCATCTGGGTACCGGTAACTATAATGACGTAACCGCACGCCTTTATACGGATACGGGTATTCTGACCGCATCGGATTCCATCGGTGAGGATGCAACGGCAGTCTTTAATATGTTATCCGGATATTCCGAGCCTGCAAGCTGGAATAAGCTGATCGTAGCACCGATCTGGATGAAGAATACCGTACTGGATCTGATTCACAGAGAGGAAGATAACGCCAGAGCCGGTAAGCCGGCACATATCATCGCAAAGATGAATTCCCTGTGTGATCCGAAGGTAATGGAAGCACTCTATGAGGCGTCTGCAGCCGGGGTTAAGATCGAACTGATCGTTCGGGGAATCTGCTGCCTGCGTGCCGGGGTACCGGGACTGAGTGAGAATATTACGGTTCGGTCGATCGTAGGAAACTTCTTAGAGCATGCCCGGATCCTGTACTGTTATAATGATGGCTTTGAGGAACTGTATATGGGAAGTGCAGACTGGATGCCGCGGAATCTGGATAAGCGGGTGGAAATCATGTTCCCGGTAGAGGATGCAGAGGCAAAAGCAAAGGCAAAGCATATTCTGGATGTACAACTGGCAGATACAATGAAAGCATATCTGCTGCAACCGGATGGTTCGTATGCAAAGCAGGATCTCCGGGGAAAAGAGAAGATCTGTGCACAGGATATCTTCTGTAAAGAGGCTGTCGAGGCAGCAAAGAAGGAGAAGGAGTCCGAGAAAGAACGCAGAACCTTTGAACCGATTATGGCGGATAATAAGAAGTAGGGATAGTATGTCGGGCAGGAGGTCGCGAGAGTGATGTGGGAAGAGAATCTCTGCTCGGGGAATATCCGGAGAAATATATAAATTAGGCTTGCCTGCATGGGAAAAACTTGTTATAATCAGACTTGTGTCAGCGGGCATGGCGGAATTGGCAGACGCGCTAGATTTAGGTTCTAGTGTCCCCGACGTGCAGGTTCAAGTCCTGTTGCCCGCATAGAACTTAAGAGCCAAGGGTATGGTATCATATCCTTGGCTTATTTTAGATAAATGAGGTGTGGAGAAATGACGCTTACACAGTTGAATTATGCAATTACAGTTGCCAGTGCCAGCTCGATGAATGAGGCGGCCAGGAATCTGTTTATTTCACAGCCGAGTCTGTCGGCAGCGATCAAGGATCTGGAGGAGGAAATCGGCGTAGAGCTGTTTCGGAGGACGAATCGCGGGATCTCCGTGACACCGGAGGGAGAAGAATTCATCGGATATGCCAGACAGGTTGTAGAACAGTATCAGCTTATAGAGGCAAAGTATATCAATAAGGATCAGGTTCGTAAGAAGTTTGGTGTGTCAACGCAGCATTATACATTTGCAGTGAATGCCTTTGTAGAGATGGTAAAGCAGTTTGGCATGGATAAGTATGAATTTGCCATTCATGAAACGAAGACCTATGAGGTGATCGAGGATGTAAAGAATTTGAAGAGTGAGATCGGAGTTTTATATCTGAATGACTTTAACCGTCAGGTATTGACTAAGCTGTTTCATGAGGATAATCTGGAGTTTCATCCGCTTTTAGACTGTGGAATCTATGTTTACATATGGAAGGGACATCCGTTGGCTGACCGGAAAGAGGTTGCAATCGAGGAGTTGGGTGATTATCCATGCCTGTCCTTTGAACAGGGAACCTATAATTCCTTTTATTTTGCTGAAGAGGTACTGAGTACCTATGACTATAAACAGATCATAAAGGCAGATGACCGTGCAACCCTGCTGAATCTTATGGTGGGGCTGAATGGCTATACGATGTGCTCCGGCATCATATGCGAAGAACTGAACGGCTCCGACTACTGTGCGGTTAAGTTGAAGTCCGATGAGATCATGACGATCGGTTATCTGGTAAGAAAGGGCGCTATGATCAGCAAGGTTGGGCAGAAGTATCTGGAGGAACTTTCGAAGTATAAGGATAAGGCTATGCGATAGTTTATAATTATGTGGAACGTGATGACAGGTATGGAGTAGGTGGTCGCAGAACCGGAAGGGATGAATAAGTGGAGAAACAGAGATATATTTATATTTTGATTTCGCAGACAGCAACAAAATTTGGTTATGTGCTGCGGACGATTGGAAGAATCCGGTACAATCATGCGGCGATTGCGCTGGATCCACAGCTTAAAGAGTGGTATTCCTTTGCCAGAAAGCAACATCGGACGGTGTTGATCGGGGGGATTGTAAAGGAATCTATCGAACGGTATACCTTAAGGAAATGTGCGCATGTACAGGTAACGATCTTTCGGATACCGGTGACAGAGGAACAGTATATGCGGGTGTCGAAGCAGATCATGCGTATTCGACAGGATCAGGAATATAAGTACAATCTGTTTTCCGTGCTTACCTATCCGATAACAAAAGGGTTTTCTATCTATAAGGCGTATTCTTGCATAGAGTTCGTGATGTCCATGCTGGAGAGTATGGGGTATAAGCTAAGAAAGCCGGCACCACAGTATACACCGGATGAGCTGCTGCAGATATTTGACAAGCAGATTTGGTTTCAAGGGAATCTGTTGGATTATAAGGCATTGGATAGAAGGGATGATAACTACTTTGCGCCAATGAAATGGCAGCAATATATTCAGAGTGGGCTGGATCTGAGGGAGGTAACAAGACGATCCTTATATACATTACGACAATGGTGTCAGGCACGAAAGTGGGTATAACTGCTTAAAATATATGCGTGAATGAAAAGCAGAATATTTTTTTGTTGACAGCATACCCTGTGGGGGTATATGATGGCGGCGAAAGGAAGTGAGGATATGTCAGAAGAACATACCGGTTGTTCCTGTCATAAGACAAAGGAACGGACACCGGAGGAATATAAGGATCTCATCCATCGTTTGAACCGGATCGAGGGACAGATCCGGGGCATCAAAGGGATGGTAGAGCGGGATGCGTACTGCACGGATATACTGACGCAGGTATCCGCAGTGTCAGCAGCGTTGAACAGCTTTAACCGGGTACTTTTGGAGAATCATATTAAGACCTGTGTAACCAGAGATATTCGGGAAGGAAAGGATGAAACCGTAGACGAACTGTTGATTACGCTTCAAAAGCTAATGAAATAAATAAAAATGAGTAATGCTATGATAAAAAAGAGGTGACTAACATGGAACAATATACAGTAACCGGGATGAGCTGTGCCGCTTGCAGTGCCCGGGTAGAAAAAGCAGTTTCAAAGGTTCCCGGTGTTACCGCCTGTTCAGTCAGTCTGCTGACGAATTCCATGGGTGTGGAAGGAACTGCTTCGCCACAGGATATTATGCAGGCAGTCGAGGCGGCCGGTTATGGTGCGGCACCGAAGGAAAGCGGAAGATCAACCGGCAGCAATGGTGGAAACCGCATGGAAGAGCAGGCAGAGAGTCTGAAGGATAAAGAATCACCGGTTTTAAGAAAACGCTTGATTGCATCGGTTGTATTTCTTTTGTTCCTGATGTATCTCTCGATGGGACATATGATGTGGGACTGGCCGATTCCGTCCGTTCTGGAAGGAAATCATGTGGCAATGGGGCTGATAGAGTTGCTTTTGACGATTGTGATTATGGTTATCAACCAGAAGTTCTTTATCAGTGGCTTTAAGAGCCTGTTTCACGGAGCACCGAATATGGACACGTTGGTGGCCATGGGATCCGGTGCCGCCTTTATCTACAGTACGTATGCACTGTTTGCTATGACAGATGCACAGGTACGTGGAGATATGGATGCAGTTATGCATTACATGCATGAGTTTTACTTTGAATCAGCGGCGATGATACTGACCCTGATTACGGTCGGTAAGATGCTGGAGGCCATCTCAAAGGGAAGAACAACCGATGCATTAAAGAGCTTGATGAAGCTGGCACCAAAGACGGCAACGGTCATCAGGGAAAATCGGGAAGAGCAGGTATCGATTGAGCAGGTACAGAAGGGGGACATCTTCGTAGTGCGGCCGGGTGAAAATATTCCGGTTGACGGCCGGGTGCTGGAAGGTTCCAGTGCGGTGAATGAAGCAGCATTAACCGGTGAGAGCATCCCTGTAGATAAAAATGTAGGGGATCCGGTATCGGCAGCGACCGTCAACCAGTCCGGCTTTCTTCGGTGTGAGGCGACCAGAGTCGGTGAGGATACGACACTGGCACAGATCATCCAGATGGTAAGTGATGCAGCCGCTACAAAGGCACCGATAGCGAAGGTGGCAGATAAGGTATCCGGAGTTTTTGTTCCGGTTGTCATAGCGATCGCAGTGATTACGACGATCGTATGGCTGCTGGTGGGGCAAGATATCGGGTTCGCATTGGCACGAGGAATCTCGGTTCTGGTCATTAGCTGTCCGTGTGCATTGGGGCTGGCAACTCCGGTAGCGATTATGGTCGGAAACGGAGTTGGTGCCCGTCAGGGAATCATGTTTAAGACAGCGGTATCGCTGGAGGAGACCGGAAAGGTACAGATCGTAGCACTGGATAAGACCGGAACGATAACCGTCGGAGAACCGAAGGTGACCGATATGATACCGGCAGAGGGTATCTCAGAACGGGAGCTTTTGGCTCGGGCATGTACGTTAGAGGCAAAGAGTGAGCATCCGTTGGCAAAGGCAGTGATGCAGAGAGCAAAAGAACAGAAGCTTCGGCCGGAGGCAGTAGAGAACTTTCGGGCACTTCCCGGAAACGGACTGAAAGCGGAGTGGAAGAAGAATACCCTATACGGTGGAAATGAAGCTTATATCGGTGGGCAGATTTCACTGACAGATGAACAGCAGGCACTTAGCCGGAAACTGTCGGAAGAAGGAAAGACCCCACTGTTCTTTATGGAAGAACAGGAAGATCAGACGAAGCGGTTCCTGGGAATGATCGCGGTGGCAGACGTTATGAAAACGGAGAGCCCGCAGGCGATTCAGGAACTGCGGAATATGGGAATCCGGGTTGTAATGGTAACCGGAGATAATGAGAGAACGGCACAGGCGATCGGCAGACAGGCAGGTGTAGATGAAGTGATAGCAGGTGTGCTTCCGGAAGGCAAGGAACAGGTGATCCGACAGTTAAAGGAGCAGGGAAAGGTTGCCATGGTAGGAGATGGCATCAACGATGCACCGGCATTGACCAGAGCGGATATCGGAATCGCCATCGGAGCCGGAACCGATATTGCTATTGATGCCGCAGATGTTGTTCTGATGAAGAGTCAGCTGAGTGATGTGCCGGCAGCGATTCGTTTAAGCCGAAAGACACTGGTGAATATCCATGAGAATCTGTTCTGGGCATTTATTTATAATATCGTCGGGATTCCACTGGCAGCAGGTGTGTGGATTCCGCTATTTGGCTGGCAGTTGAATCCGATGTTTGGAGCTGCAGCTATGAGTCTGTCCAGTTTCTGTGTGGTATCCAATGCACTCCGTCTGAATCTGGTAAAGATCTATGATGCAAAACACGATCATAAGAGAGCAGGCAATGGAACAATGATAGAAACGCAGGTTGAAAAGAATAAGGAGGATAAGAAAATGAAAAAGAGAATGACAATTGAAGGAATGATGTGTGAGCACTGCGAAGCAAGAGTAAAGAAAGCGCTGGAAGCACTGGATGGGGTGCAGGGAGCGGTTGTCAGTCACGAAGCCGGTACAGCTATCGTAACACTGTCTGCGGAAGTGGAGAATGATGTGCTGAAAAAAGCAGTAGAAGATCAGGACTATAAGGTGATTTCTGTTCAGTAAATAAGGTTAGAAATACTGTCGGGTATAGGGAAACGCTATAACCGGCAGTATTTATTTTGTATTAACACTCCACCTTCATTTTTTTCTATACTAGTGCTAATGATAACTCTAGTTATGTAATAGGAAATGTATAGAAAAGAAATGTGAATCGTTACACAGGATATGGAGGTCATCTATGAAGTATGAGGTTGAAACAAAATGTATACATCTGGAACAGGAGCAGAAGATAAAGGAGCAGGGGCTTTGGATCTATGGTTACCTTTGAGGTGGAGAGTGAAGCATTTGCACAGGGGATATTAAATCATGTGCAGTTGATCCAGTTTGCCGAGAGCCTGGGTGGAACGGAGACACTGATTACCTATCCGATTACACAGACACATGCGGATGTTCCACCGGAGCTGTTGGCACGGAACGGAATCACGACGAGTGTTTTGCGGTTGTCGGTAGGAATCGAAGGAATCAAGGACTTGATCGGAGAGTTTGAACGCGTATTCCGATGTTGTAAGGAGGCATAGCTATGGAACGAAATCTGGATTTTGACACTGTTATAGAGCGGAGCGATACAAATTGTCTGAAGTATGATTTTGCGGTGCAGAGAGGAAAACCGGAGGGACTGTTATCCCTGTGGGTAGCAGATATGGACTTTCGGACATCTTCTTATATACAGGATGCGATCCGGGAGCAGGCGGAGCATGGGATCTATGGCTACAGTGAGAGCGGAGTCTCTTATTTCGAGGCGGTACAGCAGTGGTTGGAAACGCATTATCAGTGGAAAATTAAGCGGCCATGGCTGATAAAGACGCCGGGTATTGTGTTTGCACTTGCAATGGCGGTGCAGGCGTATACAGAGCCGGGAGATGGTGTTATGCTGCAACTTCCGGTATATTATCCGTTTAGTGAAGTGATACAGGACAATGGCAGACGAATCGTGAATAGTCCGTTAGTGGCAGATGATACCGGTTACTATCGTATGAATCCTGCGGAGATCGAGGACCTGATCGTTCGTGAACAGGTAAAGCTGTTCTTCCTGTGTAATCCGCACAATCCGGTAGGCCGCGTGTGGACGCGGGAGGAGCTGGAAACCCTGGGCGATATCTGCCATCGGCATCATGTGATCGTGGTAAGTGATGAGATCCATGCAGATTATACATTTCAGGGAACCCATCATATATTTGCCGGGTTAAAGCCGGAATATGAGGAGATAACCGTTACCTGTACGGCACCAACGAAGACCTTCAATATTGCGGGACTTCAGATCTCGAATATTCTGATACCGAATCGGGAACTCAGACATAAGTTCCGTGGAAGAGTCAATGCTGCCGGATATAGTCAGGTTAATGCCGTTGGTCTGGTTGCCTGTGAGGCTGCTTATCGTTACGGTGAGGAGTGGTATCAGGCAGCAAGGGAGTATATATGGAAGAATATCTGTTATACAGTTGCGTATATTCGGGCAAAGATTCCGGAGCTGAAGGTGCGGGAACCGGAAGGAACCTATCTGGTATGGATTGATTTCCGGGAACTGGGGCTGTCGGTAGAGGAGCTGGAGGAACTGATCGTAAAAAAGGCAGGTCTATGGCTGGATAGCGGTGCGATATTCGGATCTGCAGGAGCCGGATATCAGAGGATTAATGTGGCCTGTCCACGGAGTGTTCTGACGCAGGCGCTGGAGCAGTTGGAAAAAGCAGTTCATACGAGGTAAGTTAGTCTTTTCCGGACGTTTGATGTATGCTATAGTGAAGCGAAAGCAAGTGAGAGGATTCAGGAAAGGACTTATAGAATATGTTAAATCAGTTTTCAAGAACAGAGCTGTTACTGGGAAAAGAAAATATGGAGAACCTGTTAAATGCGAGAGTGGCAGTCTTTGGAATCGGAGGTGTAGGCGGATATACGGTTGAGGCATTGGTCCGAAGTGGTGTCGGTGCCATTGATCTGATTGATGATGATAAGGTATGTCTGACGAATCTGAATCGACAGATTATCGCAACCAGAAAGACTGTTGGCAAGTATAAGGTGGATGTGATGAAGGATCGGATACTGGACATCAATCCGGACTGTAAGGTGGAGGTGCATAAGTGTTTCTATCTGCCGGAGACAAAGGATGAATTTGATTTTTCCCGGTATGATTATATTGTAGATGCAGTCGATACGGTTACCGCAAAGGTACAACTGGTTATGGAGGCAAAGGAGAAGCAGGTGCCGATCATCAGTAGTATGGGAGCCGGTAATAAGCTGGATCCGGCGGCCTTTGAGGTGGCGGATATCTATAAGACGTCGGTTTGTCCGCTGGCAAAGGTGATGCGGCGGGAACTGAAAAAGCGGGGAGTCGATCATCTAAAGGTTGTATATTCCAGAGAACCTGCGATGACTCCGGTGGATGATAGGACGATTAACTGCAGAGAACACTGTATCTGCCCTCCGGGAGCAGTACACAAGTGTACACAGAGACGGGCAATTCCGGGATCGATCGCTTTTGTCCCGTCGGTCGTAGGGCTGATTATAGCCGGAGAAGTGATAAAGGATCTGACGATCCATAGGTAGATGATATGAGGGGAATGATGCAGTCAATCAGGTAGTTGATAATATCACACTGGTAGATATGCTGAAATGGCGCGAAGAAAAAGCAGATAATTATGTGATATAGGTGTAAAAGTTGACAAGATGACATATAATGATATGAGTGGCAGGTGTGAACATTGCCACTCATTGCTATGTATGGAAGGATACGATCAAAATGGATACTATGATATATATGGATAATGCGGCGACAACACAGACCGATCCGCAGGTGGTGGCGGCGATGCTGCCATACTATACAGAAGCCTATGGGAATCCATCATCCATCTATGGATTTGGGCAGCAGGCAAAGGCGGCGATCGAGCAGGCACGCATACAACTGGCAAAAGGGATTCATGCACAGCCAAAGGAGATCTACTGCACCAGCGGGGGCAGTGAGTCGGATAACTGGGCACTGAAGGCAGTGGCAGAGGCGTACCGGGAGGTCGGCAGACATATCATAACCACAAAGGTTGAACACCATGCGATCCTGCATACCGCACAGTGGCTGGAAAAGCAGGGCTTTGAAGTGACCTATCTGAATGTGGATGAGAAAGGACGGATCAGCCTGAAAGAGCTGGAGGCGGCGATTCGCCCGGATACGATCCTGATTTCTGTCATGGCAGCCAACAACGAGATCGGAACGATTCAGCCGTTATACGAGATCGGACAGATCGCGAGAAAGCATGGGATACTGTTCCATACGGATGCGGTACAGGCATATGGACATATTCCGATCCGGGTAGATGAGATGAATATCGACCTGTTAAGTGCCAGCAGTCACAAGCTGTATGGACCGAAGGGAGTTGGATTCTTATATGTACGAAAGTCGGTGAAGCTGCGATCCTTTATCCATGGCGGCGGTCAGGAGCGTGGACGTCGGGCGGGAACGCAGAATGTACCGGGGATCGTGGGGTTTGGACAGGCAGCAGAGCTGGCATGGGAGCATATGGAGGAATGGGCAGCCTATGAGAGTGAACTGCGGAATTATCTGATCGGACGGATTCTGACAGAGATACCGGATACCGTTCTGAACGGAGATCCGGAGAATCGACTGCCGAACAATATTCATGTATCTTTTCGGGGGGTTGACGGAAATTCACTTTTGATCCTTCTGGAGCAGAAGGGAATCTGTGGATCAGCGGGCTCTGCCTGTGCATCCGGTTCGGTAGATCCATCACATGTACTGTTAGCGGTTGGGCAGACGAAGGAACTGGCCGGAGGCGCCTTGCGGTTAACTCTTTCACACCATACCGGTCATGCGGAGGCAGATCGGGTGGCGGAAGCGTTGAAGGTCATAGTAGGGCGATTAAGAGAAAGACGATAAAGAGAAGATAATAGCGGATGGAAGAATAAGAGCCGGCTATAGGTGTTTCCTATAACCGGCTCTTACTTTCCTGTATTAGACAACTATGAATCTCCATGCTATTATATCCTTGTAATCAGGTAGGAAATATAAACTACCGAAAAAACTAAGAAGCGTAAAGAAATGAGGTTGATGCTTATGAGACAAATCAAAATCAGATATGGAGTAGCAAATTACAACCGAATGTGTTGTTGCAGATAAACATTTGAGTATAATTGCAACAAAGAAAACAAAAAATTGAAATGAAACAGAAATCAAAATACAAAATAAAATACAAAGCAGGAAGAACCTGCAGAAAGAGGTACGATTATGAGTAAGAAGACATATGCAGAAAGAAACTTAAAGTTTGAGACATTACAGTTACATGTAGGACAGGAAGAACCGGATCCGGTTACCGATGCCAGAGCAGTACCGATCTATCTGACATCCTCTTATGTATTCCATAATAGTCAGCATGCAGCCGACAGATTTGGACTGAGAGATGCCGGTAATATCTACGGACGTCTGACAAATCCGACACAGGGAACCTTCGAAGCACGTATCGCAGCACTGGAGGGTGGTGTAGCAGCACTGGGCGTTGGCTCCGGAGCGGCCGCTCTTACATATGCGATTCAGGCAGTTGCCCATGCAGGAAATCATATCGTGGCAGCAAAGAATATCTATGGTGGTACCTACAATCTGTTAGCACATACACTTCCGGACTATGGAATCGAAGCGACCTTTGTTGATCCGTTTGATTATGACGGAATCGAAGCCGCTATTCAGGATAACACGACAGCGATTGAGATCGAGACCCTTGGCAATCCAAATTCAGAGGTTGTTGATATTGAGAAGATTGCAGGAATCGCACATAAGCATAATATTCCATTGATTGTCGATAACACATTTGCAACTCCGTATCTGGTACGTCCGATCGAGTATGGTGCAGATATCGTTGTACATTCTGCAACAAAGTTCATCGGTGGACATGGTACTACCATCGGCGGTGTCATCATCGACAGCGGTAAGTTTGACTGGGCATCCAGCGACAAGTACCCATGGCTTACAGAACCAAACGTATCTTACCATGGTATTACATTTGCTACGGATTGCGCACCGGCTACGATTGCTACTTATATCCGTGCGATCCTGCTGCGTGATACCGGCGCGACATTATCTCCGATTCATGCATTTATCTTCTTACAGGGACTGGAAACATTATCCCTTCGTGTTGAGAGACATGTAGAAAATGCATTGAAGGTTGTTCAGTATCTGAAGAATCAGCCGTTGGTAGAGAAGGTAAATCATCCGTCTGTATCCGAGGATCCGGAACAGCAGGCACTTTATAAGAAGTACTTCCCAAATGGCGGTGGTTCCATCTTTACATTTGAGATCAAGGGTGATGCTAAGAAAGCACAGGAATTCATTGACCAGTTAGAGTTATTCTCACTGCTTGCAAATGTGGCAGACGTGAAGTCTCTTGCCATTCATCCGGCATCAACCACACATTCCGAGTGCAATGAGGCAGAGCTGCTGGATCAGGGAATCAAGCCAAATACGATTCGGTTATCCATCGGTACAGAGAATATCGATGATATTATCGAGGATCTGGATGAGGCATTTAAGGCTATACAGTAATCGAAGTACCCTCCCCCTCTATATACGAAGGAGCGGAATCCCAGAAAATGATGGGATTCCGCTTTTTTCTGTTTTCAAATGGAAACAAAGATGATACCATGGAACTGGTCAATAGAATGTTACAAGGAGCTATCGCGATATGTTAAACAGAACCATAGAAGAATATGAACAGGATTCCCGACAGAAGTATCTCATCGATATGCGTCGGTCAGAGGATTATGATCGGGAAACGATGCAGGGAGCGGTAAATTATGAATATGAACGCTGGGAAGAGCGGCTTCCGGAGCTGCCGGAGAAACAGGCAGGTCCGGTTTATCTGCTGTGCTATACCGGTGACCGTAGTGATGACTGGGCAGAGCAGTTACAGGAAATGGGGTATGAGGCGTATAGTATCACCGGTGGCTATCAGGCTTATTTATCCAGAGAGCTAAAGGATATGATGGAACGGTTAGATACGGAGGAACAGGAAAGCGAACAGTACTGCCGGGAGGTAGAGCGTAGTATTGTAAAGAAGTTCCGCAAGGATATCTGGAGAAAGTTTACGCAAGGGATCAATGAATACGAGATGATAAAGGATGGAGATAAGATCGCGGTCTGTATATCCGGCGGAAAGGATTCTATGCTGATGGCAAAGCTTTTTCAGGAATTGTCCCGACATGGAAGAAAGAACTTTGAAGTTGTTTATCTGGTTATGAATCCGGGTTACAATGACGAGAATTACCAGAGAATCTTAACTAACGCCCGGCTGCTGCAGGTTCCGATTACGGTATTCCGCACAGAGATCTTTGATACGGTAGCGGATGTCGGAGATTCCCCCTGCTATCTGTGTGCAAGAATGCGGCGCGGCTATCTGTACAGCAAGGCAAAGGAGCTGGGGTGTAATAAAATTGCACTGGGACATCACTATGATGATGTAATCGAGACCATTCTGATGGGGATGCTGTATGGCGGTCAGGTTCAGACAATGATGCCGAAGCTGCATAGTACGAACTTTGAGGGGATGGAGCTGATCCGGCCGCTTTATCTGGTACGTGAGGATGCGATAAAGCATTGGAGGGACTATAATCATCTGCATTTCATCCAGTGTGCCTGCCGGTTTACCGAGAGCTGTGCATCCTGCGGCGGAACGGAAAAGGGTTCAAAACGGGCAGAGATAAAAGAACTGATCCGCAGTCTGGCCGAGCAGAGTCCGGTAATCGAAAAAAATATATTCCGAAGTGTGGAAAATGTGAATCTGAGTACGATCATTGCATATAAGCAGGATGGTGTAAAGCATCATTTTCTGGATGATTATGATGAGCGGCAAAAAACAGAAAAACCGGAGGAATAAAACAGAACATAAAAAGAACGGAATCCCGATGCAAGGGGATTCCGTTTTTTATATAGACTAGCTATACAGGGACTTGTGGTATCGGATGGCACGATAAATCTTAAAAGCCAGGGTGCCGATCATGGATACAACAAGATACAGGGTAGACAGCAGACCGGCTGCACCGCCCAGTATAACCAGAACCAATATACCAATATTCATAACGATATGCTCCTTTATTCATTTTTATAATAGTTACGCGCAAAAACCAGACCTGTGATTGAAACAGGTTATGCTATGTATGGGATAAAAATGAATCGGGATTTTTTACCGTCTATTTGCTGGATGTAGTGTATAATCATTATGGTACTGAACACCACAGGATGGAAATCCGGGATCCGGCTATAGAAAAACGGTGCCGTATATAGGTGAGGAAGTACCGTAGATGCAAGTAAAACTTCGATCCGCAGGCGAAGAGAAGCATATGCCTGTCTCCCACGGCGAAGACCTTGTAAAACCGGCTGACGTCCCAGAAGTTCTTCTGTACAGATGGAGGAATGTTCCGGACCGTCATCTGAGGTAATGGCAGAATGTAAAATACCGGTTGCGATCGGAACCATGCATTTGGCTGTTTCCTGAAGTCCGGAAGAAAGACCGGAGCATAAAACAGCGGTCAGCAATAGCAGACATATGAAGTTTTTCATATTCTGACAGGACATTCCTTTCACCTCCTGCCTATTGTAGCAAAGTGGGTTGACGGTCGCAAGAGAGTTGTGGCAAAAATTGAGAAAAGAATTTGTGAAACGACAGCTTCTGTGATAGTATAGGGATACCCAAGAGACTGTAGGAAAAGAAACAGAATGGAGGAACGTATGAGGATATATATTAAAAACGGACGGCTGTTGAATCCGGCAACCGGACAGGATGAAGTGACCGATGTATTGGTTGAAGACCGGCATATTCTACAGGTTGGAAAGAACCTGTTTTCAGAAGCAGAGGAAAACGATCTGCAGGTGATCGATGCGAGTGGCTGTTATGTGATGCCGGGACTGATCGATCTGCATGTACATTTTCGGGATCCGGGGCAGACCTATAAGGAAGATATTACTACCGGAGCACGGGCGGCAGCCAGGGGTGGTGTTACTACGGTATGTACGATGCCGAATACAAAGCCGGCTGTAGATTCCGTCGAGACACTGGAGTATATCCGGAAGAAGGCAGAAGAGACGGCACCGATTCATGTCGAACAGCTGTCAGCGATCACCATCGGACAGGATGGAACCGAGCTGGTGGATATGCAGGCGATGATGGAGCATGGCGCAATCGGATTCTCCGAGGACGGCAAGAGTGTTATGGATGTCACCTTATACGCAGAAGCGATGAAGAAGGCGGCAGAACTGGGAGCCGTTGTGATGGCGCACTGTGAGGATAAAGCGTTAGTACGGGGCGGTGTCCTGAATGAGGGAGTTGCTTCGAAGAGATATCAGGTGCCGGGAATCACGAACTCTGTAGAGGATATCATTGCAGCCAGAGATATCTTTCTGGCAGGTGATTATGGAACACATCTGCATCTGTGTCACTGTTCAACCAGAGGAAGTGTAGAGCTGGTGAGAATGGCAAAACGACTGGGAATCGCAGTTACCGCAGAGGTGTGTCCGCATCATTTTACACTGACCGATGCAGATATTGATCGTGAGGATGCAAACTATAAGATGAATCCGCCACTTCGGTCGGAAGAAGATGTGCAGGCACTGATCCGGGGACTGCAGGATGGCACTATGGAAGTAATCTCTACCGATCATGCACCGCATAGTGCGGAAGAGAAGGCCAAGGACTTCGTACATGCACCGTTTGGAATCGTTGGATTGGAGACCAGTGCGTCCCTGACGTATACAGCGCTGGTAGATACCGGAATTCTGACTCCGCTTCAGATGGTAGAAAAGATGAGCTGGAATCCGGCAAAGGTAATCGGGATTCAGGAAGAACGGGGCAGTATAGAGCCGGGAAAACTGGCAGATATCACGATATTTGACCCGGATATGGAATATGTAGTGAACGCGGAAGAGTTTGCATCCAAGGGAAGGAATACACCATATGACGGTAAGGTTCTGAAGGGAAGAGTGGTGAAGACCATCTGCAGGGGATCCGTGGTATATGCGTTATAAAGATGTACATTTTCTGAGATTATGACGATTTGTACCAGATAAGAGAAACTAACAGCGAGATTTGTCTAACTGTTAGGGGTATACATTTCAATCAATTTGAATAACTATTATATAGTACACAACACGAATTGATTTACAGGACTTTGGGAGAAAGGAATGTAAAGGAAGGAGAAAAAAGTATGACAGAGAAGTTATTGAGTAACAATCAGGCAGTAGTTGCGGGGGAAATCGTATCAGGCTTTACATTTAGCCATGAGGTATTTGGGGAAGGATTCTATATGGTGGATGTATTGGTCAGTCGTTTGAGCGACGCCTACGACACGATCCCGCTGATGGTTTCGGACCGGATTATGGATGTGGATGAGGACTGTATTGGCAGGAAGGTGGAAGCCAGAGGACAGTTCCGTTCGTATAATAAGCATGAGGAGGCCAGAAACCGTCTGATTTTATCTCTGTTTGTCAGGGAAATCGAGTTTATCGATGACGATGAGTACATAAGCAAACCAAACCATATTTATCTGGACGGATATATCTGCAAGCCGCCGGTCTATCGGATGACGCCGCTGGGCAGAGAGATCGCAGATGTTTTGCTGGCAGTCAATCGTGCCTATGGAAAGTCCGATTATATACCATGCATCTGTTGGGGGCGGAATGCGCGCTTTGCCGGGAAGCTGTCCGTCGGTGA
This sequence comes from uncultured Clostridium sp., assembly GCA_900539185.1. Lineage (GTDB taxonomy): Bacteria > Bacillota > Clostridia > Lachnospirales > Lachnospiraceae > CAG-632. The sequence goes on from UQBG01000005.1 coordinate 92,805, forward strand.
ACATGTGGCAATCTGGGGTCGAATCCAGAGCCGGGAGTACCAGAAGAAGCTGGGAAATGATAAGGTGATCAGTAAGACGGCATATGAGGTATCCGTCAGTAAGATGGAGTGTCTGGAATAAAGCAGTAGCTTTTTACGCCGGGATATGTTAAAATGTAGCTCATAGCATGTGCACTGAAGGAATTCGGAGGAGACGAGATGAGTAAGGTACAGGTGATTTGCGGACCGGGGATCGGTAAGACATCGGCGGCAATCGGATATGGCATCAAGGGTGCCAGTGCAGGAAAAGAAGTGATCATTGTCCAGTTCTTAAAGGGAAGTGATACCGATGACTATAATCTGCTGGGTCGATTAGAGCCGGAGATTAAGATGCTGAGCTTTGAACGGGTCGGAAAGTGTTATGATGAACTGACGCCGGAACAGCAGAAAGAACAGAAGGCAAATATCATGAATGGGTTCCACTACGCCCGGAAGGTGATACAGACCAGTGAATGCGATATTCTGATTCTGGATGAAAGTCTGGGACTGGTAGACAGTGGAATCATAGAAGTGGAGCAGATCATGGAGCTGCTGCATTTGGCAGAAGACAGTGCGATGGAGATTCTTCTTACCGGTCGGATTCTTCCGGAAGAGATTCTTGAAAAAGCGGATACCGTTACCAGAATTGAAGCTGTGAAGTAAGGAATATTATGGTTGACACCGGGAAACCGGAGTGATACTATAATCACAATTAGATATACATGGAGTAGAGGTGCAAGTATCATCAGTAGGTCTTTGGACACTGTAAGGAGTGGAGGAAGGAGACCGAAAGGGAGATTGCCGAAGAACGTATCTGCCTTAAGGATAGGTTTCTGGGCATGCAGTGAAGAACTGTATGACTGTCATCGTAAGATGGAGAGCTACGCATATAATTACTATAATTACGTAGAATTACAGGTCGGCTCTCAGGTCGGCCTTTTTCTGTGTAGAGAGAAAGAGATTAACAGGAGGAATGAGTTATGTCAATTTTTGAAGGTGCAGGTGTTGCATTAGTTACCCCATTTCATGAAGATGGAAGTGTGAACTATGAGAAGCTGAAGGAACTGGTAGACTATCAGGTTGAGAATGGAACCGATGCGATTATCATCTGCGGAACCACAGGTGAGTCGTCCACATTGACCCATGAAGAGCATCTGGAGTGTATTAAGAAGTGTGTGGAATATGTAGACGGACGGATTCCGGTTATTGCGGGAACCGGTTCAAACTGTACAGAAACAGCCATTTATTTATCAACCGAAGCGGAGAAGTATGGTGTTGATGCACTGCTGGTGGTAACTCCTTATTATAATAAGGCAACACAGAAGGGGTTGATCGCACATTATACAGCAGTTGCGAACTCTGTTAAACTTCCGATTATTATGTATAATGTACCGAGCCGTACCGGATGTAATATCCAGCCGGAAACAGCGGTAGAACTGGCAAAGAATGTAGAGAACATCGTAGCAATCAAGGAAGCCAGTGGCAATATCTCACAGGTAGCGAAGTTGATGAGTCTGGCACAGGGCTGTATTGATCTGTATTCCGGAAATGATGACCAGATCGTGCCGATTCTTTCATTGGGCGGAAAGGGTGTTATCTCCGTAACCTCGAATATTATTCCAAATGATACCCATATGCTGGTAAAGAAGTATCTGGCAGGTGATACAAAGGGGGCGTTAGAGCTGCAGTTAAAGGCGATTGAACTGTGCAATGCCCTGTTTTGTGAAGTGAATCCGATTCCGGTTAAGAAGGCAGTGGAACTGTTAGGCTTATGCAGTGGTAAGCTGAGAATGCCTCTGTCAGAGATGGAACCACAGAACGTAGAACGTCTGAAGAAGGCAATGCAGGAGTACGGAGTGTTATAGGTAGCAGAATAAGGTGCTACATAGAATGATACATGGAGGAAGAAGATCATGGTAAGAGTGATTATGAATGGCTGTAACGGCAAGATGGGTCAGGTAATTACAGGAATTGCAGCCGGAGATGAACAGGTAGAGATCGTAGCCGGAATCGATGTGTATGATGGCATTCAGAATCCGTATCCGGTATTTGCAGATATCAAGGACTGTACAGTAGAGGCAGATGTCATCATTGATTTTTCAACAGCCAAAGCAGTGGATGGCCTGTTAGACTATGTAGAGGAAAAGAAAATTCCGGTTGTCCTGTGTACAACGGGATTAAGTGAGGCACAGCTAAACCGGGTTTCAGAGGTGGCAGGAAAGACTGCAGTGCTAAAGTCTGCGAATATGTCACTGGGGATCAATACGATCATGAAGCTGTTACAGCAGGCAGTCCAGGTATTCGGCCCGGCGGGATATGATGTAGAGATCGTAGAGAAGCATCATAACCAGAAGCTGGATGCACCATCCGGTACAGCCATTGCACTGGCAGATTCTATGAATGAAGTAATGGATCATCAGTATGAGTATATCTATGACAGAAGCCAGCGCAGACAGAAGCGGGATGCGAAGGAACTGGGCATTTCAGCCGTTCGTGGCGGAACAATCGTCGGAGAGCATGAGGTGATCTTTGCCGGAACCGATGAAGTGATCGAGATTAAGCATACAGCATACAGCAAGGCAGTATTTGCAAAGGGTGCGGTTGAAGCAGCAAAGTATCTGGCAGGAAAGCCGGCAGGGCTGTACAATATGAGTGATGTGATCGCATAATCGCTGTGAAAAAAGGAAATAATGTAGAAGGAAGGCCGTATCTGTCAGTTGCAGATGCGGCTTTTTTATGCGATAATGTCCTGTAGATATTTGGATAAGCAGAGAGGAGCATTCCATGAAGGACGGATATATAAAGGTAGCAGCGGCAACTCCGCATATAAAGGTGGCTGACTGCACATATAATCGGGAACAGATCTTAAAGGAGATCGAGCAGGCAGCCGGACAGCAGGTGCGTTTGCTTGTATTGCCGGAGCTTTGCCTGACCGGATACACCTGTGGGGATTTGTTTTTACAGGAGACTTTGCTGCAGGGTGCCGGTGAAGGACTGCGTTGGCTGTTAGAAAAGACGAAGCATCTGCCGATGATGATCGTAGTGGGACTTCCGCTTTCGATAGACTGTAAGCTGTATAATGTGGCAGCATTTTTGTACCGGGGAAGATTGCTGGGGCTGGTTCCGAAGACGTATATGCCGAACTATTCGGAGTTCTATGAGGTTCGTCATTTTACGAGAGGAAATGCACAGGTTCGGGAAGTTGAGGTGGCCGGTCAGACTGTACCATTTGGAACCCGGCTGCTATTCCGGTGTACACAGATGCCGGAGTTTACCATAGGATGTGAACTGTGTGAGGATCTGTGGGTGCCGAATCCGCCGTCTGTTTCCCATGCACTGGCAGGAGCAACCGTGCTATGCAATCCATCTGCCAGCGTAGAGGTAACGGCAAAGGAAGGCTATCGGAGACAGCTGGTAAGTGCGCAGTCTGCACGTACGATTAGTGCCTATATCTATGCGGATGCAGGGGAAGGGGAATCTACCACAGATGTGGTATTCAGTGCACATAACCTGATCTGTGAAAATGGAACGGTACTGGCAGAGAGCCGGCGGTTTACCAATCAGATGGTTATTACAGAGATAGATATAAAGAAGTTGTCGGTGGAACGAAGACGTATGAATACGTATGAATGTGAAGGAGCACAGGACTATCGGGTGGTTGCATTTGATATGCCGATTGAGGAAACAGTTCTTACCCGCCGGTTTGCAAAGACGCCGTTTATACCATCCGATAAACAGCGTAGAACCGAACGCTGTGAGGAGATCTTTACCTTACAGGCAATGGGATTAAAGAAGCGACTGGTGCATACGAACTGTCAGAGTGCGGTAATCGGACTGTCCGGAGGACTGGACTCGACTCTGGCACTGCTGGTGACTGCCAGAGCTTTTGATCTGGCAGGCATGGATCGAAAGGGAATTCTGGGTATTACGATGCCGGGCTATGGAACTACAGACCGGACGTATCAAAATGCACTGACAATGGCACGCACACTTGGTGTTACATTGAAGGAAATCAGTATTGTTCCGGCTGTTGATCAGCATTTTCAGGATATTGAACATGACAAGGCGGTGCATGACATTACCTATGAGAACAGTCAGGCCAGAGAGCGGACACAGATACTGATGGATATGGCGAATCAGAGCAATGGTATGGTAATCGGTACCGGTGATCTGTCGGAGATGGCACTGGGCTGGGCAACCTATAATGGCGATCATATGTCTATGTATGCAGTCAATGTATCGATTCCGAAGACACTGGTTCGGCATCTGGTACAGTATGTGGCAGATACCTGTGAGGACGAGGAACTGACACGGGTTCTGCTGGATGTGCTGGATACACCGGTCAGCCCGGAACTGCTTCCGCCGGATCATGGGGAGATTGTACAGAAAACAGAGGATGTGGTAGGACCATATGAGCTGCATGACTTTTTCCTGTATTATATGATGCGGTTTGGATTCGCACCATCGAAGATTTATCGGATTGCAGTCTATGCATTTCAGGATAAATATGGAAAAGATACGATTGAAAAGTGGTTAAGGAAGTTCTACTGGAGATTCTTTAGTCAGCAGTTTAAACGTTCCTGTGTACCGGATGGACCAAAGGTCGGTACGGTAGCACTGTCACCAAGAGGAGACTGGAGAATGCCAAGTGATGCCAGTGTTGCAATGTGGATACAGGATCTGGAACAGTTATAGAAACAGGCAGATATCGGAAATGAGTCATTAAACGATAGAAAGGTAATAAAGCATGAGTGAACGAGCAGGGAATCAGTATACAATCATAACAGATTCGGCAACGGATATGCCGAAGGAGATCATAGAGAAATATCAGCTTCATGTCATCCCGACACCGGTTGTGCTGGAGGGCAGGGACTACTTTGACGGAGAGACGATATTTCCAAAGGAGTTTTATCAGTATCAGAGAGAAAAGAAAGAGATCTCTACGTATCATATCAATACGTATATGTTTAAGGAGCATTTCCGGCCGTATGCCGAGAAAGGTATGCCGGTGGTATATGTCTGTTTTTCTACCGGCTTAGCCGGAACCTTCAATGCTGCACGTATGGCGAAGGAAGAACTGCTGGAGGAGTTTCCGGACTGGCAGATTACCATTGTTGATTCAAAGTGTGCATCCTTAGGGTTTGGGCTTCTGGTATACTATGCCCTGCGTATGCAGGAGCATGGTGCCGATATGGATACGGTGGTAGAGGCACTGGAGTATCACAGGGAGCATATCAAGCATATCATTACAGTGGAGACTCTGGAGTATCTGTTCCGAGGCGGAAGACTCAGCCGTACCAGTATGGTAGTGGGCGGAGTTCTGGATATTAAGCCGATCATTCATATGGATGAAAATGGTTCCTTAAAGGCGATTGAAAAGGTGCGCGGAAGAAATAAATCCTTAAAACGAATGGTGGAACTGATCGGAGAATGGTGTGAGAATCCGGGAGAACAGCTCTTTGGTGTGTGCCATGGAGATGATTATGATACCATGAAGCGGGTAGAGGAAATGATAAAGGAACGGTATGGAGAGGTTTCATTTTTGGAGAACTATGTCGGGTGTGCAATTGGCGCACATACAGGTGCGGGAATTATCGGTATTGTATTCTTAGACGGTCCTTCAAAGTATCAGAAGTGGTTGTAAGAATTAATTAAGAATTTCGATAGATTTATACTATATATTGTAGAATCTTCGTGTGCTATACTACAAGATAGCGGCGATAGAGTCGCCAGACCGAGGAGAAGGAGGGAAGGCGTTGGACGATAAAAAGGTAGTTGTAGAGGTGAAAGACCTGTACAAGATATATAAAGTCGGAACGAATAAGGTACGGGCGTTGAACGGTGTATCGTTTCAGGTGTATGAAGGAGAGTTTTGCGCAATCGTAGGTACATCCGGTTCCGGTAAGTCCACATTGCTGAATATGTTAGCCGGACTGGAGCATCCGACAAAGGGACAGATTGCGATTCGTGGAAGACATATCGAGAAGATGAATGAGAACCAGTTAGTTGCATTTCGACGGGAACATGTAGGGTTCATTTTTCAGTCGTTTAATTTGTTGGGAACGATGAATGCTATTGAAAATGTAGCACTGCCACTGAGCTTCCGTGGAGTTCCGAAGAAGGAGCGACTAAAGAAGGCGGAGCGTATGATCCGACTGGTCGGACTGGAAAAGTATAAGACCCATCGACCAAATCAGATGTCCGGTGGTCAGCAGCAGCGTGTGGGTATGGCGAGAGCACTGGTATTAGATCCGGATATTGTATTTGCGGATGAACCTACCGGTAATCTGGATTCTGTGACGTCGGCTGAGATGATGAATCTGATGCGGAATGTTGTGAATAAACATCATAAGACACTGATCATGGTAACCCATGATAATCATCTGGCATCGTATGCAGATCGTATTATCCATATCAGAGATGGTAAGATCCTAAAGATCGAGGACAATACAGAGAAGTGGAAAACGGCGGCAGTGACTGCCAGTGAGGAGGAGTAATACATGAGAAAGAATGGAAAAACAATCAGTAAGGCACTGGTGCTGTTGGCAATGGGTGCATTACTTGTAGGAACGACAGCCGGATATACGGTTCCGAGCTATGTTACATATACCAGCACAACACCGGGAGCCGGAACAGGCGCCGGAAGCGGAACGGGTACGGGAACCGGTGCAGAAGGTGTTACAACCGGTCAGGATACCGATATTATGTTAAATGGTGTGAATGCACCGGCAGCAACCTATGGCACCGGAACCACCATCAGCTTTACCGCAAAGGTAAAGGGAGAAGGTTATATTACCAGTATTTCGCCGGTAGTGACCGATACTTTCCCATTTGAGAGTAACGATGCTGCGTATCAGGTAGTAGAAGGAAATTCTACCACAAAGGAGCTGGCAGCAAATTATTGGTTTACGGTTCGGACAGATGTAGCCAGCGGCTATCAGGCAGTTGGATTTAATATTGAGTATGTAAAGGATGGTCAGGCATTGACGGTAGTCAAGACCATTAATGTGAAGTTCGAAGGAGCACCGGCACCAACGGAGGCACCGGCACCATCGACAGAAGCAACCGCCGTTTCAACTCCGCGGGTGATTGTTACCGGATATGAGACAGACGTAGAAAAGGTATATGCAGGTCAGACCTTTAAGCTGACCTTACATCTGCAGAATACTTCGAAGCGGACTGCGGTTTCCAATATGAAGGTAAGCCTGACGACTGCAAACGGAGAGTTTCTTCCGGTATCCGGTTCCAGTACAGAGTTTGTATCAAGTCTGGGATCCGGCAAGACAACCGATATGGAGATTGAAATGTCAGCACTGGCAACGTTGGATCCAAAGCCATATGTGCTGACCGTTACCTGTAACTATGAGGACGGAGAGGCAAATCCGTTCGAGGCAACAGAGAATATCTCGATTCCGGTATATCAGGAGGCCAGAATCAAGATTACCGATGTGACAGTATCGCCGGATACTATAAGTGTAGGCGATCAGGGAAGCATCAGCTTCAGTATCAATAACCTGGGAAAGAGTACTCTGGCAAATGTGCAGGTAAAGGTAGAGGGCGACAGTGTAGACTGTGAAGAAAGCTTTGTAGGAAATATCGCTGCAGGAGCTACCGGTTATGCAGATGTTACGGTTACCGGTGTTCAGGAGACAACGGATGATGGAACACTGAAGCTCATCATTACCTATGAGGATTCCTCCGGAGAAGAGTGCACCTATGAAGACGAGGTGACGGCATATGTCACAGAGATGTCTTATGATGATAATACCGATGATTATCCGATGGATGAGCCTACAACTGGGCTTCCGGTGATTGCGAAGATACTGATTGCAGTCGGAGTACTGGTAGTGATTGCAGTGATCGTCGTAGTGATTGTCATTGTCGTAAATAAGAACAAGAAAAAGAAGGCTGCAGCAGAAGCAGAAGAACTGGAAGATGAACTGGATGAGGATTTGTTAAGCAGTGATTCAGATAAGGAGAATGTGGAATGAGATTTTCTGACATCTTGGCGATGAGTGCAGGAAATCTGTGGAAACGTAAGGTACGTTCCGTTCTTACGATTCTGGGTGTTATGATAGGTACTGCATCCATTGTAGTCATGCTGTCACTGGGTATCGGATTAAAAAGTGCGATGCTGGGGCAGATTCAGTCTGAGGGCAGTATGACAGATATACAAGTGTACAATTATGGATCGGGCAATGATGGAGCATATCAGCAGTTAAATGATGATAAAGTGAAAGAGTTTGAACAGCTGGATTATGTAAAGAGTGTCACACCGATGCTCACCGTATCTGCAAATATGTCACAGGGTAAATATCAGAACTGGGTTCAGATCTACGGCGTGTCGCAGGAGTATCTGGCACAGATTCCGCTGGCAGAGGGAAGCAGACTGCCGGCGGCAAATTCTAAAAAGCTGGAGCTGTTGATGGGAAACAGTGTGCCGAGTCAGTTTTATAATCCAAATGATATGGGCGATGTCGTCTATTATACGGATAGTGATGCCGAACCGGCCGTTGACGTAATGAACAAGACCGTATTTACACAGTTTGACTCTACCTACACAACAGATTCAGACGGAAATTCTGTAGAACAGCCGGCGAGAAAGAATATTTTTCCGATCGTAGGACTGGTAGATGGTGGAACGAGCGGATATAACAGTTATTCTTATAATGTATATACGGATATTGATTCTCTGAAAAAGTATCTGCAGGATACTTATCGGGGACAGGCGATACCGGGACAGCCGACAGATAAAAATGGAAATCCATATAGGTATTTTTGTTATGAACAGGTGATTGTATCTGTAGATGATATGGATCATGTAGAGGATGTTATGACGGCTATATCGGATATGGGATATCAGTGCTACAGTGAAAGTGACTGGATCAAGCAGGCACAGCAGGAAATGCTGATCATCGAAGCCGTGCTGGGTGGAATCGGAGCCATCTCTCTGATCGTGGCAGCGATCGGTATCGCTAATACGATGATGATGTCTACCTATGAACGGACAAAGGAAATCGGTGTCATGAAGGTACTGGGCTGCAGTCTGGGTAATATTCGGGCCATGTTCCTGACAGAGGCAGCATTTATCGGATTTATCGGTGGTATCATCGGACTGATTATCAGTTACATTTTATCGTTTGTATGTAATCTGTTCCTGCCGGCAGCGGTAGGATATGAAGGGCAGAATATATCCGTGATACCGATCTGGCTGGTATTGGTAGCGATTATCTTTTCAACGCTGGTTGGTATGCTGGCCGGTTTCTTCCCGGCGCAGCGGGCAACAAAGCTCAGTCCGCTGGCAGCTATCCGAAATGAATAATTTGATAAGAAATATAATGGAAGTCCTATGGAAATATAGGACTTCTATTTTTCTGTGTAAATGTGCTATACTGATAGCATTGAAGACAAAGGAGAATGTCATGAAACAAGGAATACTGTTTTTTGATATAGATGGTACTATATTGACGGAGGATGGAACCAGACGGATACCGGAAAGCACCAGACGGGGCATACAAGAGGCAAAAGGGAAAGGGCATCTGCTGTTTGTAAACACCGGACGGGTATATCTGAACATCGAACCTATGATTCGGGATCTGGGCTTCGATGGTTATGTATGCGGATGCGGAACCAATATCTATTATCACGGAAAAGAACTCTTTCACAATCAGTTGCCGCAGACTCTCTGCAGAGAGACGGTGGCAATCACCAGACAGTGCCATATGGCGACCCTGTTTGAAGCCTCCGATGTGAATGCATTTGATCATTCTATGGAGGGAAACCGGAAGTACCGGGAGCTGATCCGGTATTTTTCGGAAAGCGGACGGGCAATGTTGGATGTGGAAGATCCGGATTTCCATTTTGATAAGTTTACTGGATGGTTTCCGCTTGAACAGGATATGCAGGTATTTCATAGCTTTATAAAAGGACAGTTTGATTATATTGACCGAGGAAGGGACGGAAAGTACGGTATGTGCGAAATCGTTCCTTGCGGATATAGCAAGGGAACCGGGATCCGGTATCTGTTAGATTATTTCGGACTGCCGTTAGAGAACAGTTATGCCTTTGGCGACAGTACGAATGACCTTCCGATGCTGACCTATGCGGCGCATGCGGTAGCAATGGGAGGAAGTGCCGCAGTGGTACAGGAGGCAGTCGAATATGTGACGGACGGAATCGAGGAAGATGGGCTGTATCATGCGATGCAGCACTACGGATTGGTCTGATTTCGAAAGAAAGAGCAAAAAGAGTATAAAGGATCTGTGAAATCGACATGAAGAACATAAGTTGGTCACAATTAAATAGTATAGTAGCGATTGTTATCAGTACGGCAGTGCTGCTGGGGATTCTGGGCAGTGTTCTATATCGGACACCGGCGGAGACCAGTGGAATGCCGGATGTGACAGAGATGAACGATGCATGGATCATCCGTACAGAGGATGATTATGACAGTGCAGTGGATCTGCCATGCAATCTGGAAGTGCAAAAGGGAGAACCGGTGAGCATTTCTCACTTTCTTCCGGAGCAGATTTCCGGAGACTATGGAATTGCATTCCGATCGGTCTATAATCAGGTGCAGGTAAAGGTAGGAGATACCATTTTGTATCAGTATGGAGTCGATGAGGTGCGCCCATGGAATCGGTCACCGGTTCCACATTGGAACTATGTGCCGATCGATGTACAGTATGCAGGTCAGCTGCTTACGATCACACAGATTTCCGAATACGGCTCGTATTCCGGTTTGTTCCCGGAGGTGTTTGAGGGAAGCAAAAGCGCATTGATTTATCAACAGTGGAGACAGAGTGGGGTTGCGACGATCGGAATGATCCTTTTGCTCCTGCTGACAATAGGTGTAGTTGTGATAGCTGCCGGACAGAGACTTTTGGAAAAACAGGAGATGCGTCTCCGGTATTATGTGGTTCTGCTGGTTTTGGTTGGATTGTGGAGTATTAGCGGAAATCCGGTGATAACCGATATGACTGCACATGGATATAGCTGGTGGCTGGTTCATATCCTGACCCGGATGCTGATCCCGATTGTATATCTGCTGTTTTTACGCGGATATATGCAGCGACGACGGATGACGATGCTGGTAGACGGAGGGATGATGATAACGGCACTGGCGTATGTTACAGCCGTGATTCTTCAGCTACTGGGACTTGTTGAGTTCTCACAGTCCTATGAAGTGCTGGGGGGATTGTATCGGATTGGATTTCTTCTGTATACTGTGATTATGGCGATTGGATGGCTGCGTTATCAGCAGAGGGAACTGCGGGCTATTACGATTGTACAGAGTTTGCTGGTGATAGCAGGTGGAATCGACCTGTTTGTTCGACCGAATCATCTCTATCAGCAGGAGAGTACCTTCTGGCAGATGGCAGTGGTTGTATATATGTTTTTGCTGATATGGCTGGTGATCCGGCTCATAATGGAGCAGATCCGACAGCAGGTGATACAGGCAGAAGAAGGCTACGAAGGACAGAGAGCACAGGCAGTGGCGATGATGAATCCGAACTTTTTGTTCGCAGCACTGAACAGTCTTTTAAATATCACAAAGAGGGAGGCACCGCATACAGCGAAATTTGTATTTGCATTTTCAAAGTATCTCCGTTATAATTTTGATTCAGTCCGAAAGGAACAACTGATTCCGTTTGCTCAGGAACTGGAGCATATAGTGGCATATCTGGAACTGCAAAGGATGCGAATGCCCGGACTGCAGATCGAGATCGAGGATAAGCTGCATGACTTTTTCGTTCCGTCCCGTTCGATTGAGGCAATCGTAGAAAATGCAGCAAAGTATGGAATCGGTAAAAATGGAAATCGGGGACGGATCATTGTACGAAGCTATGAACGCCGGGATTCTTATGCGATCCAGATCGTAGATGAGGGTGCCGGATTTGATACGGATATGCTGTATCATAAGGATACGCCAACAAGTATGAAAACGGTCCGGCAGAGACTCGAAGCATCCGTGGGAGGCGTAATAGAAGTGAATAGCCGGTACGGAGTAGGAACGATTGTAACCGTAAAGGTACCAAAGAAGCAACAGAGCAATAGGAATCTTGTGGAAGGATGATAGATATGAAGGATACAACGAATCGAATAAGCTTTACAGAACAGATCAGGATTGCTCTGAGCAAGCCGCTGTGGTATAAGTCTTTATTTCAACAGTCATGGGGGAAGCATTTATGCTACTTTCTGGTGCTAATCGTTCTGATAACGGTGATTCAGTATGTGATTCCGTTGACAGCGTATCTGCAGAGTATGGGAGGCCTGAAGGAACTGATTACAGAGTGGTTTCCGCAGTTTACCTTTGAACAGGGACAGCTGGATATGGAACTTCCGTTTGAACTGAACCGGGATGGCGTCTATCTGTACATCGATACATCCGTAGATGCCTATACACAGGCTGATGCAGAACAGAAGGAAGCAACGCTGGATGATGGAAATACTTTAAAAATCGTATATATGGTTAGCAGAACGAATGTTGTATGTAATCAGGCACTCGCACCGCTGGATCTGTCATCATTCAATATGATTACATTGAATAATCAGATGGTGTATCAGATGGCACCGGGGTATCTGATTGTAATGGGAGTGGCAAATCTGATTTATAACATGATCGCATATCTGATCAGTGCATTGTTCTTTGCATTGTTTGGATATCTGATGAATCGGGCTTTAAAGCTGAATCTGAAGTTTGGCCAGATCTATTTGATTGCCATGTATGCAAAGTCTGTAGAGATTCTGCTGGAATCGGTATTGCAGGTAATCGGATTCTCAATTCTATACTATGTGGGAAGTATCGTTGGAATCTTCATAACCTGCAGTTATATGACCAGAGGTATGAGTTCTATGCTTGTTCGAGCTTCTGACGGGCGGAAAGGAGAGTAACGGCCGGATCCGTACCGGAGATATGGCTGTTATGGAAGGTGGCTTCATTGGTGACCTCACAGGTGAACCAGAGAGGGGGCTGATACGTCAATGCTTCTTCTTCTGTTGGAAATTCAACCTCCGCTAGACAGAGACCGTTCAGAGCACCATGGAAGATATCCAGCTCGATGGTGTAGCCATGGGTGTCCGGCAGCTTATAACGGGTCTTGGAGATGAGGTGACCGTCACATTTCTCGCGTAAATGCAGATAGGCCTCCCGGGTAAGCGGAGATTCGATCTCTTCCCGGCTCATCAGACCGGCAGACTTATAGGTGAAGATGTAACGGTCGTTATTCCGACGAATGCGCAGAACCGGTTGAGTACAAAGGTATCCTTGTTCAATCTCGCTGCAAGGGTAGGTATCAAGATTTTCCGGCAGGGTTCGAATGAGAAATTTACGCTCTATTTCCATGATTATTCACTCGCTTTCACATAGATTATACATACAGGCCGTATGTTGATATTGTAAGAAAATCGATCAAAATTCGTAAGTGTTGTATATTGACTTTTTTTCTGATTCTGATTATAAACATATTAGAAGATGAATGCAAGATAGGACAAAGGAGTTATAGATTATGGTTTATTTGTTTTTGGCAGATGGATTTGAAGAGGTAGAAGGACTGACCGTCGTAGATATTCTGCGCAGAGCAGGTGTTGAACTTCAGACCGTATCGATTATGGGAAGGCGGAATGTGGTTGGTGCCCATAAGATAGAGGTTATGGCAGATCTTACATATGAAGATGGACTGGAGGCGGCAGAGATGCTGATACTGCCGGGTGGAATGCCGGGAACCCTGCATTTAAAGGAACATGCAGGTCTGGATTCTCTGATCCGGAGCAGTGCAGAGGATGGGATATATCTGGCAGCAATCTGTGCAGCACCGACAGTATATGGTGAGAAGGGACTGTTAACCGGGAAAAGAGCAGCCTGCTATCCGGGTATGGAGTCCGGTCTGGTTGGTGCAGAGGTTTGTTATGACAGTGTGGTTACGGATGGAACATTTATTACGAGCCGGGGCATGGGAACGGCGATAGATTTTGCATTGGCGTTGACTGAGATCCTGAAGGGGAAGGAACAGGCAGATACGATTGCCCGGCAGATCGTATACGATCGATAGACGGGCAAGGAGATAAGAGAGGTGGATGCAGATGTTAAAGCAAATATTCTTTACAGAATTTATGGGAATTGATTTTTATCATACAGCCTATTCATTCTTTTTTTACGGCTTTGCCTGCTGGTTTATGGAGTGTATATTTGAGACGATTCGGCAGAAGCGTCCGGTATTTGACCGGGGCTTTAATAAAGGACCGATCTGTACGATTTATGGAGTTGCGTGGCTGTTCATCTACTTTGCAATGAAACCGTTGGATGGACACTGGGTTTGGTTGTATCTGGCAGGTATGCTGTATGCGACCATACTGGAATATATAACAGCGGTGATTCTGGAAAAAGCATTTCATCAGAAGCTGTGGGATTATACAGATTTTCCGTTGAATATCCGAGGCAGGGTATGTCTTCCGATTTCGTTAGCATGGGGGGGACTGGTTGTACTGGTATTTGCCTTTATTCAGCCAAAGGTACAGATACTGATCAATCTGCTTCCGGTTCGGATCGGATTCCCGGTTATTAATGCATTGATCTGGATTTATTTTATAGATCTGGCATTTAGTTTTATATCCAGAAGTCCGTTTGGAAAGGGTGTCAAGGAACGAATCGATGATAAGAAGGAGCAGATAAAGGTATATTTTCATAAAGGAGATATCTAAGAGAGGTATATGGAGCAGATCAAGCTATCCGTTCGGAATCTGGTAGAGTTTGTCCTTCGGGAAGGGGACATTGATAACAGAAGACGGGTGTCGGAAAAGGATGCGATGGAGGCAGGCAGCCGTATGCATCGCAAGATTCAAAAGAATATGGGGAGCTATTACCGAAGTGAAGTGCCGCTGGCAATTGAATTGCCAATGGCACATTTTGTTATGCGGATAGAAGGCAGAGCAGATGGTATTCTGGAGAAGGACGGACAGGTGACTATTGATGAGATTAAGGGCGTATACCGCGATGTGGAAGATATGGAAACGCCTGTTTTTGTACACCTGGCACAGGCAAGGGTTTATGCCTATATCTATGCGACACAACAGGAACAAAAAAGAATAACGGTGCAGATGACGTACTGCAATCTGGAGACCGAAGATATCCGGCGGTTTCAGGAGGAGCTGGAATATACGGAACTAAAGGAGTGGTTTGACAGTGTCATTGATCGTTATATGATATGGGCAGAATATGCATACGAACATCGGAGGCAAAGACAGATATCTATATCGGGAGTCGGTTTCCCATATGATTATCGGGCGGGCCAAAGAGATATGGTGGTATCGGTCTATTCTGCGATTCGCAAGGGGATACCATTATTTGTGCAGGCACCGACCGGCATCGGTAAGACACTGGCAACGATATTTCCGGCAGTTCAGGCAATGGGACAGGAGATGGGAGATAAGCTGTTTTATCTGACAGCGAAGACGATTACGCGAACAGTTGCTGTAGAGAGTCTGAATCGTTTACGGGCAGAGGGACTGGTTATGTCCTCAGTCGTGATTACGGCAAAGGAAAAGAGTTGTATTCTGGAGGAGAGCAACTGTAATCCGGATGCATGTCCGTATGCAAAAGGGCATTATGATCGTGTAAACGAGGCGGTCTACGACTGTATTACCCACGAAATGAATGTTACAAGGGAGACCATAATGCAATATGCTCAGAAACATCAGGTCTGCCCGTTTGAGTTTTGTCTGGATATCAGTCTTTGGGTGGATGCGATTATCTGCGATTACAATTATGTGTTTGATCCTCGGGTGAATCTGAAGCGATTCTTTGGAGAAGGGGTTAAGGGAGACTATATCTTTCTGGTAGATGAAGCCCATAACTTATATGAACGTGCCGGCAGTATGTATTCCGCAGAGCTGTTCAAAGAAGAATTCTTAGAGATTCGACGTCTGGTGAAGCCATATAGTGTAAGACTTGCCAGACGATTAAATGACTGTAATCAGATTCTGCTGGAGTGGAAGAAGCAGTGCAATGGATATCAGCTGCTGGATTCCATCCAGACCTTTGCACTGAAGCTGATGGCGGTGTTGGGAGAATACGAGAAGTTTCTGGAGCTGCATCGTGGACTTCCGGAGGAGGAGAAGCTTCTGGAGTTCTATTTCCGAATCTATCAATTTCTGGATATCTATGATCGTGTGGATGAGCATTATGTTATTTACTGCGAACAGGTGAATGCACAGTCCTTTCGGATAAAGCTGTATTGTGTTGATACATCGGCGAATCTGCAAAACTGTCTGGAGAAGGGACGGTCTACGATCTTCTTTTCGGCAACATTGCTTCCGATCCGATATTATAAGAAGCTGCTAAGCCGGGAGGAGGACTATGCTGTTTATATTGATTCCCCGTTTGATGCCGAGAAGCGGTGTCTCCTGATCGGCCGGGATGTAAGCAGTCGTTACAGCCGAAGGGGGCCGGAGGAATACGAGAAGATCTATACCTATATTCAGACAGTGGTACGGGGAAGAATGGGAAACTATATGGTATTTTTTCCGTCCTATAAGATGCTCGAAGAGGTTGCTGCTCTGGCCTTACAAAAAGGACTGCCAAACGGAGCAAAACTGTTATGTCAGAATCCGCATATGAAGGAAGAGGAGCGGGAGGCCTTCTTACAGGAATTCGAAGGGGAAGGCGTTGTGGGCTTCTGTACGATGGGTGGAATCTTTTCGGAAGGAATCGATTTGACCGGCAGGCGGCTGATTGGAGCAATCATAGTCGGAACCGGTCTGCCAATGGTGTGTAATGAACGGGAGATTCTGCGACAGTACTTTGAGGAAAAGGAAGGAAAGGGATATGAGTATGCATATTTATATCCGGGTCTGAATAAAGTACTGCAGGCGGCCGGCAGAGTCATACGAACACAGGAGGATGAGGGGATGATCCTGCTTTTGGATGAACGATTCTTAAGTCCGGCTACCCGGCAGATGTTTCCGCGGGAATGGGCAGACTATCAGGTGGTTGATTTGCAGCAGATTGAACAGGTAGAAAAGGACTTCTGGAAGCGGAGAAGCGGGAAACCGGCAACCTGAAAATGTCCTTGTGGAAACAGGATGATAGCGATATAATGAGTCTATGAGCAGTTACACGGATATTGTATACGATGGGGGTATCGAATGAAAAAGTTATATGTCAGTGATCTGGATGGTACGTTGCTGAATCAGCGGGGAGATCTGTCGGCAAAGACGGTTGAAAAGCTGAATCAGTGTATTAAGGAAGGCATTCATTTTACGATCAATACAGCCAGAACTCCGGCAACGGTATCGCGGATTATGGAACCGGTGAAACTTCAGGTTCCGTATGCGATGATGAACGGAGTGTTAGTCTATCATCCGGTCAGACAGGAGTACATTAAGATCCACTATATCAGTCGTGAGACGGCTATGGTGGTTCTGGGAATCATTAAGCTCCACCAGCTGCAGTGCTTCATGTATACGATGGAACAGGGAGAACTGCAAACCTACTATGACAGTGTGGAGTCCAGATCACTTAATAAGTTTCGAAATGAGCGGATCATGAAGTATGATAAGGTGTTTACAGAGGTGGATGATCTGAGCATCTGTGCGGGAAAGGGTGTTATATACTTTTGCCTGCGCGAACGCAGAGAGCTTCTGGAAGGGCTGTACCGGGATCTGCAGGCGGTACGCGGAGCCCATGCGATCTTTTATGAGGATGTTTATAATGAAGAGTTGATGTTCCTGGAGATCTACAGTGATATGGCATCAAAAGCACAAGCCCTGCAGACGATTAAGGAATGGGGCAGTTATGACTATGTAGTTGGATTTGGCGATAGTGGAAATGACAAAGAAATGTTTCGGGTATGTGATGAGACATACGCTGTATCGAATGCAACTATGGAGATTCAGGATCTGGCAGACCGTGTGATCCCAAGCAATGAAGAGGATGGAGTTGCCAGATATTTATATAAGACATTGCATGAATCTGAATTAAGAAGATAAAGGAGAGGCATCATGGAGAATGTGACAGTTCGGGATATTCTGGAGGCCACACAGGGAACGCTTTTGTGTGGAGATGAGAATACGGTTATTCGTGATATTTGTATTGATTCCAGAGAAGCGAAGGAAGGAGATCTGTTTGTTCCGATCATCGGAGAAAAGGTGAATGCGCACAGGTTTATAGAATCCGTGTTGGAGACCGCTTCTGCAACACTTACATCGGAGCATTATGCGGTATCCGCCGAGAAGCCGTATATTAAGGTGGCAGATACTCAGCAGGCATTACAGGATATCGGAAGATGGATCCGCAAACGGATTACCATTCCGGTCGTTGCCGTTACTGGAAGCGTGGGAAAGACAACCACCCGGAATATGATTGCAACTGCACTGGGAAGTGAACGGAACGTATTCGAAACCCAGAAGAACTTTAACAGCCAGATCGGTGTTCCGATCATGTTATGCAGGATCCATTCACAGAATGAGGTTGCTGTGTTGGAGTGTGGAATGAGTGAACCCGGACAGATTCATATTCTGTCAGATATGATTAAGCCAAAATATGCAGTAGTCAGCACGATAGGAGTGGCACATATCGAACAGCTAAAGACCAGAGAGAATATCCGGCGTGAAAAGCTGTCGATTATCGATGGCATGGATCCCAATGGGGCTTTGTTCTTAAATGGTGACGATGCTATGCTGGCAGAGATGAAGGGACAGTTACCTTGTAAGGTCTATTACTATGGCACACAGGACTGGTGTGACTATCGGGCAGAGAGTATACAGTATGATAACGGAAGAAGCTACTTTGAGTGTGTACACGGAAATGTAAGAGTTCCGATTGAACTGAGTGTGCTGGGAAAGCATAATGTACTAAACTGTATGGCAGCTATGGCGGTAGCGGATGTCAGTGGCGTCTCAATGGAGGCGGCAGCAAAAGAGTTTGCACATTTTCATGGTCTGAGACAGAATATTATAAAGCTGGAGAATCGGTATACGATCATCGATGATACCTATAATGCCAGCCCGGATTCCATGCGTGCCAGCCTGGATGTCCTCTGTCATATTGAGACAACCGGAAAACGGATCGCAGTGCTGGGCGATATGTTTGAATTAGGCGAGAACTCATTGCGATATCATTATGAAGTGGGACAGTATATCGCAAAGCTTCCACTGGATGAAGTGCTGGTAGTCGGAACCCGTGCAAGAGCAATCGTAGATGCGATCAAGGATAGTGGAAGTGGAATCGATACTGCTACATTTACAGAGAATGAAGAGGCTGTGATGTTTCTGATGGGAACCCTGATGCCGGAGGATGTGATTCTGGTGAAGGGCTCCAATGGAATGCATATGAATGAGATTGTTCAGTTGTTAAAGCAGTAAAGATAGTAGTTGACAAAAACGTACGTACTTGTTATTATGATAAAAACAGTAATGATTACTGATTTTGAATTAATCCCAGATAATAAATAAAAAAGAAAAGGAGAAAAAAGGATGAAGTTTGTATGTTCAGTATGTGGTTATGTATATGAAGGAGATCAGGCACCGGAGAGATGTCCACAGTGCGGGGCTCCGGCAGAGAAGTTTGTAGAACAGAGCGGAGAGATGACATGGGCATCCGAGCATGTAGTTGGTGTAGCACAGGGTGTGAGTGAAGATATTCTGGAGGATCTGCGTTCTAACTTTAACGGAGAATGTTCTGAGGTGGGAATGTATCTGGCAATGTCCAGAGTCGCTTATCGGGAAGGCTATCCGGAGATTGGAATGTACTATGAGAAGGCTGCTTATGAAGAGGCAGAGCATGCAGCAAAGTTTGCGGAGCTGTTAGGTGAGGTTGTTACCGATAGCACGAAGAAGAATCTGGAGATGCGTGTAGAAGCCGAGAATGGTGCAACAGCAGGTAAGACCGATCTGGCGAAGAGAGCAAAGGCTGCGAATCTGGATGCAATCCATGATACTGTTCATGAGATGGCAAGAGACGAGGCCCGCCATGGTAAGGCATTTGCCGGATTATTAAAGAGATATTTTGGTTAAATTGTACTTTGTGCATATTGTCTGCATAACATTCTGAAAAAGGGAAGTCGTTGTTGAATAGTTGAGAAAATTAGCGTTCGACTTGCAAAGACAGAAAAAATGGGGTATTATCAAGCTAACTTATAATTTATCTTATGGAATAAGAGATGGAGGAAAGAGATATGAGTACCACAAAGACTACAAAGACAACTAAGGTTGATGCTAAAGCAGTAGATAAAGAGAATGTTAAGACAGCAGCAGGAAAGGCTGAAGTAAAGAAGGAAGCACCAAAGGCAGCAACAGTAAAAGCTGAAGTAAAGAAGGAAGCTCCGAAGGCAGCAGCAGTAAAAGCTGAAGTAAAGAAGGAAGCTCCGAAGGCAGCAGCAAAAGCTGAAGTAAAGAAGGAAGCTCCAAAGGCAGCTGCAGCAAAGAAGCCGGCAGCAAAGAAAGCTCCTGCAAAGAAGGCAACGACTAAGGCAACAGAGGAAGTATTTATCGAGTATGCAGGTAGTCAGGTATCAACATCCGATATCGTTGCAAGAGTTGTAGAAGCAACCGGTAAGAAGGCTTCTGCAATTAAGGCATTGAATGTATATGTACAGCCTGAGACCGGTAAGATTTACTATACAGCAGATGGTGTAACCGGTGAGATCGCTTACTAAGTCGAAGTAATAGGATATAGGTTGATCATACAGAGAATAAAAAATAAGAAGCATGCAGGTGCTTCTTATTTTTATGCACTCAGTTATTTGACTGAGAACCGTTTTTTTGTTTTGATCTCTTTGTGGTTAGTTTCCGAAATCCGTGTTTCATCAGATTGTAGGTACGGGTTTTCCGTTCATCCGACTGTTCCTTTTCACGTTCATGCCGGGTACGGAGATACAAACCGACATCCGGGCGGTTTGTAATGATACCATCGGATTCCTCCTCCAGAAACCGTGTGATCATACGTGGTTCGTCAACGGTCCATACATATACCGGAAAGCCGATGCCCTTCATACGAAAGAGAAAGTCCGGTGTGGCGATGCGATAATGAACAGATACAAAGTCTGCCATACATTCCCGCAGACGCCGGGCAGGAAAGAATTCGTTAAAGCGAACATTGAGATCTGCATGTTCAACCCCAAGCAGAAGGCCGGTATGAACCTGTGGATCAATATGCTTAACTCTGCGGACAACGATATCCAGAAAGGACTGAACCGAATATTCATCGTAAGAAAAGTAGGTCTGCAACAAGGACAGAACTCGTTTTTCATATCCGGCTTCCTTCAGTTCTACCAGAAGATGCACCTTCTTCTGACAGAGCTTCAGTGTTTCTTCCAGAGTAGGAATGTGATAGCCCAGTGATTCCGACTGTACGCATAGCTGGTGATAGGTGAGTGCTTTGACAGATACTCCATTTAACTGCTCATCATGAAACAGGACCAGGACTTTATCCAGTGTTTGACGAACATCAAATTCGATACAGTCTGTGTGAATATCCAGTGCAATCTGATAGGCTTCAATTGTATTTTCATGGTTTGCCAGATAGGAGGCTCCCCGATGTGCGATAATCTGTGTAGTCATTGATTCATCTCCCAAGTTCCATATTCTTCTGCTATTGTAACCAAAATAAGGAAAGCATACAAGGGGTAAATCTTTAGAAAAAATGAAGAATTCGAGTTTTACAGATATAAGACGGCGGATACACAGAACCAGTTATCCTGGATATTAAATGTAATATCGCCATGGTAGCGCTCCACGATCGCACGGGCAGATTCCGTTCCGATACCGGTTCCCTGATGCTTTGTAGAAAGAAAATGAAGTCCATCCTTTCGAAAAGATCCCTCAAAGCGGTTATCCAGTGTTAAAACCAGTGAATTTTGATTGGCTAATGAGGTATTTAAACGCAGTTCCCGTTGTTCCTCCGGGAGTGTCATACATCCATCCAAAGCATTCTCTAAAAGGTTTCCGAATAATACAGACAGGTCAGTATCGGATATGGAAAGAGTCTCCGGAAGGAAAACGGAATACTGGAACCGGATATGATTTTCCTGAAACTGTTGGGCGTAGTAGCTGAGCAGTGCGTTTAAGGAAATATGCTTACAGTACAGGACCGGTTTTGCAAGTGCGGTATCGGACTGATATTGATTGAGGTACGGCAGGAGCTGATCATAGGCTTCGTTCTGAACCAAAGAGGTAATCGTATTGATATGCTGGCGAAGATCATGGCGGCAACGACGGGTTTCCTCCATACGATCCGTAAGAGCCTCATACTGCAGGGTCTGGATCGCTAATAAGTGATTCTGGTTATTGAGTTCCAGATTCTTTTGGGACTCCTGAATCAGCATAACGATCACATAGTATACCAGAATTGCTCCCAGATTGATCAAAAAGGTAAATAGCGTGTTGACCGGATTCAGAGCCATCTCCATCGAAGACAGGGAAGTAAAGTAGAGGCTGTGATACCAGAACAGATAAAAGGTGGCAGGGATGATCCAGAGATATCGCCAGATCGGCTGCTGTGTTTGAAGAGAAATAGCGGGACTCAAATAGTTTTTCAAAAACAAAAGTAAAAACGGATAGATGATCAACAAGACAAGAACCGACGTAAGGGAAAAACTCCAGCTATTACGATTATATGCATTTGCGGGAAACAGGATACCCTCGAGGCACTTTCCGGCCACAACAACAAAGTTAGCGATATTTGATACCATGAGTAAAACGAATAAAAGCTTTCCGGGATGCTCCTTTACAGCCAGCAAAAAGAAAACACCATAGCTGACGGTGCTGCAAATAGAGAGCAGGGAGGCGGAAATTCCAAACGATAAGCTGTTGGCTATCGTAAAACCGATCTGCATCAGGGTAAGGATGATAACGAGCAGTCCGGTAACAGGCTTTGAAAAGCGAAAGGAATGACGAAAAGAGAATAAAGCCAGTAACAGATATGGAATAAAGCTGATAATAGCATATAGTATGATCTCAAATAAACGAAATGGTTCTGGCAAGGGACTACCTCCTCTGGCGTAAGTACTGCATCAGGAACTGGGAATAGCTGGTTTTTACTTCATTATAACGTCTTCGGCTGATAGGAATATATTCTCCGGTGATCAGAGTGAATCCGTTTTCTTCCATCCGATCGATCATTTCCATGTTTGCTAACATGCCCTTGTTGCAGGCGATAAAGCAGGAAAAGGAAGCTAAGAGCTTCTGGCAGTCCCCATGTGACATCCGGATGCGTATGGTAGAACCGTCTTTCATATGCATCGTTTCATAATGCCCATAATAAGAGGTATATACGATGGAATGAACCGGAATCCACTGTTCCTGAGGAAACTGGATAACTCGATTTCTCTCATAGGTTTCCAGATGAATGTGATTCAGAACCCGATCCAGATCGGGTTTGGTATAGGGTTTCAAAAGATAATAATCAGCCTGAACAGAGTAGCTTTCTGCAGCAAACTCGTTGCAGGAGGTGATAAAAATCAGCTTGACGTCAGTATCTGTGGTACGGATCCCTCTGGCAGTTTCGATGCCGTTCAGGTGGTTCATATAAATATCCAGAAAGATCAGATCATACTGACCGGAAGAAAAGTTTGCCAATAGTTCCTGACCATCGGTATAGGTATCCAACTGTGAGATTGGAAACCCAAGTGTTAAAAGACAGTC
Organism: uncultured Clostridium sp.; assembly: GCA_900539185.1. GTDB lineage: Bacteria > Bacillota > Clostridia > Lachnospirales > Lachnospiraceae > CAG-632. Next base: position 116,460 of record UQBG01000005.1, read on the forward strand.
GGGCAGTAGTTGTTTTAAGTTGTCACGGTCGATCAACTGATCATCTACGATTGCTATTCGCATAAAGAACTCCTTCCTTAATATAACTATCCATATTATAGCGGAAAAAAGTGTAAATCTCAATTAAAAATTGGCTGGTTGCATATTTGGTTTTGAACGGAATTTGTGATATGATAATAGGAACTCCGAAACGATAGGTTGGAGACTGGAATGAAGGGATAAGGGAAGCAATATGGAACGAAACTGGGATCTGTCCGAGTGGACAGACGGAAGAAAATATAAATCTACAGATCTGGTAAAGGTGGGATGTAATGACTGCAGGGGGTGTTCCGCCTGCTGTCATAATATGGGAGAATCGATTGTGCTGGATCCTATGGACATCTATCGGCTGACAACCGGCCTTCACCAGTCTATGGAAGAACTGTTGACACAGGCAGTAGAACTGAATGTTGTAGATGGTGTGATTCTGCCGAATCTGAAGATGCAGGAGGCTACCGGTGGCTGCCTCTATCTGAATCCCGAGGGACGATGCAGGATCCATGAACAACGTCCGGGAATCTGCCGGCTGTTTCCTTTGGGAAGACTTTATGAAGAACAGGGCTTTTCCTATATTCTGCAGGTTCATGAATGTAAGGCAAAGAATAAAACAAAGGTAAAGATCCGGCAGTGGTTACAGATCGCGGATCTGAACCGGTATGAGTCCTATATCTGCGACTGGCATACATTGATAAAGAACTATCAGACGGAGGCAAAAAAAGGTCTGCTGCAGGGAGAAGCCCTAAAGAAGCAGAACCTTAAGCTGTTGCAGATATTTTATTTTAGCCCGTATGATGCATCGAGAGACTTCTATCCACAGTATCAGGAAAGAAGACAGATGTGCTCTAAGGCTTTAAGCGATTGATGGAATCAGATAGTACATGGATGGACGCTCGCATCTTATTTGATAAGGTCAGGGTGTTCTCTGCGGTTTCGTGTGCCTGCTGCGTAGCAAATAAAATCCAGGCAATAATGGTCGGGAGCAGGATAAAGGCTGCCAACAGAGGATAATAGGATATAGAATGTATTATATTTAATTTTAATAGAAATACCGGTAAAAATCAACAGATATAGAAGAAAACTGGGACAGGTTGCGAAGGAAAAGGAAAATGTGGTATAAGAGAAGTAAAAAGTTTGAAATGGGTGGAAAAGGAGAGGAGTTATATATGAACTGGAAGGAATTGTATCATTTAAACCGAAAGCAGGTCTTTGTATTTATTACGGTATTAACTATGATGATTACGATGGCGGTATGTCAGTGCAGGGGAGGCCTGGTTTATTCTGCATCCGATGCGGATATGGCAATCAACACGACCTTTGGAGAAAATATGGAAACCTATGCGGGAATCTTTTCAACGGCGGTTACAGCTTCAGTTAATCCGACGGCAACACTGGCGGTATTGGCAGTGGTTGGAATGACAGAGAATGCAGCCGTGTATTTTCCGGAGGTGCAGTGGATCAATCATGTAGCGGATACCCTGAATACCATGCCATTTGTTCGAACCATATCGGAGCTGCCGATTGCAAATCCATGGGCAGCCGGAATTTTAGTGGTTGTGGCGATTACGATGTATGTGATTCATTCTACATCTGCATCAAAGATGTTTTCAAAGGCGACGATCGATAATATTGAGCAATGGGGCGGTATGATCGTGACGGTGGCACTGTCGTTGCTTCCTTTGGCAACAACACAGGTGGTGGCAGCAGAAGCGAATATACGGTATGTATCGGCAGGCACCTATGTCGTCTCTCTCATTCTGTCGATTCTGTCGGCGATCTTTACGGCAGTCGTATATATATGCATCTACGGCTGTATGGATGCGATTGAGCTGTTGGCAGCGGTTGTTCCGATTAAGGGGATGAATGCGATTGTCCAGATCTTAAAGAGTATCCTGCATATGATACTGGTGCTGCTACAGTTCTTTAGCCCGGTATTAAGTGTGATTGTGAGTCTGATTCTGATGGTAACGGGTATCCTGTTATTCCGGAAGCTGTCTACGCTGAGTACATATTATACCTATATTTATGTAAAACCGTTATGGAAGGCACTATGGCATAAGGATGACCTGGTACCGCTGGTACATCGAAAGTTCCCAAGGAGGGGGCATAAGCGATATCCGGCTGTAGAACTGGCAGTTCCGGTATTTTCCATGAATCGGATCGGAAAGATAAAGAAGCGTGAGCTGGTATGGCTGATACGGAAGGATCATACGCCATATCTGGTTTATATGAAACGGCTGCATAAGGTACAGGAGATACCGCTGTCAGAGGTCAATCTTCACGGAGACACCTTATATCTGCAGAAGACATTTCGTTTTACGAGGATATTGACTGAGGATAAACAGGTTGAATTGATCATTAGTAATGAGTACAGTAATCAGTGGCAAAGAATGTTGGAATGGCTGCAGCTTTCAGACTTCCGGGTAGTTGAGGAACGGAGAAAGCAGGAGAAAGAAACTGTACGGTCCCGAAAGGAAGCACTTCGCAGACAGAAACGGGAGGAACAGGAGAAGAAGTGGAAAGAACAAATGGAACGGCTGACGGGATCAAAGGAAACGATGGCTCATGAATAGGGAGTGACATACGTGTTATATGATAAGGATATCCGGGAGGGACTGTTTGACTTTCTGGATGAGACATATGGAAAGAACCGGATTCTGGAGGAAAAGCGGATCGGAAGATCGCGGGCAGATGTGGTTATGGTGACACTGACAGCGATCTACGGAATCGAAATCAAGAGTGATGCAGATACCTATACCCGGCTGGAGCGTCAGATCCGGGATTATGACCGGTTTTACGACTATAACTATGTGGTCGCAGGCAGTCGGCATGCTATGCATATCGAGGAGCATGTGCCGGAAAGCTGGGGGATCATTACGGTAGATGAGATAGACGGACAGGCGGATTTTTATATTCTGCGAAGACCGACAGAGAACCCGAAGCTTCAGTGGAAACGAAAGCTGAGTCTTCTCTGGCGGCCGGAGCTGGCACATATACAGAAATTAAACCATATGCATCTGTATAAGCAAAAGAGTAAGGAGTTTGTAATCGGGAAAATTCTGGAAAAGGTTCCGTTGGAAATACTGGGAATACAGATGTGTGAAGAACTATTCCAGAGAGATTATAATATGATCGGTGATATCATAAAGGAGTATCGGAAAAATAGAAAGTGAGAAATAATTTGCATATTTATTATACTCTATCAAAACCGATGTGGCCGATACTTTCTATGATTTACCAGATAAATGAGCAATACGATGCCTGCAATGAGCAGACAGCCCACAGCCCAACTCCCCGCCATGCAAAGTGCCAAGTTCGTTGGCAGAATCTCTACCAGCTTTTCATCATACGCCAAAAACTCCTGATACTGACTGTTTATCACAAAGTGATGCAGAGCCGGCAGCCCTGCCACCACGCCTGCTAAAAGAATCTGAATACCCACGGTCAACAGCCCTCCCAGCTTTAGGCATTCATACCACCTTTGATTTCTCAAGATCATGATTCCCGCTACGATCAGCAGCAGTCCCAGTCCACAGATCCACTCACAACATACATACATGCTGTGTAATCGTTCCAGCTTTGCGTCCAGATCCGGACTCGATTCATATGTTGACAATCCCCGAATCTCTGCATTTCCCATGATCTGCTGCACCAGTCCATCATAGTTTAGATCTGCTTCAAAGATCGTCATTCCACTGAGTTGCTCCATATTCTGGCGTGTATATAAATAGCTATAGAATTCCTTTCTTGGTATAAGAACCAATACCATGGCAGTCAGAATCGAGCACATCAGTGCAAGTCCCACCAGCCATTTTAAATATACTATCCGTTTCATTCGTGCTTTTCCTGCTCCTGTTTCCGACACTCCGTCACAAATCGCCGCTCGATCTCATCATCATACAAATATCCCAGTTTCTTCACCTGTTCAGCTGGTACAAACCCACCTGCCATAGCGGCATGACCGCCGCCACTGCCGATTCCATCCAGTGCCTTTGCGATGATCTGTCCCGCATTCAGATAACTCAGTTCACTTCTTACAGAAAACTTCAGACCATCCTCCCGGTTTGCATAGACAACAGCAAACTCTACTACATCCAGATCCAGAATAAAGTCTGCCACCATCGCTACTAATGCATCCGGACAATCAAACGGGATCTCTGCAAATCCGATATTATCATAAATCTTTATATTCTGTATCGCTGCACCGTATGCCCGCAAATCCTTCAGTTCCATGGTGCTCTTACTCATAGCAGCCAGCTTATCCTGATCCACATATGGATAGAGATAGGCAAACATATCTATATCCAGTGATGTAATCCCTCGCGTTAAATTATCCGTATCGATCCGGATTCCATAAACCAGAGCAGTCGCAGTATTTTCATCTAACGGCGTCTGACTTTCCCTAAAATAATCTGCAATCAGAGTTGCACAGGCACCTACAATCCGGATATCCTTATACTGATATTCACACGGAACAAAGGTCGGATGATGGTCGATACATGCCACTTCGTTTCCGATAAAATCTGTTATATTCGCATTATACTTCTGTGCATCTACCGTTACTATGTAGTCAGTTTCCTTCATATCGGGAATATCTGCGATATTATAAATCTCAAACTGGAACACCTCCAGCATCCGTTTCGTACTCAGTTTCTCTATGGTGCCATCATAGCAGAGCGTTGACTCTACCCCGTGATACCGTAAAAAGACCTGTAGCCCAAGTGCACTGGCCATAGCATCCGGATCCGGGTAATTATGTGTCTGAATATATACCTTATGTCCCTTTAACAGATCAACTAGCCTCTTCCAATCCATGGATTCATCCTCTTCTATCTCTTCTCTTCGTTCTGGTTATACCTTTATCGCTGCTCAGATTCTTATAGCAGCAATTCTTTTTCTATCATACATGCAAGACACTAAAAAATGCAAGCTGTTTACGATATTTTTTCAAATTCTACATTGACAAATCTGCAATCTTTCGTTATACTGAATGAGTTGTGTGAACAACGCAAATGCGGAAGTGTCGGAACTGGCAGACGAGCAAGACTAAGGATCTTGTGGCAGCAATGTCGTGTGGGTTCAAGTCCCATCTTCCGCATTTTTTTTACATTGGAAGAAGCAAATAAAATGGATTTAATTCCGTTTTTAGAAATTGATTTGCTCAATTTACAAAACTCACAAATTTTGCAGTTGCAAAAATTTTCAAAAGAAAAATTTGATAAAACTGACATATTTAGCACTGCTGAAGAATTAAAATATTCATCACTAATAAAAAGTGCCATTCAAAATGAAATTGATAATCCATCGCCGGAGTTTGTTAAATATATTGTGACAGGTATTTATGACGGAAAAAAGAATCAAGCTATATTAGATAAATTTACTCCTATAGTAAAAAAATCTTTTTCTGCACTAATAAATGACAAGGTTAACCAAAAACTTTCGTCTGCGTTGGATAATACAATTGAATCGGAGATTGCAAGCTCATCAGAATCCGTTATTCCTGAATCTAATGATTCTAAAATCGTAACAACAGAAGAAGAAATCGAATCATTTTATATTATCAGAGGCCTGCTTGCTGAGGTATGCAGTATTGAAGATATTGTATACAGAGATACCGAAAGCTATTTTGGTATTCTTTATAAAGACAACAATAGAAAACCTATATGCAGAATTAATTGTGACACGAAGAACAAGCAAATATTAATTCCTGATGAGAATAAAAAGTTTGAAAGATTTTATATTAGTTCATTAAACGATTTATATAAGTATAAGACCAAGCTAATAGACGTTGTAAAAAGGTACTTATAAAATCTGATTATCAAATAAAACATAAAAAAGGGGCTGTAATAAGCCCCCTTTTTACGTTTGGATTAGTGGTGGAATAAACGGATACCGGTGAATGCCATTACCATATCATACTTATCACAGCATTCGATTACCAGATCATCACGAACAGAACCACCCGGCTGAGCGATATACTTTACACCACTCTTGTGTGCACGCTCAATATTATCGGAGAATGGGAAGAATGCATCGGAGCCGAGAGTAACATTTGTATTACCATCCAGCCATGCACGCTTTTCTTCTCTGGAGAAAACCTCCGGCTTTACCTTGAAGCGTTTCTGCCACTCGCCTTCTCGCAGGACATCCTCGTATTCGTCACCGATGTAGACATCGATGGCATTATCACGATCGGCACGTCCCAGTCCATCTACGAACTGCAGGTTCATAACCTGTGGAGCCTGACGCAGATACCAGTTGTCAGCCTTCTGACCGGCCAGTCTGGTGCAGTGGATTCTGGACTGCTGACCGGCACCGATACCGATGGCCTGTCCATCCTTTACATAGCATACAGAGTTTGACTGTGTATACTTCAGGGTGATCAGTGCAATCTTGATATCAATCAGTGCAGCTTCCGGAATCTCCTTATTCTTTGTTACGATATTGGATAACAGATCGGCATCAATATGCAGTTCATTTCTTCCCTGCTCAAAGGTGATGCCATATACCTGCTTGCGTTCAATCGCAGCCGGAACATAGGAAGGATCAATCTGGATAATATTGTAATTGCCCTTCTTCTTGGCCATCAGCAGTTCCATAGCCTCTTCGGTGTAACCCGGAGCGATGACACCATCGGATACCTCACGCTTGATCAGGCGGGCCGTGTCCGCATCGCAGACGTCAGACAGAGCGATAAAGTCACCAAAGGATGACATACGATCTGCACCTCTGGCTCTGGCGTAGGCACATGCCAGTGGAGAAAGCTCACCCAGATCATCTACCCAGTAGATCTTAGCAAGAGTGTCGCTTAATGGAAGTCCAACAGCAGCACCGGCCGGGGATACATGCTTGAAAGAAGTAGCAGCAGGAAGACCGGTTGCCTCTTTCAATTCCTTTACTAACTGCCAGCCGTTGAAGGCATCCAGGAAGTTAATATAGCCGGGTTTGCCGTTTAATACAGTTACAGGCAGATCACTGCCGTCTTCCATATAAATTCTGGAAGGCTTCTGATTCGGGTTACAACCATACTTTAATTGAATTTCATTCATGACAGATAACTCCTTTACTGATTTTTATTTATGATTCTGGTTTCATAGGTACCGGTCTGGATATCGATATAACGAACGAAGAGGGATACCTTGTTATCTTCATTTAGGCTATTCCATACCGTTGCGGTAAAGGCATCGATGTCTCCGGCGATGTCTACCAGCTTTGGTTCCCCTTCGAAGCTAGGAAGCGGTTCTTCATTTCTGGCATAGGTATGAATAAAATGTCCCTCGCCTGCCAATGGATTCTCATAGGTAAAGGTGTAACGGTTGCAGGCAGCAGGATTTCCGTTATGACTCTTTAAGATGGACATTGCATAGTGATAAGTACCATTGGTTACCTGCATGATACCGGAGATACGAGGGGTGTAGTTCGGACCATCCGGCTCAAACTCTCTGGAACGGAGAGATTCTTCAAAGGTCAGACCGGCCTTCAGACCATCATAGATCGTATCTGTCTGATCACCATTCGTTACGATGGTTTTCTCACCCAGAACACGAACAGGTGCATAGATAATCAGGCTTGGATCCTCCATTTTTGATGGATCAAAGGCCTCGGTGCGGATGCCTTCCGCTTCGGTTACGAATACGCGATTCCGGCTGTTTGAACTTCTTCCCATAATAAAGTACGCAGTAACGGCTTTGGTTCCGTCTTCAGATCGACCGATGACGATGCCGCGTCCAGGGTAAGCATTGCTGCTTAATTCCTGTTCCAGTGATAGTAGCTTCATGTGTTTATCCTCCTTATATGCATAAAAAAACACCTGAACAGACCTTCAGGCTGCCCAGGCGGTCGGCTCAATATAGAAAAGTAATCGATCGCATATACGACTACCGACACACTCCCTTGTAGTTTCTCTACTCTGATCCCGGATCAGTTCCGCCAGTCATGTATCTGTCTTCATATTATAAGAAACCAGGGGTAAATGCAAGTAGAAAGTTTGCAGAATTGAAAAAAAGGGACAGGTTATAATTTGTATGCAAAATCACTTGAAAAGGAACAAGATATCGCCTATAATGACAGCAGATAGGACGAAGGCGTGCACGATGTGTGGGCCTTTTCCTATTTTTAGTACTGCTAGAGAATGTGGAGATTCACAACTCAAAACAGGTAGTAAGGAAGTGGAGGTAATAACATGAAAACAGGAACAGTCAAGTGGTTTAATGCGAAGAAAGGCTATGGATTCATCAGTGATGAGGAAGGAAAGGATATCTTTGTACATTTCTCAGCATTGGAGATGCCGGGCTTTAAGGTATTAGAGGAAGGCGATAAAGTAGAGTATGAAGTTGTAGAAGGAGAAAAGGGACCTCAGGCAGCAAAGGTTGTAAAGGTATCTTAAATCTTATAAAGTCTACACAAAAGAAACAGTAGTCAGGTCTCAGAACTTGGCTACTGTTTCTTTTGCGCAAATTTCTTCAAGATAGGGATGATAACAGTTTGAATCTGGTCTTCCGGGATGCTTTGACAAAGCAGATTAATCTCCCGATAGGACTCCTTCAGAGAATAGTCCGGATCAAAGAACTCGGATAAGGTGATGTGGTAAAAGTCGCATATACTTGCCAGTACATCATATGGTACGCTTTGACGATGCCGGCGGACATCACCCAGATAGCCTTTGTTCAGATTCAGCTCCTCACTTAGCTTCGTGGCAGATATAGAAGAATTATCTATTAGCTCAAATAACCGTTTTCGGATATAGGCATCATTCATAATGGTATCACTCATCATAAAAACTCCTTTACACTCTTTAAGTATAAACGAATGAAAAATCAAAAATACGGAAAAACTCCGCGAAAATAATTGCAATTTGCGTAAAAATACGGAAAATATCCGCTATCTAAACCAAGTTCGTTGCCCCAGGCGTCACCGACTTAAAAATCAGTTGAAATCACCTAACAGAAAAGTTAATATATAAGTATATATGAGAAAAAACAGAAAGAACGATTCAGAGGGGAGGGAATCAGATGAAGCATAAGACTACAATTATCCAGCTATGGCTTTCTATTATATTGCTTGCGACGATTCTGACGGCCTCGGTTGTATTTTATATTGACAATCTAAATAATAATTTTGAACAGGAAGTTCTGCGGACGATGGAGGAGGTATCGACGCAGGGTGCCAAGGCTGTTCAAAGTGAAATTCTGGCAAAGGAGCATATGATATCGGATCTGGCAACGGTTATATCGATCGATTCGGAGCAGGATTCGGATGCGATAGTAGCCAGTATTCAGGAACAGATGCTCCCGATTGTAAGAGCGAACGGATTCCGTGGAATGGGAATTGTTCTTCCGGACGGAACTGCATATTCTACGAACGGAACGGTCTATGACACAGGAAATTCAGGGGTGTTTCGGACGGCGTTATCCGGTGAAACGACGGTCTCAGGGAGAGTCGCTTTGGATGGACGTGGAAAGGACGGAAAATATGTAACAGTGTATTCTTCGCCGGTATATGATAAGGAAACCGGTGAGCTGGTAGCAGCCATCTATGCAACCTATGATATTAATCGGTTCCGTTCAACTATGGAGGTTCAGTCTTTTCATGGAGATGGTTATTCTTATCTGGTAGAGGGAAACGGAGATGTCGTTGTTGATTCGACGAATGAGACGGCGTTTAAGAATATGACCAATATCTATACGTCCATGCGCGAAGCCAATGCCTGGAATGAGACGGCGATACAGGAGCTGAAGCAGTACATGGAAGATGAGGACAGTGGACGGGTAGTATTTACAAATGATGTAGATAAATATCTGTATTGCAGTCCGGTAGGAATCAATGGCTGGTATCTGTTGACCGTTGTACCGGTGAGTGTCGTTGATAATCAGATGAACGTGGTGGTCAGAGATACGATTATTCTGGTAGTCGTACTGGCGTGTATCTTTCTGGCACTGATTTTATTATTGATTAATCAGCAGAACCGGAAGCAGAAGGAACTGTTGACACTGGCATATGTAGATCCGGTTACGGGTGGTGATACCTTTGCGAAGTTTCAACGGGATTATATGAAGGCGATGGAGGATCTTCCAAATCAGAAGTTTGCATTGCTTTCTCTGGATCTGAACCGATTCAAGATGTTAAATGACCTGTATGGCAACGAAGAGGGTGATCGGATCCTTCAGAATATGGATGCAATCTGGAAGGAAATGCTGGGAGAACATGAATACTGTGGGCATCGTATGGCAGACCGGTTTGCAGTTCTTCTGACATATACAGATCGGGAAGAACTAAAGGAACGTGTGAAGGAATATCGGAGACGGCTTCAGGCTACGGCACGAAATCGATATAACCTGAGTCTGCGAATCGGAATCTATCGGATCAAAGATAACAAAGAAAACTTTTCTACGGCACAGAGCCGTTCGATGATGGCGTTTTCGGCAGCGAAGGACTCGGAACAGCATTTTTATGCATTCTATGACGATGCAATGGAAGAGCAGATGATCTGGGAAAAGAATGTGGAGGATAATTTCCAAAGAGCATTGAGGAATCATGAATTTGTAGTGTTCTATCAGGCGAAGATAAGCGTGGATTCCGGAAAAATCTCCGGTGCAGAGGCATTGGTTCGCTGGGTGAAACCGGATGGAACGATTATACCGCCGGGGCAGTTTATCCCGGTATTGGAAAGTAATGATACGATAGCAGAACTGGACCGGTATATGTTCCGGGAGGTATGTCAGCAGCAGAAGGCATGGCTGGATGAAGGAAAGCCAATCGTACCGGTTTCTGTAAATCTGTCCAGAGTACAGCTGGCCGATGAACATCTGGTGAATAATTATAAAGAAATTCTGGAGGAAACCAAACTCCCGGCAAGGTATGTGGAACTGGAATTTACAGAAAGCTCCATGTTTGATAATGAAACGGTACTGCGTGATACCGTGGATCAACTTCATGGTATGGGAATGAAGGTTCTGATCGATGACTTTGGAGTCGGATACTCTTCTATGATGTCGCTAAAGGTGATACCGGTAGATATCCTGAAGCTGGATAAGAGCTTTATCGATAGTATCGGAGATGACCGTGGAAATAAGATCGTAGTCAGTATCATAGAATTCGCAACCTCTCTGGGGATGAGTGTAACAGCAGAGGGCGTTGAAAATGATGAACAATACCGCTTTTTGCAGAATCATCGCTGTGATGATATTCAGGGATACTATTTCTCAAGACCGATTCCGGCCGGCGAATACGCACGAAAGTACTTTCAGCAGAGTGCGGAATAAGTATGAAAATCAGTGGAAAAATCTAGTATGACATGCTATAGTAGAACAATGTGAGACTGATGAACATAGGAGGCTGTTATGGCACAGGAATATCAAAAAGAAATAGAAAAACGAAGAACATTTGCGATTATATCTCACCCGGATGCAGGTAAGACAACATTAACGGAAAAGTTTCTGCTATATGGTGGAGCGATCAATACAGCCGGTTCCGTAAAGGGAAAGGCAAACTCAAAGTATGCGGTTTCGGACTGGATGGGAATCGAGAAAGAAAGAGGTATCTCGGTTACATCTTCGGTACTGCAGTTTAATTATGATGGGTATTGCATTAATATTCTGGATACACCGGGACATCAGGACTTCTCGGAGGACACATATCGAACCCTGATGGCAGCGGATTCTGCGGTCATGGTGATCGATGCATCCAAGGGTGTTGAGGCACAGACAATTAAGCTGTTTAAGGTATGTGTAATGCGGCATATACCGATCTTTACGTTTATTAATAAAATGGATCTGGAAGCAAGAGATTCCTTTGAACTTCTGGACGATATCGAAACGGTGTTAGGCATCAAGACCTGTCCGATCAACTGGCCGATCGGTGCCGGTAAGCGATTCAAGGGCGTTTATGACAGAGATACCCGCCAGGTATCGATGTTTCAGGCTGTTTCTGTAGGTGGTGCAAAATCGGCAGCAGAGACGGATTACAGTATCGATGATCCACAGTTAAAAGAAGCGGTCGGAGAGGAACTTTACCGGCAGTTGATTGATGAAGTTGAGCTGTTGGATGGAGCCAGTGACAGCTTTGATCAGGAACTGGTAAATAAAGGGGAGTTGTCACCGGTATTTTTTGGATCGGCATTGACGACCTTTGGTATACAGACCTTTTTGGAGCATTTCCTGAAGATGACACGGTCACCATTGCCGAGAATGTCGAATGAGGGGATGATTGATCCGATCGAAGCACCATTTTCCGGCTTTGTATTTAAGATTCAGGCAAATATGAATAAGGCGCATCATGACCGGATCGCATTTATGAGAATCTGTTCCGGTAAGTTCGATGCATCCAAGGATGTTTATCATGTGCAGAGTGGACGGAAACTGAAGCTGTCACAGCCACAGCAGATCATGGCACAGGATCGAAAGGTTATTGATGAAGCCTATGCGGGAGATGTAATCGGTGTCTTTGATCCGGGCATCTTCTCGATCGGAGATACCCTGTGTGCACCGGGTAAAAAGTTTGCATATGAAGGAATTCCAACCTTTGCACCGGAGCATTTCTGTCGACTGGTTTCTCTGGATTCCATGAAGAGAAAGCAGTTCATAAAGGGTGTTACACAGCTGGCACAGGAGGGTGCAATCCAGATCTTTAAGGACTATGCGCTGGATCTGTCAGAGATCATCGTTGGTGTCGTTGGCGTTCTGCAGTTCGATGTACTGAAGTACCGGTTAGAGAGTGAGTATAACTGTGAAGTCCGGCTGGAGCCATTGCCATACAACTATATCCGCTGGGTAAAGGATCCGACAACAGATCTGAATAAACTGAAGCGGGTAACCGACTGTAAGAAGGTAAAGGATATGAAGGATAATCCGTTATTATTGTTCGCAAATGAATGGTCTATCCGTCTGGTGCTGGAGAATAATGAAGGGCTGGAGCTGGAGGAGTTCCGAAAGAACTGATCGAGCGTTCAGTTAGGTATACAGTTTGGTTATTTACACAACCTTTACGCGATTGTAAGAATTTGTAAATTGTTATAATGAAAGATATGGAGTAGAATAAAGAATAAGAAAGCAGAAAGGGGAGTAATAATATGGTATCGGGAAATCTGATTTCCATAGCACTGGCCGGCAGTAGTTTTGTTCGTCCGGGAGTTATGGCAATGATATGGATCGGTCTGGCGATTATCTTTGTGATAGCGGAATTGATCAGTCTGGGATTGACAAGTATATGGTTTGCGGCCGGTGCACTGGCAGCAGCATTTGCAGCGATCCTGGGAGCACCGTTCTGGTTACAGATGATAGTATTTATTATAGTTTCTGTGATCTTATTGGCATCTACCAGAAAGTTTGCAAAGCGATATCTGGAGAATCGTATTGTCAAGACAAATGCAGAGAGTTTGATCGGAAAAACCTCGATTGTACAGGAGACGATTGATAATGCCGCACCATCCGGAAAGATCCGAATCGGAGATGTAGAGTGGACGGCCAGAACGCTGCAGGAAGGCCGGGTGATTCCGCAGGGAAGCCGTGTGGTGATCCGTGAGATCGCAGGTGTGAAGTGCATGGTAGAACCGGCAGAAGAGGAAGCAACCCCAAAAGAAACCAAAGAGAACTAGTATAAGAGCAAAATGGAGGTAGTAACACATGGGAGGAATCGGAATGAGTGTAGCAGGAACCGGATTGATTGGCGGTATGATTGGATTAATTATATTTGTGGTCATTGTTTTGATCATTATTCTGGCATCTTGTATTAAGATCGTGCCACAGGCACATGCGTATGTAGTAGAGCGGTTAGGTACCTATCGTGGAACCTGGTCAGTTGGGTTTCATCTAAAGGCCCCATTTATTGATAAGATCGCCAGAAAGGTAACACTGAAGGAACAGGTTGTAGACTTTGCTCCACAGCCGGTTATCACAAAGGATAATGTAACGATGCGGATCGATACTGTTGTATTCTTCCAGATTACAGATCCGAAGCTTTTCTGCTACGGAGTAGAGAATCCAATCATGGCGATTGAGAATCTGACAGCGACCACCCTTCGTAATATCATAGGTGATCTGGAACTGGATCAGACACTGACATCCAGAGAAACGATTAACACAAAGATGAGAGCGACTCTGGACGAGGCAACCGATCCATGGGGCATTAAGGTAAATCGAGTAGAACTTAAGAATATCATTCCACCGGCAGCCATTCAGGATGCGATGGAGAAGCAAATGAAGGCTGAGCGTGAACGACGTGAGCAGATCCTGATTGCGGAAGGTGAGAAGAAGTCCGCCATCCTACGTGCAGAAGGACAGAAGGAGTCCCTGATCCTTCAGGCAGAGGCAGATAAGCAGGCAGCGATTCTGCGTGCAGAGGCAAAGAAGGAAGCAACGATCCGGGAAGCAGAAGGTCAGGCACAGGCGATCGAAGCCGTACAGAAGGCAAATGCAGCCGGACTTACTTACCTGAATGAGGCAAATCCGAGCGAAGCCGTTATCCAGATCAAGAGTCTGGAGGCCTTTGCGAAGGCAGCAGACGGTCAGGCAACCAAGATTATTATCCCGTCTGAGATTCAGGGAATTGCCGGACTGGCAAAGTCAGTGGTAGAGGTTGCTGCAGAGAAGTAATAAGGAAATCGTAGAAAGAATTACAGAGTGTTTGTATAGAAGCAGGAAAATCCCCATTCTGAGTGAAATCAGATAAGGGGATTTTTTCTATAATCGGTGTTGGAAGATGCTGGATACTGAGTATGGAAAATCAAACTCCGACATGATAAAATGAGTACAAAAGGAACGTAAGTATGATTCAGGAGGCAGTGTATGATTCAGAAGATAACATTAATCGGACTGGGAGCGATGGGTTCATTTTTTGCACCCAGACTACAGGCGTGCTATGGTGAGAACTTTCGGGTTCTGGCAAATGGGGAACGGAAGGAACGATTAGAGGCTGAGGGTATCTGGGTAAATGATAAGCAATACTTTTTCCCGATCATTGATTCGTCGAATCGGGAGTCGGCGGATCTGATTATTATAGCAACCAAAGATACCGGACTGGATCAGGCACTGGAGGATATTCGGAATCAGGTGGGAGAGCATACGATTATCATGGCGGTTCTAAACGGTGTAGAGTCAGAGGAAAGGGTAGCAGCGCTCTATGGCTGGGAGCATGTGATTTATTCCCTGATGCGCGTGTCAGTTGTGATGAAGGATCATAAGACGCATTATGATCCGGAGGGCGGCAAGGTACACTTTGGTGATAAAGAGGGACATGGAAGCGGTGAGCAGTTTGTACCATCGAAGAGAGTCGCAGAGGTAGCACAGGTATTCCAAAAGGCAGGGATTCCTTATCAGGTAGAAGAGGATGTACTGTTTTCTATGTGGTGGAAGTTCATGGCAAATGTCGGAGAGAACCTGACCTGTGCACTGCTGGGGTTACCGTTCGGCGCATTTCGCTACAGTGAGGACGCAAATTGGCTGCGTCATGCGGCCATGCGCGAAGTAGCGGAAATCGCAAATGCAAAGGGAATTATGATCGGTGAGAAGGAGATGGAAGCACAGGACTATGTTATGACGCATGTTGGACCGCATAATAAGCCATCCACCCTGCAGGATCTGGAGAATCATCGAAAGACAGAGATCGAGATGTTCTCCGGCATGGTATGCAGGCTGGGGCGGGAAATGGACATCCCGACACCTGTGAATGAGGTACTGTATCATGGAATCCGGGCACTGGAAAACAAGTATCTGAAGTATGACGAGTGGGAACTGATACAGGAGGATCTTCAGTGATGAGCCGGGAGATAAGAAGCGAAAAAAAAGGAGGAGCCGGCTGCCCCTATGTAAAAAAGTGTGGCGGCTGCAATATGCCGGATCATGATTATGCCGGACATTTGAAGCAAAAGCAGAAGCTGGTAGAGGGATATCTACAGGGAATCTGCAAGGTAATGCCGATCACAGGCATGCGGGATCCGTATCATTATCGAAATAAGGTACACGCCGTTTATGCAAATACAAAGAAGGGGATTATATCCGGAGTCTATCAGGAGGGCACACACCGGGTGGTTCCGATCGAGAGCTGTCAGATCGAGGATGAGAAGGCGGATCAGATCATTCAGGATATACGGGCGTTGATGCCATCCTTTCGTATGCGGGCTTACGACGAGGATCGTGGAACCGGGTTTTTACGGCATGTATTGATTCGAAGAGGATTTCATAGCGGAGAAATCATGGTTGTTCTGGTGACCGGAACGCCGATCTTTCCATCGAAGAATAATTTTGTAAAGGCACTGCGAAAGAGTCATCCTGAGATAACCACGATCATACAGAATGTAAATGATCGGAGAACGAGCATGGTTCTGGGCGAACGGGAAATCGTACTGTATGGAAAGGGGTATATTCAGGATCAACTCTGCGGAAAAATCTTTCGAATCTCGGCAAAGTCCTTCTATCAGGTGAATCCGGTACAGACAGAGCTTCTGTATGGAAAGGCTGTGGAGCTGGCCGGTCTGACCGGAAAGGAACGGGTCATCGATGCATACTGCGGAATCGGAACGATAGGTCTGATCGCAAGTGATGGGGCAGCAGAGACACTGGGGATTGAGTTGAATCCGGATGCCGTCCGGGATGCAATTCGGAATGCAAAGGTAAACGGTGTGAAAAATATCCGGTTTTATCAGGCAGATGCCGGAGCCTATATGGTGCAGATGGCAGAGCAGGGCGGGCATGCAGATGTGGTATTCATGGATCCGCCACGGGCAGGCAGTGATGAGGCGTTTCTGTCTTCGGTTGTGAAGCTGGCACCGGAGCGGATCGTGTACATCTCCTGCAATCCGGAGACGTTGGCACGGGATCTGGAGTATCTGAAGAAGAAGGGGTATGTGGCAAAGGAAGCATGGCCGTATGATATGTTCCCGTGGACCGGGCATGTGGAGTGTATAGTGTGTATACGAAAAATAGGAGACAAAGATATATGCTAAGAGTATTGCAAAATTGGCAAAAGAGAAACAAGAATTATTTGGTGTATATATTTCGATGTATTGTGAAGGAAGTGAATATGAACATTCTAACCGGGGAAAGGTTGCATCATTTAGAGAAGCAATATTGGATGAATATGATACGGATGCTGTGTTTAAAATAGAACTTGGAAAATCTGATTTAACAACTTGGAAGCAAGTGTTCAATTTTGCTTTATTGAATGTGTTTTATGCAATAGATGCGTTACACCGCAGAATAGAAAGCAGAGATAAGCATTTGTTTGATGCAGGGATGATTTCAGAACAGGCTATGGCACTTACTCTATATATGATAAAGGAATTGGCTGATAAGCTGGATGCGTATGGTGTTGAGCTTTCATAATTATTTTGGTATTAAAGAATAAATAATAGCATATACTATAGTGGCTGTAGAAATTGCTTGACATGAAGTGCAAAGTCAAGTAAGATAAATACAGTGATTGCGTTGCAGAAACCTGTGAGGCCTGCGACCGGGGGAGAACCTGCGGGGTCTCCTCTTTTTACTTTAAGGAGATGTTGTATATGCCAAAGATTTTTTTGAGTTATGATCAGCAAATTGAAAAACTGAAGAATGAAAAAAATCTGCAAATTGATGATGAGGCATATGCCAAGGAGATTTTAAGACAGACAAGCTACTATTCCTTAATTGGAGGGTATAAGGATATTTTTAAAAACCCGACAACCAAGAAGTACAGGGATGGAACGAGATTTGAGGATATCGTAGAGTTATATTATTTTGACGAATCCTTAAGGCAGTTACTTTTGAGATATCTTATTAAAGTAGAAAATGAAATAAAGTCACAAGTTTCTTATTACTTTACAGAGAAGAATGGCGAGAACCAAAAGGAATATCTCGATGCTGCAAATTACAATTATGTAGGAAAGAAAAATCAGAGAGATATTGATCGTTTAATAAAAATTTTAGAAGGCTATATTACAAAGCCGACAGATTATCATTACATAAATCATGCACAGAGAAAATATGGAAATGTTCCGTTGTGGGTACTGACAAATGTGCTGACATTTGGAAATATTTCCAAAATGTATATGCTGCTTCCGCAGGATATACAGATTAAGGTCAGCAGGAATTATCCGTGCATCAACGAGAGTCAAATGATTTCTATTTTGGCTGTAATGGTAAAATTCAGAAATGTCTGTGCGCATGGTGAGCGATTATTTACTTATAGAACTACTGATAGCATTCCAGATTTACCGATACATATGAAATTAAAAATTGCTCAAAAAGGCACACAATATGTGAATGGAAAAAATGATTTGTTTTCGGTTGTGATTGCTTTAAGATATATGCTGAGTGATAGTTGGTACAAAGAATTTATAAAAGAGCTTAAAGCACTAATTGATAAGTACCTTAAGAAGCATGACAGTATTACAGAACAAGAATTATATGAGAAAATGGGTTTTCCAGAAAACTGGAGAAAGATAACCAGATACAAAAAACAATAGTGTATTAATTGGTCGGGATCAAGACTCCAAGTCCTCCAAAAATTTGGAGGTTCTTTTTAGGTTGTCTTGTTTTTAGAAAGCTTGAGTTTCCGCAAAATGCAATTAAAAAATGAGCGGCTTTAATTAAAGCAGTAATCTGTCGGATTTTGAAGGTTCAAGAGCGGTGGCACCAGAATTAGACGTACTTTAATAAGCCCCGTCGGAACCGGAATTTGGGAGAATGATTCTTTTATCTATTCAGATGGCCGGTTTAAGGCAGAGTTGACGGTATCTTGGACGTTTCGTCCGGAACCAGAGTCTGACGCCTTCTTTTGCATATGAGAGTATGCCAGAAATGCCATGCATAAGGTGATATAAAAGTTGAGTGCATTAATTGCACGAAGCTTTCGCACGCGGAGGTTTTCAAACTGAAACATCTGCTTTTTGCAACGGAAATATTCCGCTAGATCTTATTTGTGTATATATGGTTTGCTCGTTAACTCATCTGAATTTTTAGTCTACTATAGCTAAGATGTGTAAAATGGAACGCTACATTGAATGCTGTGCAAAAGTCACCTCGAAAATCGTTCCCCCAGTCTTGCCTGATTTGATACAAATACTGCCATCATGTACTCTAACGATTTCACGGACAAAAGCAAGACCTAGCCCTACGCCACCCAGCTCCCGGCTTCTGGATTTATCCACACGGAAGAATGGCTCGAACACTCGCTCCCTAAGCTCCTTTGGTATTCCGCTTCCCGTATCTTCTACAGACAGATAAACATGCTTGTTTCTCTGATATGCGGTTACTGTAACCTGTCCGAGCGGATGATTATATTTGATGGCATTCTCAACCAGATTGTATACAAGCCTGTAAATAAGGATATCACTGCCTATCATAGTGGCATCCTCACATTTTCCAATCAGCTTTATATTCTTTTCCACGGCAAGAGGCTCAAGGTCTGCCAAAACCTCTTCAACAATAGCATCCAATATAATTTTATCATCCCTTCCCACCGTCTGAAGCTCACTCATGTCAAGAAGAGTCTTTACCATCCTGTTTAATTTATCATTTTGTTCCGTAACCATTTTTATGGTCTGCAAAGTGTCTGCATCATTTTCCGGGTGAGAGGCAGAATTATATAAATCAAGCTGTACCTGCATTAACGCTAATGGAGTACGCAGCTCATGTGCTGCATTTGCAGTAAACTGTCTCTGCATCTCAAATGCTTCCGACAGACGCTCAAGCATCTTATTATAAGAAATACCCAGCTGGTTTAGTTCCTTAACATTGTTTTCCTCTATTCTTGAATCAGACAGATTCTGAGCCTGTACCTCTTCAATTTTATCTGAAAACTCCCTGATTGGTCTGAGTGCATGCCCGCTTATAAAATAAGTGACGACACCTCCCAAAAGCGCCAGCAAAACCGTGATTATCAGACTGTTTCTTTTATAGTCGGCCTTATTATTGTACACCTGAACCGAAAATTCATCCGCAAACTCATCCCACTTATCGTCCGGTATGCTGATATATATTTCATCTGATTTGTTTCCTTTTTCATCCCCCTGTGACTCTACCGCATCCTGCAGAGAATCGATGTAATGCACACCATTTTTATAGACAAACATAGTCAGGCAGCCACATATAATAGCAATACACAATGTAGTAATGCACGTAAGTCTCCATTGTAGCGACATTCTTTTCATCTGTCAGACTCCTCCCGTATTTTATAGCCTTCACCTACCTTGTTCTGAATGGGATCATATCCCAGCTTCGCCTTAAGCTTTTTTCTAAGTGAAGACATATGTACCCTGATTGCTCCGCTAAAGCTGTCTGCCGTGGCATCCCACACATGCTCTATCAGCTCCTCCTGACTCACCGGTCTGCCTATATTGATAAGTAAATATTCCAAAATACCATTCTCTTTTCTTGTCAGTGGAACCGGCTCTTCCTTTGCATATGCCTCGCGTTTAATCGTATCAAACTTTATTTCTCCGCATTTAAGACATATATCATTCTGTACAAATTTCCTTCTTGTCAGGCTTCTGATACGTGCCTCAAGCTCCTGCAGATGGAATGGTTTTTCCATGTAATCATTTGCACCTGCATCCAGTCCCTCTACCTTATCAGCAATCTGACCTCTTGCAGATAATATCAAAACCTTAGTTTCATCATTGTATTTTCTAAGCTCCTTAAGAAGCTCCATGCCATCCATCCCCGGCAGATTCAAATCCAAAACTATCAGATCATAATTCTCCGACAGTATACATTCAAGAGCCTCTTTCCCATCATAACAGGTATCCACCTCATAACCGGCAGCATACAGACTCTTTGCAACCATATCACATATTTGTTTCTCATCCTCAACAATTAATAGTCTCAAAATGTTCTCCTGCTTCTTAACAATAATTTTACAACCTATATTGTATAATACAAAAGTCAGCTGGTCAACAATACAACAAAAAGGAGCAACATTATGTTGAAATGCCAAAAAATATGTCAAATCATTCTGCTTATCCTTGGTGTATCCATGATAAGCTATGGTGCAGTCAGAGGTGAGGCGGCTACAGTGCTTGGTAAAGCAATAAAACTATGTCTGGAGTGTGTCGGAATTGGATAAGGAAAAGAAATTACTATCAAGAAAACTGGCAAAAATACGTGGCTGGATACAGGCCGCAGCAACGCTTCTGACCAATATTCATATTCCAAATTTATTTAAGGGTAAAATATATCAGGGCAATGCAAAAACAGTATGCGTACCCGGATTAAACTGCTACTCCTGCCCTGCCGCGACAGGAGCCTGTCCAATAGGGGCATTTCAGGCAGTTGTCGGATCATCAAAATTTAAGTTTTCATACTACATAACCGGATTTTTTATTTTACTCGGTGTAACTCTCGGCAGATTTATATGTGGTTTTTTGTGCCCATTTGGATGGTTTCAGGATTTACTTCATAAAATCCCCGGAAAGAAATTATCCACAGCCAAACTAAAGCCTCTTAGGTACCTAAAATATGTCATTCTTATTGTTTTCGTTATACTTCTTCCGATGCTTGTAACGAACTCTATAGGAATGGGAGACCCGTTCTTCTGCAAATATATCTGTCCTCAGGGTGTTTTAGAGGGTGCTATACCGTTATCTATTGGAAATGCTGCTATCCGTTCTGCGCTGGGAATGCTTTTTTCGTTCAAGTGTATGATTTTAATTGCAGTGATTGTACTAAGTATCTTATTTTACAGGCCCTTCTGTAAATGGATTTGTCCGCTTGGAGCAATCTACTCATTATTTAATAAGGTCAGCCTGCTCAAAATCACCGTTGATAGCAGCAAATGTGTCGGATGCGGTCAATGCTCAAAGGCATGTAAGATGGATGTGGATGTGTGTAAGACACCGGATCACCCCGAGTGCATACGCTGCGGTGCCTGCATAAAGGCCTGTCCGAAGGACGCCATCTGCTACCGGTTTATGGGAAAATCATGTCAAAAAAATGACAACAGATAGCTATTAAACATTTTACTATTATTTTAAAGGAGAAATTACTCATGAAAAACAAATTATCATTTATTTCTATTTTTACACTCTGCATAGCATTATCACTTACAGCATGTGGCGTAAAGCAAACTTCCACAACAGATTCTAAGAACACTCAGACTGAAGCCGGCTCAGAAGCATCCGGCAAATCAGATTCCGAGCTTGATGATTTATATCAGCAGGAAAATCAGCTTTTTGCAGATCACGCTGATGTATGGAACAAGGTATTTGGCATGATGAACAAAAGTGACACCGATCCAAACGGAAATTATGCTGATTATCTTGCCGGTACCGTAGAATCAAACAAGAATTCATTCACAGACGATGAGCTTAAAACACTTAATGAGGATATTGAAACCATACGAAAAATCGAGGAACAGATAGCAGAGCTTGAAAACAAAAATACATCATCAGACGATAACAAGCAGGACAGCGCTAAAGACTCATCTGTATTCAGTGATTTTTCCGGTGAGGATTTTGATGGCAATAAGGTTGATGAAAGCCTGTTTTCCGGTAATGCAGTAACAGTCGTCAATTTCTGGTTTACCGGCTGCAAACCATGTGTTGCTGAATTATCCAAGCTTAACGAATTAAATGATGCTATCAAATCAATGGGCGGAGAAGTTGTTGGCATCAACACTGAGACCTTCGATGGCAATAAAACAGCTATCAAAGAGGCTGCCTCTGTTCTTGAAAGCCAGGGTGTCAAATATCGTAATCTGTCAATTGACTCCTCTAGTGCTGCCGGTAAATATGCCTCAGAAATCATGGCCTTTCCGACAACTATACTTGTTGACAGAAATGGCAATATTGTAGGCGAACCAATGCTCGGCGGAATTGATGACAAGGACAACTATGATGCCCTTATGAAGCAGATTCAGTCTGTAATTGATGCAGACAGCACAAATAAATAGAGGTCTACATACAAAAAGCTCCTGTGCATTGCACAGAGAGCTTTTTTTGAACATTACTATAATGTCAAGGAATCTTCTGCAGCTACCCACATCTGTAAATTCCCATCAAGAATTTGCTACAAAAATCAGAAGCATTTCAATCAGTTCACCATGTCACTTTTATTTTGTGTTATACTGTTTTATATAATTTTTTTACCCTTGTATTTTCCCTTATCAGAGTTCGTAAACACTGGTGGGACGATATAACACAAGGGAAACTAAATTTCTTAAAACAGGTGAAATCTCAATCAGAATTTAGGGAGGTACAAGAATGATAAATTTAGTGGCACTTCCGTGCCTCTGTGTAGATGTTTTTGATGGAACAGATGAATTGCGTGCAGGTGGTGAAGCCCTTAATTTTGCAGTTCATGCATCAAAATTTGAGGAGTTTAATGTTTCAATATTGGGTGCGGTTGGACAGGATTCCTACGCAAAATTTATTATGGATTCTGTTTCTGATAAGAGAATAGATGTAAGCCATGTAAGAGTTGAAGAGGATAAAGTAACTGCAAATAATCGTACATATCTTACGGCTGACGGTGACAGATATTACAAAGATGATTCATGGACGGGTGATATTGTTGATAAAATGATATTGAATCAAGACGAATTGGACTTTATAAAAAAATCAGAGGTTGTATTTATACATTTCTGGGCAGGCTGTTTTGAACAAATTATAGATTTAAAAAAGAATAATAACTTCAGATTGGCTGTGGATTTTGTAGAATATCGTAATTTTAAGGAGATGGAAAAATATGCACCATATATAGATTATTTCCTGATTAGTGGAGAGGAATCAATTCTTCCGATATTTGAAGCATTTTCCAAGAAGTATAAAGGACTATTTAATGTATCTTTAGCTGATAAAGGAAGTGTTACATATTATAATGGTGAAAAGTATTTTGTCCCGGCTGATGAAGCTTTAGAAATAGTTGATACTACTGGTTGCGGAGATAGCTACCATGCAGGCTTTGTGTGTTCTCATATGTTAATGGGTGATATTTACGAGGCTATGAGAGTTGGTACAGAATTTGCAACAGAGACATTGTCTCATTATGGTGGCTTTTAATTCGATTTGTAAGGAGAAACAATATGATATAGCAGCAATTAATCCAAGAACATCAGAGTCCCACTTTTGATTTTTAATTTCAGAATAATTAAAGCTTCTCATTCCCTCACCTCATTTCGATTCCCTTATAATATAACTGAAAATAAGGGAATCGAAATGCATTAAGAGAAAAATCCCTTAATAGTATCTACGATTAAAGGGAAAATATACATGAATCAGATAAACAAAATTCTCCAAAGTCAGTTTCATGGCTGTCTATTTTTGTATATTAGTCAATGATATGACAATAGTTCTTAATAAACAGAAAAGGTGTGGTATAATGTGGTTGATCAGACTATTTATAGAAAAGGAAATGGATATTATGCAAGAAATAATAGAATCTATTATGAACACGGTTGATAAGAAAAAGGTACAGAGTCTTTGTAAAAAGATTTTGAAAAAATGTAGCTTTGGGTCAAGAAACGATCTGTACAATGTTTCTGATCTGGCGACATGGTTATATATTTACGGCTATTATGAGGATGCACTTGCGGTGTGTGATACTCTTTCAGGATTGGAGTTTTCGGGAAACTATGATATATGGTGGCATGCGGATTACACGATGTGTCTGAAAGCCAGAATATTAAGAGAGAATAATATTTCGGAGGGCAGAAAGGAATTATTGGAACGCATAAATGAGCATAGACATCCGGAACTATATATCAATCTTGTTGACTGGTATCGAAATACTGTTAATATAAATATAAAAAGTGATGACGACTATAATCCGAAGCGTATCAATGATGGATGGAGAATGGCAAAGCTGGAGCATGCAATTATGTATCGTGAAGGTGGGGGACATCCGATTCCGGATGAGGAGTTTGAAGCAGATATTAGGGAAATTGTTGAGTTGCTTAAGCAGGTAAAGTAGTATTTGATTTTGAAAATGGTATGGTTGGAGTAATACTAGAACAGGAGTGGCTCTAATACCTGTTTGATGGAAAATACTAATATTTGATAGAGCTATCTATGAAGAAGAAAAAGAAGATAGCGGAATGAGATTCAAATTTCTAATATATTTTGAAGCAAGCGTATGGGGAATGGATTGAATGCAGATGTTGTTGTGCGATTGTGCAAAAAAATTACAAATAAAAATAGAGATTTTGAGAAAATAGTAGAAAGTTAATGAAACGATTAATGACAGTAAATCAAAGAAAATAAGAGTGACCATGTGATTTTAGAGAACTT
>UQBG01000006.1 GCA_900539185.1 uncultured Clostridium sp.
TCCCCACCTTTACTTCCTGCCTGCCATTACAAAGTACACACTACCGCACAGAACCAGCATTCCGAATACCAGCATCGGCAGTGCCTGATCTCCGGTAACCGGAGATGTCTGCTTTTCCATTTTAGCCCCGGCTACCAGTGTCGGATGTTCGTTCGCCTCTGCCATCTGTGCAGTCGTACTCTCTGTATTCTCTGTTGTCTCCTCTGAATGTTCTTCCGTTGTTGTCTCCGGTATTCTTGCATTCGGCACAGAAATACGCACATGCTCTCCCTGCTTCCGGATCTCAAATACATATTTCTGTTCGTCTGACTGATAGTTCTCCGGTGCTTTCTGCTCTATCATATAGTATGTTCCATACGGAAGCTTTTTTACTAAGATTTCTCCATGTATATCGGTTGTATATGTACCGATACACCGGTTTGTTGATTCATCATAAAGTAAAAACACCGCTCCTTCCAATGATTTCCCGGTCTCTTTGTCCTGTTTCACAAGCGTTGCCTCTCCATAGATCCTTGCATTTTTCACCTGTATCACCTGTGTCTGCTCCGTAACTGTAAACATTACATCCTCTGTGACCTCATACCCCTCCGGAGCGGACACCTCATGGATCCGGTATGTATGTCCCATACGCAGATTTTCTATCTTATAGGTGTCTTCCGTTGTTGTCCACTCACCTAACAGTGTTTCTTCTTCATATAACTGTAGTTGAACACCGGATAACCGGGTTTCATTTTCCGCATCCAGCTTTTCTACCAGAACCTCCGGTGCCGGCTGTGTATACACCTTCAGATAACTTACCAGCTCCGACGGATTCCCTCCGGCATAGTAAACCAGATCCTGCGGCTGACTCTTGTTTGATAGATACCAGAGGGAACCTCCCGGTACCGTCTTCTGCCATGTCAGTGTCCGAACCGAACCGGCAGTAAATGGTTCCTGACTGCGGATCAGAACCGATTGTCCATCTTCGGCAGGGATTCCCTGTTCATTACACCGGATGCACTCCAGCCCAACTGCATCGGTCAGTTGGTACTGATCCAGATGACCTTCGGTATCTGTCACGATCGTCTCATACGCATCGGTTTCTCCGTTATAAACCAGTTCTACCTCCGGCGCCTGTTCCGCAATCCCGGCACCAAATCCCAGAATATCTTCCGCATGCTCCAGAACCGAGCGAATCCTCTCACACTCCTGCTGATTTCCCCAGCCTGCCTGACAGGTTCTTACCACGCCTTCCCAGGTGATTCCGCCCGTTGCTCCGCTTCCCGGTCGTCCTGAATACTGATCAATACAGTACCAGATCATCAACTGGGTAGAATTATAGAGACGAAAATTATCCATCGTGCAGGCACCTGTATTCCGTACATTATATCCACCTTCTCCATCTCTCGGCGCATATTTTACCGCTGCCGTTCCCAGAACCTGCGCTATCTTTTTCTTCTGCTGCTCATTCAGCCTCTGATAGGCTTCCTCCGAGCATACCTCGATCAGATTTCCACTCGATAATGCAGAACCATACTGGATGCAAAATACCGTATTCACATTTTCATCCCGAAGATAGATAATCTGCGGTGCCCGTATTCCTCCATCCGACTGTGCGTAATAAATCGTCATCGGTGCAGATGATGCACTGCCATCCGCTCCCCATATATTCAGGCAAGACACCTTATTTCCGCTGGCCACACGCATAATCGACTTGCTATGCGAATTCTCTGTCTTCGTTGTTTCATTGCTTCGAACATGCCAGAAGCTTAGCCCTGCCAGCACCAACACTCCCAGTACCATCCAAAGTACTGCCTTTCCACATACTTTTTTCTTCATATCTATTTCCTTTCTATTCACTTTTCACATCTGTTTGTTGAATGTTTGGAGAATCTCCAGAAACACGATTATTTTTGCAAAAATAAAAGGCCCATAAGCCAATCCAAGATTGACCCATGAGTCTATTATACATCATTTTATTAATTTGTAAATATTTTTTTGATTTTTGTTTCCGGCATTGTAAATTTGTTCTATTTTAAAATCCAAATTGCTTCACTAACGCTTATAGCGTTCAATTACATAACTGCACGATGACGGAAAAATCGGATCCGATATTCCGACTGCCGTTCATTAAACAGTGCAAACATCTGATAGGATACCTGCTCTGTAATATTCACGATATACTGGCAGTCCAACTCTACCGTTGGCTGCTGTACAATATATTCCTCATGAAGTTCTCGCAGGTACTGCATGAGATCTCCCTGTTCTTCATATGCTTTCGAACGATTCCACTGTCCGATCAACTGCTGCCGCAGATAATGCATCTGCCGCTTTTCAAAAGCGCAATGCTCCTTCAGGCTATAATCAAAGCACTCATTATGGGGTGCCGTAAAATAGTCTGCCAGATAATGTGTGATATATCCCAGCCGATATGCGGAAACCAGATTCCAGCAACCATTCTCCTCCAGCTTCTCCAAGCGTTTCTCCACTCGATGAGCGGTCGTTGTATATGCATGTCCCTGTGCCATAGATCGAATCATAAAATCCGGTGCCACACTGCCGATCTTAAACATCAGCTCTATCATCGGTCTGTTATTCTTGCGTAGCAGATAATCTGCCAGCCGCCAATGGCTCTTCTTTCTCATATAATTCCTCCAATATACGTTTCCTGTACCCTGGTTCTTAGTATAGTTTTTTTACTGAAAAAAGTCTATGCTTTTCACAGAATTTTTTAATATATTTTTTATAATTTTTCCCCATTTTTTACATACACTTCTTCCGCCTGTCTCCCCCCTCGCTCTTCCCCCCCTTTCCCTTGACATACCTGTGGATTCCTCTTATAATCGAGGATATACTAATAAATAAGTGAGGATTTACTATGAGCAAAATCATTTTGACCGGCGACCGTCCTACCGGCAAATTACACCTGGGACACTATGTAGGTTCCCTTAAACGGCGGGTAGAGCTTCAGAATTCCGGCGAATATGATAAAATCTTTATTATGATTGCAGATGCACAGGCTCTGACCGACAACGCGGATAACCCGGATAAGATTCGGGAAAATATTATAGAAGTTGCTCTGGACTACTTATCCTGCGGTCTGGATCCGGCAAAGTCCCATCTGTTCATTCAGTCTCAGGTACCGGAACTAACAGAATTATCTTTTTACTATATGAATCTGGTAACTGTATCCAGACTGCAGAGAAATCCAACCGTTAAGTCTGAGATTCAGATGCGAAACTTTGAAACCAGTATTCCGGTTGGTTTCTTTACCTATCCGATCAGTCAGGCTGCAGATATTACAGCTTTTAACGCAACCACTGTTCCGGTCGGTGAGGATCAGCTCCCAATGCTGGAGCAGGCCAGAGAGATCGTACGAAAATTTAATGCCGTATACGGTGATACCTTAGTAGAACCGGAAGCTCTGATTCCTAAGAACTCGATCTGCTCACGTCTTCCGGGTACTGACGGCAAGGCTAAAATGAGTAAGTCTCTGGGGAACTGCATCTATCTGTCCGATTCCGAAGAGGATGTAAAACAAAAGGTATTCAGTATGTATACCGATCCAAATCATATAAAGGTATCCGATCCGGGCAGTCTGGACGGCAACTCTGTCTTTACTTATCTGGATGCATTTGCAACCGATGAGGACTTCGTGGAATTCTTGCCGGAATATAAGAATCTGGATGAACTAAAAGCTCATTACCAGAGAGGTGGTCTGGGCGACATGAAGGTAAAGCGGTTCTTAAATGCCGTGATTCAGAAGGAGTTAGCTCCGATCCGGGCAAGAAGAAAGGAACTGGAGAAGGATATCCCTGCTGTATATCGGATTTTACAGGAAGGCAGCATCATTGCTGAGCAGGAAGCTGCAAAGACTCTGGCAAAGGTCAAGGCTGCTATGCGGATCAACTACTTTGATGACGAAGCCCTCATTCAGGCACAGCAGGAAAAGTTCAACTCATAGTATATAGATAGAGGATTAATATGGATAATCATACAGGTACATCCCCATATGAGGATAAGATTATAACAATTCCAAATTTATTAAGCATCTTTCGTATTTTACTTCTTCCGGTGTTTGTGTATCTGTATCTGAAAGCAGATACCGGCTGGGAGTTCTTTCGTGCAACACTGGTGCTGGCTGTTTCGGCACTGACCGATCTCTTTGACGGAAAGATTGCAAGAAAGTTCAATATGATATCCAGACTCGGCAAAGTGCTGGATCCGATTGCAGATAAGCTGACCCATATTACGATTGCCTTTTGCTTGTGCTGGCAATATCCACAGATGATCTATGTTTTGATCCTTCTGGTTATTAAAGAGCTCAGTATGATGTTTATGGCACTCTACGGAACCTTTCGAAAAAATAAGAAGGTATGGGATTCCGCCCAGTGGTTTGGTAAGGTTTCCACCACGATCGTATTTGTTGTCTTCATCGTTTTGGTTTTATTCCCAGGTATGCCTGTAAAGGTTGCCAACATCCTGATGATCATCTGTTTTGTTGGTTTAACCGGCAGTCTGATTTTGTATATTCGAATGTTCTGGCGTTTGAATTCCAAGCGATATGCCGAGAAGCTGGAAGCAAAAGAACACGAGGCCTCCAAAGAAGCCCCGGCAGATGCTGTATCTGATCAGAAATAATCATACATATCCATCTTATATTATGCACATGGTGGCTGATATCCGACTTCGGGTGTCAGCCTTTTTGTTTGAAATAACCGTCCTACTGCTACCTGATAGTCTCTATAGTGTGTTGCCTTTCGAATCTGCTTCAACTCCCGATCCGCATCTTCAAAGATCGTTCCCCAGTAGTTCCATAGCTCTTTCATCTTAAAGAGCGTATTCCGCTCTCCAAACTCATGCTCCTGATAGCTGTTCATCACATCATCGTGAAGTACCCTTAGTTCCGCTGCCGTCAGTTCTGTTTCCCCTTTCAGGACTCTGGCCAATGCCGGATTTGCCAGCAGCCCTCGACCCAGCATGATACTCGTCAGTGCATCCTCCTGCCGATACCGTTCCATAACAGACTGATAGTCCTCCTTCGTAAAAATATTGCCGTTATAACAGACCTTATGCCCTAAATGCAGGGTTTCTTCAAATGCACTCTGTCTCGTCTGCCCTTTATAGAAATCGCTCCGATATCTGGGATGTACGATCAGTTCTGCGATTGGAAATGCTGCAAATATCTGCAGAAGTTCCTGATAATCCTCCTCCGGTGTCATTCCCAGTCTGGTCTTTACCGATATACGAGCCTGGTACGTCTCGGAGAAAACAGCCTCAAAGAACTGTCTCAACTTCTCGTGATCCACCAGCATCCCGGCACCCTTTCCCTTAGACACAACCGTTCCGGACGGACAGCCCAGATTCAGATTCACTTCCTGATATCCATACGCCTCCAGTGCATGTACTGCTCGTTTGAATCCATCCGCACTGCAGGTAAGCACCTGTGGTACCAATGGAATCCCCGGATTATTCTCAGGAAGAATATCTCGTTCCTCCTTCGGTGCCAGTACCCGCTTCTGATTCGGCTGAAGAAACGGAGCATAGACCTTATCGACATCCGGAAAATGCCGCCAATATGCATTTCTGTAAATATAACCGGTAACTCCCTCCATGGGTGCCAGATATAATTCCATATTTTATTCCTCTTCTTTTTCCTTCACGATATGCTCCGGCTTCAGTCCCGCTGCCCTTGTCATTGGACGCCACAACAGGAGATTAAACAATGCCACCGCACGGCCTACCCCCAGCATGGCTACCAGTGTTCCAATCCCGATTGCCAGAATCACCATTCCTGCCAGATAAATCAAAAACCGTATGACCTGTGTCTTTTTGGTGCTTTTCTTTCTCCTGCGTGTACTTCTTCTTTCCCTGTCTCTGTATTCATTTTCTACGTTCCATCTTCCTCTTCTGTCTATTCCGTCTATCTTATCCGGGCTTTCTGCTCCTCACGCCGCAGTATATCCAGTGTATGTGCACCGGCACCGATCAGATCCTGCCTCTCACAGGTTGCCAGATGATACTGCATAAAGTATTCAAAGGTTTCATCTTCCATCTGATTCAGTGTCGGACGTATATAGTTTGCCGGCCCGTCCGGTGACAGGATCTGCACTCGTTTCAACCCGACCTGCCGATTCAGTGCATCGATATCCTCTATCCTGACATAATCATATAGATTCTCCGGATGCGAGATGCTATGAAAGTCCTCAGTCAGACGCCCATCCCTCATACACTCCGCGATATGCTCTTCTTTAAATGCATACGTCAGTACACAATACTCATTCATGCAATATGCTACCAAAATATACCCGCCGGGTTTTGTCACCCGCCGAGCTTCTGAAAGTGCTTTTACTTTGTCATCAAATGAAAATAAATGATACATCGGACCAAATAACAACGTCAGATCAAACTGTTCGGAATCCAGTTTTTTCAGATTCAACGCATTCCCCTGCATTGCTTTTACCGTGCTTCCCTTTTTCTTCAGAATACCAAGATTATACTTTACCAGCTCTACAGCCGTCACATCATAGCCTTCCTCTGCCAATGCTACGGAATACTTTCCGGTTCCTGCCCCGATATCCAGGATCCGGAGCTCAGACGGAGCCTTTCCTTCCTGCTCCATCTGCTCCAAATACTTGTGAATATAGACCATCGACGTACGAAACTCGACCTGACCATACCGGGAATTCAATCTCTTTTCCTCGTTAAACTTATTATAATACCGTTCCAGTTCCGTCATCTCTTTCATGAAATTAACCTCTATCAGCCCTGTGCCTTCTGTTGTTCTTCCTGTTCTTCTTTTTCCTCTTCTTTTCCTTCTTCATAGCCCTTCAGCATCCGGAAGAAGGTCTTTGTCTCCTTTACTACCACACCACTCAATGCAAACAATGCGATCATATTCGGAATCGCCATCAGTCCATTGAAGATATCTGCAATCGTCCATACAGCTGCTACTGTCATATATGGTCCGATAAAGACGGCCAGAATATATAACCAACGATAAACCAATATGCCCTTCTTCTTACCACCGAACAGATACTCCAGACAACGCTCTGAGTAGTAATCCCAACCCAGAATTGTAGTAAATGCAAAGAATACCAGACACAGCATAAGAATGAATGATGTTACCCGCTCCGGAAGGAATGGGATACCGACATTAAATGCATAACTCGTAACCTGAACACCCTGCAGGCCTTCTACCTGCCATGCGCCGGTCAGTACAATCGCCAGACCGGTCATCGTACAGATCACAATCGTATCAATAAAGGTACCGGTCATAGATACCAGACCCTGACGAACCGGCTCCTTTGTCTTCGCTGCCGCTGCTGCGATCGGTGCAGAACCAAGTCCTGCCTCATTTGAGAAGATACCTCTTGCAATACCCTTCTGCATTGCAATCAACATCGTTCCGACGATACCACCGGTTATAGCTTTAGGATTAAATGCTCCCTGCACAATCGTTGCAACCGCTGCCGGAATGGCAGTTACATTACATACTAAAAGGATTACGCAAAACAGTACATACATAATCGCCATAAACGGAACAACCGCCTGCGACACCTTAGAGATTCTCTTTACACCACCGATCAGCACGGCTGCCACACAGATACTTAAGATCAGGGATGCGATAATAACCGTCCAGGAATAGTTGCCCAGAAACGGGATATCTACAGACCATGTATTACTCGGATCAAAAAATGAGTTTACTGCAGATGAGATACCATTTACCTGTGAGAAGGTACCGATACCAAATAAGCCTACACAGACGCCAAAGAATGCAAATAGCTTTGCCAGCCACTTCCACTTTGATCCCATGCCACGCTCTATGTAATAGAATGGTCCACCCAATGCATGATTATCTTTATCGATCACTCGATACTTCACTGCCAGAAGACCTTCCGAATACTTTGTTGCCATTCCGAAGAATGCCGCAACCTCCATCCAGAACAATGATCCCGGTCCACCTGCTGCAATCGCAGTTGCAACACCTACGATATTACCGGTTCCGATCGTTGCCGATAACGCTGTACACAATGCACCAAAGGATGTGATCTCTCCATGTCCGTCTTCCTCGTTCTTTACCATATATTTCAGTGCCAAAGGAAGTCTCCGCATCTGTAACAGGCCCAGCCGAACCGTCAGGTATATACCACCTGCCAAAATCAGTACGATCAAAGGAACGCCCCACACAATAGAATCAATCTTATCCAGTAACGCATTAAACATCTTCCAGATCAGATCCGGGACGCTATCGGCTGCATACTCGACCATCAGCTTACTTACATTTAATAACCATGCCATCTTCTCTGCTCTCCTCGCTTTTGTTCATTCATTTAAAACACAATAGATTAAGGTTAGCACACAGGCTGTAACATGTCAAGAATCTGCCTGCCTGAGTTATTGACAAACATTCGTAAATCTGCTATGCTCAATTTAATGATAAACATTAAATTTTTATCGTTTTATGAAGGAGGAACACATTTTATGAAAGAGTTAGCAATCAAGAAAATCAACCGTATGGGACATGCCGGTGTCATTATTACTACCATAAGTAAGATTCTGGTCATTCTGTGCAGTCTGCTCATTATCGGTCTGGCCATTCGCCTGTTCTGTATTCCGAAGTCACTCCTGTCTATCACAACGTATTCAAACGTCGATGTAACAGTTGATCCTTCCGGTATGAAAATCCGGCAAACGGAAACCGAGCAAAACAATACACTTGAGTCTATCAAAAAACTTATGAGCGACGGATCCTTTTCCATTATCACAAACGGAACCACGGTTCCTCTGGATTCCATCCCTGATGACGAACAACTAACCGCAGATAAGACCTATCTTGTTTTTCATAACAATTCCGAACCAAATACATTCACAACCCACAATCTTGCATGGTTTTTAATCAGTGCCCTGCTCTATCTGATCATGACCTGGATCACCCTGTTTTTCGCCGGTCGCCTCTGCAATGCCTTTCGTTACTGCGAGTCTCCGTTTGAGGAAAGCATCACACGAAAGATGTCGACCTTTGCCTATTCCCTGATTCCTTGGGTCTTTCTTTCTACGATTGTAAATGCAATTGGGAATTTCCTATTAAATGGAAGCCCACAGTTTACCATTCAAATCAATATAGGAATGATATTTATTATCCTGATTATCTTCGTTCTTGTTTTCATATTTAAATATGGAGCCGTCCTTCAACAGGAATCAGACGAAACACTGTAATACAAAGAATGGAGAATCGAACTATGGGAAAAATAATACTTCGACTGGATCGGGTTATGGCCGATCGAAAAATGAGTCTGAATGAACTATCGGAGCGGGTAGGGGTATCCAATGTAAACCTGTCTAAGATCAAAACCGGAAAAATCAGTGCGATCCGATTTTCAACACTGGAAGCCATCTGTGAGGTCCTGCATTGTCAGCCGGGTGACATTTTGGAATATGATCCGCAGGTGGAGGAACCGCCGGCAGTAAAGATCACCGAAAGGAGTTAAACGTATGGATTCTCTTATACATATTGAACATATCACGAAGATCTATAATCCGGGTGAAAATGAAGTACATGCCCTGGATGATGTATCTCTGGATATCCAAACGGGCGAATTCGTCGCCATCATTGGTCAGTCCGGTTCCGGGAAATCAACCCTTATGAATATGCTGGGGTGTCTGGATACCCCGACCTCCGGTACCTATATCCTATCCGGAAAGGATGTATCCCATCTTTCGGATAATGAACTATCCGATATCCGAAACCAACAGATTGGCTTTATCTTCCAAGGATTCAATCTGATACCAAACCTAACCGCACTGGAGAATGTCGAACTACCCTTGATCTATCGTGGCATGCCCGCAAAGGAACGTCACGACTGCTCTCTGGAGGCACTGCGGATCGTAGGTCTGGAACACCGCGTGGATCACAAGCCTTCGGAAATGAGCGGCGGACAACAGCAGCGTGTTGCCATTGCCAGAGCGATCGCAGCCAAACCACCGGTGATTCTCGCAGATGAGCCAACCGGTAATCTGGACTCTTCCTCCACGAAGGAAATCATGAAGATCCTGCATGATCTACACGATACCGGACGAACGGTTATTCTAATCACACATGATGATCAGATCGCAGCGAACGCAAAACGTGTAGTACGCATCATGGATGGTAAGATCGAGTCCGACTTTACCAGAGAATAGGAATAAGAGAGGAGACTATCATATGTCAGATATAACAGCAAAAAAGAAATCAAACAAGAAACTCATTTTCATCATAGCCGGCATCGCACTGGCTGTCGTTATCCTGATCATCGTGGAAATCAGTATCATTACATCTAAGATATCCGGTATGCTTCCAACCGTCGAGGTTGCCCATCCACTGCAGGCCGATATCTCATCCAGTGTTACGACCAGCGGCACCATCACCAGCGGGGACGTCACTTCTTATGCCACATCTGTCACTGCTACCGTCAGTGATGTCACCGTCAAGCCCGGTCAGGCAGTCAAGGCAGGCGATCCTCTGCTTACCTTTGACACCGCTTCTCTGGAAGAGCAATACAATGAAGCATCTTTGAATGCCCGTTCCAGCCAGTTAACCAATCAGTCAACGGTAGAAGTATCCAATCGTACCAGCTCCGATCTCGATCAGGCAAAGAAAAATGTATCCAGCCTGAAGGCTCAGATTGCAACCGTTCAAACCGAACTTCAGCAGCTTCAGAGCAGCGGTACCGATGAAGATCCGAACAGTGATCTGATCACCGAACTGGCAAACAAGCGTACACGGCTGGCTGCCGTACTGGATGAAATTC
Organism: uncultured Clostridium sp.; assembly: GCA_900539185.1. Lineage (GTDB taxonomy): Bacteria > Bacillota > Clostridia > Lachnospirales > Lachnospiraceae > CAG-632. The sequence continues at coordinate 10,770 of UQBG01000006.1, forward strand.
AGACCATGATCGACAGCACACCGGATAATGCTTCCCTTACAACCAATCAGGAGTACATAGCAAAATGCAATGAACGGGATACCCTGAATGCATCGATTACAAATCTGGAAAAAATCATCAGCATCCTGCCGGACAACAGTACCAGCCTGTCTACCGCAATTACCGCTAAGAATGAACAATTAGCCAATCTGCAGAATCAGCTTGCACAGCAGGAATCACTGGTCACCAGTGCAGAAGCCGGTGTCCTGACCGCTACCCAGCGTGAACAGTTAAATATCTCCAATCAGCTCTCTAACCTGCAGGTTGAAGCGGCTGCCACTTCCCTGGAGGAAGGTAAGGCCGGTATCGTGGCCGATCGTGATGGCATCATAACCTCCGTCGATATCACAAAGGGTGCTTCAACCGCACCCGGTGTTGCACTGTTTACCATTGCCTCTACAGATAGCATGAAGGTATCGATTCCGCTGACAAAAAAAGATCTGGAAACCGTTGTTCTCGGACAGTCTGCAACCATCACTCTTCTGAATCACGAATACGAGGGAGAGGTTACCTATATCAGTAAAGTTGCCACCACCTCAGCTACCGGATCAACCAATATTCAGGCAGAAGTTACCATTACAAATCCGGATGAAAATCTGATCCTCGGTCTGGATGCAAAGGTTGTTATCCATACCGCCTCTGTCGAAGGGGTACTGGCAGTTCCGAATACCGCTGTCAATGTAGATACCACCGGCACCTTTGTCTATGCACTGGAAGACAATACCATCGTTAAGAAGTATGTTACTACCGGTGTCAGTGATGTCACCAACTGTGAAATTCTGGATGGTATCGGTGAAAATACCATGGTTGTTACCACTGTTACTGCCGATATTACAGAGGGCATGCCGGCTATGCCACTTCTATCCGACGAACAGTAAGTAAGGGGGAATCCACATGTCACAATTTTTAGAATATATAAAGATGGCATTTTTCAACATCCTCTCAAACAAGGTTCGTTCCCTTCTGACGATGCTTGGAATTATCATTGGTATTTCCTCCGTTATCCTGATCCTGTCCCTCGGAAACGGAGCCCAGAACATGATTACCGGGCAGCTGGACAGTATTGGAAGCGGGCAGATCGCACTGAGTTCTCTCTCGGACAGCTACCGGATTAATCTGGATGATATGGAATATATCAAGGAACAGGTGGATGATATTCGGGCTTATCTGTTCAGCACAAGTCTGACAGGAACCACCTCCACTCCAAAGGGTTCCTTTGATGTCACTGCCTATGGCTGCAACGCCGACAATTACCTGTTTGAACAATACTCGGTGCTGAGCAAGGGACACTACTTTACAGAGGATGATTACAATGACGGCAAGATGGTCTGCTATCTGAGCGAAGCAGATGCAATCCGTCTCTATGGGAATACCGATGTTATCGGCATGCCAATCGAAGCAACTGTAAACGGAAGAATTCTGGAATACACGATCGTAGGTCTTACAAAGGAGTCGGAGAATTCCTCTCTGATCTCCATGGACTATGATGGAGCGCCAATCTATCTGAATGTTCCATTGACTTCACTGGAAAACAGTCTGGGTCTGTCGCTCTCCGAAGATCAGATGTCTGCGTATCTTATGCTGGAGGATGGGGCTGATTCCAAGGCAGTCTGCAATGAGGTGATTCATATTCTGGAATCCCGCCACAACTGCAAGGGTGAGGATGCCTATACTATCCAAAGCTTTAGTGATTATATGACCACTATTCATACCGTTATCAATATGATCACTCTCTTTATCTCGTTGGTCGCTGCGATCTCACTGGTTGTCGGTGGTGTCGGCGTTATGAATATCATGCTGGTATCGGTAACAGAACGCACCAGAGAGATCGGTATCCGAAAGGCACTGGGTGCCAAGACCAGTTCGATCATGCTGCAGTTCCTGTCTGAATCTGCGATTATTACCATGCTAGGCGGTTTGCTTGGAATCCTTTTCGGACTTCTGGGAGCCTTTCTGATCACACGAGTGATCGCCATTGTGTCACCGGCTTATGCCTTCACACCTGCGATCAGTCCGGGTGCCATCCTGTTGGCTACACTGTTTTCTTCGGCAGTCGGTATCTTCTTTGGTATCTACCCTGCCAGAAAAGCAGCCCGTTTAAGTCCGATCGAAGCACTGCGCAGAATGTAAGAAATAATCAAAAAAAGGATATGCACCGGGTGTTTCAACAGCTACCCGATGCATATCCTTTTTCATCCTTCTATATCACGGTCAATATACCCAGTGACTTTAACAACAGAACCAGTAACAGCAATGGTGCAACAAATCGGATCATAATGATATACAAGTGCTTTCTTCCAAACTTATGTTCGGTCTTTTCTACCTCATCGATTACATATTCCGGCTTCACAACCCAGCCAATCAGGATACAGGTTGCTATCGCCACGATCGGCATCAAAGCATTATTACTGATATAATCCATAATATCAAGAATCTGTGCATGATTACCATTTGGCAGTGTAATATCAAAGTACCATAGATTATATCCCAGACATACCACAATACCGCCTACCAGTGCAATCCCGGTTTCGATCGCTGCCGCCTTTATCCGGGACATATGGAACTTATCCATCAGACTGGATACTACTGCTTCCATGACAGAAACTGCACTGGTCAGGGCAGCAAACAGTACCATCGCAAAGAACAGGCAGCCAATCACATTTCCCGCCTTTCCCATCGCACTGAATACCTTCGGCAGAGATACAAACATCAGACTTGGTCCGGATGCATCCATGCCCTCGGTACCCATAAAGGTATATACCGCAGGAATAATCATAACACCCGCCAAAAATGCCACAACCGTATCAAAGATCTCGATCTGATTAATGGAACTTACCATGTTTGCATCGTCCCGTACATAGGAGCCATATGCGATCATGATTCCCATCGCAACACTTAAGCTAAAGAATAACTGTCCCATAGCATCCAGCAGAACACTAAAGAACCTCTTTACAGTCAGGCCTTCCAGATTCGGAATCACATAGATTTTCAGACCTTCCAAACCTGTTCTGGTGACACCTTCCGCATCTGTATATCGAATGGTGATTGCAAAAATCGAAATTGCAATAACCAAAAGAATCAAAATCGGCATAATAATCTTGGAGGAAGACTCGATTCCTTTTTCTACTCCCAGAAAGACGATAAATGCCACAATAAATAAAAATATTACCATCAGTGCTATCGGCTGTACATTTCCCGTAATAAATCCGCCAAAATATCCATCTTCAGCCGCTGCTGTACCCTCTCCGGTCAGAAACGCGATGAAGTATTTTACTACCCAACCGCCAATCACACAATAGTACGGCATAATAATAACCGGTACCAGACTGGCTATCACTCCCAGAAATCCCCAGCCCTTTTTTACCTTACTGTATGCTGTCAACGGACTCTGCTTTGTCTTTCTTCCGATCGCCACCTCTGTTGTCAGCAGTGTGAATCCAAAAGTCAATGCAAGTATGATATAGATGACCAGAAACAATCCTCCGCCATCTCTCGCTGCCAGATACGGGAACCTCCAAATATTACCTAAGCCTACAGCACTTCCTGCTGCCGCTAATACGAACCCCATCGAGCCCGTAAATGAATGTCTGTTTTTCTCATTACTCATACTCTTTCCATGTCCCTCTCTCTCTTTTATAAACAAATGAACAGCATCAGTATAGCATAGTTTCTCCGTATTCTCAATAAAATATTAAAGCCCTCTGCATTTCGCAGAGGGCCTCTGTCTCAGTTCTTAACAACCCGTATTTAGTTCTTAAGCGGTAACAAATCAATGCTCAGCTTCTTAATTACCTGCAAGGTCTTGTTCCGAACCTCCTCTGCTTCGAATACCTCCAGCATCATGTCCTTATCGAACTTATTATCCATCAGGAAATCTACCCAGTCAGCCAGATAGGTCTTCACATACTGTACGTTCTCCTCTCCGGTGTTCTTCATAGAGTTCTCAACATTATTGATATAATCTACAATGGTTGGTCCCTGCGGCTGCGCTGCTACCGGTGTCGGAGTATCTGACTCATCGGACAGTTCAATAACCTTACCGGTCTTTGTAATGATTACCCGCTTATTCGGCTTCTCTGCCGGCTTCGGAGCTGCTGCATTGTTCCGACTCAGATATACCTCTACTACCTTTACCAGACATGCTACACTGTAGGTAACTTCCTCCGGCTCCTGTACGTCCCGACCCTTTTCTTCATACTGATTCCACAGCCATTCGCTCTTTAACAGCATGTCCCGAATCACATCATTTGCCATCAGGTTCTTCAGTTCTTCTTCCGTCTGGGCGTTTGCCTTGCCAAATAGCGAAGCCTTCTGCACCGGAACTGCCTTCTTATATCGAACCGGAAGTGTAATCTCTGAGAATGTCTTTGTTAACATCTTCTCTGCCTTCGCCGAATCATATCCATTACTTAAGATATACTTCGCCGGATTGTTCAGACCATTGGTAATCATGTCATCGGCTGTCATGAAGATCAAATGCTTCTGGCGATCCTCCAGCATCTTCTTGATCTCATGATTTACCTTACTCTTCTCAATAATTGAATTCTTACGGATCTTAAATGCCTTTATCTTCTCCTTGATGCTAAAGAGAGACTTCAGCAATGCCGGATTTCCATTTACATAATTACCGATCCAGGTCAGTTCTACATACTGATGTTCAATCTTATTAGACAGCTCATATACACTGTAGCCATCAAATACTACATTCAGAGTTGTATATAACATCTCAAGGATCTCATACTTTTCTTCCCATGACCGGCCTGCATTGTCCTGATTTACCAATGCCTTAATACCACACTCATGAAACACTAAGTTATACTCAAACAATCCCTCAAAGACATTGCTCTTATCACTTAAGCCTGCGCCAACACCCAAAATCTGAAGATTCCGCTTCATCTCCGGCTCTTCCTCGATATACCGATATACCTTACGGATAAAGTTCGATACCTCTGCGATCAGAGAATCGATCCTGCGGTTATAAATGTCCTGCTTTGAAATCGCGGTAACCACTGCACGGCTCAACACATTTGCATACTGTGTGCTCTGGCAGTTCCGAATCAGATCCTTAAAGCTCTCATATACATTCAGATTGTCTACCGGTATATGCTCTGCATTCAATCCGTAGAACTCAAATGCCTTATCATAGTCTTCATTCTTGATAAAGGCGTTAAAGAGTCCAATGCTTAACTGGATCTTATAGTCATTCCCTACATTATCATCTTCTACAAAGTAGTCGTATAATACCTCAAGATTATTTAAGAAGGAATCACACTTTGCAATATTAGACGGAATATTCATCTCCAGTACTACATTGATAAGATCCATATAACCCATAACTGCCTTATCAAAGTTCTTGGAACGTTCATCTGTCTCCATATTCTGATAGTATGTATTGATCAAAAGTGGCGCAATCCGTTCTCCGATCAGTCTCATAGCTGTCGTAAACCGCTCTGTCTGATACAGATACAGTAACCAGATACTATACCGATAGATTCCGGTTGTACTGATCATCGCATCTACATTCTCCGGATCAACGTCACCGTATACAAACTTATACAATGGTTCTATCCACTCTTCGATCTCGTACTTACCCGGCTTCTTGATCTGCTCGTCCACAAACTCTGCCAATTCATATAGCTTCGTACACTGAGCCTTTACATCATCATCCACCTTCATATTTGCCAGATCAAAGTTGCTATCCTTCAGATAGTCGATAACCAATGTATAAAAGCCATCTTCTACCTGTTCATTTAAGAAACGTATTAACAGCCCCTTGTTGCTGGATGCAGCAATGGATAAAACACTATTCTCCTGAGACGAAGTAATATTTGCTGGTAGCATCATATTCTATACCCCCAATCATACTTTTTATATCGAACAGCTTTCTATTCGATTATTTTATGTGTAATATGTATAAATATTGTCTCACTAATAGATATTTTAGCACAAGGGTGTAAAATGTTCAATAGTCCTTATCTGTTTATTCGTGGTATTTATATAATCATTTTTGTGCATTTTGCCCAAATTCGTCGACCAGCCCCGCCATCTTTAAAAGATACATTGCGTTTGTCGTATGGCACATCCCTTGTTTTAGCTTATAATCAAAGCAGATTCTGTCATTTTCATAGGATTCCTCGAAGTGATAATTTTCTGCTAATCTGCACAATTCAAAATCATGTGTTGATACCATCGTAATCGTATCCGTATTGGTCAAACGCCGGATCACCTCTTCAGCTCCCGTGATCCGATCGGTCGAATTTGTTCCCCGGAATATCTCATCGATCAGACACAGCATTGGTCGATGCTCTTTTCCGTACTCTACCATCTCCCGAATTCTCAGAATCTCTGCATAAAAGGTAGATATACCCTCCTGCATATCATCCGTAATCCCCATCGATGTAAACAGCTTCATAATCGAAACACTGCCCGCCTTCGCGCAAATCGGCGCACCTGCATATGCCAACACCATATTCAGTCCAATCGTCCGTAAAAAAGTTGTCTTCCCGGACATATTTGATCCGGTAACTATAACTGTCTGCTGCTTCAACGCAATACTGTTGGTTACCGCCTGTTCTCTGGAGATCAATGGATGCCCAAGCTCTGTAAACTGCAGCTCCGGTTCTTTCCTGTCCAGAATCGTAGGAAAACTGGCGGGATTTAATCTCGCCACCATCGCCAGACTGGTCAACATCTCAACCTCGCCGATCAGATCCAGCGCAATCTCAAACGTGGGACCGTATTCCCGGATCCAGCGAACCGTTTTTCGCATCAGCCACAGATCCCGCAGATAAAGTCCACATAATATCCAGTGTAAAAACGGATTCTGCCGTACCCTGTACTCCTCTATCAGACGCGTAATATTCTTTGTCTGCTCGATCATTTCTCTCGCATTTCTGCCCGCCATCATGCGAAGCCGCCAGTCCTCCAGATACCCATCCGGGAACTTCCAGTTTGCCAGAATACAAATCTGTGCTTCGATCTGCATTGCTACCTTTTCATAATATAAGAGTGGCTGCATTTTCTTTTTACAGTATTCGGTCATCAACAGGGATACTCCGATTCCTATCAGAAACAGAATGATCGGCACTACATAGTTCCATAGCTCGAAGATGCTTCCCAAAACCAGGCATCCCAGAATCACCGGATATCCCACTGCCAGAATCTGCAGTCCTACCGGCATCTTCCATTCCGCCGCAGACTCCCCTTCTGCATAAGGTCCCTTTTCCGGAACAACATGCTCGTTCAAGTGTCCATAGAAATCAAAGGCAGTGGAAAATCGCTCGTCCGCCACCATAAACTGAACCGCCTTCTGACGTTCCCGAATCTGTTCCGGTGTGCATTCCTTTCCCTGCAGCACCTCTGCCAGTCTGCGCTTCCCCCGCTCGGAATGTGCTACGCAAATCCTCTGATACAATGAATCCCTGCCCAGTACATGCAGATCTGTGACAGAGGTATTGCCTTCCTGCACATATTCCGCTCCGGTTTCCGAGAACTCTCTCCAGCCTCCGTCCAGACGTTTAATATAATTTCGATAAAGAGCAATACCACAGGTATGCCCCTTGCGTTCCCCCTGATTCCGACTATGATATCCAACCTCTAGCATATACACAAACCCGGCAATCAGAAGAACCAGGATTCCAATCGGCTGCTTCCATGCAACAAAGACTGCCACTCCCACCAGTCCAACTAAAAATGCCAGCAAACGTCTAACGCTAATGGTACGATCGGATTCATCCAGATTCTTCATATCCTCTTCCCGCCAGTCCAGCTCTTCCTGCATTTCCTCAATCGTAATCAATGGCTTATACTTGCTTCGTTTTTCCCACCACTCCCGATATATCCGATGTACTTCCGATTCGGGTTCCTCCTCCAGTTCCGGTGCAACATACATATCATCGATCATCCGCTGAACCTCCCGGCGAAGCTCCTCCTCTGTTTTCTTTCTCTTCTTCATAACTTCCTCCGCTCACTCCTGTATACTATATTCCTTACCGCGATAGGATCAGTGCCTGTCTTCCCAACTGCTCATACCGCTGTTCTACAACTGAACGTTCATATCCTACCACTTCACCCTCACAGTCCGGATCATTAAAATAGTAATAATGTTCATCGGCTCCCACCAAAACCAGACAATGTTCTCCTGCAATCCACTGAAACCGACTGCCATCCTCCAGTGTCCAACGATTTCCTTCTTTCGGTTCTGACATTCGAATGGTTGCCCATATCACGATCGGCACATCCTTCTCCAGATAAGTATTTACGATATCCTCCAAATCTGTTCCACTGATATTCACTGCGTTCCACTCCTCCTGTTGAAGCAATACATTCATTGCATTCATTAGTGGAATAGCATAACAGCCATAGCCATCGATCTGTTCCGGCTGTCCGATAAAGTATGCCTGTGGACTGTATCCGATTCCATCTGCCCCCACAGGTGCCGGTACCTTTGCAATCTCCTGATAAAGCTGCTGCGGCGTGCAATCGATTCCGTAGTACTGCATCAGCATAGCACCGCTAACCAGTTCACAGCCCGTCTTATAATTATTTTCTTTCTGACTCAGCAGCGGAACCGACAGCACTTCAGCCGTTATTGCATTTACTGACAGCACCGGTATTTCATGCGACATCGCTTCCGGCTGTTGCCAGACTACCTCCGACTGCCTGTCCATCGTCATGTGCTCCCGTATGCTCACCAGTCGTTCCGATAGCTGCTGCCGCTTCTCTGTCCAGTCGATCCTGCTGACCTCCTCCCAATGGGCGGCATAAACCCATATGCCTATTAATGCAGCTATCGATACTGCCAGTACTACTATTAACTTTGTTACCGCTTTCCGCTTTGTCTTCATATTCCACATGCCTCAATCTATATCTACTTAGTATACATGTTTTCCAATCCGTTTGCAATCGTTACCGCAGGATTTCATTCTTTTTCTATATATTATAATTGATTTTTTCCCCATTTCGTATTAAAATATGCAATATGTGAAATAATATATAAAAAAGGAGAGATGGCAGTTGAGTAAAAAAGGTGGAACAATCGTAAAAATCGTAGCCATACTGGCTGGTGTTGCTGCTGTTGGTACAGCATGCTACTTATACAAAGACAAAATCAAGGAGTTCTTTCAGAAGATCAATCTGAAGGATAAGATCGACACCGCAAAGTCTTTTGTTACCGATAAGGTACTGGGTACCGGAGAAGATGATTTCTTCGATGATGCCGACTTCTTTGATGATGATCTGGAAGAGGAAGATGCAGGCAACTCAGACAACGGCAATCGCGGTTATACTTCTATTAACATTACTGCAGATGATGCTGACACCGAGGAAGAAACACCTGCTGACGATACGAAAGAAGAAACATCCGGCGCAACAGATGCTACTGAAGAAGCAGCGGAATCTGAAGAAGAGGAAGATACTCCTTACGAGAATGAAGGCTTATCTGATGTTTCTGAAGATGAAGATGTATTAGCTGAACAGACTTCTTTAGATGGTTCTTTATAAGATCCGTAGAAAAGTCAATCTGGGTAACGTGGGCCGCAAGGTGCACAGAAAAAGGGCTGCATTTACAGCCCTTTTTCTGTTTTTGATTCCTCTTCCTCTGTCTCTTCTGCCTTCGGTTCCTCCACTTTCGGATCTTCTGCCTTCGGCTTCTCGGCTGCTGCTTCTTCCTCCGGTATCAGATTGAATACCGTCATCGTCCGATTATCGATATCCGGATTCAGCCGCACTAATGCCAGCATGATTTCATCTGCACAGGCTTCTGACCAAAAATCCTTTTCATAAAACATTTTTTCCGGATTCGACATCGTAAGGCGATAGACCTGCTTTTTTCCACTTTTGCTCTGAATCATATGCTTTGATATATAACGGATATAATCAATGCGGATAAAGTCTGTCGTAAACCAGTTACTGATCACCAGATATTCGTCCGTCAGATAATAATTATAATTATGCTGCAGCAGGCGGTGCTTCAACTGAGAGCTCACCTCTTCGTATACCAGTTTTCGATCGCCAAATTCACTCAATGCCTTTGCACTCGGATGCCGGTATGGCTGAATTGTCCAAAAAACAGAGCTTATGATGATCCAGGCACTCACAATGCAGGGAACTATGATTCCCATAAATAACAGTCCGGTCTCCAAATATGGATAATCCGGCTCACTGATAACCAATGGATAAATCAAGGCATTCAGCGAATCATAGTCCATATTCAGTCCTTTTGCCAGTTCACTCTTCACATCCTCTACCGTAGAAGCATCCTCCAATACCATTCCACATACCCGGACATCCTTTAATTCCGGCTCCGGTTCTTTTGTCCGCATCAAAAACAAAACACATTCGCCATCAATAAATGAATAATAATATGCTCCCACCCGTTTATCATCTTCGTAATAATCATACCCAATGTACTTCATGCTCGGAACTGTATAGGCTATATTCCTACAATCCCTCTCATTCCACTGTCGAATGTCCTCTAACGACTCTGCATTATGACATATCATCCGATACACCACCGGGTGTTGGATTGTAAATACCAGCAGTACCACAAATACGATTACTGCCGGAATCACAATGCACACAGTATTTCTTAAAAGCAGAAGCGGCATCCGGTTCTTCTTTAACTTCTTCCACAACATCATAGGTTTTGTCTCCTTATCAGATTCACTATACTACATCTTGATGATTCTCACAACCATTTGACATAACTTCCTCCTCCGTTCTATAATCAGTACAGATTATGGATAAGACAAGGAGTCAGGGATGAAAGCCTATACTAGCTTTGCTCAGGTATATGATACCTTTATGGATAATGTGCCCTATCAACAAGGCTGTGACTATCTGTGTAAGCTGCTGCATCAGCACGGCATTGACCACGGATTAATCGCAGAACTGGGCTGTGGAACCGGCAGTCTGACCGAACGGCTGGCAGCCGCCGGATATGACATGATCGGAATCGATAATTCTCCGGATATGCTGGAACTGGCACAGGAAAAACGAGTTGCCTCCGGCAGAGATATTCTGTATCTTTTACAGGATATGCGTGAATTTGAACTATACGGAACCGTTCGCGGTATTATCAGTTTCTGTGACAGCATTAACTATATTACGGATCCGGACGATCTGCTGCAGGTCTTCCGGCTGGTTAATAACTATCTGGATCCCGGTGGATTATTTATCTTTGATATCCACACGCCATACTATTATGCGTCGGTTCTGGGTGAATCCACGATAGCCGAGGATCGGGATACGGTAAGCTTCATATGGGATAATTACTATGATACCGATACCCGTATCAATGAATATTCCTTGAGTATCTTCGTACAGGAACCGGACGCTCCAGACCTTTACCGGAAGTTCCAGGAGGATCATTTTCAGTATGCTTACTCTTTGGAACAGGTACAGACATTACTGGCTCAGTCCGGACTGGAATATCTCACCGCCTATGATGAATTCAGTCTGGATCCACCCCGTCCGGACAGTACCCGTATTCATATTATAGCAAAAGAACATGGAAAATAGAAAGGATCTACACACTATGTCAGATTATATTATCCGCGGAACGGCTGCCAATGATCAGGTGCGCTTCTTTGCTGCAACCACAAGAGATATGGTAGAAACCGCACGAACCATTCACAATACCAGTCCCGTCGCTACTGCTGCCTTAGGTCGCCTTCTGACCGCCGGAGCCATGATGGGAAGTATGAGTAAAAACGAAACAGACCTGACCACTCTACAGATCAAATGCTCCGGTCCGATCGGCGGTCTTATGGTAACGGCCGACGGTGCCGCCAATGTAAAGGGCTATGTCAATCATCCGGATGTCATTCTGCCTGCAAACAGCAAGGGAAAGCTGGATGTCGGTGGTGCTCTGGATCTGGGGGTTTTAAGTGTTATCAAGGATATCGGCCTAAAGGAACCTTACGTCGGTCAGACTCAGCTCGTATCCGGAGAAATTGCAGAGGATTTAACCTACTATTTTGCTACCAGCGAGCAGGTACCGAGCTCTGTCGCTTTAGGGGTACTCATGAACCACGAAAATACCGTTCAGCAGGCCGGCGGTTTCATCATTCAGATGATGCCATTTGCAGAAGACGGTCTCATCGATGCCTTAGAAGAACGACTAAATAACTTCTCTTCTATCACCACGTTGCTAAATCAGGGTGTAACTCCGGAGGCCATGATGGAACAGCTTTTTGAAGGCTATGACCTCCATATTATGGAGCAGATTCCGACCGGATACCACTGCAACTGCTCCCGTGACCGGGTATACCGGGCTGTGATGAGCATTGGAAAGAAGGATATTCAGGAAATGATCGATGACAACAAACCAATCGAGGTAAACTGCCACTTCTGCGGAAAGCACTATATCTTTGATGTCGATGATCTGAAAACTATGCTGGTGTAATGCCATTCATAAACAACCCCCGATAGGATTCTTCCTACCGGGGGTTGTTCATTTTCTGCTTTTTAAGCGATTCGATTATCGTCTTCTATCGGTTATTTTGACTGAGAATTTCTCTTTGCACGCATACGCATCGTTGGGTCCAGAATCTTCTTACGGATTCGCAGACTCTTCGGTGTAATCTCCAACAGTTCGTCGGTATCGATAAACTCCAGTGCCTGTTCCAGACTCAGGATTCTCGGTGGTACCAGCTTCAGGGCATCATCCGAACCGGAGGAACGTGTATTGGTCAAATGCTTGGTCTTGCAGACATTTACTTCGATATCATCGGTCTTACCATTCTGTCCAACGACCATACCACCATAGACCGCTTCACCTGGTCCGATAAACAGCGTACCTCTTTCCTGTGCATTGAACAAACCGTAGGTAATACTGGTTCCGCTCTCATATGCGATCAGGGATCCCTGTGTACGATACTGGATATCTCCCTTATATGGTCCATATCCGTCAAATACGGTATTGATAACACCGGTACCCTTTGTTGATGTCATGAACTCACTCCGAAATCCGATCAAGCCACGAGACGGAATATTGAACTCCAGACGAACATTGCCATCCGACATCGGCGCCATTCCCTGCAGCTCGCCCTTTCTCTGTGTCAGCATATTGATAACCGTACCTGAGAATTCATCCGGCACATCCACAACCGCAACCTCCATAGGTTCCAGCTTCTTGCCTCGCTCATCGGTCTTATAGATAACCTCAGCCTTACTAACTGCGAACTCATATCCTTCCCGACGCATATTCTCGATCAATACGGACAGATGAAGTTCCCCACGTCCGGATACCTTATAAGCCTCTGTCGTATCTGTCTCCTCTACCCGAAGACTGACATCCGTATTCAGTTCACGGAACAGACGATCCCGCAGATGTCTGGAGGTCACAAACTTTCCTTCCTTACCGGCCAGCGGAGAATCATTTACCATGAAATGCATGGAAATCGTAGGCTCTGAAATCTTCTGGAACGGAATCGGATTCGGTGCTTCCGGCGAACACAGGGTATCACCGATATGGATATCTGCGATTCCTGAGATTGCTACAATGGATCCGATCTGTGCTTCTGTTACCTCTACCTTATTCAATCCGTCAAACTCATACAGCTTTCCGATCTTTACTCTCTGATGTTTATCCGGATCATGGTGATTTACTAACATGACTTCCTGATTCAGCTTTAAGGATCCGTTATCTACCTTACCAACACCGATCCGGCCCACATATTCATTATAATCAATGGTACTGATCAATACCTGTGTCGGTGCATCCGGATCTCCCTCCGGTGCCGGAATATGATTAATAATAGCTTCAAACAACGGTTTCATATCGGTGCCCGGAACATCCATATCTGTACTGGCTACACCGGTCTTAGCCGAAGCATAGATAAATGGGCAGTCTAACTGTTCCTCGCTGGCATCCAGATCCATCAACAGCTCCAGAACCTCATCTACCACCTCTGCCGGTCTTGCCTCCGGTCGATCAATCTTGTTAATGCAGACGATTACACTCAGGTTCAACTCCAGCGCCTTTTTCAAAACAAACTTTGTCTGAGGCATAGCACCCTCGAAGGCATCTACTACCAATATAACTCCATTTACCATCTTCAGAACACGTTCTACCTCGCCACCGAAGTCGGCATGACCCGGAGTATCAATAATATTAATCTTTGTATCTCCATACATAACGGCTGTGTTCTTGGACAGAATCGTAATACCTCTTTCTCGTTCGATATCATTTGAGTCCATAACACGCTCTGCTACTTCCTGATTTTCACGAAAAACACCACTCTGCTTCAACAGCTCATCCACCAATGTAGTTTTACCGTGATCAACGTGTGCGATAATCGCTACATTTCGGATATCCTCTCTTGCAATCTTCATAAACAGCCTTCTTTCCTTATTATAAAAAACTCATTCTCTTCTCACAACGTGTTACATTCTAGCATAGTAAGAAACAGTTGGCAAGAAAGAGTTCCATTACCCAAATATTTCCCCTGTTTTCTGTATCTGTATCCTTCCTCCGCTTGCCTCTGTGACCTCTGCCTCAAACCGATCATATACAGGAGCATAGATCTGAACGGTCAGTGTCACCTTATCCGTATACCGGGTATCTGTGATCTCACCATCGGTGTTTCCGATCAGATACTGGATCTTCCCCAGATCCGTATATTCCAGTACCATCTGTCCCCGGATCAACGGTCGCATCAGCCGGATCGTACCGGCCTCCAGCCCGGCCTTTGCTGCCTCTGTATAAGCGCGTACCAGCCCTCCGGTTCCCAGAAGTGTTCCTCCAAAGTAGCGGGTAACGACAATACACAGGTTGCGGACACCACTTCCCTGAATCACCTCCAGAATCGGCTTTCCCGCAGTTCCCTGCGGCTCGCCATCATCCGAGAAGCGTAACAGCGGCTGACTGCCCAGTCCGATCGAATAGGCAAAGCAGTTATGTCTGGCATCATAGTGTTTCTTCCGAATCGACTCTATAAAGCTGACAGCCTCTTCCTCTGTTGTGACTGCCTTTGTATACCCGATAAAGCGTGACTTTTTTTCTACGATTTCTCCCTGTCCTGCTGTTATCAGTGCCAGATATTCTTCCATAATTTCTTCCTTTCGCTGACGTTTTCTTTGACATTCTTTTCGGACGTTCTTTCTTTCCCAGTATATCTGTTCTTTCTATCAAACGCAAATCTTTCTGTTATCCAAATTGCAGAAACCGAATAATCCTCGCTCCTTTTGGCTATATTTCAGCCATAGGATTTTATTAAGAATCTCTGACATAGGGATTTTTCCCTTTATTTCAATGGTTAGATTTGATATAATGGTCAAGATATAGCAACGTGGAATCGAATACTATTTTATCGATTACATATATAAGGAGGCGCTTTATGAACTATAGCAAGAATGAAGCAATCAAAAAGCAAAAGCACCTGGTATCGAAGTCCAGTAAGAATACACAAAAAGTAAAGGTATCCTTTTTCAAAGTCTTTCTGGTGTGTATCGTCAGTATTCTGGCGATCGGTGTCGGTGCCGGATTCGGTATGATGAATGGAATTCTGGATAACGCACCGAATATCGATGATATCAATGTTATCCCGGAAGGCTTCCAGACCTGTATCTACAATCAGGATGGAGAACTGATCACGACTCTGTCGACAATCAATTCCAACCGTGAGTATGCATACTACAAAGATATTCCCGAGAATCTGGTGAATGCGTATATCGCCATTGAGGATCAGCGATTCCGCCAGCACAACGGTGTTGATATTCAGGGTATTCTTCGTGCAGCGGTTGAAGGTATTAAAAACGGATTTCATTTTGATCAGGGTGCCAGTACCATTACCCAGCAGTTGATTAAAAACGAAGTCTTCAATGTCGGTATGGATGAAGATACCTTCATGGAATCTGTGGAACGTAAGATTCAGGAACAGTATCTGGCAATCGAACTGGAGAAACGACTCAGCAAAAATGAAATTCTGGAATATTACTTGAACAGTATTTATCTGGGACAGGGCTGCCATGGTGTACAGACAGCCTCTAAAACTTACTTTGGCAAGGATATGTCGGACCTGACAATCTCTGAATGTGCTGTCATCGCAGCCATCACACAGAATCCTTCCAAGTATGATCCGATCGCACACCCGGAATATAATGCCGAACGACGTCAGCGTGTCTTAAACAATATGCGGGATCAGGGCTTTATATCAGAAGCCGAATATGAAACTGCCTGTGCCGATGACGTATACTCCCGTGTAGAGATTCATCATGACGAGGTAGCAGAAAATGCAGCGATCAACTCCTACTTCATCGATGCAACGATCAATGCACTGACGGATCAGTTAATCAATGAATACGGATATACCCCATCTGAGGCCTCCAATGCAATCTATGCCGGCGGCTTATCGATCTACATTACTCAGGATCAAGGGATCCAGAATATCTGCGATACGGTATTAAATGATCCGGATAACTATCCGGCTACCACACAGGTATCTCTGTCCTACCAGCTGACTTTGATGGACGACGACGG
This sequence comes from uncultured Clostridium sp., assembly GCA_900539185.1. Classification (GTDB taxonomy): domain Bacteria; phylum Bacillota; class Clostridia; order Lachnospirales; family Lachnospiraceae; genus CAG-632. Next base: position 27,292 of record UQBG01000006.1, read on the forward strand.
TAATACAACGAACTTCAGTACAAACAATTTATTAAGCCACTTTAAAGAAAAGACCGGAAATCAGGACTATTCTCTGATCTATGCAAATGAAGAGGCTGCACGAGCTGCCGCCGATGAATTTAAGGCAGATATGCTGGCAGAGAATCCGGATCTGACCTTCCTGTTAGAAACCTATGATACTACGATCCAGCCACAGATTTCCTTCTGCCTGATGGATCAGAGTACCGGATATATCAAGGCAATCGTTGGTGGTCGCGGAGATAAGAAGGGCAATCTGACCTTGAACCGTGCGACCGATTCTACCCGTCAGCCGGGTTCCTGCTTCAAGGTATTGGCTGCCTTTGTTCCGGCTCTGGATTCTGCCGGAAAGACGCTTGCAACTACCTATGAGGACGCTCCGTTTAACTATGATAATGGTCGTCAGGTAAAGAACTGGTGGGGCGACAGCTATCGCGGCTTCAACTCTATCCGGGATGCCATCCGGGATTCCATGAATGTCATTGCTGTTAAGACCTTAACCGATATTGGTCCTCAGCTCGGTTATGACTATCTGGTAAACATGGGCATCACAACCCTGGTTGATTCTGAAACCTATGCAGATGGCACTGTTTACTCCGATATTCAGCAGTCTCTGGCTCTGGGCGGTATCACAAATGGTGTTACTAACGTAGAAATCAACGCAGCCTATGCTTCGATTGCCAATATGGGTCTCTATGTTGAACCTATTTACTATACAAAGGTTCTGGATCACGACGGTAATGTACTGATTGATAATCAGCCGGAAACGAAACAGGTCATGCAGCCAACTACCGCTTGGTTGATCAACAATGCTATGAAGGATGTTATCACCTCCGGTACCGGTGGTCCATGTGCCCTGTCCAGCGGAATGCCGGTATCCGGTAAAACCGGTACCTCTTCTAAGGATTATGACTTATGGTTCTGCGGTTCGACTCCGTATTATACAGCCTCTATCTGGCTGGGTTACGACATTAACACCTCTCTTCCAAAGGGAAGCGGCAGCCTGCATGAACGTATGTGGTCAAAAATCATGCAGCAGATCGTAGAACTGGAAGGTCAGGAGATCAAGGACTTCCCGAAGGTCGATGGCATTACCAGTGCTACTGTATGTAAAACAACCGGTCTTTTACCAAAAGATGGATGCGAAACACGTACCGAATACTTTGCCGTAGGTACCGTTCCAACGGAAACCTGTGGTGCTGAAACAATAGAAATGTGTGAAGAGTCAAAGCTACCGGCTACTGAGCACTGTCCGACTAAATTTACGATGACCTACTTCCGTCAGGCAGATGGTTCTATCTATATTCCTTATGCTTATCAGGATAAGGGCATACCGGAAGGCTTTGAAACACAGACCTGTCCACTCCATGCGACCGGAGAAACAACAGAAGATCCGAATGCTGACAGCTTCACGATTACCTCTACTGTAAATGGAACCGGTGGAACTATCACGGAGAGCAGCTCGGTTCCGACAGGCGGATCTAAGACGTTCTACATCCAGCCGGCAACCGGATACTCTATCGCAGATGTTCTGGTCGATGGTAAGAGCGTCGGAACTCCATCCAGCTACACCTTTAAGGATGTTGCTAAGAACCATACGATTACCGTCAAGTTCGCAGCAACCGGCGGTGGAACTAACACATCTGCTCCTTCGTCGTCGGAGACTACAACTACAACTGCCACTCCATCGTCATCGGAGACTACAACTACCACTGCTGCTCCTACACCGTAGCTTAACAGCAGCTCTATAACGATTAACAGGTGCGAGATTACTCGCACCTGTTTTTTATCTATATAAAAGAACGAATCCATGGTATTCATTCTATTATTATCGCTTCATCTTTGGCTGAAAGATCCAGGAGGCGATATAGGAAAAGATCAACGCTGACGAGGTTCCTACCGCCGCCATTTTGAACCCACCACGGAAGAGTCCGATAAAGCCATCGCTGTCTACTGCCTCCTTGATTCCTTTCCACAGGTTGTAGCCAAACCCGGTCAGTGGCACCGCAGCACCGCCACCCGCAAATTCCAGCAACGGTTCATATAGTCCGATTGCGCCCAGTACTGCTCCGGTACAGACCAGCGTCACCATGACTCTTCCCGGAAGCATCTTCGTCGTATCCATTAAGATCTGTGACAACACACAGATGATTCCTCCGATTACAAATGCCCATACATAATTCATAGCTTCACACCCCCCTGGTTTCTATCATAATGCCATGTGCAATCCCCGGTACAGACTGTCCCTCATTGAAACTAACGGTCGATAACAGTGCTCCGGTTGGGACAAACAACACCCGATTCCATTCTCTGCTTTTTAGCTTATCCAGAATCAGTCCCGCCAGCGTGACAGCCGAACATCCGCAGCCGGAACCACCGCTATGCGTATCCTGCTCCTGATTATCATAGATCTCAATTCCGCAGTCCATATGCTGCTCCATAATGTCATATCCATTATCATTCAGCAACTTTATCAGAATCCCTTTTCCCACCTTTCCCAGATCTCCGGTAATGATCCGGTCATAATACCCGGGTTCTATCCGATAGTCCTGCAGATTCTGATAAATCACCGCCGCTGCCGCAGGTGCCATGGCCGCTCCCATATTCATAGAATCCCGGATTCCATAATCTACGATCGTACCGGTTGTGATTCCCCGGATCACGACCTCACATTTCTTTCCGGACAGTACAAAGGCTCCACTACCGGTAACCGTCCAGGTAGCACTAAGGGGGCGCTGATTCCCATATTCCAGCGGAAATCGAAACTGCTTCTCCGCACTTCCGAAATGACTGGATGCGACGGTTAATACCTGATCTGCATATCCACCGGCCACTGTCATAGCCCCCAGTGCCAGCCCCTCTCCGGCAGTCGAACAGGCTCCATATAATCCAAACAGCGGAATATCCAGATCCTTTAATCCAAAGGTCGAGGCAATCAACTGTCCCAAAAGATCTCCTGCGAACACATAGCGGATCTCCTCTTTTTTCAAACCAGACTTCTCGATAGCCTTCAAACACGCCTGATGTACCAGTTCACTTTCACCTTCCTCCCAGCTATCCTTCCCCAAGGTCGGATCCTCATATATCACATCAAAGTAGTCGCGTAACGGTCCTTCTCCCTCTTTCTTGCCTACCACAGATGCTGCACTCAGTATCCCCGGCGGATTCGTAAACTCGATACTTTGTTTTCCTATCGTTTGCTGCATAAAAATCACCTCCACAGTGTATCTTCGGGTTTCAATATTATTATTCCGAATCCCGTCGATTCTATGTGGAGGTTTTCAAAATTCATCTTCCTATATCTGGAATGCCCTTATGCAGTTGTCGGAATAAACTTTGCTAAAAATGTCACAATACCTAAAATCGTAAGCATAACACCGACTGTACGATTCAGCTTTTTTTCCTCACATCGATTTGCAAAACGTGCGGCCAGTGCGGCTCCCAGTGCCGTAAATACAACACATATGATTAAAGCCTTCAGATTCAGCTGGCAGCCCATCGAATAGTGGCTCACCGCTCCCGTCAATGCAATGATCGCCATGATCATCGTACTGGTTCCGACTGCTGTCTTCAGATCGTATCCCAACAGAATCGTCAATGCAAACAGCATCATGGCTCCACCGCCTACTCCTACAAACCCACAGATCAATCCGATCACAACACCGGATAAAACAGATAATGTAATTTGCATCCATGGCTTTCTCGGAGTCTTTTTATCCGTCTTCTCTTTGGTGATCGGGCTTACAAAAAACTTGATACCGAGATAGATGGTTGCCAGAATCGAATACCAGCCGATTCCATTCGGCGAAAAAAGGGAGAACTTATAACCGATATAGCTCCCCAATACGGAGCATACAAATGCCGGTCCCAAGATCAACAGTCCCCGTTTTATATCAATATTCTTATTCCGGTAATACGTATAGGCAGATAATGTGGATGCCAGTACGTCCGATGCCAGTGCAATCGCCACAACATCATAGGACTCCATTCCGCCCAGTGATACCAGCAGGGGAGTGATCACAACAGCCGCCGAGAGTCCTGCCAGACCGGTTACGATCCCGGCTCCCAGTCCTGCTATTATACAAACTAATATAAAAAACATGATATCCTATCTCCCCTAACAGCCTTCTATCTGATAGCGAATCGTCTGAAACAGTACTTCTGCATTCACCGGTCGCTTCAGGTAGGCTCCTGACCGTCCCTTTCCTGTCGTTCTATCCCCTGCAGCTTCCTGCGAACCAAGCTTTATCACCGGTATATGCTGACCATTCGGGAGCTGACGCAATGCCTCCAGAACCGTTCCGTTCTCCGGATCCTCCAGTGTCTCATCTAATACGATTACATCCGCCGTATGCTTTGCCAAATAACCACATGCCGTCTTCCCGGAATTTACTACGATTACCTTATAGTACTTCTTTAAATAGAGCTTCATCTCTTTCAAAAATTCCAAATCATTGTCCACCATTAAAACAATTGGATCCTGTTCCTGCCCCGGTATTCTGGACAGCACCTCTCTTACCCGATCGATCAGCCCCCGCTTCTCAACCGGCTTTGTTATATATCCCTCTGCTCCGATAGCTGCACACCGCTTCACCGTATCGCGATCCTGTCTTCCTGTAAAAAACACAACCGGTAGATGTTTTCCCTCCGGCATCTCACGCATCTGCTCCAAAGTCGCAAATCCACTCAGTCCCGGCATCTCAATATCCAGCAACAGCAGATCTATCTTCGTCTCTTCTATGATATGAATCGCCTGCATACCGGAAAGTGCTGCCAGCACTTCATAGCCTTCTTCCACCAGATACTTCTGCACAGTCTTCAGACACACCATATCGTCATCTACCACTAATATTCTGCTTGCCATATAGATACCCCCTTCTCCATTATTCATACTCAAATTATTACGTTTAACACTTATTGATATATTATACCATACCTGCTTTTCTCTTACCAAAAAACTTTTTATAAACTTTCTATCCCGAGCCTATCTATTCTGTCATCAGGTATGGTATACTAAAAAAAACGATGGATGAACAGGAGTGTATCTATGGAACAATTGCTTTATTCCGTACCGGAATACGAGGAACAACAAATCTACCGTACGATTGATACAATCTTTCAACAATTACATATACTACAGGAACTGACACCGGACAGTAAGGTTCTGCTAAAGCCAAATCTGGTCATGGCAAAGGGGCCGGATGCTCCGGTTACCACACACCCCTTGATTGTAAAATCCGTAGCGCGCTGGTTATATGAACATAATATCCGTCACATCACGGTCGGAGAAAGCTCCGGCGGTCCTTATACCGCAGAACATATGCGTGCAGTCTATCAGACCTGTGGGATGAAGGCTGTCCAGCCATATGCCGAACTGAATATGGGCTTTGGCTTTCAGTCCGTCTCTGCACCGTCCGGTTTTGTAAACCACTCCTTTAATATCATTGATCCGATCGTAGAGGCTGATTATATTATCAATCTTCCGAAGCTAAAGACCCACGCCATGACCGGTTATTCCGGTGGTATTAAGAATCTGTTCGGTTCGATCCCCGGCCTTCAGAAGCCACAGCTCCACTATCGGTTCCCGGCGATCGAAGACTTTTCAAACATGCTGCTGGAGCTATCTCTGGTTGTGCATCCACAGCTTACGATCATCGACGCAATCGATGCGATGGAGGGAAACGGGCCTACCGGTGGCACCTCACATCCCCTGCATATGATTCTTGCATCTAAGGATATGTATACACAAGACTATTTTGCCTCCCAGCTTATGGGACTGGATCCGGATTCGATCGTTATGCTGCGTCAGGCAAAGGAACGTGGACTGATTCATACGGATACGCTCACATTGGTCGGTGATCCGATTCCGGAGGAACTGACGCCCTTCCGGCAGCCGGATACGGCCAGTCTGGATTTTTCATCCAAAGTGCCACGTTTTCTTCAAAAACCATTTGCCGCAGTTATGAAACGAGTGTTGAAATCTTATCCAAAGCTGGAGCCGGAAAAGTGTGTCGGCTGTGGAAAATGTGCGGAAAGCTGTCCGGCACACATTATAGAAATAAAGGATAAAAAGGCACACTTCGGGCGAAAGGGATGTATCTCCTGCTTCTGCTGTCAGGAAATGTGTCCAATGAAGGCTATATCCGTTAAAAAAGCTATATAATCCGATTGTTTTTTATTGGATACCATGAAATCGAAGGGAGTTTATGTACTATGAGCAAATCATGCACAACCTGTGGAAATCTCTGTCAGGATACGGATCTTGTATGTCCGGTCTGCGGATCTCCACTGACGATACCGACTGCAAATCAACCAGTCCATTCGGAACCGGCACCACAGCCGAATCCGGTTCCGGTGCAGCCGCAGACTGTACCGACCTACACACAACCGACACAAGCACAGACTGCACCAAACCATATGCAACAGCCGCAGCCGCCGAAGAAAAAACACACTTTAGCGATCGTTCTGGGGATCATTGGCGGAATTCTGGTGCTTTTGATCTTAGGTCTTTTGATTCTGCTGGTCGTTCTTCCGGCCATTGTAGTTCAAAACCACCTGTCTTCCCACTCCATATCATCCAACGGTACTACCACCACGATCACCTCCCATGCAGATCCCCACGACTACTATTATCCGGACTATGATGCATCGGATCTGAATTCGGAGGCCTATGCCGATCCATCTACGGAAGCACCTGCTGTCTCTACGGCCGAGTCAGACACTTCGACAGAAAGCGGATCTGATCCTGCTGCTTCTGACGATGTCAGCCGTTTTAGCTCTGATGACCTGACACTATATCTGATTCACTCAGTTACCGGAGAAACCATAAACAGCCTGCCTGTTACAAATACGTTTAATAACTATACCATCCGGTCGGACGGCAAGCTTCAGGAAACAAATGAAGCCATTGACGGCTCTGTAGATTATCGGGCAGAAACCGGACGACACATCGGTATCGGCACCTCCTACGATGCCCTTCTCTCTACATATGGGATTGACAGTACAAATGCCATCTGGTCAAAACCTTCTGCCGCTGCCGACAGCTATGACTACTACTACTTCAGTACCATAACTCAGCCGGACGATCCGGAACAGCACACACTCATCCTCGGATGGGGCAATACAGAAAATGGCTGGATGCGTCTATATACCGGAGATCTGGCTGATTCCTCCGACGGGATCCTGCCATCCGATGTATCGTCTGTTGTCCTTTACCGCTTTTCCTTTGACGCAAGTCTTCAGGTCACCGGCATCCAGATCACCTATCTGGAATAATCATTCATCTTTTATGGAAGGGAGTTATATATGAATAAAATCTTACAAAAACGAAACTTATATTTATTATCAACTACACTTCTACTGGCTATTGCACTGCTGCTCAGCGGCTTTTGCTTTGCACCAAAGGTACCCGGCTGGGGCACCTCACCGACAGGAAGCGTCAAATATCTGGATGGAAGCACCGTCCTCGTCAGCCTGTTTATCGACGCTCCTGAGGCTGACTGGACGCAGGAAAAGAAGGATATGGTAACCGGTAAAATGAATCTGGCAAATGACTATCTGGTCGCAGCGGGGAATTCCTACGGAAAAACCGTAAACCTGATCTATAACATTCAGGAGCATCCGGATCTGTGTTATATGGTTCCTTATTCCAAAAAAATCGATGATTCCGATGATACTTCTTATGATCTGTTAGACTATGTAACAAAGTATATTGACACAAATATCCCGACAGAGGATATCCTAAACCAATACGGCGTAGACAGTATCGGATATATGTGCTATCTGGATAGCGAAGGAACCTCCTTTACCTTTCCTTTCTATGAGGATGATGCCGATATCTACTACTACGAAACCTGCTTCCTATATATCCGATGTGACGGAGATAATGAGCCACCGGCCGTTTACGCTCACGAAATACTCCATATGTTCGGTGCCCGCGATCTGTATGCAACCGACGAATCAGACGGCATTACCAAGGACTTTGTTCAGCACATCGAGACGACCTACCCAAATGAGATCATGCTGACCACCTATGATGAAAACTGGGAAAATGTACAGGACCATGTATCCAATGATCTGACAGATATCACAGCCTACTTTATCGGCTGGATTGATACGATTCCGGAGCTTGAGCAGTATCCGAGTATCCGTTCAAAGAATCGTGCCAGCTTTGCAGTAACGGATGCAGAAGGAGACTACAGTGACTATACCATGGGTGATCCGGATTCCTACTGGGATAGTGACCACAGCTCCACCTCCGGCACTTCCGGTTCCTCGACCGCCTCCGGTTCCCACTGGGGAAGCGGAAGCAGCGGTTCTTCCGGTTCTACCTCTGATTCCGGAGATGACGACTTCACGATCTGGGATCTGATCTGGATAATCCTATGGTTTTTATTTGGCGATTAATTCAAAGCTCACGAAATACATTAGCAACACAACGTTTCAGATTCTGAAAGGCATGCACTGTCTCCAGTGCATGCCTTTGCTCTTCTTCTGACACCTCATCGGCTACCGCATAGCACTGCTTAAACAATCCACTGTCCTTACAGGCTTCGATCCCCGTTCCGAAACAGCCGGCAAATGCAAGAACCGGGATTTCACCGCATGCCTTTGCTCTGACTGCAACTCCATATGGAGTTTTTCCCATCAAAGTCTGTCCATCCATACGCCCCTCTCCTGTCACGACATAATCGGCGGTTGCAATTGCTTCTTCTAAATGAATCTCATCTAATACAATCTCAACCCCCGGCTCCAGTCCTGCATGTAAAAACATAAGAAATGCATAGCCCAGTCCTCCGGCGGCTCCGCTTCCCGGTGTATAACGGTCATGACCTATCATATTCCGCTCTGTGAAAGGCTGCAATTTCTGTTCTACAATATCCGCATAATGCTCCATTGCCTGCTCTAAGAGCGGTATCATCTGCACATCTGCCCCCTTTTGTGGTGCAAAGACCGCACTACAGCCCTGTTCTCCCGTCAATGGATTCTTCACATCACAGGCAACCCGGAATGTACAGTCCGCTAATTCCGGCATCCGCTTCTCCCACCGGATATCTGCCAGATGGCTTACTCCCGCTGCTCCATATGAGATTTCTCTCCCGTCCGCATCCAGAAAGCGATATCCCAATGCCTGAAGCATACCAACACCCCCGTCATTGGTTCCGCTGCCACCCAGTCCGATCACAAACTGCCGGCAGCCCCGAAGGACTGCATGGCGAATCAGTTCACCAACCCCATATGTGGTTGTCCGCATCGGATTCCTGCTCTCTGTCGGTATCAACGGAAGTCCCGCCGCTGCCGCAACCTCTATCACGGCGACTTTTCCCTGCTCATTCTCATAACTGATATAGCTTGCCTTCCGTCGCTCTCCCAGAGGGCCTGTAATCTCACACATACAGGAGCTTACCGCTGCCTTCCCATAGGTCAGTGCATCGACGGTTCCTTCTCCGCCGTCTGCCACCGGGTATACCTCTACCCTCCAGTCCGGGTGAACCTGTAAGATTCCTTCCTTTCCTGCATTTCCTGCCTCCAGCGAAGTCATACTTCCCTTAAATGCATCCATTGCAACTACGACCTTTTTCACGCTTCCATCTTCTTTCTCTTATTTACGATATAGATACCCGCACACACCAAACCTAAAGACAGCAGGCTCAGAGGTCCCAATGCCTGACTGCCCTCCTTCAAAAGCAGTGCCGACAGCAATACACCGAATACCGGATTCATAAAGCCAAACACGGCCACCCGCGAGATCGGATTATATTTTAACAGCAGTCCCCATAAGGAATAGGCAACGGCTGACACAAATGCCAGATATACCAGCATACCGGCTCCGGCCGGAGACTGTATCCGAAGTCTTCCACCCATCAGAGTACCGACTGCCAACAGGACAATCCCGCCCACTATAAACTGATAGGCACTCAGCATTACCGGATGATGCGTTTGTGAAAACCGTTTTAGGTATACCGATGAAAATGCATATGCGACTGTAGATAAAAAGATGGCACCTTCTCCCCAGACCTGCATCTGTAGATTCATGCCATTTAAATTGATCAGAACCACTCCTATAAACCCAATGATACAGCCGACAATCTTTGCTGAGGTCAGCTTCTCCTGATGGAATAACAGACTGGCTACCAATATTGCCACAAACACATTCATTGCTTCTATGATCGATGCTTTGACTCCACTGGTATGTGCCAGTCCAATATAGAAAAACAGATATTGCAATACCGTCTGCAGCAGACTCAGCCATAGAATCTTTCCGGCAGACTGTTTCTCCGGAAGCAAAAACCGTCCTTCCAAAAGACTTCCAAACAAGACGGCCAATATTCCCGCCAGTATAAATCGTACACCTGCAAATACAATCTGACTGGCCGTATCTGCTGCCTCGATCCGGAGCCACTGATATCCAAGTTTTATACAGGGAAATGCACTTCCCCACAGAAAACAGCAGAGCATGGCTCCAAGCCAGACGACCACGGTCGTCTGCATCCATGTTTCATTCCATCTCAGCTTCTTCATTGCTGTCTTATCCTTCCTGTAGTAATATCGTCCGAGCCTGAGTGATATCCTAATTCTGCACCCGATTCATATACCGTTCCCAGGTACATATCACAGAATCACACGCTACCACGACCTGATAGGAATCACCGACTCCGTGATCGTCCGGATCTTCAAACTCGATCCCCAGTATATATCCTTCCGCAGTCTTCTGCATATCGTAAAGATACGCATCCCGACATCTGCCCGGAAACTGTTTGATTTCCTCTTCTGACAGTTCTTCATCCGGCACCTCGGACAGCAGGACATCATTTGCATCATAATATCGATAACCATCCTTGATGATCTTCTGCACCGTTCCATTCACAAGGCTGATCTTCGTTGTTCCTGCATAACTTTCTGTATAATTGGTATTCTGACTGTTATTTGTCCGTACGATCAACGCCTCAACTTCCAGCTCAAGCTTCTGATCGGTCACCGTAAACGCACTGATCTGACAATCATCATACCGAAACTGTTCTACTTCATCCACACTCTTAAATGCCATCCTGGTTCCTGTCCTTTCTGTTCTACTCTAATACATAAGTGTATGATATTTGCTCATAAAGTCTAGTCTTCCCTCTTTTTTATACTCCCGTTCAATGCCCAGTACCAGATCCTGCTGTGTAATTTCTCTTTGTTCTGCCGCCGCCATATAGGCTGCACTTAATGCAGCTGCCTTGATCTGTGCACCCGTCAGATCCTCCACCTCTGCAAGTGCCTCCAGACGAATATTTTCCGCCAATGGCGCTGCTGCCGGAAATACATTCTGCCACAGCTTCAGCCGCACCTCGCTATCCGGACGCTCAATCGGTATCATATAGGTCATTCTCCGCTTGAATGCTGCATCAAAGTTCTGTGCACCATTGGTCGCCAGTATACTTATACCATCATATTCTTCTATCTTCTGCAGTAAATATGCGGTCTGTGAATTTGCATACTTATCATTTGACCCTGTCACTTCGGTTCTCTTTGCAAATAAGGCATCCGCCTCATCAAAAAACAAAATGATATTCGCACCCTTTGCCACTCGGAAGATCTGCTCCAGATTCTTTTCGGTCTCGCCGATATATTTACTGTTAATCTGCGACAGATCCACCCGATATACATCCAGTCCAATTTCATTTCCAAAGACACCGGCTGCCATCGTCTTTCCGGTTCCCGGCGGACCATACAAAAGAATCGATAATCCCCTTCCATATGGCAGCTTCTCGGAAAATCCAAAGGTTTCATTTACAATATTCCGATTTCTTGCCCGCAAAAGTGCCTCTTCATATTGTACTCTGGCACCATCCGCCAGTTGCAGATCATTTAGCCGAAAGGTTCCTTCCAAACGTGTCACCGCATTTCCAAAGTCTACGCGGGACTGCTCCCGGATCTGCTTCTCCAGTAGCTCCTTTGATAAATAAAGTCCGGTTTCTTCCCCTTCTCCTACTACCTCTGCCGCCATTGCTGCACTGCAAAGCACCTGCCACATAACACCGGGGCTTACCGTATACTTCTGTACCAGTTCATCAACATAGTTCTCTATATCCAGTGCCAGTCTCTGTGCATAATCAATCCAGAGTCCTCGCTTCTGTCCGGTACTCAGTACCGACGTCAGAGGAATCCGGCAAACCGTTCCGAGCAACGAAAGTTCCTCTGTCATATCCTTGTCACTTCCTATAACCAACTGTCTTAAATAGGACTGAAGTGTACTGATGCAGAATCGCTCCTTTGCTATACAGCTTCTGTCCTCTGATATATGCTCCAGATATATGGTCTTTAATTCACATAATGCTATAACCACAAGATTCTTCAAGGTTGTAACCAACACCGCATCCGGTTCGTCCAACAGTTTCTCCATGTCAACACACAGTACATCCCGTCCCGTAACACCTGCAAATTCTGACAAAAGGTACTTTTTCCCGACTCCCTTTGTTCCAATCAATTCAAATACGGTACTACCCACTTCATTCTCAAATGCGGTCGCATATGCCGAAAGCATCTGATCCAGTTCGGCTTCATGAACAAAACATGTATCTTCGTATTGCTCGGCAGCCGCCTCCAGGATCTGTGCATAGGATGCCATCCTCCCCAGTTGAACCGGTCCTGTCTCAAATAATCGCTTCACCACGATCCATTCCAGATGAAAATGCCTTGCAATCCGATTTTCCATCTCTGAATCTACGGTCAGGATCCGATTCAGTAAACTCTCCTCATCAAACAGGATCGCCACATCACACTCAGTTTCATTCAGAAAGAGACTACAAAGATCATGCACCAGTCCCACACTCGGATATCCGCTTCCGGTCTCGCCCATAAGGTGATTAAAGATCTCTGCATACTTCCGATTCCGATCAACCAGTGCCGCCATAATAAATGCCATACTCTCCAGATCCGTCATCATGCCTGCATTTGTAAACTGCCATAGCGGAAGAAGAACATCTTCCATATCTCGGAGTTCTCCTTTTTTCACCAGTGTATCATATATACGGCGTACACGATCCGACTCTGAGAATCGCTCTACCGGATGTGGTTCTAACGCTGCTACAAGTTCCCTGTCCTTATACCCTGTTCCGATCCGTTCTCCGATCGTCTCCGGGAACTGTTCTCTCCGTACTAACGAGAGCATACAAAGCATGTCTACGAATGTTTCCCATGCCTTCCACTGTTCTGTACCACTTGTAAAGCGGGTTTCATCCAGACTCGGAAAATATTCATCTATGAAATCATATATCATCGTTCCTGTCTCTCCTTACTGTACCGCCCTGCGCTGTGCCCGCAGATTCTGAAATGCCTGTGCCCTTGCAGCCAGTTCTGCCCGCTTGCGATCTCTGGTCTGTCTCTTCCGTTGATATGCCTCACTCCGAAACGTATTATTCGGTCCTTCCACTTCCTCTAACACCACATGTTTCCGAAGCTTTAACCGTCTTCTACCGGCCATGTTTGGCTTCGCATATCGGATATCATCGATCTCTTCCTTTGGTCTGCCTGTCAGTGGCAAAAGTGTCTTTCCATCGTAGATCTTCTCCTGTAGTTCCTGTGTAATACGGAAGGTTGTACCTGCCGGTAACAGAACCTCCCCTTCGCCCTCAAATTGCGATACCTTTGATATGTCTACGCCACTCTTTCCGTTCAGGTGAAATTCCATAATGGATACACGATCATATTCCTTACCGGTATAATCATGAAAATCGACTCCAGCCGCCACATCCGTATAAAACCCATCTGCAGTCCGAAGATCCTTAGCTGTACTTGTCAGATTCGTTGTTTTATAGATATCGCCGACTTTACCATACATACCACCGGGTGTCTTTCCTCCCCGCATTGTCGTTATCGTTGATGCATACCGGGAGGATCCATGCCGGTTTTCATAGTCCATATTCTCTCCCCGCTCACTCCGCCTGTCCATGCGCTCCTGATACTCGCTTTCACTCACATTACTTCGCTCAATCAACGCATCCTGTGCAATTCGGTTTGACAAACGCAGTGCCACCAATACCTGATCTACAAACGCAGTGTCTGCCAGTTCTCTGGCATTCGAATTCTTAAATGCATCTTTCTTATCTGTATACTTCTCCATGATATAACGTGCAATCCCCTGCCCGTATTTCTGCGACTGATTCATCACCTTATACGAGCTGGTGGTATAAATATTCAGTGCCAGATCCTGTGCATTCAGGTTTGCAGTCTCGATAGAATTCCGCCCCTCAGCTATCGTTGGATGAAATAAATTATACTGATTCAGGTCAATATCTGCCACAAATCCGCGATCCTTTAATTCCGTCTGAATCCCTTCGATATGCCTTTTATATGCCATTACCTCTTCATATTTCACCTGATGTCGCTCATTCGCCTCTGCATACAACTGATCCACTTCTGCCTTCTCGCTCTTTAACATCAGCAGTTCATCCTGTATATACGACGCATCCTCCTCCGGCATCGCCTCCTGCTCCTGACTTCTTTCCTTTATCAGCCGGCTAATCTGATCTCTTCTCTTTGATACTTTAACCATTTCACTCAGAAGTATCGCTTCTTCCTGTCTTATCGGTTCCAGTATCTCTGTTAGCCGGCGTGCTTCTTCGAGTCGCAACTGATACGGATAATCCGGATGTCTCTCTGCATTCTGCCGATTTATCTCATCTATCCTTCCCTTTCGAGTCTCTGCAACTCCCTGCACAATCTTCTTATAAATCGTCTCATGCGGATACTCCCGATTCGGAGCATAGTTTTCCCGGATCTCTGCAGGCGACAACGGATCTACCGTCTGATACATCATGACCGCATCCTCCAGATTCTCATATCCTACCACACCCGCATTGGCCGAGCCCTTTAACACCTCATAAAGAGAATGATCTCTGGACGAGCACATCCATCCAATCAATGCCAGACGAAAGTATAACAGATCCTTCTTACCGGCTCCCATCATACGATAGGCCGCCAGCATCCGGAGTGCCGTACCGGAGGAACCTGCTACCTGAAGCATCCCTTCTGCCGTAACCGGCTTTGGCATCTCAAACAAACGACCGCCCTCCTGCCACTGCAGAGACTCTGTTCCGTTTTTCGTTCCGTAGCTTCGCTCTCTTTCTGATAATCCGATACCTAACTTCTGATAGTACCCCTCGCCAAAGCCTTCTTTATTCACAACCTTTCTGCCCGATCCGGTTGAGCGCAATATCCGTGCAACTCCGGCCCAGAACCGGGTAAACGGATTGCCTCTTCCCTTTTTCTTATCATGTGCACTCGCCACATTCATAGCCACGCTGACGGTATCCATGATATCACCGCCGCTTTTCCGAGCTCCCTGCTCCTCCAGGACCGCAAAATCCGGAGCAAGATGAAAGGTTTCATTATCTTTTAATCTCAGTCCTGCCAGATTCATCATACCTGCATCTGCTTCTGAGATATTCGCCATCATATTTTTGAAGGATCTGGAATTCGCGATCTCCTCTTTCTTTCTTCCTCCATTCTGAAAGAATCCATTATATAAAAGCGTCATCTGCTCTCTCAGATTTCCTTCTCCGTTTATAACCTCATCCAGCATCGCCTGATTCTCTGCATGGGCTGCCTCTACTGCTCCTGCATCCTGCCGCTGTTCTGCACTCAGCTCCTGCACCCTGTTCCCGATCTGACCTGCACTTCCACGATTCTCCCTCTGTGTCAGCAGTGCATCCTCCAGTGTACGTCCTACCTTCACGCCTTCACCGCCGATGTTCCTTTGTGCCAAATCATATAATGCAGAAAAGTCTCCGTTTTTATATTCCTCCGGATGTTGCTTTTTGAAATCCTGTACATCGTAGTACGAATTCAGCATTTTCGACAGCTTGGTCAGCACTCCATGTGCCGCTTCCTTTACCACTGCATCATTGGATAAATTCGCTGCAAACTTCGCCTCATAATCCGTCGCCACCTGCTGCCAGTCCGGATGCTTATATACGATATCCTGATATGCTTCACTTGAATAACTCTGTCCCATAAAATCCCCCCTGTTTATCTATATTAGTCCATACTCCTTCAGTAACCGCTCCTGATATGTTTCGTCTCATTTGTCACATTCTCTTCGATACTGTTCTCTATGTATCTTAGCATATCTTGCAGCTCCTGGCTAGGATTTCCTCCTGTGCCCTTGTATATAAATATAGCTTTCGTATACGCTCGTCATCTACCTGATTGGTTCTTTACAAAAAAACTTGCGCCTGCGTATGATGATATCATTACTATATCGTATTCATACGCAAAGCGCAAGTAATTTGTAAATATTTATTTTATTTTTTGTTTAGTAATATCCACCCATTACACTTATTGGATCTTCATCCGAATCAAAACTGAAATAGCAATCCTTTGTTAGATCTATATAGTCCTCCGGCTGAATGTCTTCCATTAACGGTATCCAATCCGATACATCCATTGTATTGCTATCCGCTTTAATGGAAATCACGATTGCCAGATTTTCATCCGGTAGATATTTATATATTTCTACTACGGAATAAACAGTATCATTCTGCCGCTTCCGGGCTACAACATCCTCACCGTCACCATTTGTAAAGGTTTGACGATCAACCTCCACTATACTATCGTCCTCTCTCCAACTGCCATAATACTGATTATCTGCATCCAAAACCTCTCCGGGTGCAACCTCAACCAAATCATAGCATACGCAATAATTTCCATATGTAAATCCACCACCGGATCTACCTGCCTCAAATCCTTCCGGGGTTTTGGCTACGATTTCTCTGTCTCCCCCTATCGTATCATAATCCCCGGTTTCCTCGTTGTAAACAAAATTTGAAACCAACATGCCTTCTGCTTCCGAATGACCAATGGTATCGGCTGCAGCCGACTCATCAATCGCATCTAAACTATAATACTGATCCGTTGTAAGTAAAAGACTGTCATCCAGTGGATTTTTATCAAGTTCTGTCGATAATACTGATAGGATCAGACTCTTATCATCGTTTATCCGCTTAACATAACGCAATACTCTTGACCTCATTTTGCTATTACCATTGTAAGCATCCGTCTGGTCCTCATCTAACATTTCTGAAAGCCCATCATAATCTTTATATTCCTCTGCCGATATCGGAAACCAATCATCACTGTAATTCAATATCAGGGTACATCCAAGTCCCGTACCATCACTGTTTACCAATGTTTCCTCTATTCCTCCCTCTGTATCTATGGAAGCTGTATCCTTTATCCTGTATACATATACAATACTGCTATCCTCGACTGTAGCTCCATTGTACATATATCCCTGCTTCTCCGTACATCTGTATAAAGGACCATCTTCTTTCCATTTTTCCGACATTTCGCCCACATTCATACCATCAATCTTCTTTACCCCCAGTGAAACATCATCTGACTGCAGCACAAATGCAGTTTCATCCGTATAATCGGTCAGAAGTCCTGACTCCGCCTGTCCTCCTCTCTTATCATTCCCAACTCCGGCTGTATCCGTTGTTTTCGCTCCGCAACCCACCATGCTCAATACCATGGCAATTGCTATGCCTGTTGCAAATAGTTTCTTTTTCATTTGTCTCCTCCTCGACTTTCTTTTTACCCCTCACTATATTGTGAGTTACTATATTATACCTTATCGCATTGTAACTTACAAGACAATACGTCATTTTATAGAATACTTGTTAAAAAGTAAGGGGGTTATACGAATGGAATTAAAACAAGAATATGGTTACTTAGAGCTCCATATCGAAGAACTTTTAAAAGAAAGAAACATTTCCAAAAATAAGCTATGTAAGGATCTGGATATTCCCAGAGCGAACCTGAACCGCTACTGCCAACAACGGTTTCAGAGAATGGATGCGAATCTAATATGTAAGCTCTGTTCTTATCTTTGCTGTGATGTATCCGATTTAATCGAATACCATAAACCGGAAAATTAGTCAAAAAATCAGAGCCGGTCTTTCGACTGACTCTGATTTTCATTTGCATATAACTGTTACATTTCACACGATCTTTTACTCTGCAGTTGTATCCGCGGAAGGTTTCGTCTCTGCCGGAGTTTCAACCACCGTCTTGACTCCATCCAAGCCCGTGATGTTCACATTCTTGTTGACCTTTGCATCGTATGTATTGGCACGCATGATATCCGCAATATCAATACCGGTCACTTCTTTTACAGACTCCATTGTCTTTGCAAGCACCTGTGGTACATAGGCACCCATTGAACCAACACCGGAACCTTCACCGTTGCCATCGATGATCGTAACCTTGTCGATCGTAGAGAGTGGCTCTGCGATTGCCTTTGCCATCTCCGGCAATGCCTTTACGATCATTTCCACCATCGCTGCCTGTCCATATTTCTTCATCGCTTCGGCTTTCTTCTCCAGTGCTTCCGCCTCTGCAAGTCCCTTTGCCTCGATCGCCTTCGCTTCCGCTTCACCGACTGCACGGATACCTTCTGCCTCCTGCT
Source organism: uncultured Clostridium sp. (assembly GCA_900539185.1). Taxonomy (GTDB): domain Bacteria; phylum Bacillota; class Clostridia; order Lachnospirales; family Lachnospiraceae; genus CAG-632. The sequence continues at coordinate 45,761 of UQBG01000006.1, forward strand.
GCTTTGCAAAAAGCTCTGCTTCTGCCTGTGCCTTCTTCGCTTCCGCTTCCTGCTGCTTTTCAAACTTATCTGCCTCTGCATTTCTCTGACGCTTATAAAGCTCGGCATCTGCCTGCTGCTGTTTTGCAAACTTATCTGCCTCTGCTTTCTTACGGATATCTGCATCAAGAGACTGCTCCATAACCTCGGCTTCCTTCTTCTTCAGGTCAACTTCCTTCTCCTGACGTGCGATATCTGCTTCGGTCTTTGTAACCTCAATTGTCTTACGCTGCGCTTCCTTCTGAATCTCGTAAGCCGCATCCGCTTCCGCATTTTTCGTATCCTCGATTGTCTTTAATTCTGCCTTCTTAATTGACAACTCATTCTGCTTAACCGCAATCTCCGTATCGGATAATACCGTTGCATCGTTCGCTTCTTTTCTCGCCTGTGCCTGCGCGATCGCCACATCACGGTCTGCATTTGCTTTGGCAATACTTGCATTCTTCTGGATGGCTGCCATGTTATCCTGACCAAGTGCGATAATCAAATCATTCTGATCCTCTACATGCTGAATATTGCAGGAAATAATCTCAATACCCAGACGGTTCATATCCACCTGTGCCTTCTCCTGCACCTGATCACCGAAGGACTTACGATCATTACACAAATCCTTCAGGCTGATCGTACCGATGATCTCTCGCATATTACCCTGCAGAGAATCTACCAGTGCTTCCATGATCTGCTCTTCCTTCATATTCAGGAAGTTCTTCATGGCAAGCTGTATACCTTCTTCATCCGTACGGATCTTAACCTTTGCAACCGCATCGATATTTACACCGATAAAATCCAGTGTCGGTACATAATCGCCCGTCTTGATATCGATACTGATCTGCTTGATCAACAGTTCATCCTTCCGCTCGAAGAAAGGAAGCTTTAACCCTGCTTTACCAATCAGGATCTTCGGCGTCTTTCTTAAACCGGAAATAATGTACGCCTTATCCGGTGGTGCCTTGACATAACTGGTAAATAGAACCACCAGTAATACTATGACGATGATAATAGTTGCAATTATTGGACCTGCCATACGATAACCCTCCATATTCTGACAAATAAATATAATTTGATTTTATCATATGTTACTCTTAAATACTACGGTATAATGGAAGTAATTTCAATCCAAGATATCGCAGAGTATATTACAATTTATTTTGATAATTCTCTAGCTGGTGGAAAATACCAACTACATTTACAAAATCTTCTCTTACATCAAAAATAATAATATAGTTCATCGGCATGCTCTGTAACATTTAATTTATAAACCATACTTTGTCCTCGTTTCTCTAAGTGCTGTTCTGGCTTCCTTTATCTGTCCTGCCTCTATCTGCTTTTCAGATATTTCTATATCTCTATACATAGCAATCTGTCTCATGGTTGACTCATAAATCTCCATGCTCATAATTACCATATCTCCATAGCCATTTTTCGTAACATAAATTGGCTCCTCTGCCTTATGGCCTTTATTTACATTCATTCGCCGTGCAACCTCCTCTGTGCTTCGCTCCGAGTCGGTCTCGGGCATTCGCCCTATATAAACGGATAAAAAAATGGCTGGTATCAAGCAAGCTTGACCAGCCATTTTTTTATCCGTTATGCACGGCTCATTGTTTCTAGAACTTACCAGCGTTTGCTGCTTCCTCTACGGATACGGCAACAGCTACGGTAGCACCTACCATAGGGTTGTTACCCATACCGATCAGACCCATCATCTCTACGTGAGCCGGTACAGAAGAAGAACCTGCGAACTGTGCATCTGAATGCATACGACCTAATGTATCAGTCATACCATAAGAAGCAGGACCTGCTGCCATGTTATCCGGATGAAGGGTACGACCTGTACCACCACCGGATGCTACAGAGAAGTACTTCTTACCCTGCTCTAAGCATTCCTTCTTGTAGGTACCTGCAACCGGATGCTGGAATCTGGTAGGGTTGGTTGAGTTACCGGTAATCGATACGTCAACGCCTTCCTTATGCATGATAGCAACACCTTCCGGTACAGAGTTTGCACCATAGCAGTTAACCTTTGCACGAAGTCCTTCTGAGTATGACTTACGGAATACTTCCTTAACTTCGTTTGTATATGGATCATATTCAGTCTCAACAAATGTGAATCCGTTGATACGTGAAATAATCTGAGCTGCGTCCTTACCAAGACCGTTTAAGATAACTCTTAAAGGCTCCTTACGAACACGGTTAGCCTTCTCAGCGATACCAATCGCACCCTCTGCTGCTGCGAATGACTCATGACCTGCTAAGAAACAGAAGCACTTTGTCTCTTCTTCCAGAAGCATCTTACCTAAGTTACCATGTCCTAAACCTACCTTACGGGTATCCGCTACAGAACCAGGAATACAGAATGCCTGTAAACCTTCACCGATTGCTGCTGCTGCATCTGCTGCTCTTCTGCAGTTCTTCTTAATAGCGATAGCAGCACCTACTGTATATGCCCAGCAAGCATTCTCGAAACAGATTGGCTGAATCTTCTTAACCTGCTCATATACGTCTAAACCAGCATCCTTCGTAATCTTCTCTGCCTCTTCGATAGATGAGATACCGTAGCTGTTTAATACTGCATTAATTTTATCAATTCTTCTCTCATATGATTCAAATAAAGCCATTTTCGTTACCTCCTTCTATTATTTAGCCAGTTCTTTATCAGTTCTAGGATCAATGATCTTAACAGCATCATCTACACGACCATACTGTCCGCAAGACTTCTCATATGCGGTGTTAGGATCGTCACCCTTCTTGATAAAGTCTGTCATCTTACCAAGGTTTACGAATTTATAGCCAATGATTAAATCATCTGCATCCAAAGCAATACCGGTTACATAACCTTCTGCCATCTCTAAGTAACGAGGTCCCTTCTTTAAGGTACCGTACATAGTACCAACCTGTGAACGAAGACCCTTACCTAAATCCTCCAGACCGGCACCGATCGGAAGACCTTCTTCTGAGAATGCACTCTGAGAACGACCATATACGATCTGTAAGAATAACTCTCTCATAGCGGTGTTGATTGCATCACAAACTAAGTCTGTGTTCAATGCTTCCATAACGGTTAAGCCCGGAAGAATTTCTGCTGACATAGCTGCTGAATGAGTCATACCGGAACATCCGATTGTCTCTACCAATGCTTCCTGAATAATACCTTCCTTTACGTTCAGAGTCAGCTTACAAGCACCCTGCTGTGGTGCACACCAGCCTACACCGTGTGTTAAACCGGAGATATCCTTAACTTCTTTTGCCTGAACCCACTTTGCTTCTTCCGGAATCGGTGCGCATCCATGATGAACACCCTGAGCAACTGGGCACATGTTCTCTACTTCTTGTGAATAAATCATGTTGAAACTCCTTTCAATTGTAAAAGTATGCTTGGATCGTTTCTGGGATGATCCAATCGGGAGTCCTGATTACAGACCCCATTTGGTTATATTTTCGCATAAATCTACAAAATAGTCTAGGGGTTTTTTCGATTTTTCCGGCATAATTTGTCTCAATAAGGGGAGGATATTTCTTCCAACCGGCTCTCTCCTGTTTGATAGTCTATCTGAATTCCCGGCTGTACATTATATACATACACACAAAATGAAACTCCTCTTCCTCTATCTTCTACAGATTCCGCCTCCATCAAAACCCCTCTGGCTACCAGCTCCGTCCCTTTAAACACCGGTGTCACCCGATACATTACATGATTTCCGGTCTGACGGACATAGTCCCCTACCTGTTCCTCAAAGGGCAGCATTCCCTGTACATTCATATATCTGGTTCCTGTGATCAGATTCCGTTCATTTGCATTTTCTCCACTTAACTGATATGCAATCAAATGGCAGCGGTTATAGAGATACTGATCCGGAATCACGCTCCGATCATACTTCACCGTATGCCAGCCGGACGGATGTACACTTCCGATCTCTCCCCGCTTCTCTGTCGGCATCAGATCGGTCCCGATACAGGCATAGGCAGTTCCGCATCTGCCCAGTGCATCCAGTGTCTGATAGCTTTCGAAGGAGCGTGTCGTCAGCTCGTCTGCTGAAAATCCCGGCTGATTTGCATGGACTTCCACATAAGGATCACCCTGATATTCCGGCACCTCTGACAAGGCAATCGCAACGGACTCCGGTGTCTGCGTGTATCGCCTGACCGCTACTGCCGACAGACATGCGATCAGTACCAGCAGCCCCAGCACCTTTATCCATTTTGTCGTTCTTCTCCTATTCCCGGTTCGTCTGCCATATCGTTTTCCTGCCATCGTCTACTACCTCGCTATTTTCGCTGCATTCCATTCCGACGTTGCATATTTGCGGACAATCCGCTACTATGTACTTATCCATTATACTGGAAAATCAGATTCCGACAAGTGTCTGAATCTTATATACGAGGTTATGATTATGCGTTATGTTGATTTACATGTTCATTCCAATGCTTCCGACGGAACCCTGACACCCACAGAAGTCGTACAGCTCGCCCTGCAAAAGAATCTGGCTGCGATTGCCCTCTCCGATCACGATACGGTAAAGGGTGTCGACGAAGCTCTCCGGGCTGCGGCGGGTACTGATCTGGAGGTTATTCCGGCTACGGAGCTTTCCTGCTACTATAAAAATGTAGAAATTCACGTTCTGGGGTTATTTGTCGATCACAGGAATCCGGAGTTTCTCGCAGAGCTTGACCGCTTGGAACAAGCCCGGCAGAAACGCAATCTGGATATGATTGCACGATTCCAAAAAGACGGTATCGATATTACTCTCGATGACCTGCTGGCCGGAAATCCCTCGAGTGTCATTACACGGGCACACTTTGCCAGAGTTCTGGTAGAAAAGGGGATCTGCAAGGATAAAAATGCAGCATTTGACCGCTATGTAGGAGTCGGTTGTCCTTACTACCTGCCAAAGCCACAGGTCACACCGGAGCTGTCACTTCCTCTCATCGTCAAGGCAGGCGGTCTTCCGGTTCTGGCTCACCCAATGCTTTACAAGCTGGGCTATGCACAGGTCGAGGAACTGGTACAGTATCTGATTCCGCTTGGGCTGCAGGGCATCGAAGCCTATCACTCCTCAAATAACATCTCCCAGAGTGATAAGCTGCGCTCCTTGGCTCTGAAGTACCATCTGGGTATATCCGGCGGCTCCGATTTCCACGGAGCGAACAAACCGGACATCGATCTGGGCAGCGGGCGCGGTGGTCTGCGGATCACGGAAGCGATTCTTTATGAACTCAAAAAGAGAAGAGCGGTCTGATCGACCGCTCTTCTCCTTGTCAGTTCTAATGTATTAGTCTTCCTTCTTCTTGCCTAAAGACAGCTTCTTCTTTTCCTTGCCGTCTTCCTCGGCTGCTTCTTCCGCTTTTACCTCTGCTTCCGGCTTATCTACCTGTGCGATTGCTGCCTTATTCATAGGGATTCTGCAGTTCTTGTTGTTACCGAACTCAACGATAACGGTATCATCTACGATATCCAGTACTACACCATAGAAGCCGCCGGTGGTCATGATGCTTGCACCAGGCTTTAACTGTGCGATCATCTCTTCCTGTTCCTTCTGCTGCTTCTTCTGTGGACGGATAATCAGTAACCACATGATGCCGAAGAATATAACCACCACGATAAGGGAGCTTAACATACCGAAGCCGGAACCCTGCTGTGATGCATCTGTTGTTGCTGCTGTTAATAACGTATAAAACATTTGTTTTTCCTCCATTTATTCTTGATCCAGGAATCCTGCCAGCTTCGCTTTCTTATACTCCTGATAGCACCCCTGTTCGATTGCTTCCCGAATCTCTTCCATCATCTTATTATAAAAATACAAATTATGCAAGACGCAAAGACGATAACCTAACATTTCTTTTGCCTTCAAAAGATGACGGATATACGCTCTGCTGTATCTGCGGCATGCCGGACACTGGCAGCCTTCCTCGATTGGTCGTCCATCCAGTTCAAATCTGGCATTTAACAGATTGATCTTTCCATGATTGGTATACAGATGTCCATGCCGTCCGTTTCTGGTCGGATACACACAGTCAAAGAAGTCTACTCCCCGATCAACCGCTTCCAGTATATTCGCCGGTGTTCCGACTCCCATCAGATAGGTCGGCTTATTCTCCGGCAAATGCGGTACCGTAACATCCAGGATCCGATACATATCCTCATGGCTCTCTCCGACTGCCAGACCGCCCACTGCATATCCATCCAGATCCATCTCCGCGATCGCGTCGGCATGTGCGATCCGGATATCTTCAAAGATTGCACCCTGATTGATACCAAACAGCATCTGGTGCGGATTGATCGTATCCGGCAAACGATTCAGCCGTGTCATCTCATCCTTACAGCGTTTTAACCATCTTGTTGTCCGGGCTACAGACGGCTCTACATAGCTCCGGTCTGCTACACTGGACGGACACTCATCAAATGCCATTGCAATGGTAGATGCCAGATTGGACTGGATCTGCATACTCTGCTCCGGTCCCATAAATATCTTTCTTCCATCGACATGGGAGTGGAAGTATACGCCCTCCTCCTTGATCTTACGCAGTCCTGCCAGTGAAAACACCTGAAATCCACCGGAGTCCGTCAAGATTGGCTTATCCCATACCATAAATTTATGCAGACCACCCATTTTCTTTACGACCTCATCTCCCGGCCGCACATGAAGATGATAGGTATTGGATAGTTCTATCTGGGTTCCGATCTGTTCCAGATCCTCCGTACCTACAGCACCCTTTATGACACCGGCGGTTCCTACATTCATAAATACCGGTGTCTGCACCGTACCATGTACGGTTTCAAATACTGCTCGTTTTGCTTTTCCGTCTTTTGCTATAATCTTATACATAATTACCTCTTCGATCTACATAAGCACGGATATAAATCCCGTCCTCTCTGTATTTTTCCTCTATCACTTGTCCTCGCTTGCGAATCAGGGCGATCTTCGCCGCCTCATTATACGGATACACGTGCTCCAGATACACCCGGCTTTCCCGTATCCGTCGTCCGATCCCGGTTAACAGCTCGTCAAGTCCCTGTCCGGTTTGGGCGGATATCCGATAGGTCTCATCTGCATGGAAGTCCTTCAGTACCTCCGGCACGCCTTCCCGATCCACTTTATTAAATGCTGTCAGAATCGGTTTGTTGCCGATCTCCAGCTCCCGCAGTGTCTCATATACCGTATGCATCTGAATATCCATCTGCGGATTCGACGCATCGACTACGTGAAGGATATCGTCTGCATACTTTGCTTCCTCGAGCGTTGACCGAAATGCCTGTATCAGATGATGCGGAAGCTTTCGTATGAAACCAACGGTATCTGTTAACAGAATCTGCTGTCCATCCTCCAGCACCAGACTTCTGGTCGTCGGATCCAGCGTTGCAAATAATTTATCCTCGGATAACACCTGTGAATCCGTAAGCCGGTTCAGCAGTGTGGATTTCCCTGCATTCGTATACCCTACGATACAGACAACCGGTACACCCTGATCCATCCGCCGCTTTCTCTGCGTTGTACGATTGATCTTCACCTGTTCGAGTTCTGCCTTCAGCTTTGAGATTCGTTCCCGAATCACCCTTCGGTCAATCTCCAGCTGCTTCTCACCCGGTCCTCTGGTTCCGATACCACCACCCTGTCTGGACAGGATGCTTCCCATACCGATCAGATGCGTTGCCCGATATCGAAGCTGTGCCAGTTCTACCTGAATCTTTCCTTCCTTCGTAGATGCGCGGGAAGCAAAGATATCCAGAATCACCATCGTCCGATCCATGATCTTCGTGTCCAGTTCACGTTCCAGATTATTCATCTGGGATGGTGTCAACTCATCATCACATACAATACCGGTTGCTCCTGTCAGATGAATATACTCCCGCAGCTCCGCTACCTTTCCTCTTCCGATATATGTGGCAATATCGATTGCCTGCCGATTCTGTACAAACCTTCCAACCGTCTGCGCGCCTGCTGTGGAAACCAACTCCTCCAGTTCGTCCAGAGAATCCTGTACAGACACTTCATCACCAACCGACGCCGCCACCAGCACTACGCATTCCTGTTTGGTCTTATTTTCATATAATTCTGTCATGCCTGCTCCTGTTTATGATTCCAGTGTCTGTCGTGTAGACAGAAAATCATACTCTCTCTGTACAGCATCTGTCACAGGATATGTTTCCATATACTCACATATCCGTTCGTATGCCGTATTATATTCATGCATATATTCATAATAAACCACTTCCACATACAGCAACTGCTCATCGCAGCTCCGATCCGAGCCATTCAGTCCCTGCATCAGATACTGATGACCGGTTTCATATAACCCCTGCTTCAAATAGTAGTCTGCTAACATCGTACAGGCATATGCATTATCCGGATTATATGACAGATAGGTCGTCAGATATGCCACCATTTCATCACTCTTTCCCAGTTCTGCCGCACACACACCCGCATAAAGGGTGCACTCCACATGACCCGCCTCTATCGCAGCCTGAAATGCCGGAAGTGCGGATTCGTATTTGCTGTTATTAAAGTCGATAAAGGCCTGACACATCTGTTTCTGCAGTGTCAGATATGCCACCTGCTCCTCTTCCGTCTCCAGCAGGATATCATACTGCTTAATCGCCCTCTGATACTGCTTGGACAAATAGTAGGAGTCTGCCAGATACAGCCTGGTATCCCGATCCAGCGGTTCCGCAAAAAATGCTTTTTGCTTCAAAGAAGAATCCAGCTTTTTAATTGCATTATCATAATCGCCCGCATTGTAGTATGCGATTCCCTCTTCCCGATACGCAGTCTTATCCTGCATACTGTTATAGATATAGACTCCGCCTGCTCCGATTCCTCCGATCACCGTCATAATCACGATCATACTTATGATATTGCCGATCCGTCTTCCCTTTGAGACTTCCTTTTGCTTCATGCTTACTCTCCATCTGCTTTGCTTATTTATTCATGATCGCATTGATCGAGTCCATGCAGGCTGCCCGCAGTCCACTGTACTCCAGCGCTTCTACCCCACGTATCGTCGTTCCTGCCGGCGAACAAACCTCATCTTTTAAAACTCCCGGATGCTTTCCGGTCTCCCGCTGAAGCTTTGCACTTCCCAGCATCGTCTGTGCAATCAGTTCATATGCATCTGCACGCTGAAGACCATACTTCACTGCCGCATCCGCATATGCCTCCATGATCAGATCCATAAATGCAGGTCCGCATCCGCTGACAGCACCTCCGATTCCCATCAGTCCGGTCGGCAGTTCCTTTACCAGTCCAAGAGCGGAGAAGATCTCCTGCACCCATGCATGCTCTTCCTCGCGGAAGGAATTCTTTTCTTCAAACAGAAATACCCCTTCTCCTACCATCGCCGGTGTATTCGGCATCGTACACTGAATCCGCACGGCATCGCCCAGAATCGCATAGTAGTCTTCATAGTTCCAGCCTGCTGCAACGGAAAGCAGTGCCTTTCCATTCCATTCATCCTTTGTTTCGCTCAGCACATCCTTGATCTGGTACGGCTTGCAGGCTACGATGATAAGCTCTGCCGATGCTACCAGCTTCTTCAGGGTATCTATCGGAACAAATCCGATCGCCTGACTGTTTTTTATCAGTTTCTCCTGATGCGGTGCATATGCCGACAGCTCCTGTGCCTGAACCTTCCCACTTCTTATGAAACCTTTTGCTATGGCCTGTGCCATATTTCCCATACCGATAAATCCTATCTTCATCTTGTATTCAACTCCTTATCCTGTCCGTACCATGAAACGTTATCTCCCATTATAGGGGTTCCCCCCGGAATGTCAAGAATTCCGGTCTGCTTATCTTCCCTAGAACTCCGCCTCCATCATCTGATAGATTTCCCGCAGACGTCCATCCGACAGATCTGTCTCATTTAATATCGTATACCGATCCGGTCTGGTGCTGCCCGCCTGCTGCCATGCCTGTACAAAGATATCCTCCGTCACCTTCCACTGAGACGGCTTCACCGGGATGCCATACTGATGTAAGATCCGCTTAATCTTCCCGATATTCCGCTCCTGAAAGATGCACGCCGGAACACTGCCCATAGCGACTGCGATTCCGTGCGGCACATACACTTCCTCCGCAAAGTTTTCCTCCAGCGAATGGCAGAACAGATGCTCCGATCCACTGCTCGGTCTGGAGTTTCCCGCGATCTCCATCGCCAGCCCGCCCATGACCAGTGCCTGCGTCAGAATCTTTATAAAGCTTTTACTCTTAATGGACTTCTCTTCGTTATAGCAGATCGAATTGAATGCCATCTTTGATATCATATAGGCAAAGTCATCGATCGAGCCACCTGTTTTTGCTGCATCCAGCTTCCAGTCATTCAGTGCCGTATACTTACTGATCGTATCGCCGACGCCTGCCAGCAGCTGTCCCTCCGGGGCACCCATGATCAGATTCACATCGACGATGATACTGCTCGGAATCGTGCATCGGAAGGTCTTCCGCTTCTGTCCCTCTGTACCCAGTACCGCTACCGGTGACGCCAGACTGTCATTGCTCAGCGTGGTCGGCAGACACAGGAAAATCGACTTACTGACAAAGGATGCATACTTTGCCAGATCCAGCACCATACCTCCGCCAAATCCTATCACGACCGATATATCATTCATACAGATATACTTTGCCAGATCAACCGCCTGGTCAAAGGAACCCTCCTTTACCAGATAGACCTCACTATTGTGAAAATCACTTGACAGCTCCGTTAAGGTATCCGGAAATAACTTTTGAAGATTCTCATCCGTTACGATGACCACCTTCCGATTCTCTATTCCCGGCACGCAATCCGCCATAACCTCATTGACTCTGGAAAATATACCCTCTTCTACTAACAAATGATATGGTAAACGAAATCGATTCATACACCCTTTCCTTTCCTTCATTCTATCAACAGTATATCCATTTTCTAGTTATATCGCTCATCAATCACACGCTTTGTCTTCTTCTCGCTTCTAGGCAGGACTCCGATCTCCACGATCTTTATCAGCGGTGTAAAACCGATCCGGCTCTTTACCTTCTCTGCAATCTGCTGTGCCAGTTCTGCAAAGTCTTCCGTACCATCCGTTTCCACATAGATACGCATCGTATCCTTTCCTTCCAAATGAGAGATACGAATCTGATACTCACTGGACAACTGCGGGAACTCCCGAAGCACTTCTTCGATCTGACTCGGGAATACATTTACACCCTTGATCTTCATCATATCATCCGTTCTTCCCATGATCGTATCCAGTCTCGGATGCTTGCAGCCACATGGACATTCTCCCGGAATGATTCTGGACAGATCATGTGTCCGATAGCGGATCAGCGGTGCGCCCTCCTTTACCAGTGTCGTGATAACGATCTCGCCCATCTCTCCGTCCGGAACCGGCTTTAAGGTAACCGGATCAATAATCTCGATATAAATATAATCATCCCAATAATGCATACCATTATTATACTTACAGCTAATGCCGATACCCGGTCCGTAAATCTCTGTCAATCCATAGATATCATAGAGCTCGATTCCCAGTTCACTTGAGATTCTCTGGCGCATCTTATCGCCCCAGCGTTCGGATCCTATTACGCCCTTCTTCAAATGAATCTGATCCTTGATTCCACGCTTTTCGATCTCTTCTGCCAGAAGCAATGCATAAGAGGATGTTGAACATAGAACCGTAGACTTCATATCAACCATCATCTTTAACTGCTTTTCTGTATTACCGGGTCCCATAGGGATAACCATGGCTCCCAGCTTCTCCGCACCATTCTGGAATCCGATTCCGGCTGTCCACAGACCATATCCGGGTGTAATCTGGATCCGGTCCATATTCGTGATGCCGACCAGTTCATAACAGCGTTTGAACATAATCGCCCAGTCATCCACATCCTTCGCGGTATACGGGATAATGACCGGTAGTCCGGTTGTTCCGGATGAAGAATGGATCCTGACGATCTCCTCCTCCGGTGCTGTCATAAGTCCCAGCGGATATGCCTCCCGAAGATCATTCTTCTCGGAGAACGGAAGCTGCTCAAACTCCTCCGCTGTAGAGATTCCGGTCATCCCGGCATCCTCCAGCTTCTTTCCGTAGAAGCTCTCTGCGGAAACCAATGCATGGATCTGCTTATTTACCTGTTCAATCTGTTTTTCTGAAATCTGCATAATCGTTATCCTTTCCTGTTTATTTTACCAGCTCTACCGCCCGCAGGTTCAGTTCCTGAAACCGCTCCGGAATCCGATTCGTAATCGCTGACTTTAATTCCTCTACCGTAATCCCCAGTGCCCCCGACTTTGCTGCTGCTGCCAGAAGCACGATATTCAATACCTTGGATGATCCACACCGGTCACAGATCGCCTCACCGTCCATGACCTTTACCTGTCCTGCCTGCTGCTGCAGATAGGTAATCATCTCGGTTCCGTCTATATATGTGCCGCTTAAGGATGCCGTTACCGGCCGTACTGCCTTCTGATTCACAATGACGGTTCCCTGCGGCTTCAGATAAGAGATACACCGGACAGCTTCTGCCGGTTCAAATGCGATAATCACATCCGCAGACCCTTTTGGTAACAACGGAGAATGAATCTCCTCTCCGATCCTTACATGACTGACCACACTACCGCCCCGCTGTGCCATTCCGATAGTTTCTGCCGTCCGCACCTGCAGCCCCTTTTCCATCGCCGCAAAGGCAATCAGCTTAGACGCCAGTACGGTACCCTGACCGCCGACTCCACATAATAATATATTATTCATACGATCCATCTCCCTTCTATGCCTGCTGCTTATCTGTCGATACGATGGCCGCACATGGACATACCTGTGTACAAAGAGAGCATCCGGTACACAGACTCTTTTCAATGGTTGGCTTTCCGTTCTCCAGCACGATTGCCGGACAGCCCAGCTCCCGGATACACTTTCTGCAGTTAATACAGGTATCCTGAATCTCATATCCGGTCTTTGGCTTTGTGACTGCGATACAAGGAGACTTGAATATAATCGCTTTTACTCCCGGCAGATCGGCTGCCCGTTTTACCGCTTCTACCGCTTCTGCCTGATTAAGCGGATCTATCGTTTCTACAGATGTCAGTCCGATCGCCTTTAATATCTTCTCAATGCTGATCCGGGTACAGATTTCTTCCGGCTGTATACCCAGCTTCTTTTCTGCGGTTTCCATCATACGAACTCCGGTACCCGGATGTGGCTGATGCCCGGTCATGGCCGTTGTAGAATTATCCAGCACAATCAGGATAATATCTGTCCGGTTATAAACGGCATTGACCACACCCGTAATACCGGATGCGAAGAAGGTCGAATCCCCGATAAATGAGAAGTTCACCGTATCCGGCTCTGCCCGGTGCAGTCCCTGTGCCATCGTTACATCGGCACCCATACACAGACAGGTATCCACCATATCAAGCGGTGCCGCATTTCCCAATGTATAGCAGCCGATATCTCCGCTAAAGACTGCCTTTCTTCCCTTCATAGCCTGCTTTACCGCATAGAAGGATGCCCGGTGCGGACAACCTGCACACAAAACCGGCGGGCGTACCGGAAGCTCCGGCGGTACCGGATATTCTACACTCGCACACTTCAGCCCCAAATACTCTTTTAGTACCTGCTTCACAGACTCTACCGTGTTCTCTCCGGCTGCCTGCACGCTTCCATCCAGCTTTCCATGGATCGTGACATTCAGATGGTGCTTTCCACACAGATATGTAAGCTCGCGTTCCAGAACCGGATCCAGCTCCTCGATACAGAGAACCTCATCCAGCCCCTCCAGAAACTGCAGGGCTAACGTCTCCGGGAACGGATACGCTGTCGCGATCTTTAAGAGCTTATAGTCCTCTTGGGTTTCACACTCCAATGCTTCCTTTGTATAGGCATAACTGATACCGGAGGTACAAATTCCCTTTCGTCCGGTTCCGGTTAACTGATTGAAGCGATAACTTGAAAACTCCTCTCCGATCTGCGGATTTCGTTTCTCGATCTTCTCGTGATTCAAGAAGGAGGTTCGCGGAAAAATAACCCAACGCATCGTATCCTTTACGAACCCTTCGATCGGATGCTTTTCTATGCTTTCCCTTACCATAATCGATGCACAGCCATGACAGACTCTGGTTGTCGGACGGAATAATACCGGCGTTCCCCATTTCTCGGAACATTCAAATGCATCCATCATCATCTCATAGGCTTCCTCCGGTGAAGACGGATCAAAGACCGGAAGCTTGGCAAACCGTGCAAACTGTCGGGTGTCCTGCTCCGTCTGGGAGGAAATCGGTCCCGGATCATCCGCACTCAAGATCACCATACCGCCCTTTATCCCTACATATGCCAGACTCATCAGCGGATCCGACGCTACATTTAAGCCCACCTGCTTCATCGTAACCAGCGTTCTGGCTCCGGCGTATGATGCACCTGCTGCCACCTCCAGTGCTGCCTTTTCATTTACCGACCACTCTACATAGATGCTTCCGTCGTTCTGCTTTGCTACGGTCTCTAATACCTCGGTCGATGGGGTTCCCGGATACCCGGCCACCAGATTCACTCCGGCATGCACCGCTCCCAGGGCAATTGCCTCATTTCCCATTAAAAACTTCTGTATCACTGCTTCATCACTCCTGTTTCGTTATTCTCAAAGTATCCCACATACTGCACCCGGCATGGGTCCTCTGGAAAGAGATACTTATATAAATCTATAAAATAATCATAGGTCATGCTGGAGATATAGTCTACTACCATATCTGCCGGCTCGGTTGCTTCATAATCTTCCTTTGCATAATACTGTGTAAGCTCCTGTATGTAGCGGACATGGTGCGTATATAGCACAGAATCCGTATTGTGACCTTTGGCATCCTGCAAAAGCTGCCGAAAGATCCGTTCCATCATCGGACAAATCTGCTCCCGATAAACGCTCTCAACCACCCGGTTACCATATATCATCTGATAATTCTCCCGTTTACCGACCGAAAATGCTTCATAATATTCGGGATCCATCCTCAGATACGGATGCCCGTAACTGTTTTCCACAATATTTACGATCATATTGTTGATAATCTCTGCATTGCTGGTTCCAATCACGCCGGCCGAATAGTTTGGCTCTTCTTCAAACAAATGAAGCTTCAATGCATCCTGCCGATCCTTTCCCAGATAGGCTATGATATCCGATACCCGCATCACACATGCCTCCAAGGTAGCAGGAACCAGTGCACGGTTCGCCTTCTGATCCCGATAGCAGGCTTCTACCCTTTCATCAAACACCATAAAGCTCGTGTACGGCTGAGGCTCATACTTCTGCAGCTCCATCTCACCATTGTGGCATATGATGCCATCCAGTGTCTGGAGACTCAGATTCAGCGGAAAGATCCGATCTAAGACTCTGGCGCTCTGGATATTGTGATTAAAATGCCGTCCGGTCTCTCCCTGATACAGCTCATTCAGCATCCGCTCCCCTGCATGTCCAAACGGCGTATGCCCGATATCATGTCCCAGTGCAATCGCCTCGATCAGATCCAGATTCAATCCCAGCAGACTCCCGATATTTCTGGCAATGCGGGATACCAACTGTACATGGTAGGAACGTCTTGAGATATCATCATTCTTGTAAAGAGAAAACACCTGTGTCTTATCTGCATATCGATTATAATATGGGATATGCATAATCTTCTCCGTATCTCTAACAAACGCCGGACGCCAAAGATTTGCACGATCATGACGGGGATCTCTCCGTATCACGTCTTCATTTCTACAGGCATACGGATGCTGCACATGATTTCTGCGATCCTCCTGTATCCGTTCCTGCACCTGATCCGATAGATTATGATAATTTGGCAAGCTCTGTCCCTCCGATCTTTCTGTTTTCCGTCAGCTATTTCTGTCCTGCCTCTTCTTTGTCAGACTCTCTGCCTATTATATCCCCTGTTCCGCCTGATTGTCCATGTCTTCTGATAATTTTCCACTTTCCGGTACGGTACTCTGCATAGGATATGATATAATTTGCCAGCCAACCGATCGGCACCGCGATCCAGACCATCCGGATTCCGTACAGCGGTGCAAAGGCAAAAGCAACCACTACCCGAATACTTAAGTTTACCAGATTGGCAATCGTGAACGCCTTCATATCCCCGGCTCCCCGAAGCAGACCATCCGTTGTCATTTTAAGACCGATCAACAGAAAGAACCATCCCAGAAACCGCAGATATTCATTTCCTGTCTGAAGTGCCAGATGCGTTCCCTCCTCTCCCAGAAACAGATGCATGATCTGCGAATACCCGCTCTCCAGAATCACGCAGATCAAAACCGCAAACCCACCTATAATTCCATAGGCTGCATGATAGCCCTGCCGCACCCGTTCGGGACGATCGGCACCCAGATTCTGCGCGGTATAGGAGGATATTGCATTTCCGACTGCCGCCATAGGCACAACACACAGGCTCTCCACACGGGAGGCTGCCGAATATCCTGCCAGCATCTCTGAGCCAAAACTGTTTACGACCGACTGTACCAGCATCATTCCAATGGATACCGTAGACTGCTGCAGGATCGATGGCAGTGCAACTCTTGCCATATTCCCCAGTTCTCCTCCATCAAACCATGTGTGCTGCTGCCCTTTTGTTTCGTAGCCCTTCAGCTCCCGCACCAGCAGTATGATCGCAATCACAGCCGAGATTCCCTGTGCAATCAATGTCGCCCATGCCACCCCGGCGACACCGAGTCGGAGACTGCATACCATGTAGATATCCAATCCTACGTTAAACACAGAGGAAAATATCAGCAAGATCAGCGGAATTCTTGATCGCCCCAGAGCATTAAACATCGCCGCCAGAATATTATACATAAACAGAAACGGAAGTCCCAGAAAATAGATATTCAGATAGAGGACTGCCTGATCCAGAATATTGTCCGGAGTTCGAAGTGCCATCATGATCGGTCTGGAAAATAACAGTCCTATGCCCGCCAGCATCATACCCAGTATCAGAAAGGTCAGCAATGCTGTCCGGATCGATATCTTCATCTTCTTATATTCTCTGGCTCCAAAATACATACTGGTAATGACCGATGCTCCCATTCCACCACCGATTGCAATGGAGATAAATACCGTCGTCAATGAATAGGATGCGCCGACTGCTGCCAGTGCATTTTCATCAATGAAGCGTCCTACAATCACTGAATCTACCATATTATAGAACTGCTGAAACAAATTTCCGATAATCATGGGAAATGCAAATAAAAGCAATGCCTTCCATGGATTCTCCTGTATTAAATATTCCTTCTTCATACCCGCACCTGCCTGTCGCGATTGGTTCTCCCTCTTCCTTAGTATATGCACGTTTCTCTTTTCGCCTCCCGTATTATACGTCAAACTTCCTCTTGACACAAGTATGATATCGAACTATACTTCGTAAGTATGATATCGGACTTATAATAAACGGAGGTGCTATCCATGAAGCAAATTGAATTAAGCAGCGAACAGCAGTCCTATAATACACTTTACAAGGAAGCAGACGATGTCTACCATGACATTGCACTCGGCTTCGGTCTATCCGACAGTGCCTTTAGTATTCTATATGCCATCTGTGCTTTGGGCGACAACTGCCTGCAACGCGATATCTGCAATACCACTTATACCAGCAAGCAAACGATCAACTCTTCGATCAAAAAGCTGGAGCATCAGGGGATACTCACTATGACTGCCGGAAAAGGACGGGATATGCACATTCATCTTACTCCGGCCGGACAGACTCTGGTGGCAACCTGCATCTACCCGGTCTTTGAGATTGAGAATCGAGCATTTCAAACTCTGTCTCCGGAAGAACGGACACAGCTCCTCCACTTAACCAGACGGTATAATCAGGCACTTCGCGCTCAGGCCAACCAACTACTGATGAAAGGGAACGGACAAATCCATGAAGATTCAGCTATCTGATCATTTTACATTTTCAAAACTACTACGCTTTACATTACCTTCCATTACCATGATGGTATTCACCTCCATCTACTCTGTAGTGGACGGTCTATTCGTATCCAATTATGTCGGGAAGGATCCTTATACCGCATTAAATCTTATATGGCCGCTCATTATGGGAATGGGTGCTCTGGGCTTCATGATGGGAAGCGGTGGAAGTGCTATCGTAGCCAAGACACTGGGTGAAGGAAAGTCCGAGGATGCCCGGCGTTACTTTTCAATGGTTGTCTATGTCACGATCATCGGCAGTCTTCTTCTGTCTGCAATCGGCCTGATCTTTATCCGCCCGATCTCGATCGCCCTGGGTTCTACGGAAGAACTTCTGCCATACAGTATGCTCTATGGCCGAATCCTTCTGATCTCCTTAACCTTCTTTATGCTGCAGAATGTTTTTCAAAGCTTCTTTGCTACTGCCGAGAAGCCGAAGCTGGGGCTCCTGATCATCGTGATCGCCGGTGTGTCTAATATGATCTTAGACTATGTATTTATCGTCGTATTCCAGTGGGGACTGGCAGGTGCCGCAATTGCGACTGCGGTCAGTCAGGTCATCGGTGGCAGCATCCCTCTGTTTTACTTTCTGCGCCATAACAGCAGTCTCCTGCGGCTGGTCGTTACCCGGTTTGAACTGCGCCCTCTCTGGAAGGCCTGCACCAATGGTTCCTCCGAGCTCATGACGAATCTGTCTTCTTCGCTGGTGAACATCCTGTATAATCTCCAGCTTATGAAGCTGACCGGACAGGATGGCGTCGCTGCGTTCGGAACCATCATGTATGTCTTCTTCATTTTTATCGCCATCTATATCGGATACGCAATGGGGTGTGCTCCGCTCATCGGCTATCACTACGGTGCCGGCAACCATAAAGAGCTGAAGAATCTGCTTACCAAAAGTCTGGTTCTGATGGGAAGCTTAGGCGTTCTCCTGACCATTGCGGCAGAGGTACTGGCTGCTCCGTTATCCAAGCTGTTTGTTGGCTATGATCCGGAACTTTACGCCCTTACCTGCCACGCCTTCCGGCTCTATGCATTTTCTTTCCTGGTGACTGGCTTCAATATATATGGTTCCGCGTTCTTCACCGCACTGAACAACGGTGGCATCTCGGCAGCCATTTCCTTCCTGCGAACACTCCTGCTCCAGGTTGCTATGATCTATCTCCTGCCGATCTTCTTTGATCTGGACGGAATCTGGCTGGCCGTAACCGCTGCCGAATGTCTCACTCTGGTTATTACCATTATCTTCCTAATTACACAAAGGAAGCACTATCACTATGCATAACCTTATTCACCGGTAGTTCCCCATTACTATAGAGAACTACCGATCTGATAGGCCTGCTGCATGATCGCTCCCTGTGGGCTAAGATCCGAATCGCCTCCCACTACCAGCATACCGGCTTCAACCATATCCTTTGAAAGAAACGTATTCATATACCAGCGATAGTTATCCATATACTTCTCATAGCTCTCCGGTGCTCCCTGTGCGAATATCCCTACCAGCTTCACGCCCGGTGTTAATCTCGACTTATGATCGGCTGTGGTCATACAGTAATGACGATTCATAAATGTGATCATCGGTCCAACAATCTGACTGTAATAATTTGGCGAAGTAACCACCAATGCCCCACAGGTATGAAGATCCTCAAAGTATGGCACCATGTCATCCTTCTGGCAGCAGTCTGCATTATTTGCTCTACAGTATCCACAGCCCAGACAGCCATGAACCTCCATCTGATTAATGTTGTATGTAACCACTTCATGACCGGCTTCCTTTGCTCCGGCTATCACCTGCTGTACCACCTTCTCTGATACTCCATTTGCTCTGGGACTTCCTGACATTACAACTACCTTCATCGTTTGCTCCTCCTTACCGATCTTTTTTCACAGTTTTCTTTATTATACACCTTATAAATAAGATATGACAACCTCCCCGCAGCTATGGTATACTGAAAAAAATAACGGAAGGGAGCTGACGCCTATGTTTCAATCTTTAGAATCCAAACATCCTATCTTTTACCAATGGTTCCGTATCCTCGTGGTCATTAGTTCCTCTATTTTATTTGCCTGGAACCTGTGCTGTTTTGCCAAGACCATCGGTCTGATTCCCGGAGGTTTTTCTGGATTGTCCCTGCTTCTGCAGGAGATTGGGGTCAAGTTCCTACATGTCAGTATCCCATTTACGGTATTTAATGTTGTGTTAAATGTCATCCCTGCCTATATCAGCTATCGATATATCGGAAAGCGTTTTACCCTTTACTCTATCCTGACTATTATGCTGTCCAGTGTGTTTGTGGATCTTCTGCCTTCCTATGTCTTTACCAGTGACCCACTTCTGGTCAGTATCTTCGGCGGCCTGATCAATGGGGTTGCGATCAGTATGTGTCTGAATGTGGGAACAACCACAGGCGGCACCGACTTCATCAGTATCTTTCTGTCCGAGCAGAAGGGGATCGATGCCTGGAACTATATCCTGCTGGGAAATGTGATTATGCTGATTGTAGCCGGCTCACTGTTCGGCTGGGAGATTGCTCTTTACTCGATCATCTACCAGTTCTGCAGCACTCAGGTGATCCAGCTTCTATACAAACGCTATAAGAAGGAAACCTTATTCATCATCTCTGACAAATCGGAAGAGATCTACAAAGCGATCCGGGAAACCACAAACCATGATGCCACTCTCTTTCAAGGGATCGGCTGCTATGAAGAGAAGGAAAAAACTCTGATCTATTCTGTCATTAACACAGAAGCAAAACGCGAGCTGATCCCTCTCATCCGTTCAATCGATCCGCATGCCTTCATCAATGTTGTCAAAACAGAAGAACTGGACGGAAAGTTCCATAATATTCCGAATGATTAGATGGTCGAGGAATCCCGGAATTCGACAGCGTGCTTCCGCATCCAGATCGGGAACAGATTTCTCTGGCACTCCCGATTCTCCCGCTGCCTGATTCCGATTGCATGAAAGAAGGTTCGCCACATGTCCGTATAACTGTCCTCGTATAGCTCTGAACGGCTCAGCCGCAGCCACTCTTCCTCGCTCAGATATCGCAGATAATTCTCCTGATTCTTTACATGTACGACTGCCTGTCTGCGATTATCATCAATGATCATCCAGTGTTCTGACGGCATACGATCCGCAAAGTGTTCTCCTACCAGCAAAATGACATTATTCTTTGGTTCCAGATGACAGATATAGGCAGTATCTCCCATCGCACTGAATCGGGCAAATTCCCGAAAGTAATGTGCCTCGTTTCCCACGCGCCTGCGTAACTCCAGAATCCGCATGACATGAGGATCGGTATACATGGAGCATACCCGGGCTCCCACCCGGAAGCCCAATCGCAGAAATCCATAGATGGTATCCAGTGCATCGGGTTCGATCGATAAGGTTGCATAAAAGATATCGATATACGCCTCCATGGATATCTTATTCTGAATCGAACGAACCACCTTCGTAACCTTCTCCATATCTGCATCTATATGTGTATATTCATCAAATAAGGTCGGCTGGAATATCGGTTCCCGCTCCAAACGCAGATTCTCATGTCCGTTCTTTAATGCCCAGCTCCAGGCATCATAGATACAGGTCATAATATCCTCGAACTGATCCTTACAGGTAAATACTCTCATACCGCACCTCCCATTTCGATGCCATAGTCAAACAGGGACATCTGCTGATACTGCCGGTTCTGATTTGCCACCTGCCAGTTCTCTCTCTGATTCGTTCCGATCAACTGTCTGGTAATAAAGGCTTCCTCAATCGGTGTGTTATATAAGCGATGTCCATTGCAGGTAATAAAATAGTGCGCCCGCTTCAGAACAACTCCCATCTTCTTTAATGAATCAAAGTCCAGCCTTCCGTAACGTCTCGCCTTCATAATCCGTCCCGCAGACTTCGGACCGACTCCCGGTATACGGAGCAACTGGTCATACGACGCGGTCTGTACGTCGAGCGGAAACTCTCCCAGATGCCGCAGTGCCCAGTCACACTTCGGATCTAACTGTTCGTTGAAATTTGGCCGTGCTTCCGTCAGCAACTCCTCTGCATGGAAGCCATAAAACCGTAACAACCAGTCTGCCTGATATAACCGATGCTCCCGCAACAGCGGCGGTGCCGTATCCAGTCGCGGAAGCAGTGCATCTTCATTTAACGGAATATAAGCAGAATAAAACACACGCTTCAAATCATAATCCTGATATAGCTTCTGCGTCGTCTTTAGTAGTGTATAATCACTCTCCTGTGTAGCCCCTATGATCATCTGTGTACTCTGTCCCGCCGGTGCAAAGCTCCGATTCTCCGACTGTACCTCTGCCGGAAGCAGCATACGGCCTCCGACCGTCGATAAGGTTCCTCCGTATCCTCTCTGCTTCTCTACCCGATTCTGTGACGAAAAAATACTGCTGCCAAGATACTGATTGCTCCGGCTCCGTTCCATCTGCGGAAGCTTCCCTCTGGAGATCCGATTTGCTGCAATGGTATCACTGACCTTGCCCATCGGATCCAGTATCGTCTGAAAAGTCTTATTCGGTGCCAGCTTTGTCAGACTCTCTGCAGTCGGGAGTTCCAAATTCACGCTGATCCGGTCTGCCAAATATCCGGCCGTCGCCAACAGTTCATCTGCTGCCCCCGGAATGGTCTTTACATGAATGTACCCGTTAAACCGATATTTATTCCGAAGAAGCGACAGTGTCTCACACATCTTCTCCATGGTATAGGTTGGGTTCTTCAGTACCCCGGAACTTAAAAACAAGCCCTCTATATAGTTTCGTTTATAAAAGTTCACTGTCAGCTCGCAGATCTCCTCCGGTGTAAATGTTGCACGCGGAACATCGTTTGACACACGGTTCACGCAATACTTACAGTCATAAACGCAGTGATTCGTCATCAAAATCTTCAGCAGTGAAATACATCTTCCGTCCGAAGCAAAGCTATGACAGATTCCGCACGCCTCTGCATTTCCAAGGAATCCTTTCTTTCCTCTCCGATCTGATCCGCTGGAGGTACATGCCACATCATACTTTGCTGCATCTGCTAATATTTGTAGTTTTTCCCGGGTGGTATACCCTGTTATTATCTGATCCATAGTCTCATTATACAAACATATGTTCGATATTTCAAGATATATTTTTTTCTATACCCCAGGTGTCTTTTGGAACTCCTTCCTCCGTATGATCATATAGGTCGTAATCGTCGCAATACCTGTCAGCACCCAGGATGCCGGATATACATTCATCAGCCAGTCAAAGCTGGTCAGCTTCTTAAACACCGTATGCAGCCAGATGATCCGAAATACACAGGAACCCATGATCGTATACACCGTCGGCAGAACCGAGTATCCCATTCCACGTAAGGCTGCGCCTGAGATTTCATAGGTTCCCACTAAAAACTCCAACAGCATGACATGTATCATACGAATCAGTGCATATTCTATCACCGCCGGATCGGTGGTAAATGCCAGTATAAAGGTTCTGGAACCCAGCACAAAGATCAGGCTCAGTACCGCACACAGACTCATTCCCATAACCGTACACAGCCGATATACCTTCTTACATCGTTTATAATCTTTCGCTCCATAGTTCTGGCTGGTAAAGGTAACTGCTGTCTGGTTAAATGCATTTATTACAAAATACGAACAGTACTCAAAGTTCAATGCTGCTGCAGATCCGGCGATCGCATTTGCACCAAAGCTGTTAATCGCTGACTGGATGCACACATTCGATAACGAAAACACCATTCCCTGAATACCTGCAGGTCCGCCGATTCGTAAGATTTTCCATAAATACTCAGACTTGCAACGTAGTTTTCCGGGGTATAACCGGATATTTTCCTCCTCATGCATAAGAATCCATGTGACAATACCGGAGCTTACAATATTAGAAGCTACTGTTGCGATCGCTACACCCGCTACATCCAGATGGAACCCGATCACCAGCACCAGATTCAGTATCACATTCACGATACCGGATATGATCAGACAATAAAGCGGCCGCCGGGTGTCACCGATACTACGCAGGATGGCGGCTCCGAAGTTATATACCATAACAAACGGCATTCCCAGCATATAGATTCGAAGATACAGCACTGCCATATCAAGGATATGATCCGGTGTCTGAATCAGTTCCAGAATCCAGCGTGAGCATATAATACCGATCACCAGCATGATTCCACCACATGTCAGTGCCAGTGTCATAACGGTATGAACGACATCCGACAGCTTCTCCTGCTTTCCCTGACCGATATAGTTTGACAATACTACATTTGCACCTACAGACAGTCCCACAAAGAGGTTAATCAGAAGGTTAATAACCGCACTGTTTCCTCCTACAGCCGCCAGTGCATCACTGGTGGCAAATCGTCCTACCACTGCGATATCCGCCGCATTGAACAACTGCTGTAGGATACTGCTGGCCGCCAGCGGAAGTGCTACGATCAGCAGCTTATCCCACAAAGAACCATGCAGCATATCCATCTGTTTGGACCTTTTATGATTCTGTTTCTTTTTTTCTAATTCTTCCATACGCATTTCCTATATGTAATCTCTTTCATCATTTCATTTGCTTCCGCTATACCTTCTGTTTGATAAAGCATTTACTATTGTAGGCGTGCTTTTACCGTATTTCAACATCTTTTTCAGGTTTCCCCCCATTTTCTATGCAACTGTGGTATACTTGTACTATATGTCAACGACAAGGAGGCCGATTCTATGGGATTATTTAAAACCCCTCCCACGGAGGCGGAACTGGAACAGCAAAAACGCTATGAAGAAGCAAAGATCCGGGTACTGAAGCTTCATGAAGCAGCAGAGCTTCTGTTCTATATCGATCAGGTTACCGAAGAAAACGGACATCAGATCCTGGGCGGCGAACTGGCTCAGGGAACCCTTGACGCCGGCTGTCAGCTCTCGATCTACTCCTGTGAAGGCATCCTGCTGGGTGGTATGACCGTAGCCGCTGTCGATCAGCGGGAAGAACGGATCTCACTCTTTGAAAAGGTGCTTCGTACCGACTGTACACCGAAGGAGGACTGGTCCGGATATCTTCCGGGACAGATGCTGATAAAAACAAAGACTGACCATGTTATATAGAATATAAAGGAGTTTATCATGTCACAGATTGCAAATGACTGGAGCGAACCACTTCAGGCGGAATATCGAAAACCATATTACAAAGACTTATATAACCGTATCGTAAAGGAATACCAGAACTATGTTGTCTACCCACCTTCCGAAGAAATCTTTACGGCCTTTCACCTGACCCCCCTCAAGGATGTGAAGGTCGTGATCTTAGGACAGGATCCATACCATGAGGAGGGGCAGGCGCATGGCTTAAGCTTTTCTGTAAAGCCGGGCGTGGATACCCCTCCATCTCTGGTGAATATCTATAAGGAACTGCAGGATGATCTGGGCTGCTATATTCCGAACAACGGTTATCTCACAAAATGGGCGGAGCAGGGTGTACTGATGCTGAACACACTTTTAACCGTCCGTGCCCATCAGGCATTCTCACATCAGGGAATTGGCTGGGAACAGTTTACCGATGCCGCTATCCGTATCCTAAACGAACAGGATCGACCGATTGTATTCCTGTTGTGGGGAAAACCGGCACAGAGTAAAGCTGCCATGCTAAATAACCCAAAGCATCTGGTTCTCATGGCACCACATCCCAGTCCACTATCTGCCTATCGGGGCTTTTTTGGCTGTAAGCACTTCAGCAAAGCCAATGCCTTTTTAGAGGAGCACGGCATCACGCCCATCGACTGGCAGATTGAAAACAGATAACTATACCGTTACGATCAGCGTATCATAGCCCAGAGCCCTTAACTGTCTCTGGGCTTTTTCTGCATCACTTAATGTCACATAGTCTCCTACCTGAACCGCAAAGTACTCTCCA
Organism: uncultured Clostridium sp.; assembly: GCA_900539185.1. Lineage (GTDB taxonomy): Bacteria > Bacillota > Clostridia > Lachnospirales > Lachnospiraceae > CAG-632. Next base: position 71,611 of record UQBG01000006.1, read on the forward strand.
CTCTCTACAATCTCCGCCTCATATCCCTCTTCCATGAGCTGCTGCATCATATAGAGTGCATTTCCATAACGCCGAAACAGCCCGGTCTGCACCCGGTATGCCTTTCCGGAAGAACTGCCGGTTCCCCCCGGTTCTCCTCCTACGACATCTTCGATACCGACTGCAATCGCCCGGGCTATATCCTGAAACCGATTGTCAAATGTCTGATTGTCCTGATCCGTATTGATAAATCCTGTCTCGATCAGTATGGCAGGCATACTGGTTCTGCGCAAAACCGCCAGATTCTTCCGTTCCTCTACTCCGAGATTTTGAAAGCCTGCTGCCTCTAACTGTTTATTTACACTCCTTGCCAGTTCTCCTCTTACACCACTATCGGTATATACCAGAGTCTCTACTCCGCTATATGTGTTGGCATACGGACTGGAATTTCGGTGGAATGACACGAAATAATCCGCACCTGCCCGATTCGCGATCGCCACTTTCTCTGTCGGCGAATCGAATACATCCTCCGTCCGGGTGTAAATCACATTATACCCTGCCTGCTTCAACAGATCTCCGACCGCTAACGCCAGCCGGAGATTATCATCCTTCTCTAAGCGGCCATTATAGACAGCTCCGCTATCACTGCCTCCATGACCTGCATCTATTACTATTGTTACTGCCATATGACATCCTTATCGTTTTTTATCTATCATATGAACAGCACTTGAAAATGTTGCCTTTTATTTCTCTTCCTGCTTCTTAGGGGCTACTTTCTTTGCAGCCGGCTTCTTTGCAGATGCCGTTTTCGGTGCCGAAGCTGCCTTCTTCGCTCTTGTGCCCGGCTTCTTTGCAAGCTGCTTCTGATACTCTGCCTCGTTGATGTAATCATACTTAAAGATTACTGTAGACAGTGGCGGCAATGTAAAGGATATGTGCTGATCTCTTCCGTCACAGGCTCCCTTTACAGCTTTCAACGGCTTCTTATTCACACGGCCTTCACCCTCGAACTCCACTGCATCTGAATTCAGAATCTCCACATAATCACCCATACAAGGAACTCCTACCCAGAAGTTCTCCCGTTCTACCGGTGTAAAGTTGCATACAACCAGCAGCTGTTCCTTCGCAGAGGAACCACGACGGATAAATGAGATCTGGCTGTGCTCATTATCATTGCAGTTGATCCATTCAAAGCCCATCGGATCACAGTCATTATAATAAAATGCATCATACTTCTTGTATAACTGATTCAGCTTCTTTACAAAGTTCTGCAGACCTTTGTGACCCGGCTCCTCCAGAACATACCAGTCCAGACTTCTGGCCTCACTCCACTCACGTTCCTGACCAAACTCCTGTCCCATAAAGAGCAGCTTCTTGCCCGGATGGGTATACATATAACCGTATGCGGTCTTCAGATTCGCAAACTTCTCCGGCATCGTACCCGGCATCTTTAACAGCATCGAGCACTTCAGATGTACGACCTCATCATGGGAGATCACCAGAATAAAGTTCTCAGAATACGTATACATCAGGCTAAAGGTCAGACGATTATGATTAAAGGAACGGAAGTATGGATCCAGCTTCATATATTCCAGGAAATCATTCATCCATCCCATATTCCACTTATACAGATATCCCAGTCCGTCCATGGATACCGGTGCCGTTACTCCTGCCCATGAGGTCGATTCCTCTGCGATCATAATCGCTCCCGGCTGACGTTCCTCCACTGCCCGGTTCAGATGCTGCATAAATGCGATCGCATCCAGATTCTCTTTTCCGCCATTTTTATTCGGCAGCCATTCTCCGTCATTCTTTCCATAGTCCAGATACAACATAGACGCAACCGCATCTACCCGCAGACCATCGATATGGAACTTCTCCAGCCAGAACAACGCATTGGCTACCAGGAAGTTCTGTACCTCATTTCTGGCAAAATCAAAGATATACGTTCCCCAGTGCGGATGCTCTCCCCGTCTTGGATCCGGATGTTCATACAGCGGCATTCCGTCAAAACGTCCCAGACCATGGGCATCCTTTGGAAAATGTGCAGGAACCCAGTCCAGTATTACATGGATGCCATTCTTATGCATATAGTCAACAAAGTACATAAAGTCTTCCGGCAGACCATATCGTCTGGTCGGAGCATAATAATTCGTTACCTGATATCCCCAGGATCCATCAAACGGATACTCTGCAATTCCCATCAGCTCGATGTGTGTATATCCCATTTCCTTTACATAGGCGGCTACCATCGGAGCCAGCTCCCGATAGCTGTAGAATCCATTATCACTGTCCTCCACTGCCTTCTTCCAGGATCCCAGATGCATCTCGTAAATCGACATCGGCTCCCGCAGAGCGTCCGAACGACTCTGCTGACGGCGGTTTTCCATCCACTTTGTATCCTTCCACTTATACTGATTCAGATCTGCTACAACCGATGCATTATCCGGTCGGAACTGACAGCAGTTGCCATACGGATCTGCCTTATAGATCAGCTCATCGAACCGGGTCAGGATCTGGAACTTATACACAGCTCCCGGCTTCACACCCGGGATAAACAGTTCATGGATACCGGATGGTCCCATCATATTCATCGGATGTAAGGAACCATCCCACATATTAAAGTCACCCACTACACTTACCCGTCTGGCATTCGGTGCCCATACGGCGAAGTAGGTACCTTCTACGCCATCGATCTTCATCGGATGCGCACCCAGTCTCTCGTAGATCTGATAGTGATTTCCCTCTGCAAACAGATAGATATCCATATCACTGATCTGCGGCTGGAAAGAATACGGATCCGCCAGTGTGACGGTACTACCGTCCTCATAGGTTGTCTCTAACACATACTTCTTATATACCTTCTTTGGCAGATACAGACCGAAGAAACCATCCTCCCCGATCGGCTCCATCTCATTTACGATCTTACCGGTGCTGCTTATGACCTTCACACTGACTGCATGTGGTTTATATGCCGTAATCACCTGTCCCTTATAATAGTCATGCGCACCCAAAAGCTTTCCGGGATTGTTATTCTTTCCCGCGATCAGTTCATCATACTGTATCCAGTTAATCCACCGTTGTAACTTCTCATTCATCTTTTATCTACCTCTCTTCCTTATGAATAAATGCCATACATAAACTGTCTCACCAGCTCCCAGATCGCATGTGGATCTGCCAGTGCCTCCTGTGGCACGCCTCGTTCATCCATTACCAAAATATAATGATTAATAATTCCCTGAAATCCGATTGCAAACTGTTCCTGTCGTCCATTCATGTTTCCCAGCTTATCACCGGCCCGGTCAAACAACGCCGTCGTTGCCCGGAACATCCTCCGCATATAGGGTGCAACTGCCTTAAATGCCTCATTCTCCCTTGCCGAATAGTTCAGACTCAGCAGCAGAAAGTACAGCTCCCGATTCTCTCCCGCAATCTCCACAAAGGTGCACGCCAATTGGAACAGAGTATCCTTTGGATCTCCCTGATACTGCTCTGCCACCGCCTCCAGCTTCTCACAGATCGGCTCACAGCTCTCCTTCAGCAGTGCCTCCAGCAACCCCAGCTTGCTCTTGAAGTAATAGTACAACGTCGGCTTCGTCACCCCCGCTGCAGTCGCAATCTCCTGCACACCTACCGCATCGTATCCCTTCTGATAAAACAAATGAATCGCACAGGTCAGAATCTTACTCCGGTTATCCGTGTTATCCTTCAACCAACACTCGCCTCCCGACTTATCATCCATATAACCCCTACGCATTACCTTGTATTTCTGTCATGATTTTATGCTACTTTCAAGTATACCAATCGGTATATTCATTGTCAATCTACATTGACAAATGTTTTTCGAATGCCTATACTTATTTTCAAAGGAGGACTGAAACTATGTGGGCTTACGAAAGTGTATTTTATCAGATATACCCCCTCGGCTTCTGTGGGGCTCCGTTTGAAAATGACGGAATACAGGAGCATCGTATCTTAAAGGTGATTGACTGGATTCCGCACATCCAGAAGCTGGGCATCAATGCCATTTATTTTTCACCTGTATTCGAATCCGATACCCACGGATACAATACCAGAGATTATACTAAGATTGACTGCCGTCTGGGCACCAATGCAGACTTCAAGCAGGTCTGTGATGCCTTACACGCTGCAGGAATCAAGGTGGTACTGGATGGTGTATTCAATCATGTCGGACGTGGCTTCTGGGCCTTTCAGGATGTTCTTAAAAATCGGGAGAACTCCAGATACAAGGACTGGTTTGCCCGAATCGCCTTTGACGGCAATTCCAACTACAATGACGGTCTGTGGTATGAGGGTTGGGAAGGAAACTATGATCTGGTTAAGCTGAATCTCCGAAATGAAGAGGTCATCCAGCATATCCTGTCCTGTGTTCAGGGCTGGGTAGACGAATTCGATATCGACGGACTGCGTCTGGATGTCTGCTACTGTCTCGACCGCGACTTCCTGAAGCGTCTCAGAAGCTTCGCCAATCAGGTAAAGCCGGACTTCTTCCTGTTAGGGGAGCTCCTGCATGGAGACTACAATCAGTTTGTAAATGACGAAATGTGCCACAGTGCTACCAACTATGAGTGTTATAAAGGACTATTCTCCAGTTTTAACAGCATGAATATGTTCGAGATCGTACACTCTCTGCTTCGCCAGTTCGGACCGGAGACCTGGACCTTATACAAGGGTAAGCACCTTTTAAGCTTTGTAGATAACCATGATGTATCCCGGATAGCCAGCAATCTAACCAACGAGAAGCATCTGCCTCTGATCTATGCCATGGCCTTCGGTATGCCGGGTATCCCTTGTGTATACTATGGCAGTGAATGGGGTGCAAAAGCGAATAAGAGCGAAGGTGATCCGGCTCTTCGTGCCTGCTTTGATGCACCGGTTGAAAATGAACTGACCGCATGGATTGCAAAACTGGCTGCCGCAAAGAAGAACAGCCATGCGTTGAACTACGGTGCCTTCCGTTCCCTGGTCTTAACCAATCGCCAGTGTATCTTCGAACGGGAAGCCGATGGCGAACGGGTACTGGTCGCTGTAAATGCGGATGACCAGCCATATACCGCACACTTTGATGCCAGAGCCGGCCGGGCGGTCGATCTGATCACAGGCGAACCACACGACTTCGGTGGCGGCAGTGAACTGCCTCCATACAGTGCATACTTCTGGAAAACAGAATGCTAATATAGGAAAAGGGATCTGACCGGATAGCAATCAATATCCGGTCAGATCCCTTTTTTAGTGTGTTTCTAATACTATTTTCTCTAATGTTCCGTTGTCGTTTTCTCTGTGGTACTGTTTTTCTCGGCCGTTGTACTGCTCTTCTCCGTTGTCGAAGCAGCCTCTGTCGTAGATGCCTTCTTGGTCGCATCCACCGTCACATGAATCTCATCCTGATACCGGACATTCTCCAACTCCTTGAAGGTCACCTGAGCAGAGTACACACCCTCACTCTGATACTCGGAGACATCTACGGCCGGTGCAATATCACTCGCCGTCAGCTTATCCACATCCCGTTTCAAACCGATCACTACAATCTCATAGCTTGTGCCATCATCCTGAACCGTATAGTCCAGCTCAGAATCTCCGTTCTTAATCTTAATGTCACTCGCCTGGATCGTCACAGTCTTCTCAACCAACTTCTCGATATTGATCTTAACTGCAACATCCTGTGTCTTATCCGCTACTACCACTCCCTCCGGAAGATAGTCCCCGATATTCACTGTTGTTTCAAAGTCACTGTTCTTATCGGTTACATCGATATCATTGATGTCAATACTTTCGACGGATCGGAGCACACTCTCCTCTCCTGCGATCAGAACCGTTGTCGGCTGATATTCGATATCGCCTGCGATACTATAGCCCTCTGCCACAGTTCCTGCCGGTGTAATCTGAATCGGTACTTCCTTTGTTTTCTTAATCTCTATATTTACCGTTACCGTTGTCAGGCTCAGATTTAATTTATCCTGATCAATTATATCACCGTCTACATCTAATAGCTCCAACGCTCCGTTCGTTGAAATACTGGTATTCAAACCCTCTACATCCACGTATACCGCTACAGACTTAATATTCTTTACCTTGCTGGCCGCTCCGCTGATCGTCACCATATTCGGCGTCGTTGCTGTGTTCACCACTGCATATCCATCCTGTGTCTTACCGGTTGTAATAACACCGATCGGGAGCTTCTGCTCGCCCCGTTCCTCGATGGCTACCTTCATCATACTATCCACTACCGATATATCGATTTCTTTTCGTACACTTGCATCCACTGCATCTACTGCGATCTGAACCGAATTTGTAATCGACAGCTCTGACAGATCCGCCGTGGCTACAAAGTCCTCCGGCGCCAGCTTCTCTACCACAGATCGTCTGCCTTCTACCTTTACATCTACCGTCTTTCCCTGTTCGATCTCATAGACCATGTCCTGCCCGGTGATGGCATCTTCATTTAATAATTCTACCGGAACCCCTGTAATCGTCTTGGTGATCGTATAGTCCTCTATGTTGGCTACCAGAAACCATACCAGAAAGGCAATGAGGACAGCCATGATCTTCAGACCCCAGTTTTTAAGAAGTTTTTCCTTCATTCTTTTTACCCTTCCATAATCTAAAACGCTTGACATCCAGTGACTTATTCTGAATATAGGACAGCTTCTTTTTCAGATTATCCGCATCCAACCCCCGGAACAGTTCACCTGCTACCGCTACGGATACATCTCCGGTCTCCTCTGACACGATAATCGTCATACTGTCGGATACTTCACTAATGCCGATTCCGGCTCTATGTCTGGTTCCCAGCTCCTTGTTGATCTCCATATTATCGGATAACGGAAGATAACAGGTCGCCGCTGCGATTCGATTGTTCCGCATGATAACGGCTCCGTCATGCAACGGTGTATTATGTTCAAATATATTTACCAGTAACTGACTGGATACCATAGCGTCTATCGGAATGCCCGTCCGCTCATAGTCTCCCAGTGCTACATTCTGCTCTATGACAATCAAGGCACCTGTTTTATTCTTTGCCATCTCAAAGGTTGCCTTTACCAGTTCATTCGTTGTTTTGGCAGAAAACCGTTCTTTCTTTTCACTGTTACTGTTATCAAACAACGAAGATATAAAGTTCTGCTTTCCCAGCTGCTCCAATGCCTTTCGAAGCTCCGGCTGAAAGATAATGATAATCGCTATAATACCGACACTGATCGTATTCCGGAAGATCCACAGGATCGTATTCAGATCGAAAATAGCCGCAAACAACCAACATAATGCCAGTACCGCAATTCCTTTAAACAGCGTCCATGCTCTGGACTTCTTAAACCAGCCAATAATCTGATACAGAATAAAGGCAATGATTAGGATCTCCAGTACATCTGAGAACTGGATTTTCGGGAAATATATAGTTTTGAAAAAATTACCGAATGTATTCAAAACATTTTCCATGCCGATCACTCCTGTCTGGTCTTCTGCTCATTAATCTTCTTTACCTTCACATTCTGCTCCGGCACCCGAATCTTCGGTACCGCCTTTACATAGTAATAATAATCATCGTCCTCATACTGCACAGTCTCCGTCCGGCTATAATCCAGCACTCCCTTAAAGAACTGTGCCACAACTGCCAGAATCGCACCACCGATGGTTCCCATGAAAATAACTAATATATTAATATCCGCTTCCAGAACGATTCCGCCTACCAGCAACAATATAATATTCAAAATCGCACCTGTAATGATCGCTATAAACCAGGAATACTTGAAGGACTGGCGATAAATCACATAGGTTGCTACAATGACCAGAATAAATACAACGATGGTTAACAGCATTGCCTTATCCTGAAGCATACCGTTCATAACATAACTAAAGCCCTGAATACTGTCCTCTTCGGATGCTGTAGCCAGCAGATCTACCAGATCCTTCACATGTACAGCATAATAGCAGAAGATGATACCAAAGATCATCGGAACAATTCCAACCGGTCCCACAAAGATACTGATCACGATCGGTATCACATAATGTAGCTTCAATACATACAGCAGCGGCATAATCACTATGATCCATCCATACTTTGGTGCAAACCGCAGATACAGAAGATACATCATTGCGAACAATCCAAGATATAGCAGACCAATCTCCATCGATACTGCATACATATGTATAAATCCTGCCAGTCCGGTGATCAGTACGATCACAGAAACCGGAACAAATGCACAGATCAAGGATAAAATAAATATAATGATCGGATTCCGCATCTGATCGGAATATCCCATAATGGAATTATAAGATATCAGGATCAGGATGGTTCCTATAAACTTCATAACAGGCATTGCAAATTTCTCATACCGCATCATAAATGCCTTAATAGTATCTCTAATATTGATTAAGGTTGTCATGACTCAGACTTACACCCCTTCCCGCTCGTTTCTCTTTCATTTCTTTCTCTTCCCGGTCGTACATTTCCTTCAACCGCTTCAGATCATGATTATACTGGATCACATCCGGCTTCACCTTCTCATACCGTCTGGAATAAACCAGCCGTGCCGCCACCATATAAAGTGCCACAAATACAACATAGGCGATGCCCAGCTTTATGGCTATATTCATAAAATCCAAATCATTTAACCGGATCAGCACTGCCTCCGCATTAATCAAAACGCCTAATGTAATCAAGGCTATAAATGCAATGGTTGCCGTTACCGCAGTCTTATACATATTATACCGGACATAATCCCGTTTATAATATTTGCTGATATTTAATTGTTTCCTGCCCTTGGTATTTTCATAGATTGCAAGCTTTGTCATCAGCTTGACTCTTTCTTCATTTACCATTCCATTCACCCCGTTTCTACATAAAGGCTCTCGCGTTAATTATTGTAACACATTATCAAGTGCATTACCACTTGAAATTTCTTGCAAATTCGTATCAAATGACTTCTAATTTTATCAGTGAATGATGGAGATAGCAACAAAAGGATGAAGATCATGAGAAAACAGCCCGCAGATTCCTCCGCAGGCCATTTGAAGCACGATTTTTAATTTCTCACAATTCACACAATTCCGATCAGTTTCAGAATCCAGTATATCAGTCCCAGCACAAAACTGGTAAAGATTCCGTACAAAATCACAGGTCCGGCGATGGTAAATACCTTCACGCCGATTCCGAATACCTGTCCTTCCTTCTGATACTCGATGCAGGGTGCCGCTACGGAATTTGCGAAGCCTGTGATCGGAACAAGGGCTCCGGCTCCACCCAGCTTTGCGATCGATCCATATAGGTTGAAGCCTGTCAGGATCACACTACAGGCCACAAGAATCATGGATACATAACTGGCTGCATCGTCCTTTGGCAGCCCCGCCTGCTGCTGCAAAAGCTGGGAAATCCCCTCTCCTATGGTACAGATGATACCTCCGATCAGAAATGCCCACAGACAGTTCACAACACAGTTATGCTTTGGTGTCACCTGCTTTACATACTCATTATATTCTTTGTTACTTGGTTCCTTTTTCATCTTCTATCACCTGCCATTTCTACTTAACTCGGGCTCTGAAACAGGAAGAACTGGATCCAGGTTCCGACTGCCTTTCCGATCCCGACAGAGGCGATCACATATGGCAGTCCCTTTCGCAGACCTGTACGCCGACACAGGATCGGGAACAGCTTCACCACATCCGCCAGTGCGGCTGCCAGACAGCCCGTAAAGATTCCGAACAAAACTCCACACACCAGCAGACCTGCTTTTCCAAGCGGAACCGGTATATCATACAGAGTAAGCAGATTTCCTACCGTCGTTCCGGCTAAGATCAGGTTCTCCGTCAGCAGTGTTTTCCGCCCGGAGTTTGCCCAGTCCTCCAGTCTCGTATATACCCCCAGCGATGCGATAAATGTGACATAGGCACCGGCTATGGCTCCTCCGGCGGACAATCCGATGATACACATCAACAGATTCTTAATCCACATCTTTGCTCACCTGATTCCGTTCCGCATCCAGAATGAATGCCTGATTAACGTCCTGCTCATACTGCCGCATCTGAACCTGAAGCGGCGTCGGATCATTGGTCAGCTTATATCTTCCTCCATGGTTAAAAAAGAGGATGATACCCAGAAACAGCCCTACTGCATAAGATGCCTGCAGAATTCCGGGTCCTGTCGGTTCCTGACCGGTAAAAAGCTGATACAACTGATCAAACAGATCCGGTGTCGTTACATCTGTATTAAATGTCATAATGGAAAATGCGGCTCCGAAGAATGCCAACAGGCATACTACCACCAGCTTTAGCCTGCCGATCCACTCCGGTCGTTTTCCGATCGGCTTATAGTATACGATAAAGTCCACCTCGCCCAGACTGACCACCTGGCAGTTTGGCACTGCCGCGGTTATCATCTGAATCACCAGACAGGTAGAAAACACCTGCTTATACTCCTTTTCCGAATGAAACTCTGTAAGGATCAGACTTTGTACCTGCTTTTTTACACTTTTATTTTCACAAAATACCTCTGCGATATCATCGACACGAACCACCGGTCGATGCACAGCCGTACTCTGCTGCACATTAAGATAGATCGTCTCTGACATCGATGTCCTCCTTATCCTGCCGGCAGAATTCTGCTTCAGAGTTCCATACAAAGGTTCCGTCCGTATAGTCCTCCTGCCGTCCCTGCCGGACCGTATACCATATGATTCCGATTACCACCAGAATACCCAGCAGCCACCAGATCCATGAATACCGCTTTCCTACCATGTTCTCGTCTCCTTCCTGTTTTCCATCATTTTTCCTCTATTGGAAATAGGAATTTGCTTTCCATGATAGTATGACCGGATTCGGATATTCTATGAACCTCTGCACCTGACAACTTTTTCCATGCAAATAGATTGTCTGCGCTATCCGTTTTTCCCATGATTCATGAGTTCTCTCATTTTTAACAGTACTTTTTTTTCGATTCTGGACACCTGTACCTGAGAGATCCCGACGATCTGTGCAATCTCCGTCTGCGTCTTATCTTCAAAATAACGCATGACTATAATCTGCCGCTCCTTCTCCTCCAGCTCCGCCATCAGCTCCTTTAACGCAAGCTGATTCACCGCTTTTTGGCTCTCATCCTCCTCACTGATCAGCTTATCGATCAGATAAATGGAATTTCCGTCATTCTGATAAATGGTTTTATAGATGGATTCCACCTCGGAGCTTGCTTCCATCGCCACTACGATGTCTTCCTTATCGATCTCCAGACAACTGGCCAGTTCCTCCAGTGTCGGCTCTACCCCCCGTTCATTCACCAGCCGTTCTCTGGCTGCATATACCTTGCAGGCCGTTTCCTTCAGGGAACGGCTTACCTTTACCATACCGTCATCCCGCAGGAATCGCTTGATCTCTCCCATAATCATAGGAACCGCATACGTTGAAAACTTCACATCGTATGACAATTCAAATTTATCAATACATTTCAGAAGCCCAATACAACCGATCTGATACAGGTCCTCCAGATCATGTCCCCGACCGGCAAATCTTCGAACCACACTCCAGACCAGTCCCAGATTCTCCGCCGCCACCTGATTTCTGGCATTTAAGTCTCCTTCTCTGGCCCGTCTAATTAGTTCTATTGTCCGATCCATTCTGTTCTCCCATCTTCTTTACCATAGTTACGCGTGTACCCTCTCCCACACGTGATTCCACCTGCAGATCATCCGTAAAGGCTTCCATAAATGAAAATCCCATACCAGATCGCTCTTCCTCCGGCTTCGTCGTGAACATTGGTTCCATCGCCTTTTCGATATCCGGGATGCCCTTTCCCCGATCCTCTACCTGAACGGTCAGTGTCTGCCCCTCTTTCCACGCCCGTATCCGAATCTTTCCGGGCTGTCCCCCATATCCATGGATGATTCCGTTTGTCACAGCCTCTGAAACCGCTACCTTCACATCTCCCAGCTCCTCCAGCGTTGGATTCAGACCGGAAGCAAATGCTGCCACTACTACTCTGGCAAAGCCCTCATTTTCTCCAATTGCATCAAATTCTACCAGCATTTCATTGGTATTACCCATCATATCCTCCTTATTATCCGCATCATACCCTGCATTTATTTACTCTCTGTTGCTGTTATCGTTTCCTCCCAGGGGACTACGATCCGATATAACCCTGATAAAGTCAGAACCTTCTTCATCGAATCACTCACATGACTGACATATACCTGTCCACCCCGCACTGCCATCTCCCGATATCGTCCGGCGATCAGACCGATCCCGGAGCTGTCCATCAGACGCGTATGTTCAAAATCAAACACCACATACTTTATATATGCCTCCTGCATCTTCTCCCGCACGGCTTCCCGGATCTGCTCTGCCTGAAAGTGATCCAGCTCCTCCGGCAGTCCGACCCACAGCCACTCCTGTTCCTGCTTTACTCCATATTCCATATGAACCTCCTGCGACATTAAAAAAAGAGAAACCCTGCTGAGTTTCTCTTTCGTATCTGTTTTATTTTATTCTAATCTCCTCCGGCCATTATCGTCATTCTATTGAAAGGATGTCGTGACATATTTGGAATCCGGGAACCGAGTATTGATATCCTGATACAGGGTATGTGCCTCTTCGATCTTTCCGGTTCCTTCATATGCCTTTGCCAGATCATATCTTGCTTCTGCATCATCCGGCTTCAGATTGCAATATACCCGAAGCTGCGTGATCGCCTCTTCATAATTCTCTGCTCCATACGCGGTTATACCGGAGCTTCGATAGGCATTCAGCTCCTCCGTGCATTCATTTACAATCCCGGTCAGGCAGTTCTTTGTTGCTTCTGACAGCTCACTGTCATTTAAGTCCACTGCACCCAGTGCCGCTACCGCCTCCTGCTTATTGCCTGCCATATATGCCTGAATTCCTGTCATGATACTATCGTTTACACTACCGGCTCCGCCGGCCTCCTGTGCATCCTTCATTTCCTTCTGCACATCCTCGAGCTGTGACTGCAGCTTATCATTATTGCCCTGAAGCTCTGCGATCAGGGTATTCTTTCCGGCCAGCTCCGCACTGTAGGCGGACTTCATATCCAGATTCTCGTTTCGTATGCTCTTGATTCTGGCCGGCATAATCAGGAAAAACATGGCTGCCACTCCTATGATCAGCCCTGCGATCAGATACAGCACATTATGCTTGCCGTACTTGATCTCCTGATAACTGCCTACCTCCAGATTCTGATCCGGATTCACATCCTCTGCAGCCGCTCCACGCTCTATGATCTCACGGATCTTTCTGCGGGCGGTCTCTTCCTCATCCACCGCATCCTCCTGATCCAGCTCGTCCTTATAGCTGTCTCCGATCTCCAGCTCCGGCAGATCATCGTCCTCTCCATGGATATCTGCTATGGTACCGGTCGTATGACTTCCATCCAACCCGGCCAGTTCCTCCAGGTACTGCTGCGCCTGCGGATTATACCGGTCAATCCGGAGTACCCGCTGCAATGCCCTTCTTGCCCGCTCCACGTTGCCTTCCTGTATATAGATCAACGCCAGTATCAGATAGGCATTTACAAAATGCGGATTGGCACTCAAAACCCTCTTTAACTGAATCAATGCCAGATCATAGTTCTTCTGTTGAACATAATGAAGCGTCTGGTTATACTTCTTCGCTGCCTGGTCATATCCGTTCAGCTTATTCTGATTTCCCTGTACCACTTTCAGATACCGGGTGGCCGGATTCGAATCCGGCTGATAGTTGGAGCTGATCACCCACTGTGCCAGTGCTTCCACCATCTGCCCGGTCTCATAGTATACCAGACCCAGAAGATTCCGGGCATCTACATTTGCCTTACTATAGTATAGGGCTGTCTTCAGTGCTTCCTCTGCACCCGTAAGATTCCGAACCTTCGCACAGTTCAAGCCCTGATTATAATAATGCAGAGACGTATTCCACGCCCTGACTAAATATTCCTGTTTTAATCCACACTCACTGCACACATCATTGATGAGTACCGGTGCTCCGCAATGTAAACAATTCATCTTCTTCACACCTATCTATTCATTATTCTGTGGTGACTGCGGTGGCTGCTGTGCCTGCTTCATAACCTCGATCAGTACATCTGCCACATCACTAAAATCGTTCTTATATATATTATCTTCCAACTGGCTCATCTCTGCTGCCGGTCGAAACTTCTTAACCTCTTCTTCAAAATTAATCACAGCTTACGCTCCTTCCTGTGCCTCCAAACTGCCTACCAGATACAGAGAGCCGACGCAAAAGGCTCTGCAATCCTCTGATACACATGCTCTGGCCTGTATCAATGCCTTATGATTATCCGGTTCTACCGATACCGGAGTCCTCGTATATCTCCGAAACAGCTCCGCCACCTGTTCCGGCGGAGTCACTCTGCCACCTGCAATGGCAGTCACGATAATCTTCTCATACTGTAGCGTTTTACACAAAGTGCTTATCATCTTATTATACTGCTTATCACTGGCCACTGCAAATAGTAATACAATCTTTTTATCCGCATAAAGCGTAGAAACAGTCTTGCAAAACGCCTCGATTGCCGGCTCGTTATGTGCTCCGTCCACATAGATACCGGGTTCCAGTTCTTCCATCCGTCCCGGCCAGTTCATCCGCCGGAGTCCCCGGTGAATCACAGTCTCCGAAAGTCCCAGTCTTCCGGCTGTTTCAATCGCCAGTGCCGCATTTTCCAACTGATACAGTGCTGTCTTTCGGATACTGTATGTACTATCATACCGAGTTCCATAGGAAAAATCAATGACATCCTCTCCGACTTTGTCTATGATAATCTGCGTCGGTTCGACCGGCAGGAGCGGACAGCTGAGTGCCTTCCCCCGCTGTCTGATCACCTCAGCACTTCCATCCTCTACCGAACGATACACGCACGGAACCCCCGGCTTTAGAATCCCGGCCTTTTCCCCGGCGATCTTCTCCAGTGTATCGCCCAGATACTGCATGTGATCCATACCGATCGCTGTAATCACTGTAATCTCCGGCTGTACAACATTGGTCGCATCCAGTCTGCCGCCCATACCGGTTTCCCAGATCACCCGGTCTACCGCTTCCTCCCGGAACCAGCAGGCCGCCATCAGAAACAGGTATTCAAAAAAGTTCGGATGCACCAGACCATTCCGCATTCCATCCTCTACAACCGTTTTTACCCGGTCAAACACCTGCACAAAGGTTCGATCATCGATCATACTTCCGTTGATTCGAAAGCGCTCGTTGATCCGTACCAGATGCGGAGAGGTAAATACGCCTACGCTCTGCCCGGCTTCCCGGAACATTTCCGCCAGATAGGTACACACCGATCCTTTTCCGTTGGTTCCCGCCACATGAACACAGGGAATCGAGTCCTGCGGATTCCCCAGTGCGGTCAGGTATCCCCGAAGGTTCTCATGCGTCGTCTTTGCCGCAAACTTCGGAATGCTTAACAAATATGCAACTGCTTCTTCATATGTTGTACTCATCATTACCGATTGTCTACCTTTTCCGGATATAGATCATGCTGCTCTAAGCGATTCGCAGCGACTGCTTCCCACCGGGTTCCCGGCTGCCCGTAGTTGCAGTACGGATCGATCGAGATTCCACCACGCGGGGTGAACTTTCCCCACACCTCGATATACTTCGGATCCATTAACCGGATCAGATCCTCCATAATAACATTTACACAGTCCTCATGGAAGTCCCCATGATTCCGGAAGCTGAAAAGATACAGCTTCAGAGACTTACTTTCTACCATCTTAATATTCGGTACATAAGAGATCGTAATCGTCGCAAAGTCCGGCTGTCCGGTGATCGGACACAGGCTCGTAAATTCCGGGCAATTAAACTTTACAAAATAATCATGATCCGGATGTTTATTGATAAAGGTTTCCAGTACCTCCGGTGCGTAATCCATCGGATACTTTACCCCCTGGTTTCCTAATAGAGAAATCGTACCCATTTCTTCCTTTTCTCTGCTCATGCTTCTCCACTCCTTCTTTCCATTCTCACATTTATTATAAAGGCTTTTTTCCCATCGTCAAGTCAGTAGAATCTCCCGTTCCAGATAGAAGGAATACAGATACCTCTCCTTCACCCGTTTCCCGGTCAGCTGCTCCAGTGTCCGGCAGTAGTACTCCAACTGGGCATGGTACTTCCGTATCAGCTCCTGTCCGTCATCGCCCGGCGTCACCCGGTCTGTCTTATAGTCCATCAGTACCAGCTCCCCATCCTCTTCGAAATAGGCATCGATGACTCCCTGTACCAGCTCCAAATCCTGTTCCTCGCCTTCTCCGTAAACCTGACTCATCGGAATACCGATTACAAACTGCCGCTCTCGATAGAGGACTCCACGCCTCTGTGCCTCTGCCATTCTGCGTCCCAGCTTTGAATCGATCATATGCCAGATCTTCTCCGGCATGATCCGCTTCCGTTCCTCTGCCGTTAAGATGCCCCGCTGTTCCAGTACCAGAAGCCCCTGCTGCACATGCTCCGGTGATTCCATATCGGAAAGCGGCAGCTTCTCCATCACAAGGTGCATCAGGGTACCATATGCCGCTCCGGCGGTTGCCTCTGCATGCACATAACCCCGATGACCGCCCGCCGCCTGTAACCGTTCCGTTTGCATCTGTGCTGTCTGCATTTGCTCCAGCTCCTGCTTTTTCTGCATCTGCTCAGCTTCGGGTTCATCTATCAGTTGGCTCATTTTCTTGATCTCGGATACGGACAGCTTTCCCTTTGCTCCGGCCGCCAGCATATGCGGATACTGCCACCGGAACCGTTCGGTCAGCTGCTGCACCAGTTCCCCGGATGTCGGATACTCTATCCTCTGCTCCCACAGTGCCTTCCGTTCCTCCAGACGATTCCACTCCTGCAATGCCTGAACATCCAGCTCGCGTGCATCTACAACATGGCAGGTCATAACTGCTCCGGCCGCCGGCTGATTCAATAACGGAACCAGGCACCGCAGTCCCCAGCCCAGATAGGAATCCTCCTTGCGCAGCTTCTGATAGCCCAGCGGTGCCGGCCGATATCCGGATGTGCTCCCGGTATTTTCCGGCCGGTCATTCATTCCCGGTGTGCGGTAATGCTCGCGGATCACCTGATAATCCTCGTCCTTCTCCGCCATCGTCTTACCAACCGTTCCGATCAGGATCAGCTTTTCCTGTGCCCGCGTCATCCCTACATAAAGAATCCGCATCTCCTCTGCCTGATTCTCTGTCTTCATATGTTGCAGCAGATACTCCCGCTTCGCCGTTTTTTCATAGTAATGCTTTTCCGGATACTTCCGGTTCACTGCCAGATAACAGTCTGCATCTACTAGCACGGTATCCCTGTTGTCCTGCTGATTAAACTTCTTTCCGCAGCCGCACAGGAACACCACCGGGAACTCCAGTCCTTTGCTCTTATGGATCGTCATCACCCGTACCAGATTGTCATTGGCTCCCAGAACGGCAGCCTCACCGAAGTCCTGTTCATGGATCTTTACCCGCTCGATGTATCGCAGGAAGTCAAACAGACCGCGATAACCGGTATTCTCATAGGCGCTTGCCTTATCGATCAGCTTCCGGATGTTTCCCTGTCTCCGGCTGCCACCCGGCATGGCACCTACATACTCATAATATCCGGTAGTATCCAGAATCGACCATATGATCTCCCGTATCGTGCTATAGTTCTTCATCTGCTTCCACTTCGCCAGTCGTTCCAAGAATCGCTGCAGACGTGCTTTCAGCTCCGGCCGCTTCTCCGTTGTCGCTACCGGATCTTCTGTATATCCCGTAATGATCTCCCAGAGACTTCCTCTCTGATAGCATCCACGAATATGCGCCAGCTCTTCACTGGACAGTCCCACCATGGCACTCCGCAGAGCTCCCGCTAACGGAATATCATTGCGTGCATTATCAATCACCGACAGGACACTTAACAGATCCCGAACCTCCACCGAATCAAAGTATCCCTTTCCACTGTCTGCATATACCGGGATGCCTTCCTCCGTCAAAACCCGATGGTAGATCTCTGACCAGCCCTTCAGGCTCCGAAGCAGGATCACAATATCCCGATACTCACAGGTCCGGTACGCATGACGGTCTTCGTCCCATACCGGAAGTGCTGCCTCTCCGCTGCACAGGCTCTTAATTCTGGCAGCCGTCAGTCGTGCCTCCAGCTCCATATTCTCCGGCTCTTCCCCTGTGTTTTCTGCATGTTCTGCCTCGTTCTCATCTTCCTTCGTATACGGATCCAGAATCCACAGCTCTGTCCGATCATCCCCCGGTTGCTCCATGCTTTCATACTCACGTCCCGGTACCAGTGCGGCCTGCTCATTATAATCAATCCCGCCCAATGCCTCTGTCATGATCTGATAAAACCAGAGATTCACAGCCTCCAGAACCTCTCTTCTACTCCGAAAGTTCTGCCGCAGCTCGATCTTCTTTGTCACTCCCTCTGCCGCCAGATCATCCGAATAGGTCTGATACTTTCTCTGAAACAACTGCGGACGTGCCATCCGGAACTTATAGATGCTCTGCTTTACATCGCCTACCATGAACAGGTTCGTATAGTTGCCTTCCTGTTTTCTGGCAATGCTGGTGAGGATCGCCTCCTGAAGATCATTGGAATCCTGATACTCATCAATCAGAATCTCTGTATATCGATTCCTTAACTGTAACGCCGTCTCTGTCGGAATCGGTGCACCATCCTGCATCCCCTCTGACAGTGCCTGCAAAGCATAATGCTCCACATCGCCAAAGTCCATACAGTTCTTATTCTGCTTCTCCTCTCTATAGCGATCCATGAATCGTTCTGTCAGTCGTAATACCGTCGTCAGGATCGGTGCCACTGCCTTTTGCTGCTCCACGATCTCTTCCATAGATGGTTTTACCAGTTCCGCGGCCGCCTTCTTCCCCTCACTATAAGTCTGCCACAGCTCTGTCGCATAATGAGACTCCGGCATACCACTATTCTTCCAGATGAACCGCTTATAGGCTCTTCCATCGGTACAAAATGCCTGCTTTAGGTCTGCATAGGTCTGTGCCCCGCATACCGCCTCTGCCAGCCGACATTCCTCCCGGAAGTACTGCTGATATTTATCATACTGCTTCGGACGATAGCCCTCCTCCAGCCGGTCGTACTCAGCGGCTATCCTCTCCGGCAGCTCTGCCACCTCCCGATATAATTCCTTACACTCCTTTACCAGCAGCTTCATCCATGTCTGCCGATACAGTGCCTCCGGTTCTTCTGCCTGCACCTCCTGAACGGCGGACTGTAACCATTCCTTCGGTTCCGGCATACTGTTTGCCTGCTGATACAGCTTCCCTACCAGCCGACGGATCTTTTCATTTTCGCGGATCTCCCCCATATACCGGTGGAGCTCTGCCATTCCTTCTGCGTCTGTCTCATAGACCTGTTCCAATACCGCCGTTAAAACATCATCCTGCATCAGAACTCCTTCTGTTTCATCCATGATCCGCATCGCCGGATCAATACCCAGAAACTGAAAGTTATCATCTACCACCTGCTTACAGAAGCTGTCAATCGTCATAATATGTGCCCGATGAACCAGAGATAGCTGTCGGATAATGTGCTGATCATCCGGATGCTGCTCCTGCATATCCTCCAATGCCCTTCGGATCTTTGTCCGCATCTGTCCGGCCGCTGCTCTGGTAAATGTCACGACCAGAAATTCATCAATATTCTTTCCATCCTGTACCACCCAGTCCAGTAACCGCTGTACCAGCACCGCAGTCTTACCGGAACCGGCTGCCGCCGATACCAGAAGGGTTCCCTGCCGGTAGTCTATGATCGCCTGCTGACTATCCGTCCACTTCATCTGCTCCACCTCGCTTTCTCTCTCT
Source organism: uncultured Clostridium sp. (assembly GCA_900539185.1). Classification (GTDB taxonomy): domain Bacteria; phylum Bacillota; class Clostridia; order Lachnospirales; family Lachnospiraceae; genus CAG-632. The sequence continues at coordinate 91,413 of UQBG01000006.1, forward strand.
TCTTAACTGTTGAACCGTATAGATCTGATTGCCTCCGTCTCTGCAATCGATCTTGCATACATTCTGATACTCGCAGTAGGTACATGGAAGCTTTCTCCCTGTCCGTACCGGTCGGATCGGAATCTTCCCCTCCATCATATCCGTTCCGATCTGCACTGCCATCTCCTTTGCTTCCTCCAGTACCTGCTGATACTCCTCTGTCGATAACGCCGTATCACTCTCCTGTACTGCCAGTTCTTCTTTTCCGTCATTGACCACCTTCTCCATACGAACCGGCAGAAGCTCCCGCCTTCCCAGATAGGACAGTGCCGGTTCTTCCCGATTCACGATCCCGATCAATGCCGTCTCCTTACGGATATTCTTTACCAGCGTATCTGTGATATTCTGTGTCTTCTTTTCCACCATCGGCATCCGGAACCCATAGTACAGGGATCCCGAAGGAACGATTTCCTTATCCGGGAATTTCTTTTTCAAGGCTTCGATCACAACATTGGTATATACCAGAAGCTGAAGCTGCAGTCCGGCTTCTGCCTGTTCCACGTCGATCTCCTTCTTACTGCTCTTATAGTCCAGTACCTTTACATACACATGTGTGTCATCCTGACAGATATCCAGACGGTCAACCACACCGCTCAGGTTCATCTGCCTGCCATCCCCCAGCTCCATATGTGCAGAACTCAGGTTCCGGCATAGTTCATCGGCATTTCTCCGATTAAACGCCAGTTCAAAGCGATACGGGATCATCTTACTCTGCAACAACTGTTCTTTCAGATCTACCACTGCATAGGAAGCTAACTGTTCGATCCGATGCAATAGATGTCGATTCGCGTGTGAATACAGATAAATGCTATCCGGCTCCTGTTCCACTGTCCGTCGGATCTCATCGGATACCATCTGCACCAGTTCTTCATCCCGGATCCGGCTCCATGCATTCTCTGTTTCTTCCTCCTGTGTCACCAGAAGCTCCTCTGCCTTCCGGTTCTCTACCCGCCGGAATACCTGCTCTACGACATGATGAAGCAGGCTTCCCATATCACCATAGGTCACCTCATGCTGTTCCCGCTTTTGCAGCTTCAGTCCATACTCTAAAAAGAACTGGTACGGACACTGACTATAGGTTTCCAATCTGGATACACTGGCATTCAGAATCCTTCCGTAGAGCCGGTCTGCTGTCTCCTTCGACAAATAATGATCCAGATTGTGATACTGTACTCCGGATCGGATCCCTTCTATAACCTCCGGTGCACACTGTTCATAATACTGATACAGCCCCTTCCAGACCGCCTGTTCCTCCTCGGTTAAGCTCCGCTCCGTCTGCACTCCCTCGGTCAGTAACCGGGTACTATCCCTCCCGGTCTCTGCTTCTTCCAGTGTCAGTTCCTCCCGCATCAGCTCCTGTGGACAAAGCTCCGGAAACAGCTTCCGAATCCTTCCGATCAGATAGGCCGGAAGCACCTCGCCGCCGTCCTCATCCTGTGCATGATAGGTCAGATACAGCTTATCTGATGGCTTCGTCACATTCTGATACAGATAAAACTGTTCTGTAAACACCCTGCTTCTGGAATCGGGTGCCAGCAGCAGCTTCTCGCCCAGAATACTCCGATCCGCCTCCGTCAGTATTCCACAGCTTCCCGGTACTCTGGGAATAATCCCGTCATTTACTCCCATAACAAACAGCACCTTCACATGATTCAACCGGGTTCTCTCAATATCCCCCACCGTTACTTGATCCAGACTCGGCGGAATCACCCCCAGCGCAATATCCGATAATCCACTTTCCAGAATCCTCTGAAACTCGCTCAGCGTCATCTGCTCAGTACCCAGAATCGTATTTAACTTCTCCCAGATCTCCGCAAGCTTCCCTTCGATCTGGCGGAAGGCTCTTGCCTGAACCAGATCTCCACTCGCATCAAATGCATCCGCCGCCTGCGTCAGTTGCTCTTCCATCCCCAGTCCTGCCAGAAACGCAACCAGTGCCTCCACATACTCCTGCACCGTTTCCGCCTGCCGGAGTGCCAGACTCACCGGCTCCAGTATCTCCAGCACCTGATGACCACAGAGATAGATCTCTATCGGTTCCCTTCCCTGCTCCCACTGTTCCTGTGCCGTCTCTGAAAATACCCGCTTCCACCACGAATATCCCCGGATCCCCTTGCGGATCACATAGTTTTCCAGCTCCTCCAGCTGATCCATCGCTACCGTGGTCACCCCTGTCTTCAGCAGACGGAATACGCTCTCATAAGAATAATCCCGCAGCACGATCTCCAGCACTGCCCGGATACACTCCAGACACGGGTTGGTATAAATGCTCCGATTCATATCTATAAAATATGGGATCTCCAACCGCGGAAACAGTTCTTCCACCAGCGGTTCCAAGCCCTCCAGACCTCCATGAATCACTGCGATATCCTGATACCGATACTGCCCCTGTCGAACCATCGCATGGATCTGTCTGGCTACCTGATGCAACTCCTGCCGCGGAGTCCGCATCACCTGGATCTGAATCTGCGTTGTCTCTCCCTGCCGGATCTGATACGGATACCGAAACAGATTCGCTTCCAGATGCTTCAGCTCCGGTGCCTCCGCAAATCGCGGACAGTCATCCCCTATGTAGCGTTCCTCTCCATAGATTTCTAACCGTTCTGCCAGCTTTAGCAGCCGCGTAATCGTATCCTTACTCAGATAAAACAGACTATGCTCCTCGCAGGACTCCCGTTCCATGCTCTCCCGATCGATCGTCACGGTCACGGTCACCGCATCGCTGACCTCCAGCAGTGGCTCCAGCACTTCATACTGAATCGGCGTAAACCCGGTAAATCCATCGAAATATAACACACTGCCGGCCAGCAGCTCAGACTCTGCTATATGCGCTGCCAGCATCTCCAGAATATGCTCCGCTATAATATACTTCCCCTGAATCTCCCGTTCAAAGGCATCGTATACAAACAAAAGATCGGTAAGCTTCTGCTTCAACCCGGTATTTCCCTGTATCTCATCATGAAACGTCTGTATATCCTCCCGATGGATCCGATACTGAAACAGCTCTGTCAGAAGAGACTTCAGTTCATCCAGAAAGCCTGCCTTATTATACGATACCCCAAAGATCGGCAGCTCCTTCCTATGCTCCATCAGAATCTTCTGCAGCAGCATACTCTTTCCGAAATCTTCTAAGATATGGTCACATCGAATATTCAGCTCCTCAAACACCCGATACGCCAGTCGATTGAAACTGACGATATCAATATTCATGGTTCCGTGCTGCGGATGCATGGTAACGATATCTCTCTGTGCCTGCATGGTAAACTGCTCCGGAACGACCAGAAAATACTGCCGATCCGGATTCTCTACCGCTGCCTGAATCAGCTCCTTATATACCAGATAGCTCTTACCGGATCCACTTGGCCCCTCTATGATCTGTAGCATAAATATGCCTCCTTTTATGATTCTGTGTCATACTTTTCCTTTTCGCGAATATATATATAAATATGGAAAATGAGAGGTGACAGTTATGGGTTCAAATACGAAAATTCTAATATTAAAAGCAAAAGAACTCATCTATACCATTATCTTCGTAGTGCTGGGAATCCTTCTGCTCCTTCTACTGCTGATTATGTTCCTGCCGGATCATTCCGAGGACACCCTGCCGGAAACGGTAGAAACTTCCACCTACATACCCGGTGTCTACTCCTCGACGGTACAGCTCGGTGACTCCACCCTGGATGTACAGGTAACGGTAGACAGTAACCGCATCTGTGATGTATCTGTCGTCAACCTAAATGAAACGGTTACGACGATGTACCCGCTCCTTACTCCGGCTCTGGATGAGATCAACAGCCAGCTCCCGGATATCGAGTCCGTCGATGAGCTGACCTGTTCCACAGACAGCCAGTATACATCCATTATCCTGACTCAGGCGATCCGGAACGCTCTGGAGCATGCAGTCCCAACAACCGAATAAATCACAATAATAAGGGGCAATCAGAAGCAACGATCCGATATCTCCCGCACTATGAACAGTATGAGCCATATGGGATTCCTTTACATCCATATGGCTCATATTCTGTCCTAATACTTTTCAAGTATCTCTCCCTGCTTCTTGTAGATACTGCCCGCCGGCACATAGCCCCGAACCATGGATACCGGATATACATTACTTCCGGCACCTACCACGGTGCCCGGATTCAGTACGGTATTGCAGCCGATCTCTACATGATCGCCCAGAATCGCTCCGACCTTCTTCCGTCCGGTCGGAATATGTGCTTCGCCATGCTTAATCTCTACTAATGTCTTATCTGCCTTTACATTGCTGGTGATACTGCCGGCTCCCATGTGAGACTTATATCCCAGAACCGAATCTCCGACATAGTTGTAATGCGGAACCTGAACCGAATTGAATATAATCACATTCTTAAGCTCCGTGGAGTTCCCGATCACACAGCCGGCACCTACCAGTGCATTCCCCCGGATAAAAGCCCCCGGCCGTACCTCTGTATCCGGTCCGATGATCGTCGGTCCGATGATCGTGGCCGTCGGATATACCTTCGCACTCTTTGCGATCCAGACCTGAGCCTCCCGCTCCTCATATTCATCTGTGGAAAGTGTTGGTCCCAACTGAAGAATAAAGTCATGAATCTTCTCCAATACCTCCCATGGATAGGTCAACTGTGCAAGCAGCTCTCCTGCCCGGCTTTCCTCCAGATTCTTAAATAACTGATCAACTCTGCATACTGCCTCTAATTCTTCCTGCTTCATGTCATTTTCCTTTCTTATAATACACCGCCGCCTTGTCAAACAATGGCGTAAATGCGTATTGATTTTTTAAGCCCTTTACCAGTTCCGTCTTATGAACCACAAAATCTTCCAATATCTTCATGTAATGCTCTTCTGTTATCTCGCCGCGTTCTACCTGTCCCAGCCCCTTTTCCCAACTGGCTGTCAGCTTCGGCTGAAGCAACGCATTGATGGAGTAATATACGATATCATAGATCATTTCTCCCTTCAGGGTTGGCGTGATCACCTGTGTCTTCTTATTCAGTGCCATATACTGCCGGTCAATGAGCTTCTTGATGATCTCTGCCCGTGTTGCACTGGTTCCGATTCCGCTTCCCTTCATGTAGTCTCGCAGTTCTTCCTCTTCGATATCGGAGCCTGCCTTCTCCATCGCGATAACCAGTGTACCGGAGGTGTATCTGGTCGGTGGCTTTGTTTCGCCTTCCCGGATGTCAAAGTCCTTCGCCTCGACCTGACTGCCCTTTTTCAACGATGCGATGTATCGGATCAGCTCCGGACTGAACTTCTCTTCCTCGTCATCCTCGTTCTTCTTTCTGGAAAATGCGTTACCTGCCACCTCCAGAAATCCCTGCTTATATAAAACCTTGAAGCCTGCAAAGAATCGTTCCTCCTGCCGAAGCAGAACTAAGGATGCCTTCTGATACTCTGCCGGGGGATAAAATACCGACAGAAATCGTCTGGCTACCAGTTCGTACACGCCCTGTCCGGTCGGAGACATCGTAGACAACGCATTCAGCCCCTGCCCGGTCGGTATGATCGCATAATGATCGGTAATCTGCTTATCATTTACATACTTCGTCTTTGCAATCGTCTTATAGCTTCCCGTCTGCATGATCTGATCCGCATAGGCGGCTACCGGTGCATATCCCTTCAGCCCGCTGATATTCTTATAGATCTCCTTGCTCACTGCCGTAGACAGCACCCGTGCATCGGTTCTCGGATAGGTCACCAGCTTCTTCTCATACAGTTCCTGTACGATCTTCAGTGTCTCATCCGGGCTGATCTTAAACAGCCGCGAACAGTCATTCTGCAGATCTGCCAGATTGTATAGCATCGGCGGATTCTTCTTCTCCACCTTTTTCTCAATCTTCTCCACCTGAAGCACCCATGGCTCATTCTCCTTCATCGCCCGGATCAGTGCTTCTGCATCTTCCTTCTTCTTAAAGCCGTTTTCCTTATACAGCTTTGGAGACTCATAATATCGGCTACCTTCGACCGCCCGCCATTCTGCCTCGAAGTGATCCTCTCCGGCCGCTACTGTCGCCATGACTCTGTAAAACGGAGTCTTCACAAACTCCCGAATGCTCCGTTCCCGCTGCACGACCATCCCGAGCACACAGGTCATAACCCGGCCTACCGAGATGCTTCCACCCTTTGTTTCTCCCAGATAGTTCCGCACCGTATATCCATACTTCAGTGTCAGCACGCGTGAGAAGTTAATGCCCATCAGATAGTCTTCCTTCGCTCTGGAATAGGCCGCCGCACACAGATTATCATAGTCGGACAGTGGCTTTGCTTCCCGTACTCCACGCAGGATCTCTTCCTCTGTCTGGGAATCGATCCATACCCGGCGTTTCTCCTTCGTCTTATCCACTTCTGCCATCTGATCGACCAGCCGATAAATGTACTCGCCTTCCCGTCCGGAGTCTGTACATACATAGATGCAGCCGACATCTTCCCGATTTAACAGCTTCTTCACGATCTGAAACTGCTTCGATGCACTCCCGATAATCTCGTAGCGAAACTCCTCCGGTATAAACGGAATCGTATCCATGCTCCACTTTGCCAGTGCCGGATCATATACCTCCGGGTAGCTCATGGTTACAAGGTGTCCTACACACCACGTCACTACACTATTTTCATCTTCTATATATCCATCATGGTTGCCGCCCGACACCTTCAGTGCCTTTGCAAATTCTCTGGCAACGCTTGGTTTTTCTGCTATGTATAAGTTCTTCAAACTATTTCCTGCCTTCCTGAAAAAATGGCTAATGTTTATTATACACTACCGGAGTGAGATATGAAAGATGTGATTTGTACGAAAAGCAGAACCCCCACCTTTGATCCTGCGATCCAAGGTGGGGGCCACATAGAGAGGAGTATATCAAATATTAACTAACTTCTTATTCAATGGAGATCCGTTTCTTTTCTTCGACCTCCGGCTTCTTATCCTTCGGGAATGCAACTGTCAGAATACCGTTTTCATACTTGGCCTTTACATCCTCCTGTGTCAGATTCTCTCCGATATAGAAGCTTCTGGAACACTTACCCAGATACCGTTCTCTGCGAACATATTTGCCGCACTTCTCATCTTCATCCAACTTGTTCTCGTGAACACCGCTGATCGTCAGGTATCCCTTCTCCAGTTCTGCATGGATCTCATCCTTTTCGAAGCCGGGCATCTCGATCTCTAACAGATAATCTGCACCCAGCTCCTTCACATCTGTACGCATCAGAGGCTTTGCACTGTCTCTTCCGCTTAAGTTATTCAACATCTCATCAAAGTAATTATCATTAAAAAATCCCGGTACTATCATAATCATATCCTCCTTAACGAATCCTATACACTGTACAGCGGATGTTTATCTTTCATCAACTGTATTTCCTTTGTTCTACATGTAATATAGCATACGTTGTTAGCACTGTCAAGAGATGAGTGCTAATTCTTTGTGAAGATTTTGTGAACTCTTTCTACCTTTTTTCTATTACTCTTGCGTCAGCATATCATATGCCTCAAGCTTCCGGATCCGCCCCGCCAGTAAAATAGCTATCAGGAATGCAAACAGCACCATGCCAAATCCGATCATAACGGTTCCTCCAACCGGTATGGCAAAGTTACATTTCATCAGCCCAAATGTTCCCATAAAGATCCGCATATATGAATTCGCTGTATAATATGACAGGATTGAAAATACGATCACCGACAGGGTAATTGCCGGCATAAAGCTCAGTGCCGTCTGCAGGATCAGGTTTCCTGACGTATACCCAAGTGCCTTATAAATGCCATAATCCTTCCGCTTGTTATAAAGCAGTGTCTTCATCAGAAGATACAGAACCACTGCAGTCACAATCACAGATATGATAACTACAAGCACCAGCATCATGCCTGCAACCTTTCGAAAAATCGTCATACTTCCTTCCATTGTCTTATAAAAATTGATCGTTGCTACAATATGATCCCCATACTTGTCAATACAATCATCCAGAATCTCCTGTGCACTCGCTTCATCGGCCCCGGCACAATCAAACCAGTAATAGACCGGCCTGCCGGTAAAATCAATGATATGCTCTGCCGCCTGTTTACTTAAGACAGCCTCTTTTCCACTATTATTACAGGTCTGTACCAGTCCTGTGATCAGGTATCGGTAACTCCTGCCTCCATATTGCAGTTCCAGTTCATCACCGACTTCATATCCATATTCCTCACAGAACTTTCCACTTACTGCGATCTCATTATCATACTCCGGAAGTCTGCCCTGATAACATACCTCTACATTATTCATCTTCGATACATCATCAAAAATATACGCAATCAGACGATCCTCTTCCTTATATTGAAGTCGAAGATTACATATCTCCCGGATATTGGTGACATCCCCTCTCTTCTCCAGATCAGAATACACAGCATCTGCTGTTTCCGCATCTGTTGCCACGAGTCCGCTGCAGAGTTCAAATGACAGAAGCTCCAGCTTCGGATTCCGACTGAAATTCTCATACAGCATAAGACCGATGATACAACTGAATATCAGCAGACCTGTCACAAAGAAAGTAATCATATTCTGTTTTATATTTGTACACATCGTTTTCAGTGCCAGACTCACCTGCAGTCCCAGAACAGAACGATCCAGTCGGACATGATTTTTCTTAAAGTTATGTGCGGCCTGTCCCTCCCGAAGTGCAACCACCGGCTCTATTGTCTTAATCTTTCTGGTTGAAGCACCGGTAATTCCTATCACAAACAATACCAGACCTATAATCGGGCATATCGTGATTCCCATATGAAAGCTGACTGTATATGGCACACCCATCTGTGCAATTACAAGCTTTGATACAGCCGGCATCAGTGCATATGCACACCCTATTCCGAGCAGGCTGCCAATCATAGCGAGCATTCCAAACTGTATATACAATGCCAGTCGTATATTATGACTGGTGTAACCAATTGCCTTCAGGGCACCCACTATCTTTAAATTCTCCCGGATATAATTGGATATACAACTGATCAGCATCATAGTCACTACCATTATTAAAATCATGGTGATTACCAGAAAACAGACTGCAATGATCAATGACATAAAGCTCTTGCCCGCCAGAACATCTTCTAACACCTGCCCTTCTACAATGGAAGCACCATTCAGTTTCAGTATCTCATTTTCAATTTTCAAATTAAACCCGGATGCTCTTACTCCTTCCTTCAGCTTCATACTGATCAGAATAGAGTCTGCTGCCTTCTCCTTCTGCCAAAGCTTTTCATAGCTCACATCATCCAGAACAAATTCATAAATGCCACAGTTACTGCATCCCCAGTTTGTTGTATTGGTAAAGCCTTTGATTATAAACGTATATGTCGTTCCTGACAATTCAAAGGAATACGGCTCTCCAATTTGATAACCGCCACTGGTATAGAACTGATACGGCAGATACAGGTAATCCTCGGTAATGCCGTCATCACTGACTACAACCTCTGTCCGATCCAGCTTCTTCTGAAATGCATCTGTGTTATAAATCAGAAGTCCCGGTGCCACCATCCCGTCACCAAAGGGCAGTGACACATTTGAATACCCAAGGCAATGATAACTGTAATAATCCGATACATCCTCCTTTAACAGTTGCTCAATGTCTTCATCCGTAATTCCCTCAACATTTTCGCGGATCCAGAGGTAACTATCTCCGGCCCCTAACCGCTTCGCCTCTTTCCTTGCCGTTGGATAGGCGTCAAAAAACAACAATAATGCAACTCCGATTAATACCGCAGATATAAAAATCAGGAAAAATAATCCGATAGAGCTTCCCTTGTTTTTCTGAAAGTTTGATTTGGTCAGTAATAATTCTCTCTCCATACCTACCACCCCATCGATATCAGAAAATCATTCAGCTTCTGATGACGGCTCTTATCCTCCGGAGAATATGCACCAAGTTCACAAATTCCACCGATCTCGCCATCCTTTACATAAAGGATCCGATTTCCTCTTCTTGCACTTATAATGTCATGTGTTACCATGACGACCGACTGCCCCTTCCGGTTGCTTTCACTTAATACATCCAGTACAGCTTTCCCCGTCTGTGAGTTTAAAGCTCCGGTCGGCTCATCCGCAAATACGACTCTCGGCTGATTTATCAATGCCCTTGCAATTCCTACCCGTTGTGCTTCACCGCCGGATATCTGTGTTGGAAACTTCTCCCATGTAGCTTCCTCTATCTGAACCGCCTTCAGAAGTTCGTTCGCCCGTTCTGTAACCGCCTTCTTATTCTTATTAACCAACAATCCTGCTGCCAGTACATTATCAAGTACACTCATAGAATCCACCAGATAAATCTGCTGGAACACAAACCCGCAATTCTCCCGTCTGAAGTATGCCAGTTCATCCGTTGTCATCTTTGCAATATCCCTGCCATCAAACAGAATTTCCCCCAATGTAGGTCTATCCATACCGGATAATGCATACATAAGGGTAGACTTCCCGGCTCCACTGGCTCCCATAATAACCGTAAAATCCCCTTCGTAAATCTCCAGATCCACATTTCTTAACACATGCTGCTGTATTCCACCATTGGAGAATGTTTTACATAGCTTCTTCGTCTCAATTATACTCTTCATCATTCAACCTCCTTATGGCACTTATTCTACTGTTTTTATTCTTAAGTGCCTTTAAGGAATCCTTAAATAACTCTTAAATCCTTATCCGGCCAGACGAATATAAAGGCAAACTACAAAACCCGGTTCTCCATTTTCCAGTGCCAGTTTTCCACCCATCTTTTCTACAAAGAGGTTTGTTAAATAAAGTCCCAGTCCCGCTCCATCCTGTTCACTGACATTACTGCCCCGCTTATACTTCTCCTTCAGAACCGGCAGCTCCTCCGGCTTCACACCCGGTCCACTGTCTGCAATTCGCACAATCAGATATTCCTCCTGACATTCCGCACATACCTCTATCCTTGTACCCGCATACTTATAAGAATTCATAAATACATTATCAAATGCCTGTTGAAGCCGTAATCGATCTGCATAAATCCGGCAGTCCGGAACAACAAAATCCTCTGCCCGTTCCAGATAATCAGAATTACGAATCAGTTCCTTTACCAGAGCCGACGGATGACTTCCCGGATTTACAGACAGCTCTGTAAGCTCTTCCACACTGGCGTGAAACAGATTATCAACCAGTCCGGTAATCTGATCAGACTTCCGGTTAATCAGAGCAAACTTCTCGCGTACACGTTTTTCCTGCACAAGACAAAGCCCCACCTCCGAAGTCGACTTAATCGATGCCACAGGTGTTTTAATATCATGCGACAGCTTTGCAATCACTTCCTTCTTCTCGTCGTTTGCCTTTTTCTCCGCAATCCGTGCTTTTTTCAGTTCCGTGCGCATCAGATCAAAGGCCTCCGTAAATCCGCCAAAAATATGCTTTCGATCAATCATCAACGGCAGATCAAGATTTCCATTTGCTACACGCACTGCAAATGCATTTAATTTTTTAAATGGGATAACAATCGTTCTTTTTAAATACATATAATAAAGAAACAAGATTAAAATCTGGATACCGGAACTGATTATCAGAATCCTTAAGCCATCTCTTCTGTACATTGCAAATGTTTCCGACATTTCATTATCAAATATCACATTTCCTATCGTATCGCCCTCCACGACAAGATCCAAGATCAGATCCTGATTCCGGATAGCCTCATTGATACTGGCGGACATCCCGGGTTTATTTGTATATATAATTTCCCCATTCTCTCCCAGAATGGTATATGACAGTGTATCCGAGTACTGCTCTTCCTCCCCGAAATTCTCTGCTACAGACCGCAGGCACTCATTGACTGCCACCGGATCCTGCTTCTTCTGTTCCAGCTTTCCAAACAAGAAATAGCATCCTGCTGCCTCCAGCACAAACGTCAAAGTCAGTGCTATAATAAACGGTATTTTCTTCATTCTGTCTCTCCCCGCATAAAGCGATAGCCCTCCCGCCATACTGTTTGAATGTATGCCGGCTTCTGTGGATCTTTTTCTATCGCTTCCCGTATCTTTCGAATATGAACATTTAATGTATTATCTGCAGTAAAGCGATCCTTCCATACCTTTTCAAACAACTCCTGCTTCGTAATCAATCGATCCGGATTCCGCACCAGATACAAAAGGAGCTTAAACTCCATTCCGGTAAGCTTCTTTTCCTCTCCGCCTGCAGATATGCTTCTCCGCCTGCTGTCTATCAGAAGATATCCATCATCATAATCATATACATATTCACAGGCATCCGTCACCGAAGTATACTCCTGATATCGCTTCAGCACTACCCGAACCTTTGCAAGAAGCACGCCAAGTGAGTACGGCTTTTCAATATAATCATCTCCGCCAATATTCAGGGCAATCAGCTTATCATCATCTGTACTTCTTGCAGAAACGAACAGAATCGGAACCCGCATGGTCTCCCGAAGCTTCTTGCAAAACTGAAAGCCACTTCCGTCTGACAGGTTGATATCAAGCAGTACCAGAGATATCTGATTATCTGTCAGAAATTCCTCTGCCTCTTTTATACTGTAAACAGCCTTTGTTTTCACATCAAACATATTAAAATACTCGCATGTATTATCAGCAAGCATCGTTTCATCATCTACTATCAGACAATCATACTGCATATCGGCTCCATCCTCTCCCTGCCAAGGCTTTGTTCCGTATTCTGTATTGCCACGATCAACATCGGATCTTACTGCCATCTTATCATAGTTACCACATTACCGCCAGATGGATCTTTCAAGCCTACTTTCTGATATACCGGAAATCACACTTATCATACCCGTCGGCAAGAGTGCCTGTCCGCTTCAACTCCAGTCCCATAATATCTGCCATCAGATAATCCAGCCGGCACAGGTAGGTTGCAAGCTCCGGGCAGCCCTCATCCTTGCATAGCTTCACGATTCCACACTCATGATAATCGTACCCAAGATCATATTCTCCGTTTCCCGGAAGTACATCCAACACCCAGTCATTTTCATATAACCGTTTGTGACTTTCCTCTGCCCACTTCAGGCGACCGGGCAGACGTTTCTCAGCCAGATACGAATCTCCATCACCGAGGAACTTTTTCATAATCTTCGAATGTGCAAGTCCCTGATAAAACACCTCATAATTCTCCTCTGCCGAAAGTCCGCTTTCCCGGTTCATTGCGACAAAATAGATCCCCATTACATATGCACTGGTCATATTTTTTGCACCGATATCCTTTGCACGGCGTCTGATCGTCTTATACTCCTTTGCGATCTTCCGAACGGCTTCCTTTGTTACTCCTTTTTCTTTCAAATAGGGCTTACAGGAACTGTGATAGATCCGACCTGTCAGCTCTCCGACTAATGTTGCTTTCATTGTGCTCTCCTATTCTCCCTTTGGTTAGTTATTCCTAATCATCAATTATACATCTTAGAATGGGCAGCGTCAATTTAGAAACCGACAGAGTTTTCACTTGACACTCCGTCGGAAATACTGTAAAATATTTTCAACTTAAACAATGAGAAGCAAAGGGACTTCGAAAGATGATATATCTTCGAGGTCCTTTTTCTTTTCTCTGTAAGAAGTAAATGATGAGGAGTGATGTATATGAATAAGTTTTCAGAAATCGTCAGTGCGGTCGACGGCTTCGTGTGGGGACCGGTCATGCTGGTTCTGCTGGTCGGTACCGGTATCTTCCTTACGATTCGAACCGGATTCCTGCCATGGAGAAATCTGGGATATGCACTGAAAAGTACCTTAAGTAAGGAGGCTCGGCAGAAAAAGGGAACCGGTGATGTATCTCCATTTTCTGCTCTGACTACGGCTCTGGCTGCTACCATCGGTACCGGTAATATCGTCGGTGTGGCAACAGCCATGGTCTCCGGCGGCCCGGGTGCATTGGTCTGGATGTGGATCTCTGCCTGCTTCGGACTAACCTCCAAGTTCAGTGAATGTATGCTAGCCATCAAGTACCGGGAAACCAACGCAAAGGGTGAGATGTCCGGCGGTCCGATGTATACGATGAAAAAGGCCTTTAAGCACAAGAAGTTCGGTGCCGTCCTCGGATGGCTCTTTGCCTTCTTTGCAGTCGTTGCCTCCTTCGGCATCGGCAACATGACACAGGCGAACTCCATTTCCGCATCCATTCATGAAACCTTTGGTGCCTCTACGCAGGTCGTCGGTATCGTCATCACGATTCTGGCTCTGCTTATCATCGTAGGCGGTATCAAGACGATATCCAAGGTATCCTCTGTCGTTGTGCCACTTATGGCGATCTTCTATGTGGTTGCCGGGGTGATCGTCATTATACTGAATATCCAAAATGTTCCGTCAGGGCTGGTGTTAATCTTTAAATCTGCCTTTAACTTTCAGGCAGTTACCGGTGGTGTACTGGGTACCATCGTTGCTTCGCTCTCCAATGCAATGCGGTACGGCGTAGCGCGTGGTGTCTTTTCAAACGAAGCCGGTATGGGATCCGCTGCCATCACAGCGGCTGCCGCTTCTACCGATCACCCGGTTCGTCAGGGTTATATCAATATGACCGGAACCTTCTGGGATACCATCGTAGTCTGTACGATCACCGGACTCTGCATCGCCAGCTCCGGCGTATTAGGCAGTACCCATGTAACACAGGATAATACATACACCTATGAATCGGATATTCTGATGCTAGATTCTGTAAATTCCAAGGGAAATACCGTTACAACCGGATATACGATGGATATCACCGATGCTGCTACCGCCACACTGACCAGCAGCGACGGCAAAACAATATACCATCTGACCAGTTGCTCTGAGGATGAGTTATCCCACTCAGATCTGACCAGCTATCCGGCTTCTACAGGAGCCATTGAAAATGGAAAACTAACCGGTGCATGGCGGGATGAGGACGGCAGCATCTATAAGTTCCAGCCGGATGGCACCTATAGCTGTGAGGCTCTATATGTCGGATCCGCTCTGACGATTCAGGCATTCTCCAGTGTATTAGGGAAGGCGGGTGCATGGCTCGTCACCATTGGTATCGCCCTCTTCGCATTTTCTACGATCCTGGGCTGGGAATACCATGGAGAGAAAGCATTCGAATATCTGCTTCACACCCACCGCTTCAACATCATTTACCGAATCGTTTTCTCCCTGATCGCTTATATCGGTGCGACTACCACACTCGATCTGGTCTGGAATCTGTCGGATATTGCAAATGCCCTGATGGCGATTCCGAACCTGATCTGTCTGCTTGCATTAAGCGGTGAGATTGCCGCCGATATGAAGGGCTTTCAGCCGACACTGCTGAAGGAAAAAGCACTCCGTAAGGCGAAAAATTAAGTACGTCCGTCTTACAAGGAACCTATCGTTTGAGTTCAAACGCATTTTTTCTACAGGTCAGAATCCCCTCCTGCTGCATCTTTGACAGCTCGTGAGACATCGCACTGCGATCCACTCCCAGATAATCTGCCAGCTGCTGCCTGGAGAATGGAATCTCAAACTGATGACTTCCATGCTCCAGTGCCTGCTGGGACAGATATGACAGCAACCGCTCCCGGATGGAGCGGGAGGCTGTATGCAGCATCCGATTCGACAGATTCAGATTCTTCTGTGCCGTCAGGCTCAATAACCGTTGTGCGATCACACCTGACCACGCCTGTGTCAGTGACGGATTCTTTAAGAAGCTTCTTACATTCAAAAACACAATCTCCGCCGGCTCCGCCGCTACGGCATCCACCAGCATCTCCTGCTCCGGCAGTACTGCGTAGGTCTCTGCAAATATCTGCCCCGGAGCAATGTGTGAAAAGATGTTACTATTCCCCCAGTAATAGTTCACTACGATATTTACACTGCCTTTTATAACCAAGCCCATGCAGGCTATCCGCTCTCCGGCAGAATAAATGATGTCTCCCCGCCCATAGGTTCGGGTATATGCTTCAAATCCGGATAAAAGCTCCGGCAATTCCTCCTCCGGGATCTCCCGAAATAATGGTGTCTGACTCAACATGTGCGTATCCATATATTTCCTCCATTTTGTTGTTTCTACAACAGATATGTATCCATGATTATGCTATTCTCTACTCAGAAAGTCAATATCAGTTAACAAAAAGGAGAATCCATATGATACGAAAAATCATCAAGATAAACGAAGAAAAATGTAATGGCTGCGGTCTTTGTGCCGCTGCCTGTCATGAGGGTGCCATCGGCATGGTAGACGGAAAGGCAAAGCTCCTCCGGGAGGACTACTGTGACGGTCTGGGCGACTGTCTGCCGGCCTGTCCGACCGGTGCGATCACCTTCGAGGAACGCGAAGCACCTGCTTATGATGAAGCAGCCGTCCTAAAAAGTAAAGCAGCCAAGCAGGTATCCGGCTCCGCCAGCCATGCAGGTCTGCATCCGGCCGGTCAGCCCGGTCTTCATGGTGGATGTCCGGGAAGCCGCATGCAGAGTATTTCCCATGCAAATGAAAAACCGGAAGTTCCTGTAGCCTCCGGTGCATCTGCCACTCCTGCTGTCAGCCGTCTTTCCCAGTGGCCGGTTCAGATCCAGCTGGTTCCGATCAATGCTCCGTACTTCGATGGTGCTAAGCTCCTGATCGCAGCAGACTGTACCGCCTATGCCTATGCCGGCTTCCATGAGGACTTCATCAAGAACCATGTCACCCTCATCGGCTGCCCGAAGCTCGATCCGGTCGACTACTCGGAGAAGTTAACCGCGATCATCCGCAGCAATAACATCCAGAGTGTAACCATCGTCCGCATGGAGGTACCATGCTGCGGCGGTCTGGAACAGGCAGCCAAAACCGCACTTCAAAACAGCGGAAAGTTCCTGCCATGGCAGACCGTAACGATCTCTATCGATGGAAGAGTCATCGAGTAATCTTTCTATTCATGTGCCTTGGCTGTATAGGAATCCACATCTACCCGGATGACACACACGGCTTCTGCCATCTGCTCATTTATCCGGTGTGTCTCTCCTGTCTGAACCCGCATCAGACATTCAAGGGCTCTGCATTTTTCCTCGGCTTCCTCCACAATGGAAGCCCTGCCACGGCACATGACACTTTCATATCCGGCTCCATATCTACACGGTATATCCGCAGTAATCAGGGACTCTCCCCGATCAATCTCTACGAATACATTCTCATTTTCACGGATGCAATCCAGCTTATGCCCTTCCTTCGCACAATGTATATAGAATGTCAGATGACCATCCTCCATCCGGTAGCCGTAATGCAACGGAACCACATACGGAAACGCCCCATCCATCATGCCTAAATGCAGATACCGTGCGCCTGCAAGTATCTCCTCGATCTTTTCTATATCTGTGATTTCTCTGTCGTTTCTTCGCATAGGTTCCTCCCCCCTTATCGCACTAAACCGGCATTGCTTCTGTATGCCTCATTTAGCTCCCGCAGTTCCTTCTCTCCGTTGATGTATGGCTCATAAAACGTATCAACCGAACCACCGCCCAGATTATCACATCCATTACAGAAATCACAGGCTCCTCCGCACTGGCTCAGCCCCTCCTGCACGATACGAATGCGTTCCTCTCTCGTCGTGTCCTTTATCAATAAGCTTTTTATCTCCATTCCGCATCATCCTTTCTGAGATTCCTATATCTACTAACAGTATTAATCCTTTGGGGGGAATTTTGCAATGGGAAGATTTTACTTTTACAAATGAATGAACGCACAAGAAAACTAATCTATCACCTCTTTTAAAAGAATCCTCTTTCGAAATCCTCCCCTTTTCTCCGCTTTTGCAAGTCTTACTTTCTCTAATTCTTCAATAGAATATCCTCTTGCTTCTGTAGCTGCATAAATAACTTCTATAAGATCAGCAAGCTCCTCTATGTTCTGATCTTTATGATATTCCGCTAATTCTTCATCAAGCTTTGTATCTATCATTTTTAAGTATTCTTTGCCTTCAAGAAATTCTGTCTTACAACACTTCCCATCCATTGCGATAATTTCCGGGATCCTATCTCTTACCAATTTATTATATACCCTTACTCCCATTGTAAATCCACTCCTTAAATCCCAACATTTGCGCCGATTCATAAACCGGTTTAACAACATGCTCTAATCTTTCAATAAACGATGATTTATTCAAATCATCCTCGTATAGCTGATTACAAATTTCCGAATTATTCAAATGATACGGTGCTATCTTTTGAAATTCCCTTGCGACCATTTCATTCTGTTTTTTTAGCTCATATGCCCGATATTCCAATTCTCCTAACGAATTAAAATACAATATCCAAGATGGCAAAGAATTACTTTTACTACTATTTATGGACTTCGTTGTTGGGTGTAAATTCCATAGTTCATCATGTGCAACATACTGCCATGGCACAAAATGGTCAATTGAAATGTTTTCATCTTTCAATAATACTCCACCATAAATATCTTTCAAAGATGGATCAACCTGTATAATTAGTTTCCAGTATTTTCGTACTCGTTCAATACTATCTCTTGAATCGGGTAATTCTATCTTATTTGCAATTCCCGGAACACTCGGATTCTTATTTTGAAGATATTGTATCAATTTCAATTGTGTCCATCCTTTTAGAATATCCTTATGTTGCAACAGATATGCCGCCCATATACTACTTACCTCTATCTCTGTTTTCAGCCCGGAAATTGACACAAAATAATATATAAGCCTTTGTTGACGATTGATTTCACTTGTCAAATTCTGCTTAGAACCATTCCACATACTTCGCTCAATATTAATTTCATCATAGAATGGAACCTGTAACCTATATGGAACATTTAATGTCAAATCCACTTTATATTTCTGAATCTTTCTATCATCCACCTTTTGCAAAAAATTAAGAAGAGTCTCTCTCTTTTCTGATGAAGGAAATCCATAATTCTCATGAATATACCTTACCACTTCCTCTAAATTATCTGTAATACCAAGCGGTCCTAATCTCAAATGATACTCGGTTACCATATACCATGCATCGGCAATCATTTCATTTATGAGTTCATCATATGTAAATCTATAATGAATGCCATCCAATTTTCGCAAAATCGACTGAAACCAGAAAAACTTATAACAGTTTGTAGTATTTTTAAATATCTGACTTAAATAACCAATATTTAATTCTTCCGAGTATGGTAATCTCATCTTATTATTCCTCTATTTTTCACTCATAACCATTTTCTGCTCTGACAAGATATAGTGTATATGCTTACAATTATACCATTCCGCGTCTTCTTTTTATTCCGTCACATATAATCGTAACAGATTCTAACCAGCCTAATGGGATAAGCCGCTTTCTTTCTGATTGTGGATGATCTTCCTTTAAAAATTCATGCATATCCTTTTCTAACTGTAACCACTCATCATCGCTATTGTTTTTATTCTGTGCCCGCACTAATAAATCCTCTATATTTTGCATCACTCAATCTCTCCCTCTTCTTCCCTTTGCCTCTAAATCGGTTTATATTCGTCAGCTACAACTTCTTCCAAATGTGTTCCACAATAATCAATCTCTATCGTATACTCTTCTAGTGTCATACATCCTTGCATTCTTATCGAAAAAATTATGCAAACTACCAGAGTGCGATATTCTATCATGATTCATATTCTCTTGCTTCTCTCAATACAGAACTTTAATTCTCTTATCGTTTTTATAAGCCTTAATACTCCAATGAACCGGTATTCAAAACTTACAAGATTTCCATACCCTCTTTGCCTACAGGGTATTCGATTCCTAAAATTTCCATTAGGTTTCTGTATGCCTCGAGTTCTCCAGCGCCTCGTTTGGCTTCTTTAATTAAAAATCTTTGCATTTCTTCTTTGTTCATTTCTTCCATCCTTTTTACCTCCCTTTCTTTGTTTCGTTATGTTCAAAACTTACAAGATTTTCAAACTATTTATCATTCCTCGCTTTCTTTTTATTCCATCACATATAATTGTAACTACCTCTAATCCACCTAAAGGAGATAATTGTCTTTTTTCTTCTACCGGATGATCTTCCTTTAGAAATTCTTGCATATCCCTTTCGAGTTGTAACCATTCATCGTCGCTGTTATTCCTATTTTGTACCCGTTTCACTAACTCTTCTATATTTTGTGCCATTAAATCACCTCTGCCGCTTTTTGTTTCCAAAGAGGTTTATATTCACCAGCCCTGACTTCTTCCAAATGAGTTTCCCAATATTCCATCTCAATTTCATACTCCTCCAATGTCATATCCTCCCTTACAAATGGATACTCCAGCATTCCGGGATCAAGTATTCCATATATTTTCGCATCTTTGTCAAAAAAATTTTGCGAACTGCATGGCTGCAATTTTCTAGTGCTAGTCATATTCTTTTATTCCTCCATCCACAAACTCCCGATCTGCCAGCCTATTTCACTACCTTCAAAACTTACAAGACTCTCAAACATATCCCAATACTTTGTTATATCTACATGGGTTTCACTACCTTCAAAACTTACAAGACTCTCAAACAAGCCCGTAAGCCCCTCGCCGTCCCTAGTAGTTTCACTACCTTCAAAACTTACAAGACTCTCAAACCCTTCCCTTCCATCGTCTGCACGTACGTACGTTTCACTACCTTCAAAACTTACAAGACTCTCAAACAATAGGCGAAGAACAGTTCGACGTTGACAAGTTTCACTACCTTCAAAACTTACAAGACTCTCAAACTAAATCATACTATGAAGCGATGCTTCGTAAGTTTCACTACCTTCAAAACTTACAAGACTCTCAAACTGTAGTTATCGTTCTGGACTCTGCCGGTTAGTTTCACTACCTTCAAAACTTACAAGACTCTCAAACAGTTTAGTGTACTTAGCGCGCCGGTTACAGGTTTCACTACCTTCAAAACTTACAAGACTCTCAAACTGTGCAGAAGATCATCTTCCCTATCAAGGGTTTCACTACCTTCAAAACTTACAAGACTCTCAAACGGTGTTGCTCATTGTGGCACGCTTCACATAGTTTCACTACCTTCAAAACTTACAAGACTCTCAAACAAAAAGAGACGCTGAGTGTTTTGGCATAATGTTTCACTACCTTCAAAACTTACAAGACTCTCAAACCGATCTGACTGCCGAGCTTGAAAAAAGCACGTTTCACTACCTTCAAAACTTACAAGACTCTCAAACTAGTTACTAGCTGTGGTGTTATTACTCTTTGTTTCACTACCTTCAAAACTTACAAGACTCTCAAACGAAACGAAAGCAATCGTTGAATATCTGAATGTTTCACTACCTTCAAAACTTACAAGACTCTCAAACTGATAAATCCGTCCGCTTTCTGTTCTCAGCGTTTCACTACCTTCAAAACTTACAAGACTCTCAAACTTTGTATCGGGTTCATTATATGTGTTTGAGTTTCACTACCTTCAAAACTTACAAGACTCTCAAACATAGGGGCGATGTTATGTACAAAAGTACATGTTTCACTACCTTCAAAACTTACAAGACTCTCAAACTCCCTTGCATGAGCTGTTGTCCATACACCGGTTTCACTACCTTCAAAACTTACAAGACTCTCAAACACTATATGATTAATTAATTTCCCTCGCATGGTTTCACTACCTTCAAAACTTACAAGACTCTCAAACCGGCGTTCCGTCCGACTTGACATATTCTACGTTTCACTACCTTCAAAACTTACAAGACTCTCAAACGCTTCATTATTTGCACAAGGTCTTGCATCTGTTTCACTACCTTCAAAACTTACAAGACTCTCAAACTCCAGTCCAACCTTTCGCAATCGAGTTAAAGTTTCACTACCTTCAAAACTTACAAGACTCTCAAACGTCTGAAACGGAAAAAGCACAGATCGAAAGGTTTCACTACCTTCAAAACTTACAAGACTCTCAAACTACGTCAAGTGCCGAACTTATAAACATTTTGTTTCACTACCTTCAAAACTTACAAGACTCTCAAACTACGTTGTAACTATCAATGAATCTATCACAGTTTCACTACCTTCAAAACTTACAAGACTCTCAAACCAACCCCGCATTTTCTAATGATACAAGCCGGTTTCACTACCTTCAAAACTTACAAGACTCTCAAACATATGGCGGTAGACAGCTTCAAGAATAAATGTTTCACTACCTTCAAAACTTACAAGACTCTCAAACTCTGATGAAATTCTTGATTCAAGAGTTCGGAGTTTCACTACCTTCAAAACTTACAAGACTCTCAAACTGCGGCAATGTATGTATTTGCAACATCGAGGTTTCACTACCTTCAAAACTTACAAGACTCTCAAACGTTAACAAGAGATGCGATTGCAAATACAATGTTTCACTACCTTCAAAACTTACAAGACTCTCAAACATCTTTTCAGTTAATAAGCATAACTGATTTGTTTCACTACCTTCAAAACTTACAAGACTCTCAAACGGTCTCACCAACATGATAGAAAACCTTAACGTTTCACTACCTTCAAAACTTACAAGACTCTCAAACCAAGCGCATGATGAAACTGATTCCAAAAGTGTTTCACTACCTTCAAAACTTACAAGACTCTCAAACAAACAGCGATACCACACTGAAAAAGCATTTGTTTCACTACCTTCAAAACTTACAAGACTCTCAAACGGTCAATATGTAGAAATATGAGGTAACTTAGTTTCACTACCTTCAAAACTTACAAGACTCTCAAACCATAGTTTATACGTTTTTACATCCAATGCCGTTTCACTACCTTCAAAACTTACAAGACTCTCAAACGGAAACATGGGAACATTTTGAATGTTGTTGGTTTCACTACCTTCAAAACTTACAAGACTCTCAAACCTCAAATTCTATTATTTATAGATTATCACCGAGTTTATCACACTGACTATGTGCTGTAAGTCAATCTATTTTTATAATACATCCATCTCGATCAACTATGCAAATATTTTCTCCCGTTATCCTCTGCCTCATTACATTTTCAATTAATATAATATATATTTTCTCATACTTACATGCTTCATACAGTAGTTTTCACTTAAATAAGTTTTCAAATTAATAAAAACTACCACCGTTATCCCTAATACTCTCTTCAACAGTTTAATATAATCAACCAACCGTTCTATTAATCTTTCCATGCAGGTTTCTAATCGTACACCATATGTTTTTAGTATTCCTTGAAAATCCAGATTCAAATCAAATACTAAATTATAAGGCATTTTTTGAGTGATCTCCTCTATGTATGATACTATGCATGCATTAATTTCCGCAGTTTCTATTGCAAATTCTTCTTGAGCACATATTTGCATCTCTTGATATACTTTTTGAATAATTTTTCTTTCATTGTTATCAATAGAAAATGGATCTACAATAACCTGTCCAATCTTATGAAACTGAAGAATCTTGTCTTGTTCCATTAAAAGCCATTGCGATTCTACATTCTGGCTAAGTTTTAAAAACTGCATTATTACATTTGAAAATGTTTGTTCATTTTCCAGCACCAAAATCTGAATTTGATTTTCAATCAGTTCCAATTGAATTTCCATCTTTTCATCTACTATTTTCATATAATCACCAATCGTTCATCCGTATTCAGTACTTCATTTTGAGACTGTCCTACAATATACTCCATACGAGCATATTGCTTTTCTGTAACTTTCAACACCTGCACAAGTCCTGTCGATGGTTTATTCTTTCTTATTCCATCAACTATAGAATCTCCTGCTACAGCATTTTGTACCAATTTACAATATACTGATTCCTGTAACATCAAGAACCCATTTTTAATTAAATATTTTCGAAATATTCGATATTGTCGTCTTTCCTGTTCCGTGAGCACCGGAAGATCAAACATTACCATTACTCTCATATACCTATAACTCATCTTTATAAAACTTTATCAGTGAAACATCATTACTATTAAGGGCATCAAATACGCTTTTACAATATATTTTTATCGCATTACTTACAAATTCCTTCCTCCCTGCAATTATTACTTCTGCTTGCAATACCTCGAGCACCAGTCTTTTCTCTTCACTCTCGAATTTTTCTGGTTTTATTTGAATGATTTTACGATCTACCAATGGTCGAAACGGTTCCATCAAATCACATCCTAAGTTAAATTGATTAAACATATTATCATGAAACAATCCTAACTGTGTCATGTATCCATTAAGAACCACCTCCCGATTAAATGCTGACAAAACTATGCCATAACCATAATTTAATGCTGCATTAATACTATTCTCCTCTGTTCTTGTAAAATTCATTCCAAACAATGCATTAAAATATACCTTTGCTGCATGTCCTTCTCGATTTGTTGTATCTCCCAGTTCTATTTCTTCTATATAACTGTCTAACATAGCCGCTTCTTGACGATCTAATTTTCTCAATAGACCAGCCTGCTGTCTTATCTTTTCTGTAACTATCTCTGTCCAAATAGTTGCCTTCTGCTGTTTATTCCACATAATTTGATCTCGGATCTTAGCACTTGTGTCATGACTTCCATAATATGGAATTAATTCAGAAGAAGGATTTCGTTTTTCATCACAAAAAATCACTTTTACTTTCTTCTTGACCAGCTCGCTCAACAGTGCTGCTGTCAAAGAAATAGCCGTTGATTCTAATACCAGTATGGATATCTCGCTAATATGAATCTTAATAGTATCTTCTTTTCTAATAACAAGATATCCTAACTGATAATCCAACTTTGCACTACTGGATACAACCACTGTACGCCAACTCATACCGTTAGCAGGTCAACCTGCTGTTCATAAATTCCTGTAACTGATTGATTGATTAATTTCAATTCTTGATTTCCTATTAAATTTTTGTTCATACGCATTTTTCCTACATTTGATGATTGTCCTATTAAATTCAAATCCGCCTGTGTTGTTCCTATTCTTGATAATTTCAATATCTCTATTAATATTTGGGCTTGTTGTTCTTTTGACAATTCCTCAAAATTCTCTTTTCCATCTTCCAATTTTTTCCCAACTGGATTTGGTCTATTAGAAAAGATAGTATTTTGGAACTTAAATACCAATTCTCTATAAAATGCACTATTTTCCTCTTTGGTCAGTTCATTATATCTGCTTTCTTTTTCCAGTATTTTTATATATGAAATCCAATCACTCGTTAAACACAATGATACTGCATTTCTTAATAGAATTTGATTTTCGCTTTTCCCCGAAATATGCATATAGTACCCATTTAGTTTTACTAACGACTGTAACCGGATCATATTAATTCTAATATCGGGATTAATAAGTCCCAGTTCCTTTTCACAATATAATTGTAACTGCTTCGGATCTTTTTCAATTTTTTGTTTCCAAGCAATCGGAATTCCTTCTAATGATCGCATCCTCTTCTTTTCAGTCCCGTGTTCAACCAAAATAAAGTATGCTATCCTTACACCTGTATACCCTCCATATTTTGTAACATCTTGCATCTTAGGATCTGACGCCTTTAATGGTACATAGTTTTCCTCCTTTTCCTTCGAAACTCTATATAACGTCTGTTTTGCCAGTGCTCCGCTTACCACAAATGGCATCCTCGTTAATAACGGAGTGTTCTTTTTCATTACATTACGGACAATATCTATTGTTCGTTTTTGTCCGGCTTCAGGATGTGCAGTCCATGCTATTTCATTATTACGCACAACATTATTTTCAAACATTTTATTTAAATTATATGGTTTATGTTCGCGTATGAAATTGATTGGATTCTGTGTAAATTTCACATAGTACACATTTCCAACTACTATATTTAGGTATGCATCCTGTGCATGATGAAAATCATTAATTAATCTTGATTTGTAGAATTTATTATCCCTTCTAAAATCAGATACATTTCTAGCCTTCGCATACACAAGCGTAGTATTCGGCAAAATCTCCTTTAATATGGTTGTCACGCCCTTTGTTCCTTGACTTGTTTCTACTAATTGTCTTGCTATAAAACCAGCCTTCTGCTCATCCGTAAACGGTTCGCATTGTGTCAATCGTTTCAGCTTTTCATCATTAATTAATCCCTGTCGATGTAATTCTTTCCACCAACTTAATTGTGTTGAACGAATCGTTTCTTCTAATGGATATATATCACTTTTACGAGCATTTTTTTCCTTCTTTACTAACACCAAATTATTTTCCAGATTGTCATCCTTCACAAAATGACGAGGATAAATGTGATCAATATCATACAGATTATTATTAAACAGTTGATCTAAATCTATCGCCTCGCCGGTATACATGCAACGTCCCCTTTGTGTCAAATATAAATACATTTTTTTGCTACGAATTCTCCCATCCTTTTCCGCACTCTGTATAACATTCTTCCAATCCCGATCCTCTTCTTTAATATTCCTATACAAGCTAATAAATTTATCTGCCCGGCTATCCTTTACCTCCTTTTTATCATCCTCGCTCCTCGTCATTTCAACAAACAGCCGCTTAGGTGGTTCCCCCATTACCTTTTCAATTTCCTTAACAACTAATATAGTTTGCCATACCATCCTCTTAACCGGTGCAGAAAAATAATAATCATCCAAATCCTCCGCTTGTATTTCGGTTAAATCCTTACATAGTTTATTTTGCTTATTTACCAATTCTTCTTGATAAGTATACTTATCTTTTGCAAGCAACTCCATCAAATTATCGTTTGTTTCCCACATCATCCGAATCAATGAAACTATTTCGCCTGTTTCTTTTTTACATCCGCTTAATTCCAAGAAGCTTTTGGACAAATTGCCCCAGTCTTTGAATTTGAATCCTAAAATTCTTTTCATTTGTTCTTCTGATAAGACCTCACCATAGTTTTCAACTAATTGCTCACGCAAAAACTTCTTTGAATCACCATATATAGTACACCAAAATATGATTTGCTCTATCATTCTCTTATAATCATCCTGATGTATTTGCTCTCCAAATATTTCATAAAATTTTGCATAAGAACTTAATGTACTGTTAATTCCTGTTCCCATACCTGTTAATTGCTCAGCATTATCTTCCGATAAAATTCCTTCTCCCATTAAATATCGAACAATCTGTTTTCTACTTACCTTTTTTCCTCTTCTAAATAAATCATTATACAAGTTCTGCTTTGTCTTGACCGGAAGTTTTTCACCAGATATTTTCAGATTATTTAATTCATTTAATACACAGAAGCTTTCATATTCCAAAGATCCTTTAGGTAAAACCTGTTCCCCGCTCATGTATGTACAACGTCGCACCATTCGCGAGATAAATGCTTCTGATGTTTTCTTTAAATCAATTTTCTCTTCGATATTCCATGGATAAACTCTTCCATCATTCCTTCGAACTACCCATCCATTGCCCCCATACAATGCACTTTTCAATGATGTAGGTCCAACGTAATATGGTATTTGAAATGCAAACATTTGCAATATTCGTTGCGATAGCGTCAGATTTGATTCATCCTTTACTTTTAAAAATTCTAAATAATGCTCTGCATTTTCCAGTATTTTTTTCATTTCTCTACAATGTATTTGATTTGGTATAACTCCATTTGATGCAGTCAACTGCTTTGGTAAAAAATGATCCTTCTGTATTTCATCCAATATATACTCTACATTTTTATCAACAGGCATCTTGCCCAAATCCTTTTTTATTGTAGCATACAAGTCTTCTTTACTATTTCCATCTATTCCTCTTCTTACCTTTTCTCCTGAATTTACAGAATGAATGTACGCACTGTAAGAACCTTTTTCTGTACTTCTAAACATACGATAGTAATCATCCTGCGTTGCATACTCTTTATACACTTCTTTTAGAATATGTAAATCCTTCTTATGTTTATCATATTCTGCAACCCTAGCCACAGATAAATATGCATAACCTCCCATAATCCGATTTAAAATTATACCATCATATAATGCTTTCATGCTTAATACAAGCTCATAGTTTTCTTCTCCTAATTTTTCTTGTAATTCTATGGTTTTTTCTTCATAACCACTATCCGAAAAGTTAATTTTTAACTTTTTGTCAAAATCATCTGAAACAGCTTTTCCAAACAAAAGCTTTGCACTCTTATCTAATCCTAACACACATTCAATTAATGCTGCTTTTTGCTTCTCTCCCTTCTGAATATATAGCAAATCAATAAGCATCTCTGCCTTTTTCTTTCTTGATACGTTAGAATTACACATAATATCCTGTAATTTTTCATAATCGATATCTGTAGGAAATACCAATCCCAACACATCTTCTACAGACGCAGCAAATTCAAGATATAATTCCTTCAGATCTCTATTATCACTATCACCATCTAAGCTTGCATTTAAAAAATGTCCTCGATGTTTAAACATATTAAGTAATGCAAGGAATACCAATCGCACATCATGCGGTTCTGTTGATTCGAGCAATTCCTTCCTCAGATGAAAAATCGTAGGATACTCTGCAAAATACTCCTTATCTGTATAATTTTTATCTGCAAATATACCATTGGGTGTTCTAACTGCTTCGTCCTTATCATCTAAATGATACTTGCTATTCTTCATACGTTGATAAAAATTAGAATCTACCTTTGCTATTTCATCATGGAAACTATCTTCCAACCACCCTATACGAGCCACCTCTCTTTGTCTTCTACGACGGCTCACTCTTTGCGTTCTTCTCTCTACCGCCGTGTTTGCTTCTTCAAATTCTCGAATTCCCCATAAGTCTTTCCCTCTCTTTTTCAAAAGGTTATAATTGGTATCTGTTACTGCCCATCCAACAGACGAGGTTCCCATATCTATCCCTACATAATATTCCATTTCTACATACTCCTTTCATATTTCAAAATTTTCTGTTGCATTTTTATAGCTATTCTGTTACCATAATATTGAACTTACAAGACGAGTGCAAATAAGGTTTATCCGAATCCGTCGTAAGACTCTACATGGTGTAGATTGAGAGGCTTATTTTATAAGCCTCTTTTTTATTTTCTTTCCTATTTCACTGTTCGTCATATTTACCAATCTGTACGCATCCGTCCTTTTTCTCTATTTTAACATAATACCTTCCTTGTTTCTACACATTTTTATCTTTATAGTCTCTCTTTGTTTTATTAATCAATCATTCATTTTCTTCGATTATCCCTATAAAAGCCCTACAATTTTCCATCCTGTCTGCATTCACTGTAATATCTACAAAGTAAACAGCACTGTCCGCATTTCTTCTTTTCAATTCTCCTTTTCTTCTGTAACCAATACCAAATCTTTTTCATGTCTTCTATCCTTCTGCCTAATCCTATGATATATACAACCTATCAATTCACCTGTCCTATAAAAAGCCCACCTTTCAGTCCTACTATATCTCATCTTATTCGTCATTCCCTTGCCTTTATCTACCGGCAATATTTTATTTCAATATCAAAAAGCAGCCGACACAGAATCAACTTCCGTACCGACTGCATAATCTCTTCTATTCCTTTTTATTTTTATAATGTTTTTCTAATTCAGATAATTTGCCAGAAATTCTTCCGCATATTTTTGCAGTTCTTCCACAACAGCCCCCGGACCTACAACCCTTACGTTTTTCCCGAGGCTAAAGATCCAGCCAAAAAACTGTGGACTAACATTAATATCTACATTGATTTCACTGTACCCTCCACCAACTTTTCTGATTGAAATATCCTTTCCAAACCTGTCAATGAATACGCCACACATAGAATCAGAAAATTTTATTTTTACATTTGTCTTTTCCCCCTGATACATTCCAAATGTTGCCTTTGAATATTTCGCCATATCAAAATTTTGAAAGGCTTCCTTACCATCTCTTCTTTCATCCTCAATAGAAATATGCATCATTTTATCAACACGATAGTGCTTAATCCTATGATTCCAATCATCATAAGCTACTAAATAATAGTTTTCGTCATCCCAAGTAAGTGCCCACGGACTAACTACAAACCAGTCATCATTATGTCTTGGAACAAGTTTCTTATTCACATCCCATTTGTAATACTTAAATTTGATTTTCTTATTCTCATTGATAGCCGTATGAATATCATCCACATTATAATATACGGATTCATTCATTGTCTTGACTCTGTCATTGATATATACCTGACGTTGAAGTTGCTTTGCCTGATACTCACTAACATTACTTTTTATCTTATTAATCAGTTCTCTTGATTTCGTTTGTGTAATAAACTTTGAAGACTGGATTGCATCTATCAAAAGCTTTACCTCTGCAAGTTCAAACTTTCTTGCTCCAACATGGTAATAAGTCTCTCTGCCGATCTGCTCTTTTATAATCTCTACGTCAAATTTATCCGTCATATCCTGAAGATCCGCATAGATACTTTTCCTTTCCGCAGTCACATCATATTTTTCGAGTTCCTCTATGATTTGAGACATAGTAAGTGCATGCTCGTCATCTGTCTTGGTCAACATGATTTGCATTACATATGTAAATTTGAATTTCTGATTTGTTCCTCTAGCCATTACCTCTTCCCCCTCCACTTCCGAAAGGTTCGGAAGTACAATATCAGCCCGATTCCGCCTGCCAGCACTTCGGATACCGGGAAGGAACACCATGTATAGTCCAGTCCGATCAGCGAGAACAGCCAGAAGATCGGCACCAGACATACGATCTGCCGAAACAGTGACAGAAACATACTGATTCCCCCTTCTCCGATCGCCTGAAAGAACACCGGCATCATCAGCGAAAAAACCGCCGGGATGAAGCTGGAACCGATGATAGGAAATGCATGCCTTCCGATTTGAATCACGGCTTCGCTATCAGAAAAGATACGGATCAACGGTTCCGGGAAAAACAAGAACCCGATGATTCCCAGGATCATGAACGCCAGCGAAATCAAAAATGAGCTGCGCATAACGCCCCTGCATCGATCATAGGCTGCACGGGCATAGTTAAAGCTCAGGATCGGAACGATACAGGTCTGTAGTCCAAAGAGTGGAATAAAGAAGAAGCTCTGCAGCTTATAGTACAGACCAAGAACAGTAACTGCCGCATCGGAGAACTTTGCCAGTATCACATTTAAGGCAAATATATAGACCGTATAAAGTCCCTGCATGACGATGGAGGAATAGCCATAGAAGTAGATCCGCTTTGCATAATACAGCTGCTCCCGAAGCTTCGGCGGCTTTCGGAAGCCTTTGATACCTGTGATAATGGCTGCCAGAACCTGTCCGCAAACCGTTGCACATGCCGCACCTGCTACGCCCATTTTCGGAAATGGTCCCACTCCAAAGATCAGGATCGGATCCAGAATAATATTCGTTACCGCACCCGCTACCTGTGCCAACATCGGCAGTTTCATATTGCCCCGGGACTGATGAACCTTCGTCCAGTTCCCCTCTAAGAAGGCACCCAGACTACCGATACAGACGATATTTCCGTAGGTGATGGCATCCGTGATGGCCTGTGGTGAGGTTGCTGACACCATTACATATGGCTTCATTATCAGCACACCTACGATAGCCAGCACAAACCAGGTAGCGACCTCCAGTGTCATACCGGTTCCCGCTGCCTTCTCAGCCTCTTCCGCCTTTCCCTGCGCATACTTTCTCGCCATATAGGTATTGACACCGACGCCGGTACCGACTGCCAGTGCTATGATGATTAACTGTAGTGGATAAATAACAGTCAGTGCAGTCAAAGCATCCTCCGAATACTTTCCTACAAAGAAGCTGTCTACGATGTTATAAAGAGCCTGAATCAGCATCGCCAGCATTACCGGCGGTGCTACCTTCAGCAGAATTTTTCCGATGCGTTCTTTTCCAAAGAATTCATTATCTGTCTGTGTGTCCATGTTGCCTTACTCCAGTCCAAAGTATTGATCGATTCCATCTGCGATTCCCGTCACAATCTGCCCCTGATACCCTTCATCTGCCATGCGGAGATCTTCATCCGGATTCGTCATATAACCCATCTCTACGATCGTAACCGGCACCTGCGCCCAGTTAATCCCGCTCATGCTGTCTGTCTCCCACACATACTCCTTTCGACAGCCCGTCGCTGCCACCAGCCCGTTCAGCACATCATCCGATAATGCCCGGCTCTGTTCATACAACCCACCATTATACACATTAGATGCCGTCTGACAGATCGTCATGGCCCCATTTACGGAGGTATCCTCCGAACCATTGGCATGGATCCGTATAAATGCATCCGCTCCCGCATCATTTGCCTGCATTGCCCGCTCCGCGTTGCTGATGTTCACATCGTTGGTTGTCCGTATCATAAGAACTGTATAGCCCCGGTGTTCCAACTCTGCCTGCAGCTTCTGTGCCACCTGCAGTGTCAGCTCATATTCTGCCAGGCCGCTGGTTGCCCCTCGGGTTCCGCCGGCTACCTTTGCCTTTGTCTCTGCGGCACCGGGTCCGACCGGTTCCTGTTCGCTGTTTCCATACTGCTGATGTCCGGCATCGATCGCTACCAGATATCCGTTACCGACTGCCTCGGTGACCGCTTCTGTCGTTTCCTCGGTCGTTGCTTCTGTGGTCAGCTCCGTTGTAGCCTCAGTTGTGGTCGCTGTCGTAGCTGTTGTATCGTTCTTTGTCTGCTCTATCGTCGTTTCCTCACCAGACCTTCCACAGCCTGACAGACCTATCAGGAGCATCCCTATCAGAATCATACTTCCTATCCTATCCTTCATTTCTTTGCCTCTTCTTTTCCTTCTTCTGAACATACATCTTGTTATCTGACACATGGATGCAGTCCTCGATATCCGTATCCGGATCCACCTCAAATACATCATAGCCATAGCTCAATGACAGTTCCGCACATTCACCGTACTGCTTTCCATGCTTTTCCAGAAAATGCTGATTGTACGCCTGTATGTCCCGGCACACCTGCTGCCAGTAGTGTTCCATGGTCTCGGGTGCCTCTACGATTCCCATGACGATAAACTCATCTCCGCCATAACGGATAACATACTGCCTGCCGCCCTGCTTTTCCAGAATTCCGGCGGCCGCATTGATCACCCGGTCCCCTTCCTCGTGTCCATATCCATCATTAATCTTCTTCAGGTTATCGATATCCACAAAGGACACCTGAAGCTTCTTTTTTGTCTTGATACACTCCTTCTTCAGCAGTCGGAAGTACCGTTCCAGTCCGAATCGATTCAGGACTCCGGTCAGCGAATCCCGGATATACATCTCATCCAGTCTCTGCATCGCGACCTTTAACTGATTCTGCTTCCGTATGATCTCTATATTATCTCCCATATTGATCAACCAACTGATGTACAGTGGATTTGCCATAGGAAAGATACTGTCTGCCAGCACCACGTATCCATAGTTTCTCTCCAGATAATGAATCGGCGAGAATATATATAACCGTGACCGCTCTGTACTCCGGAAGAGTTCGTCCAGTGCATACTTTGATAAAAAGGCGTCCTTCTCCACAAACTTTCCATCCCGATACGCCACCAGCACCTGTACCTTCTCCGGGAAGCCCTGATGCTCCTCCTGATAGACCGCTTCCTGTTCCACTGCCTGTACCTCGAAGATCTGATTTACGAAATCATCTGCCGCACAGTAGTAGAACTCCTTCGGCCGGATCTGTGCGATAAACGCCTTCATCGACTCCGTCCAGTCCTGATAGCCTTCATTCTCCATGAATCGCTTCTCCAGCAGGATCATATCGTGCGTGAGCTTCCTCTGCAGTGCCTCCGGGTTCGCGGTGCCTCCCGTCAGACGCCCTCCCTGCTTCGGTTCACACCCACAGCTTTCATTCAAAACCACTTCATCCGGCAGATACTGCTCCCGCTGCACCGTTCTGCCCTCAAGCACATCTAAGATCACCTGGCAGGCTGCACTGCCGATCTCCCAGAACTGGCTCCGGACAGAGGTGATGCTCGGATCATGGTTCTGCCCCTCCAGACTGTAGTCATAGCCTGCCACTGCGATATCTCCCGGTACCCGATAGCCCCGCTCCATGAGCAGATCACAGACAGTGATTGCCATCGTATCATTTGCGCAGACCACCGCCTGCGGCAGTGATTTTCCATTTTCCAAAATCTCCCGAACGGCCAGTTCCCCACCCGGCACATAGAAGTCTCCCTGTGTCACACGCTCCGGTTCCAACGGGATCCCATGCTCCTGCAGTACATCTACATATGCCTGATATCTGGCTTCTCCGTCTTCGTTTCCCTCGATACCCTTTACAAAATGGATCCGCGTCATTCCATGATCTACCACAAAATGCTCCACGATCTCCCGCATGGCCGTATAATTATCGCTTTGAACGGAATACGCATTTTTCAGTCGACAGCCGATCCCCACGATCGGACGATGAACCTCCTCCAGCAGCTTCTCGATATGGAGCCGGTTCGTCTCGAGATGTAAGGTATTCGAAAATACAATTACACCATCGAAGAGATTCAGATCCGGCAGATTCACGATATTGACCTCTCCCTGATTGTGTTTATCCTTCTCATATGCTCCCGTATACCAAAGGAATACTGCGATATTAAAGTTATGAATCTTTCCAAACGTCTCGATCCCCTTCAGGGTCTCTGCCTGTGGATCGGAGTCCAGTGCCGTCATCAGCACTGCAATATTCTTATGCTGCATCGTAATCCCCTTCATTTCATCTTTCTATTCTATACCATGTTCCCATTCACGTTCACTCTATAATAGGTTTATTTTACCACACTATAACCCCTTACTACAAGTAAACTTGACTTTCTTCTTACAAATGTGTAAGCTAATTTTCAGCTTATAAACGAATCTGTATTTCATCCGGTTATACAAGGAACATCAGAATGGAGACTGTGAATATGTCAGAACGTAACAAAGGAATCTTATATATACTCATGGCTGCATTTTTCTTTGCACTCATGAGTCTGTTTGTGAAACTATCCGGCGATCTGCCTTCGATGCAGAAGGCCTTCTTCCGCAATGTCGTAGCTCTTTTCTTCGCAGGCGGGATCTTATGGAAAAATCATATTCCGCTAACGGTACCAAAGGGTGCCAAACGATACCTGTTTCTGCGCGCCTTCTGCGGAACCGTGGGCTTAATCTGCAACTTCTACGCCATTGATCATCTTCATATCGCAGATGCGAATATGCTGAATAAGATGTCACCCTTTTTTGCGATTATCGTTTCCTATTTTCTTTTAAAAGAAAAAGTCGCACCCTATCAGGCAGTCTGTGTAATCACTGCCTTTATCGGGGTGCTGTTTATCCTGCGGCCGGGCTTTGACTCGATGGTTACCTTTCCTGCCCTGATCGGCCTTCTGGGCGGCATCGGTGCCGGCACTGCCTATGCCATGGTGCGTGTTCTGGGCGGTCATGGCGTACAGGGACCTGTCATCGTATTTGTCTTTTCCCTGTTTTCAACACTTGTAACTCTGCCATGGCTGATTCTTGACTTTACTCCGATGACCCGGACACAGCTCCTTTTCCTGCTTCTGGCAGGTTTTGCGGCCTCCGGCGGACAGTTCTCCATCACAGCCGCCTACACACACGCTCCCGCAAAGGACATCTCGATCTTTGACTATATGCAGATCGTATTCTCTTCCCTGATGGGAATTCTGGTACTGGGCGAGGTTCCCGTCCTCCTCAGCATCATTGGTTACATCATAATAATAGGCTCCTCTCTGGCCATGTTTTTCATCCGGCGCAAAAAGGAGCCTCAATAATTCTTCTATCGTTCTTCCCGGAAGTATGGGGTACCCAGACTCGCCGGCGGCTGATTTTCCAGCTTATTTCTACGACTGCTCAGGATCAATACAATGATTGTCAACACATATGGCGACATCTTTACCAGCTCCTGTGTAGCCCTTGTCAGTCCCGGCAGATAGATACTCAGGATGTACAATCCACCAAACAGAATAGATCCGACGATCGCCTTTGCCGGACTCCACAGTGCCAGGATAACCAGTGCGATGGCTAACCAGCCCCGGTCTCCGAATCCGTTATTGGACCATGTACCGCCGAAGTATTCCATGACATAATAGAGTCCGCCCAGACCGGCGATCATAGCTCCGATAATCGTTGCCACATACTTATATCTGGATACGGCGATACCGGCTGCATCTGCTGTCGCCGGGCTTTCTCCGACTGCCTTCAGATTCAGTCCCAGTCTGGTCTTATTTAAGACATATGCCAGAACCAGAGATATAATAATCGCCACATAGGTCAGGAAGCCATAAGAAAACAGAAGCGGTCCTACCACCGGAATCTCTGACAGCCCCGGAATCTGCTTCTGGAATACACCGGCAGTTGTCATAACGGAGATCTGTCCGACACCTCCTGCCAGCTTCGACATGGATCCTCCGAAGAAGTTACCAAATCCGATACCAAAGGTCGTCAGTGCCAGACCGACAACATTCTGATTCGCACGCAGCGTAATCGTCAGGAAGCTATAGATCAATCCCCCGAATGCTGCTGCCAGCAATGCGCAAAGCACAGCGATCAATGCTCCGATCACACCCTTTGGTGATGCCGCATGATTCTCATAGAAGAAGGCTCCCATCAGGCCTGCGATTCCTCCCATGTACATGATACCCGGAATTCCCAGATTCAGATTCCCGGACTTCTCCGTTACGATTTCACCGGATGCTCCGAACAGGATCGCGATTCCCTGTCCGATTGCCTTTTGTATAAATGTCATTATAATCGTCATCTTATGCTGCCTCCTTTCCATTCTTACGGATCTTAATTTGATAGCGTATAAAGAATTCACAGCCGATCAGAAAAAATAATACAATACCCGTTATAATATCCGATGCGTTCTCATTTAATCCAAACTGCGTAGCGATCTGAATCGATCCCTGCTGCATGAATACCAGTAGAAGGGAGATTGCCAGCATCGCGATCGGATTGAAGTTCGACATCCAGGCAATGATGATCGCCGTAAATCCACGTCCCCCCGCCGTACTGGTTGATATCGTATGACTCGCACCACTGACGATGACGGCTCCTGCCAGACCACAGATGGCACCGGACAGCATAACGGTTCGGATAATAACCCGTTTTACATTGATACCGGCGTACTTTGCCGTATCCTGGCTGGCACCTACGACAGACAGCTCATAGCCATGCTTTGAATACTGCATGTAGAGGTAAACGCCTATGGTGATAACTGCTACCAGTACGATATTCAGGAAATAATCGGTTCCCAGAATCTTTGGAAACCATCCCGCCTTCGTTGCCGCATTTATGATACCGACGGTATTGGAACCACTCGGATTCTCCCAGAATACAATCAGGAATGTGATCACCTGCATGGCTACATAATTTAACATCAGCGTAATCAGTGTTTCGTTTGTATTATACTTTGCCTTGAAGATGGCTGGGATCAGTCCCCATATCAGACCAGCCAATGCACTGGCGATCAGGATCAGGATCAACAGCACCGGTCCCGGCACCTTGCCGCCCAGATAGATCATCATCGCAGCCGATGCCGCTCCGCCCATCAGAATCTGTCCCTCTGCACCGATGTTCCAGAACTTCATACGGAATGCCGGTGTTAAACCTACCGCTACCAAAAGCAGGATCGCAGTTTCCCGGATCGTAACCCAGACACGCCGGCTGCTTCCCACTGCACCATCGATGATACCCAGATAGACCTGAATCGGATTCTGCCCGGTTACGGCTATGATCACAAAGGAACAGACGATCAGAGCCAGGACGATGGCGATCAGCCGGATTCCCAGTGCTTTCTTTCTGGACATATTATCTCGTTTCTTCATACGCAGAAACGGTTCTTTTGCTATCGTTTTCGTTTCTTTACTCATAATACTCCGTATCCTTTCTGCTTCCTGCCATATATAACCCAAGCTCATCCTTCGTCACTGCTCTGGCATCGACGATACCACTGACCTCTCCCGCATGAAGAATCAGAATCCGGTCACACAGCTCCAGCAGTACATCCAGATCTTCGATGACACAGATGACTGCGACTCCTTGTCGTTTCTGCTCATTTAACAGGTTGTAGATCGCATAGGACGAGTTGATATCCAGTCCACGCACCGGATAGGATACAACCAGTACCTCCGGGTTTTCTGCGATTTCCCGGCCGACCAGTACCTTCTGTACATTTCCGCCCGACAACCGACTGACCGGCGTATGCACACTCGGCGTTACCACATCCAGATCCTTCACGATCTTCTCTGCCAGTTCCTTCGGTGCCTTTCGATCCGCTACGACACCCTTTCCCTTATCATAGCTGCGCAGCAGCATATTGTCGATCAGATCCATGGAGCCTACCAGTCCCATGCCCAGTCGATCTTCCGGAACAAATGCAAAGGACAGCTTGATATTCTGTCTCCGTCTGGTCTCCACATCCATATTGGAGATCACGGTCTCCTTTCCGGTTGCATCGACATAGGTAATCGTTCCGTTTGCAACTGTCTGCAGACCTGAGATCGCCTCCAGCAGCTCTTTCTGTCCGCTTCCCGATACTCCGGCGATACCCAGAATCTCTCCGCTCTTTGCATGGAAGCTGACATGCTTCACGACCTCTACGCCCTCACGGTCATAGACGGAAACATCGGAAACCGCCAGCTTCTCCTTTGGCTTCTCCGGCTGATCCCGCTCGATGTTTAAGTCTACCTTCTGTCCGACCATCATCTCTGTTAAAGACTCGACGGTGGCATCCTTCGTATCGATCGTTCCGATGTCTTTTCCTTTCCGCAGAACAGCTACCCGGTCGGAGATCTCCAGTACCTCATTGAGCTTATGTGTGATAATGATGATCGACTTTCCCGCCTTCTTCATGTTCCGCAGGATAACAAAGAGCTTTTCTGTCTCCTGTGGTGTCAGTACCGCAGTCGGCTCGTCCAGAATCAGGATATCGGCACCACGATATAGAACCTTAATAATCTCAACGGTCTGCTTCTGGGATACTGTCATATCATAGATCTTCTTCTGCGGCTCCAGATCAAAGCCATAGGTATCTGCCAGTTCCTTGATCTCCCGGTTCTTTTTATCCATATTGAGACGTCCCTGTTCCTTCTGTCCCAGAATGATATTCTCCGTTGCGGTAAAGATCGGAATCAGCTTAAAGTGCTGATGGATCATACCGATCTTCAAATCAAATGCATCCCGTGGGGAACGGATCGTCACCGGGACCCCATTTACCAGAATCTCTCCCTTATCCGGGAAATAGATACCGGAAAGCATATTCATCAGGGTTGTTTTCCCGCTTCCGTTCTCGCCCAGAATCGACAGGATCTCTCCCTTCTTCAAGGTCAGATTCACATTATCGTTGGCTACGACCTCTCCAAAGGTCTTCGTTACGCCTCTCAGTTCAATCGCATACTCTTCCACAGACTGTCCTCCTACTTCATTTCTATACCATATATGCTCGTATCTGCCAGCCTCCTGCTGTTCTTGTAACAATACGAAAATACGGAGCCTTTTCATTCAAGCTCCGTATTCGTATCACAGCATTCCGCTGCTTTTTGTTATTCTGTAATAGATGTAATACCGTCGATAATGATGTTGAAGGACGGTGCGGATGCCCGCTCAGACTCATGGAAGTATCCATCGGATACATAGTCTGCGTAGTCCGCATAGTCGCCGCCTTCTGCGATTGCATCCTCCAGTGACTTACCATTTACAGTAAATGTAGATGTGTCAAATACATGCAGAGTACCGTCATGGATCTCAGACTCTACTTCCTGAACCTTCTCCTCTGTACCTGCTGCGATTGCATTCTTATTCAACTCTGTGATCTTATCTGCACCCTCATCATACCCATGGCACCAGTCTGTATCGATCGCCTCTCCGTTCATCGCACACTGTACTGCATAGGTATAATATACAGACCAGTCAATGGACGCAGATGTCAGTGCCTGATTTGGAGCAACGGAAAGCATAGATACATTGTAACCAACACAAGGAACACCGGCTGCCTCACAAGCAGATGGTGCACCGGTGGTATCTGCATGCTGGCTGATCAGTACACAACCATCTGCGATCAGTGCATTTGCTACCTCAGCCTCAGCAGACATATCTGCCCAGCTATTTGTATACTTTACTTCCATCGTAGCGGATGGGCATACGCTTCTGACACCTAAAAAGAAGGATGTGAAGCCTGAGATAACCTCAGCATATGGATAAGCACCAACGTAACCTACCTTGCACTCATCCTCTGTGATATCTCCGTTTTCAATCATCTCATTTAACTTCAGACCTGCAACAACACCGGATACATATCTTGACTCATAGATTCTGGTGAAGTAGTTATGCATGTTCGGCAGACCGGAACTGGCTGCCTGATATCCGGTTGCATGGCAGAACTGAACATCTGGATAGTCGGTTGCTGCCTGAATAATATATGACTCATGTCCAAAGCTGTTTGCAAAGATAATATCACAACCCTGCTCAGCCAGATCTGCAGCCGCATCATATGCAGACTCATCCTCCGGAATATTGGTCTTCTCGATCACCTGGCTCTCATCCAGACCGAGTGTCTCCATCATACCATCGATACCTTCCATATGAGCTGCAGTGTAGCCTTCGTTCTCATCACCTATGTAGATAATACCTACCTTGAAGTCTGAATCTGCACTTCCATCATCGGAGCCGTTTCCGGATGATGCGTTTCCTCCGTCTGCACCACATCCTGCCATCATGCTAACGACCATGGCGGCTGTCAATAGGACACCTAACATTTTCTTTTTCATCTTTTTCCTCCTCAACTTGAAAAAGGAGCTGGTAAACCTGTTATCCCAACTCCTTCGTTGTCTCAAACTGCACTTTGATACTATGTCATAAACCGACATTTGTCAACAACTTTTTGGCTAAGAAATGCGAAATACCAGTTCCCGAAGCTGTATCCGCTTCTCCCCATGGTAAACCAGATAGATCGGATGTATACCGTCCGGGATATCCACGTCCGCCGAATAGCACTGCCACTGATTGTCCGCTTCATCCAGCCGGATCGTAGCGACAGCATCCCCGGTTTCGCTCAGGCGGATCTCCAACTGCGGTTCCTGCGTCGGCATCCCCGGCCGTCGGATCGTATGATCCCGGAACCGGAACTCCTGTGTTCGAATATCAACCCGGAGCGGCCCGTCATAGACCACCTGATTCGTTTCATCCTCGATTCGGGCGATCACACCGATCCGGCTGACCTGCCGACAGTCAAAGTACTTATAGCCGATCAATGTGCCTTCCTCAATCTCTCCGATGAACCGCTCATTTCCGCGATTCGTAACATTCGGAAATGCTTCCTTGAATACACTGTTACTTCCATGCGGCATATGTCCATTTGTAAGATTGCAGGCAATCACTGCCGGGTAGGAGCCTTCCGCCCGAAGTGGCCCCTGATTCAGTCCGCAGCTCGTCACCTCTACCTGTGCAATGCTGCCATCCGGCCGGAGTTCTACCTTCTCCGCACACGCCTGACGGCTATAGTCGGACTTATGCGTAAGTCTGTGATAAAAGATATACCACTGGCCTTCGATGCACTCCAGACTGCCATGCGTTGTTCCGGTCATATTCAGCATCTCCTCCGGCTTTCTGCCCTGATACCCGATATCACCATTGGATATGATCGTTCCTCCATAGGTAAAGTCCCGATCCGGATAGGCACTGGTTGCATAGCAAAGCTCATGATTCAGCCATGAGGAATAGATAAAGTAGTAGGTTCCGTGGATCTTTTGCATGGAGGCAGCCTCAAAGAACGGATGTTGTTCAAAGGTAGTACCCTTCACCCGATACGGTATGATATGCTTCGGCTGTTCCTTTACCGTCAACATGTCATCCTCCAGTACCAGCATTACCGGCCCCATGATACTATCCGGATATGACAGAATCTCCTCCCGGCTTCTGCCAAACATTGCTACTTCCTCCTGCATATACCAAGGGTTCGTTTGAAAGTCCGGTTCCTCCTCATATCCGTACTGGGTTCCATAGTAGAGCCGGATGACACCATCATCATTTATGACACCCGGATCAAAGCAGACATACCGCATCATCGGACTGCCATCCGGGTTCTGTACATGCCCCAGATACTGATATTCGCCATCCGGGGTATCACATACGGCTACACTGATCGGTTCCTGATAGCCGCCAACTCCATACTCCCCTGCCATACAGTAATATAGATAGTATCGTCCATCATTTCCCCGAACCACATCCGGTGCATACATATATCGGCATCTCGGATATGCCGGATCCTGTGCTGCCCGATAGGATATCCCTCCGGTTGTCCATGTCGTCAGATCATCGACGGGTGCGGAATATACGACATAGTCCAGCATACAAAAGGTATGTCCGCCTTCTGCATCATGTGAGCCGAAGAGATATACCCGGTCTCCAAACACATGCGGTTCTCCATCCGGAATATACTGATCAAGTGGTAAATATGGATTCCATGCCTGCTTCTTATTCATACCTACGGTTCATCCTTTCTGCTTCTTTTCTATTATAAACGAAAGCCCATCTCGTACCACTCTTCACCACCCCAGGCCGAATGTGCGATACCGTTATTATAGAAGCCCATCTTCTCGTACATCGTTACCTTTCCTTCCAGACAGGTCAACAGTAAGAGACTGCGCCCCTTTGCCTTTTCCCTCTGACCGTATCGCCGTACCAGTTCTGTTGCCAGCCCCTGTCGCCGATACTCCGGCAGCACATCCAGTCCCAGCAGCATGACGGTCATCCCCTTTGGGTTATGCAGGTTCGCATCCGTGAAAAATGCATCCCGAAATACTTCCTCGTTCGTCGCCAGTCCATTGAAGAAGCCGGCCAGCTTCCCGGTCTTTTTATCCACTGCTGCCAGAAACATATCCGGTGCAGTACGGATACGCTCGATCATCGATGCTTCCGAGCAGGCTTCATTCGGCGGAAAACAGATCTGCTCGATCTTTACCGCCTGAGCTGCCTCCTCCGGCCGGATATCCCGGAATTCAAATCGATCTTCTAACGTCTGTGTATTCATATTATAAAACTCCTTATTTTCCTATCTTATTTTGTATGTAGTATGTGATTCATTTTCAATGTGACTTACCTTCATCGTATCCGCCTTCATCCTGCCGGGTTCCGGCGTGCCTGCTTCCAACAAGCCAGATCAGCAGAAAGAACCAGATCATGCTCTCACTCATGAGTCCGTTTGTAAAGCCCCTGCGTCAGCCAATACACACTACCGCTATACCGTGTATCTCCGTATATCATAAGCCAGTCTCCGGCCCCGATCACCTTCACCTGTGCCTAAGCGTTTCACCAGTCCTTCCACTTCTTCCCGCGTCGCCAATGCTTCCGAAAATGCACTGGCACTGCCGGTACATATGCCGTAGCGGAACGCTTCTTCATAGGAACCGGTTGTCAGATACCCATACAGGAAGCCTGCCACCATGGAGTCTCCCGCTCCGACGGAATTTACAACGGTTCCTTCCGGTGCTTCTGCCTGATAGACCTTGCCCTCCTCGGATACAAGCACGGCACCATCCCCGGCCATGGATACCAGTACATTTTCGGCTCCCATCGCCTGCAGCTTCTTCGCATAGCAGATCACGTCTGCCTTTTCTGTGATCGTAGTATCGAAGATCTCTCCGAGCTCGATATGATTCGGCTTAATCAAAAATGGATGAAACTCCAGTACATTTCGCAGCAGATCTCTGGTTGCATCGACCACGATGGAGATCTGCTTCTTCTCCAGCCGCTTCATAATATCCCGATAAACGGTTGCCGGAAGGGTGCCCGGAATACTTCCCGCCAACACCAGCACATCACCTTTCTGCAAGCAGTCAAGCTGCTGATAAAATCGCTGTAGTTCTTCCCCGCTGATCTGTGGACCTATGCCATTGATCTCGGTTTCCTCAAGCACCCGCTTCCCATCAAGAGACCGAAGCTTGATGTTGATGCGTGAGATGCCGGCTTCTGCTGGAACAAACTGCGGTGCAAGTGCATAGTCCGCTTCCAATCGACCGGTGACCTCTGCTCC
This sequence comes from uncultured Clostridium sp., assembly GCA_900539185.1. GTDB lineage: Bacteria > Bacillota > Clostridia > Lachnospirales > Lachnospiraceae > CAG-632. Next base: position 135,199 of record UQBG01000006.1, read on the forward strand.
GGTAAACCCGGCTACGAAGCCCAGCGGTACACTCTGCATTCCAAGATTCTTCAGCACGATCGAGACATTTATCCCCTTTCCGCCAGGAACGATCCGCTCCTCTGAGGTACGATTCACCCCTCCGGTCTTAAAGTCATTTACGCCTATGATGTAATCCAGAGACGGATTCAATGTCACAGTATATACCATCTTATGCCCTGCTCCTTTCGCGACTTCTATTCCATGATCGGACGCTTCTACCCGATCAGTTCATACTGCATCCACTCATACTTTAGCTTACTGCCTTCCCGAATATCCTCCGGCAACAAAGCTCTGGCTACTAACTTTATATCCTCTGTATCCATATCCGTTCTCTTCAGATTCGCATAATCTCCATCAATGGAGACTACCTCATAATACCAGGTTTCCATGCGTTTTGGCTCCTTTCAACATTCAACCTTCTGTGCCTTTGATTCCGTTCCATTCCGCTTCTTTAAATCCTACCAGCACATAATCGTCACTTACTGCCAATGGCCGCTTTACCAGCATCCCGTTGGTTGCAAGAAGCGTAAGCTGTTCCTCCTCACTCATCTGCGGGAGCTTGTCCTTTAACTGCATTTCCTTATAAAGCATACCGCTTGTGTTGAAAAATCTCTTTAGCGGAAGTCCGCTTCTGCCGTACCACGCCTTTAGTTCATCATATGTCGGATGCTCCTCCACGATATGACGCTCGGTATATTCTATATGATTGGCGTCCAACCACTTCTTTGCCTTCTGGCAGGTCGAACACTTCGGATAGCAAATAAACTGCATGATGATACCTCCTTTCGCTATTCCGCATGAAAGCATGATTTTCTGCTTTTTAGTGTATCATAATGCCTTCTGTATGCAAATACTTTTCTACCGGCTTGGGACGGATCAACGGGTATGTCCGGTTATCAGGCGGGTCATTTATAGGAGCAACCTTCTCCTTTTACCATTTCTCTGTGAGACGATCACTGCAAATTTCAAGAATTGTCTACGGGCTCGTAAAATTTTATTCTGGCATGGTTGAGGGGGGATAGGTGCTTATTAATATCTACATTCTTTATTCAATTCATCGTCGCATCTGTTAGCAATAAAACTGATTCTTCAACCAATAATCAAAATAATATATATTTTCTGGATCAACATACATATTAGAATATAAAAGCATCTCCATATCATCATCTCCACAAACTTCATATATCCATGATCTCCACTCCTGCCGGTCAGCATCCATACTCTCCATAAGGAATTCCGCTTCTTTCATAATAAGATGTAATATCAATTCATCCAAAACACTATGAACTTCTATATTTCCATTTTTTGCCCATTTACACATCCATTCTAACCTAATGCTCATCGCATATATAAATTCGTAATCATACCTAGTCAAAAATTGTCTCGGCAAAATATATTCCAACATTGAACAACCCAATTCACCAACATGTGTTCCGCGAGGTCTTTTAGCCAAATCATTCAAATCTGATTCTATATCATCACTAAGAATCTCACTTCCAATTACAAATGCTACCGCAGCATATTCTCCAAAATTTTTAGCTATATTTTCCGGCCATGCCTCACTTTTTCTATAATCCGCAATATCCTTTTTAACATCCGGCACCCGCTCTTCACCCGGAATAAACTTCCATTCAAGTGCCCTACATACCCCTATTCGTTTATCACTTCTTATAGACTCTCCACTTTCATATCTGCACCATGTTTTTATACCTACTCCTGCCAATTTTGCCGCTTCTTCTATCGTCAGTCCTAAATCTGTCCTTCTTTCACGAATCGTCTCGCCTAATTTCAAACTTCCCTTTATTGTGTTAGGTCCCATATTTTCTCTCCTCCTATTTAATGACTTGTCACTACATTGTCAGTATAGTCATTATTTGATTTTATGTCAATAAAAAATAGGATTGGAAAGTCTAGTAAGACACACGCTGGCTACATGTTTTATATTATAAAATTCAGGAAGTATTACATAAGCAGATACAATATGAACTAAGAAACCAACTTTTCCAATTCAGAAAATAAGATGTAAACAAGTCTTGGGCTTTGCACGTTCCTTCACTTTGTCAAAACGATAACAGGTTAATGACTTTAACTCCTCGTTGTGATAAGATATGTCTGAGTAGAACTTTAAGTTCACATCAGACATTAGCATAGGAGTAACCGTCCGGACATCTACTTTATCCGTTTTCGTCTATCTAAAGGTTTAGATTTTTTCTGTACAGATTTGTATGTAACGGATTATAACATAGATGAACACCGCTTTATCAATGAGTTATCCTATTGCAATATATTACGAATAAAAAGGAGTTATACATATGCGTTTTTGTGATTTATTTATCAGCTATAAAATTGGATTAAAAAATATTAAAAATACGATTCCATTCATCAAACTACCACTTTACCGCAAGATTTTTATAATCATTCTTTTTGCCTGTATCATTACTAGCGGTATACTCTTAATTTTTCGAAAAATATGTTTTTCATTTATTCTAATAGGATTAGCAATTCTGTTTCTTATAATCTTTTTAATAATTGATTCTACAAAAAGTAATCTTGAAGTAATGTTAAAAAAGCACTACACTCCTTATTCTGAAAAAAGAATGCTTATGACAATTAATGTACTAAAAAACTACAAAATCGACATTCACAATAACGCTTCAATCGATATGCTGATCGAGGAAGCAAAACTTGCACAAATCCACTGTGATTATATAGCTCCATTAAAAAAGCCTCTTAAAACCTTAGGCGCAATAATTATTCCTATCATCGCCTATGTTGCACAAGAAATTGGAAATGCCTCTACCATAGATGAAATGATTATTATGGCTGCACAGGTTATAATTCTTGTATTATTAATTTTTGCACTCATCTTTTCATTAGCGCCAATTATAAAAGATATTCTATACCGAGATTATAATAAATATGATGATTTAATTTATGATTTACGGCAAATAAAACTTTTTTATACAAAAGAAAATAATGCACATACAAATTGAAAAACATGCAAAGCAATTTTCTATAAGGATTATGTTAAGTTTTTTGGAAGTATCCCAAAGTTTGTGTAAACGTTAAAAACTGATATAAGATTTGTGAATAGTTACAAATGGGCAGAGCCGATTTTTTAGGTTCTGCCCATATCTGCATTATACAGGAGTTTTGGGGCATGTCAATAAGACCTGCCTAAAACTGACTGTTTTACAGGTCCCATCCAGTCAGACGTTCTTCAAAATAGATTTCTAGCTGAGAATGGATCTGCCCCCAATCCTGCCGGTGTCCGGTCCATTTTTTCGTGATATCCATGGTTGTCAGGTATAGCATTTTCAAAAGGCTGTCATCCGACAGAAAAACCGTTTTGCTTTTGGTCACTTTCCTGAGCTGGCGGTTGAATCCTTCAATGGCATTTGTGGTATAAATCAGCCGTCTTACAGCTTCTGGATACTTGAAATAAGTGGACAGGGTTGCCCAGTTATCATGCCAGGATTTATAGATTTTCGGGTACTTGGAATCCCATTTATCTTTGAACAATTCTAGCTCATTTAAAGCTGTTTCTTCCGTCGGAGCCGCATATACAAGTTTCAGATCAGCCATCAGTTTTTTGATGTCTTTGTATGAAACAAACTTCGTTGAATTACGGATCTGATGGATGATACACTGCTGAATCTCTGTTTTTGGATAAACAGCCTCGATTGCCTGTGGAAATCCATTTAAACCATCAACGCATGCAATCAGGATATCTTCAACACCTCTGTTTTTTAATCCATTCATGATAGAAAGCCAGAACTTTGCACTTTCGTTTTCTCCAACATACATTCCAAGGACATCCTTTTTTCCATTCATGTCGATACCAAGAGCAATGTAAACCGCACGTTTTACAATACGTCCTTCGCTGCGGACATGATAATGGATTGCATCCATAAATACTACGGCATACACTTCTTCCAGAGGACGTTCCTGCCACTCTTTTACGATTGGCAGGATTTTGTCTGTGATCCGGCTGATTGTACTGTCAGAAATATCAATATCATACAGTTCACGCATATGAGACTCGATATCTCCGGTTGTCATTCCTTTGGCATACATAGAAAGTATTTTTTCCTCCATGTCCTGGGTTACTGTATTCTGATATTTTCTAATCAACTGAGGCTCATAGTCACCATTGCGATCCCTTGGGATGGCTACATCCATGTCTCCATAGCTGGTGTGCATGGTTTTTTAGAATGTCCATTTCTACTATTGTCTGTTTCTTTGTTTCGGTAGTCATACTTGGAATATCCTAATTCTTCATCCAAAGCACCTTCCAAAAGAACAGACATCATATCACGCATGATACTGTTTACATCGGTACCGTCTTTGATGCTGATATCATTACTTTTCAGATAATCACGCATCATTTCTCTCATTGCTGCTTTTTGTGGCTGTCTTTTCTTCTTGCCATAAAAATAACCTCCAAACTGAGTAATTTTATCTTACATCAGTTTGGAGGTTTACACAAACTTTGGGATACTCTCTTTTTTGCTAATTTATGGTTGACTTTTCATAGCTGGTCTCCAATTTTCACATAATATTACGCTTTTGCATAGTATTTGTATTTACCCATAAATTTCTTCTTTTACATTAAAAGATTGTCCAATCCTATTATATTTATAAAATTTGTACAAAATATAGTTTTCTTTATCCATTTCATGCGTTGACAATATTATTTGCTTATCAGAAAAATCATTTCGAAGCACTTCAATTAATGAAGAAATATTTATATCATCCATAGTTTGTACCGGATCATCAATAAGAATAAATCCGATATCATCAGAAGATGCTTTTATGTACTGTTTATTCATCGCAAAAAGGAACGACAAAACAAATCCTGAAAGTTGTCCCGAACTAAATGTATTTAATATGTCATGCTTGGCATCTCCATTCGAGACAAACCTCATTTCATCTTTACTTACAAATACCCCCAAACCATTTTGATAGTCTTGTAGAATTTTCCCTGTATATATCAACAATGGTACTCTCAATTGTTTCAAAGTAATATTCTTATACTCTTCTACTGATTTGTCATACACCTTACTCAATTCATTCAACTGTTGACGAATCCTTGTTATCTTTTCTTTTCTAACAATTAAGTCTTTCATTTTCCCCTTAATTACATGAATTTCAGTATTTTCCTTTTCCCAGACAATCTTTTCCAAATATTTAAATTTCTTCTTTAGAGTTTCTACTGTCATCTGCTCCATCATATTCTTTATATCTTCGCCATAAAGTTCCTCTACCTTTTCATATTTGTGCTTAATATAGAGATTATCAAATTCTTGATTCTCTATATTCCTGACTAACCCAGATAACACTCTTTGTATATCTATTATCAAATTATCGCCTTCTGTTTCAGACACATAGTCTGCAGTAGCAAGGTATTTTACCACTTTCTCAACATTAGCTACCCTTCCCGAATCACTAATAAACCCTTTTAAAGACGTTTTTCTCTGTATTAGCAAGTCAATAACACTTTCATCTAGTCCATCCACATATGGATGTACTATTGGAGCTATATTAAAAAAGTGGACACCAAAAGTAACTATACATTATAATTAAGTA
>UQBG01000007.1 GCA_900539185.1 uncultured Clostridium sp.
TAAGATTTCTCTTTCTCTTAGTGGTCTTCTTTGTTAAGATATGGCTCTTATAAGCCTTCATTCTCTTCAGCTTACCAGTTCCGGTTACCTTGAAACGCTTTGCTGCAGCCTTCTTTGTCTTTAATTTTGACATGTTACTTCCTCCTTAATATCTATCGTCTATTTTGAATTTAACGTTTTTCAGCTAAAAACATTACCATACTTCTTCCTTCGACCTTGGCCGGCTTCTCAATAACTGCTACATCTTCCAGCTTTGCCGCGAAGTCATTCAGAATATCAATACCGATCTCGGTATGTGCCAGTTCTCTTCCCCGGAACCGAATCGATACCTTTACCTTATCGCCCTTTGTTAAGAACTTTCTTGCCTGATTGACCTTTGTATTCAAGTCATTCGTATCAATGTTTGGAGAGAAACGAATCTCTTTAATATCAATGGTCTTCTGCTTCTTCTTTGCTTCCTTTTCTTTCCGCATCTGCTCATAGCGGTACTTACCATAATCCACAATCTTGCATACTGGCGGTTTTGCTGTCGGAGCAATCTTCACCAGGTCTAATTCTGCTTCTCTGGCCATCTTCAAAGCATCCTTCGAAGACATAATTCCCAACTGCTCTCCATCCTCACCGATGACACGCACTTCTTTGTCTCTGATCTGTTCGTTAATCATTAAATCGCTAATAGTCGTACACCTCCAAATAATCATAACTACAAGAAAAGTGGATAGCATAGCTATCCACTCATAAAAAGTTCATGTTTCATCTACTTTTTATTAACCCAAGACACCCGTGTGCTAAGGTGAGAGCGGATACTCTGCTTTCTTTTCATAAACAACGTGTATAGTATAATCGTTTTCCGGTCATAAGTCAACTGTTTTTTTATAATTTCTCCAGCGGACGGTTCAGCTCCTCGGTACCCGGAAGGACAAATCGTCCGTTCTCCATAACCACAACTTCCGTTCCGTCTTTATGCACCGAAGTAATCGAACCGATCTCCTCATAAGGAATCGTAATATCCGTATGGCAGTTAAAGTATGCCTGCTCCTCTGATTCCTTTCTCAGGATCGAACACTCATTATCCTTTGCCACGATCTCTTTGCCGTCCGGATTATACAGGCGATTCTCTTCGCTGTGACTGTAACAGGTATCTCCTACGGCAAAATGCGGTCCCATTTTCTCTACGATCAGAATCGGCAGCTTATAAACGATATCATACTTATTTGCCATCACATAGGCCGTGGTATTCGTGCCGATTGCAAATTCACCGATCGGAAGTGTATCCCGGTTCAGCAGCAGATTCTCTTTTACAAACCGCTGATTTTCTTCTTCCGTTTCAAAGTTCCTGCAGGTATACGCAGCCACCATACCATCCCGGAACTGAAGCTCCAGATCTACAAACCGCAGACCGTTTAGATATACCTCACTTACATTCAGGCAGCCCTGCGTGCCGCTCAGCTTCGGGGATGTAAACACCTCCCCTACCGGGATATTCACATCTGCCAGACAGTTCTCAAAGTTCGTTTCCCGTTCCGGATGCTCCAGTTCATGCATCATAACCCGGATATCCGTACGATTCTTTCCGACACCCAGAACATGCACGCTCTCTGCCTCATTCAGTTCATTTATCAAAACCTCCTGGATCTGCCGGTACAGCTTCTTATCCAGTGTATTTACCTTTACGGTTTCCCGGAAGATATCCTCAAACTCCGCACCAATCTCCGGTGTCGGGTAAGCGATGATTGTAAAGCTGTATTCCTCTCGGTTTACATATCGGTTCACAATCCGGGCAGACTGCGTCGCATCCTCTACGGTCAGCTCCTGCTGCTTTGGGTTCAGTGTGACCGCCTCCGGCTTCTGCTGTGGTTCAAACGGAATTTCACCAAAGGTTTCGACCACCGCCGGTCCTGCATAATCCCGAACCAGTGCCTTCTGCTCCTCATACGCTTTCGTCAGCACCTCCAGCTTCCGCTCCATGAAGTTTCGATCCAGATAAATGCCATCATCCTGCCGATGATCATACTCATACTGACGATTCGGAGATGTCGCTGTCACACCATTTCTCCGCGTCTGCTTACGGTTAATACGGCTGACTGCCGGCCGATAAATCACCGGCTCCAGTCCCAGCTCCCGGAACTGTCGGATCGCTGCCCGGATCATCCGTTCCTGTCCGATTGCATAGTGCAGATTCACATATTTTTTCTTTGACAGATCAATCCCGGCAATCTCGAAGCCCTCGCGGTATCCATCGGTATAGGTAAAGGCCAGTGCCTCGATCTCCTCCTGCGGCAGTCCGTTCATGAACGCCGCCGTCTTTTTCTCATTTTCAGAGATATAGTCTCCATAGGCATACAGATAACGCATGTCGGTCAGATCTGCCTCTTCTACGATCCGTGTATAATAATCGAGTGCCGGATCATACTGCTCCCGTACTCTGGCAGGAACCAGCACATCACAATAGTCATAATAAAAGTAATACAACACCTTCTGAAGCCGGGCGGTTGTCAATGACGCCGCATCTTCAAACAGATTATAGATCTCGATCAAAAGCTCCATAAAGATCGTCATTTCCTGCATCCGGGACTCTCTGGCATAGATCTGGCACCCTCGAAGCTCCGTATATAAAAAGCTAAGCATCGCGCCATATGCCTCACCCAGGACCCGAACCGCATACTGTGGATTCGCGTAGCTGTGTTCATACTGTTCCGGCAAAAGTTCTTCATAAAATGCCAGATTCTGTCTTTCCAACACTTCTTCTGTATACTGCATACAACGGCGGATATCCAGATCCCGCTGTTTATCCGCCGCTTCTACTATCTCTGCTGCCTGTCGGAAATAGGATAAGAACGGTTCCTGCACTGTCTCCTCCTGTCGAATACTCTGAATCCGCTCCAGTGCCAGTTCGTACCGTTCTTTTACTTCCGCATTCTCTTCTGCAAATGCTTCTCTATAATCCATACTGTTTCTATTCCGCCTTTCCTCATGCTGACCTGTCCCGCATCTGCCTGCCTATCCTGCAAATATTCCCAGCAGAATGATCACCAGGTTCAACAGAATCAAAATAATATTCATAAAGGTACCTACCCGCTTAAAGGTATCCATGGTCTCCTCGTCCTTCCAGCTCAGGATCGAAAATATCAGTCCTACGACCGTTGAACAAAAGGCAATCACACCCATATAACCGGCTATACCACCGACCTGCCCTCTGCTCTGCACAGTCATAATCATCTCCCCGACCAGCATCAAAATGGACAGAATCCCAAGGCCTGTAGCAACCAGTCCGTCTACAGAATGATGAATATCCTGAAACTTATACGGTCTATGACTTCTTCTTGCCATTCTGATACCGCCTCCTGTCTATCGCCCGAAGCAGTCGATAGCATCCATAGCCAATCGCTCCTCCCAGCGTATTTAGTAATAGATCATCCACATCAAAGACTCCGACTCTGGTAAGCAGCTGGCTCACTTCTATACACAGACTAAATAAAAATGTGTACAATACCGCAGTAAAGAATCCCGTCTTCTGATTTCTTACCCATCGAATCAATGCCCCAAACGGAATAAATGCAACTACATTTCCCACCAGGTTTACAAAGATATCCACATAGCTAATGCTTCCCCCATTCAGCGCACTATGTATAAATCGACGGATCTCCAGAAGCGGAATCAGATTATAGCGATAATCCGAATACCCTTCTGTCCTTCCATACATATCACTTAATAGCAGAAAATAGATGATTGCCACTACATAGATCCAAAACAGGATCAAACATAGCACTCGAAATTTCTTCCTGCTATCCATTTTCTTATTCTTACTCATATATCTTTATACCAGTCCGACTCCATCGTTTTCTAAAATGTAAGTCTTGACTTCGACTTGATCAACTTTGCACCATTTACAATCATCAATACACCGATTGCAATCCCGGAACAGATCGCTACGATCCCCAATACCAGATTTGCAATCCCGGAATTTGCCATTGTCTTATAAGTACTCTCTTCCATACTGCTCCCTCCTATTTTACGCCATACTTTTCATAATATGCATCTATTGCAGCCTTCAGGGTATCATCAATGACGATCTTTCCGTTGCAAGGCTTATTATACAGACATTCTACAACATCAGCCATAGATACGATCGCATTTGTATCAAAGCCATAGGTCTCTTTGATCTCTTCCAGTGCACTTACCTTTCCGCCCATACCGACTTCCATCCGGTTCAGAGATACCATCAGACCGATAATCGTCACATTTGCGGCACCTCTTACCTTTGGCACCGTCTCCTCCATAGACTTTCCGGAGGTTGTTACATCCTCGATCATGATTACCCGGTCTCCATCCTTCAGCTTGCTTCCCAGAAAGCTTCCCTTATCTGCACCATGATCCTTCTCTTCCTTACGATCGGAACAGTAACGTACCTCTTTTCCATACAGCTTTGCATAAGCCACTGCCGTTACTACGCTGATCGGAATACCCTTATAAGCCGGTCCAAATAAAACATCAAAGTCATCTCCATAGGTTTCATGGATGGCTTTCGCATAATATTCACCCAGACGCATTAACTGTGTACCTGTTACATATGCGCCGGCATTCATAAAGAATGGTGACTTTCTTCCACTCTTCAGTGTGAAATCACCGAACTTCAATACTTCACTCTCAACCATAAATTCTATAAATTCCTGTTTGTACTGCTCCATCCTGCTGTATCCTCCTTATATTAAACCATTTTCATTCTATATTCATTCACCATTTAGCATAGATATACGCAATTAGTATATCATCCCATACTTTTCTTTTCAACCAACAAATCAGTGGTGTTTCATGCTTTTATTTTTTCTTTTATCTGTTATACTATATACAAAAGAAATATTAGGAGGTTCTTATGAAGATTCGAACATTCGCAACCCGTATACTACCTCTTGTGACACTGATCGCCCTGCTGCTCAGCGGCTGTGGTGCAGGCGGTTCCTCCGGGAACTCCCACTCCGTCAGCGAGATGGCAGAGCTTATCAAGTCTTCCATATCGTTTGATTACTACCCGGATATGGCTGTCGACGCCGACACCCTGGAGTCGCTCTTTGGACTGAGTCCGGATATGTATGAAGACTACTTTTGTGAAATGCCTATGATTTCCGTCCAGTCTGATATGCTCATGATCGTACAGCCAAAGCAGGGACAGGAACAAGCTGTCCTGGATGCACTGAATCAGTATCTGGACTACGAGCAAAATGAAGCTCTGCAGTATCCGACAAATGCGGTTCAGGTAAAAGCCAGTGAGGTATATGAAAAGGATGGATACATCTATTACATTGCCTTATTCGGAGACACCACCGATGCAGAATCCGATGACAGCCGGCTTCTGGCTCTGTGTCAGGAACATACAGATGAAGTAAAACGTATCATCGACGAGGCTGACTAAGCCTCGTCGATTTTCTATTTATCTAATGGAAGAAGAATCTGTACCGCAAACACCTGATCCGATACCCGGATCTGATAGTCTCCGCCATACCGTTCCACAATCTCCCGGACATTTTGTGTTCCGATTCCATGCCGGTCCTTGTCGGCCTTGCTGGTAAGCAGCTGTTCTCCTCTTTTCTGTACCGGCTCCGCTATTGGATTCTCAATCGATAAAACCAATGTTCCGGGCAATTCAACCGCCTGTATCTCGATATAACGCTCTCCCGTATATTTTTCGTTTGCCTCAATCGCATTATCAAGCAGGTTTGCCAGCAAAATACTACAGTCCGACACTTCCAGTCTGGAAAGACCCTCCAGACTTCCATGCATATGCAGTGCGATCTGATTCTGCTCCATCTGCTGTTCCTTGGCGTTCAACAGGATATCCGCAACTTCATTTCCGGTCAACACCTTACCTGCTGCGATTCCACTCTTTTCCGATATCGTATGAAAATATGCCTGTGCCTTCTCATACTGCCCCTGATCCAGCAGTCCCTGCAGCACCAGCATATGATTTCTCCAGTCGTGCCAGAACCGGACCAGATCACTCTGATTCTTCTTGTAATCCCGAAAGTACTGATACTCCGTATCGAAGCTCCGTCGATAGTTCTCCGATACTTCCCGATAATAGTTTGCCATCTTCCGGTAAACAATCCCCGCAAAGATACCAACGTTCAAAACAAGTATGAAAATCACCCAGGCCACAGAATAGATTCCGCCACCTACATTTTCATTAATATACGTAATCCCCTGTGTAAATACCGGGGACAGAATCCCCATGATACAGAATATAACATCTTCTCCTGCACTGGTCCGCAGACTCAGTCCCTTTCGCAGCCCCTTCCACACGACTCCAAACAGTCCTGCCAACAGCAGTGCATACATAATCAGACTCAAAGCAGACTCCCTCTGCGTTCCGATCAACCAGACATATCGTTCCAGTCCAAACAAAGACTCCAGCATCTGAATCAGCAGACCATACCAGCCATACAACAGTACTGCCAGTGCACCTTCCAGCCCGGATCTCCATCTCTGTTTCTCCGCAAATATCACACCCAGTATCACCGGAAGCAGAATCAGCATCCAGGTCTGCCACATATCCGTATTTCCCGGAATCACCAGCAGAATCCCATTGTATGCCATTGTGCCACCCAGCAAAATCAAATACTGCCACCATCGGGAACATCGTTTTACTCCAAAGAATATCTGCTGAATCAGAAACACCGTAAGGATTGAAACTGCATTTTCAAAAATAATGAATATCGTTGCCAGCCAATCAGCCATCTTATAGTAGTTCCCTTTCCATCCATTTTCTAAGAGTCTCCCGATAGCCGGTCTCCCGTCTTCGACTAACCGGAAGCTCCTGACCATTGCTTAGCTGTAACATTCCCTTCGACATACTTCTGTGGTATCGCAGATTTACCAGATACTTTCTATGAATCCGATAAAAGCCACAGTTCTCCAGCATACCTTCCAGCTCCTGCAGACTGGTTCGGTCAATCAGACGCTCCTGCTGCGTATAAAGCATCGTATATTTGTCTTCTGCACTCATGTACAGAATATCATCCAGATCCAATTGTCGTCCGGTGTCCTCCATCTGCAGTATCTGCTTCCGATGGCGATTCCATTCTTTCTGCACATCTGTCAACACCCTCTGCACAGTCTCTGCCGATACCGGCTTTAAGAGATAGCGGAAGGCCCTTGCTTCGTAACCATGAATCGCATACTCCGGATGTGAGGTTGTAAAGATCAGAACACTGTCCGGACATACCTCCCGTAACCGTTTTCCCAGCTCGATCCCATTCATTTCCGGCATTTCAATATCAGAAAATATAACCCAATGTGCAGAAATTCCTCCCTGCCCGTTTCTACATGAAACCTCTTTCAGCAACCGCTCTGCCGATGAATACAGCTTAATATCCGACGATTCCGACACCTGCCGCAGCACCATTTCCATTTGTCTGAGCAGTTCCTCATCATCGTCACACACCGCTATCGAAACTGTTTGTATTGTCTTACTTTTCATCACCATAACCGTTATTCCACGATTCCCCGCAGTTCATTAATATCCTCGACTCCATAGCGTTCCATATAGTCCCGGATCCCCTGAACAACCTTTACAGATGCCATTGGGTCGTGGAAAGTGGCTGTGCCCACCGATACAGCCGTTGCACCGGCCATGATAAACTCGATGGCATCTTCTCCTGTACAGATACCGCCCATACCAATGATCGGAATCTGTACCGCATGTGCCACCTGATATACCATACGAACAGCAACCGGTTTAATCGCAGGACCGGACAGTCCACCCGTCTTATTGGCGACTGCAAATGTCCGTCTGTGAATGTCAATCTTCATACCGGTTATCGTATTGATCAGCGATAATGCATCCGCCCCTGCTGCCTCAGCCGCCCTTGCCATCTCTGTAATATCCGTTACATTTGGGCTCAGCTTCATAATGATCGGCTGCTTTGCCACAGCCTTTACTGCCTTTGTAATACCATAAAGAGCTTCCGGATTCTGTCCAAAGGCGATACCGCCCTCCTTTACATTCGGGCAGGATACATTGATTTCCAGCATATCTACCGGTTCTTCTGCCAGACGCTCAACAACTTCCACATAGTCTGCCTCTGACTTTCCGCATACATTTACAATGATTCTGGTATCATACTGCTTTAAGAACGGAATATCCCGCTTTGCAAACAGGTCAATACCCGGATTCTGCAGGCCAACTGCATTGATCATACCACCATAGGTCTCAGCGATTCTCGGTGTCGGATTCCCCGGCCACGGAACATTGGCAACCCCCTTTGTGGTAACCGCTCCCAGTTCATTCAGATCTACCAACTCGCTATACTCGGCTCCGGAGCCGAAGGTTCCGGATGCTACCGTTACCGGATTCTTCCAGGTAACTCCTGCTATATTTACAGATGTATTCATTAGAATTCCACCTCCCCGGCTAAGAATACCGGACCATCCTTGCAGATCCGTTTGTTATGTACATTGGTATGATGATCCTTCTCCTTGGACTTGCATACACACGCCAGGCAGGCTCCGATTCCGCATGCCATCTTCTCTTCCAGTGATAACTGTGCCTCGATGCCCTGCTCCAGTGCATAGCTCTGGATTGCACGCAGCATCGGTGTCGGTCCACAAGCATAGATTGTATCTCCCGTGATTCCATATTCCCGCAATGCATCCATGACATTTCCCTTCACACCATGCGTTCCATCCTCGCTGGCATAGAATACATCGGCATATGGAACAAATGCATCATCCAGAAATGTCTCGTCACGATATCCCAGTACAGCCTGTACCGTTGCTCCCATAGCCGAAAGTTCCTTTGCTAACTGCAGCATCGGCGGAATTCCGATACCACCACCCATGAGGACTGCGGTTCCCGGCTTCTTTGTAAATCCATTTCCCAATGGTCCCATAATATCAATTCGGTCATCCGCCCGTAAATGGGAGAACTCCTCCGTTCCCTTTCCGGCTGTTCGATACACCAGCCGGAGTGTTCCCGACTGGGCATCGATTTCACACAGACTGATCGGTCTCGGAAGCAGTCTGGATCCGTCTTTACTATACAGATTCACAAACTGTCCGGCCTGCGCCTGCTTCGCGATTGCATCTGCCTGTAACTGCATGCTATATATTCCGGTTCCGATCGGTTCCTGATGAATCACCGTAGCCGTTATCTTGACTGTGGACATATCCTTCTCTCCTTCGTACCTTTTTATCTGCCTAATGCTCCGTTAATATCCTCCCGCATATCAATCACTGCCTGACGGGAAGCATCTGCGAAATTCTCTGCACCATACTTCTGATACTTCTCCTGCTTATATGCTGCAATAATCCCTCTGGATGAATTTACGATAGCACCCAGTCCGTCCGTGTTGAAGTAATGAACCAGATCGGCTGCCTTACCACCCTGTGCTCCATATCCCGGCACCAGAATATAGGTCTTTGGCATCAGCTTCCGAAGCACCTTACCCATCTCAGGATACGTTGCACCGACTACACAGCCTACATTGCTGTATGCTCCGTCCATGCTCTCTTCGCCCCACTCAGCTACCTTCCTGCCTACCAGTTCATACAGCGGAGTTCCGTCAATCTTCTGATCCTGGAATTCACCGGAAGACGGATTCGAGGTCTTCACCAGCACAAAGATACCCTTGTCACATTCATTACATACCTTTAAGAATGGTTTCACTCCATCCGAACCAAGATATGGATTCACCGTTGCAAAGTCTTCGTCAAAGCCGGCATATACCTGACTGCCAACCTGAACCTTGCCCAGGTGTCCGACTGCATATGCCTCAGAGGTAGAACCAATATCACCACGCTTAATATCACCGATCACAACCAGATCCTTGCTCTTACAGTACTCTACGGTCTTCTGGAATGCCAGAACCCCTTCCACGCCGAACTGTTCATACATAGCAATCTGCGGCTTTACTGCCGGAATCAGATCACAGGTAGCATCTACGATTGCCTTATTAAACTGCCAGATGGCCTCAGCGGCACCCTTCAAAGTCTCGCCATATTCCTCAAATGCCCGTTTCTGAATGTGCTCCGGCACGTAGGACAACATCGGGTCCAGACCTACCACGATCGGGGCATGTAACTGTTCAATCTTGTTTACTAATCTGCTAATCAACGCATTATCCTCCTAATGTATACTTATGGTGTCATTGTAGCACATCTGACAGTTGAAAATCAATGGAGGGAACACTGCGACAGCCAATATTCGAATATCCGCTCGCCATGCTTACACGCTCCCTGTGTTCCCGGCATACGTTCCGGGTGCCACTGAACCCCAAGGATCGGAAGTTCTTCATGAACAATCCCTTCCACGACCTGATCCTGTGCATATTGAATCGGAAGCAGTCCCTCTCCGATCCGGTCCAGTCCCTGATGATGGGCCGAGTTCACCGGAAAGCGCAACCCATATAGCTGACTTAAAATCGATCCCTCCTGTGCGATCGTCATATGATGCTGATCCCCCTCCCGGTATTCATGCTGATCCGCCGTCTGTAAATGCTGCTGTATCGTTCCGCCAAAGAACACATTTATGATCTGCATCCCCTTGCAGATTCCCAGTACCGGCTTTTTCTGCTTACAGTATATTTCCAACAGCTTTAGCTGAAGAGCATCCAGTACCGGATTCATCTGCCTGGATCCCTGATTCTTCTGTCCGAAGTACTCCGGTGCAATATCACCGCCACCGGGCAGTAACAGTCCATCCATCTGAACTACGTTCGTCCATTCTTCTTCGAAGAGTCCGATCCCCTCTGCTCCTGCCTGCTTAACTGCCTGCTTATAATTTGCAATCTGATTCTTTTTCCCCGCTATTACAATTCTCTTCATTTCTTTTCTATCTTCCATCGCCAATCTTATATTCACACTTCTACTCGTTCGCAACATACGATATACTATTCCTATGAAAGAGAGGTGTTCCTTATGAATTCATATCTGGAGCAGGCAAAAGAACTTCATCGACAGGTTCCGGTTGTCGATGCACACAATGATCTGGCAGGCGAGCTCCGACTGCGGCATCAGCATGGTGAAACGGATGTCATCCGACGACTCTATCTACCACACTGGAGACAGGCCGGCATTCAGCTCATCGTTTCTTCAATCTACATCGAAAACCATGTTTTCTTTCCATCGGACCAATCACGATCCACCATATCAGCATCCACAGCCGGCGGATCCTCATCGGCTGCCCTATGGCAACACTATTGGAACACCGGTGAACTCTGTTGGGAACAGGGGTATCAGGTTGCTCTGGAACAAATTGCTATTATAAAGGAAGAAATTTGCACCCTGCCAGATGATCTGATTCTGGTAACGAGTAAAAAGGACCTTGAACCGGTCTTAACAAAGAAAAAAATCGGAATTCTGCTATATATGGAGGGTTTGGACTGCGTCGGCGATGATATCACAAAAATCGATGCATTATACAAACTTGGTGTACGCGGTGCCAGTCTTACCTGGAGTCGTCAGAATCTCTTAGCAACCGGCTGCTGTACCGCCGCAAACTTTACAGATATTCCGGGCACTATCACCACTTTGGGCTATCAGGCCTTAGATTGCCTGATGAAACATTCCATGTTTATCGATATCAGCCATTTGAACAATGAAGGATATGATGATTTATGCAATCACATAAACAGAAGCAATATTTTTCTTCCATTTATAGCGACTCACTCTAATTCCTGGACGATTCATCCAAACTACCGGAATCTGACCGATGCTCAGCTAAAGTCTCTGGCCTGTCAATCCGGCATCCTCGGCATCAATGCGAACAAATATATTGTAGGTTCCGATGGATGTAATCCCCTTGATAAAATGTGTGAGCATATCCTGTATATCAGTCATTTCATTGGTTTTTCACACATTGGTTTTGGATTCGATTTATGTGATTCTTATACCAGAGGTCGAGATCAGACGGATCTCATTGAAAAAGAAGACTGTCTGGAAAATCATGAAGAAGCTCTGCTCCTAACCGCCCGTCTTATGGAACGCGGCATATCAGAAGCAGAGCTAAGACAGCTGCTCGGTACTAATTGGTTGCAGTACTTTTCACAGATCCTGCCGGTCTGACACCTTTTACATACAGGAGCAGGCAACCAATGGCTGCTACCATTCCTATGCCACCTGCTATGATCTGTCCCGGAAGACTGTCCTCGATCGAAGCCGGCAATATAAAATTCAATCCATAGCTTGATGAATTAATCACAATATGTAACAGCATGCCCGGCAGAACAGAACCATAACGGTATGCCGTATAGCCCAGAATCAGCCCCAGAAGCGTTGCATAAACTCCCTGCACCAGATTCATATGGTAGATACCGAACAGAAGTGCCTGTGCGATTACAGCCGCCTGCCACGGAATTGCCTTCCGAAAGATTCGAAGGGAAAGCCCTCGGAAAATCAGTTCCTCCGCTATCGGAGCCAGCAAGCAGACGCATACCATCATGAATACAGAATCACTTCCCAGAGTATCCATCAGCCTCGCATACTGTTCCTGCAGCTTTGGCAAGAGCGGAAGAATCACGGTCAACGCCATAGACAGGAACAGTTGCAGTGCAATTCCGCAGCCAATAATTCCCAGAATCCTCTGTGGCTTCCATACCTGCTTCCAGCTTCCGGTTCTTTGCTTCCGCACAAACATAAATCCATACCACAGTCCAAAGATAATTAAATATCCCACATAAATACTAAACATCAGAATACTATATGACATCCCGGTTCCATCTAAAAAGTCTGCAATAATCTGGTCACTATCAATCTCAGTCACCCCCGCTGCCGCTGCCTGATAAGCCCGATATACCTCATACACAATCATGCCTACTGCACTGGCTATCACCTGCCATAAAAACACAGCAACCACCGGTGCAACTCCCAGTGCGATCCAGCCTGTCCGTTTCCATCCACTCATCTGATTCTGCTTCCCTTCATTCATTGTATTCGCTTCCTTTCTTACTATAATATGAAATCCTGCTATTTACTCAAGCCACGGCTTTTTCGTTCCAGCCGTATATGTTCTGTCAGATATACACATACTAACACCATCCATATGACTGTCACACAGGCAACCGGAAATACTCCTGTGTTAAATGCAAACTGTGCCATGATACATAGCACCCACATGCCAATACACACATACTGCCCGATCTTATACGCCTGAAAGCCTGCCCGGTACTCTATCAACCGTTCCGCTTCGTCACAGCTATTGATCCATTCCTCCTGAAACCTAAGATCAAACACACTTCCCCGTTTCTCCGGATTCAACTGCTTTTCCAGATTGACCACCAGATTCTGGATCATAAGCTGTACCACCAGACCTAAAACAAATGCCAGATTCCCCAGCATTACCATGCTGCTGATGAGTACACTCGGCTCCTCTATACAGCTATCCAGCTTCCAGTTCACCGCCACCAGAAAGAAGTTTATAATCATACCAATCGTTGTAAACGCAATGGGCTGATTCATCCGAAGCTCGATCCGATCCAGTTCTTCTTCATCCTCCCCCTGCTCCATCCAGATTGCAACACGCTTCTTCAGACTTCCATACTGCACAAAACAGATAACCGTCATGACAACATCGAACACTACCATTATAGTCGGTACTACGATTGCACAAACGCTATAAATCTGTGCCGTATATGCCTGTAATAATGCTGCTCCGCCCTTTAATCCAAAGGTTATCATCCCTGCAATGCCACCGATGAAAAAGGCGGCTATTAAGATAATCAGAAATATCCAGAAGCTCTTTTTCCCTTTCTTTTTATCCGCTGCTACCTGTTGTCTGAGTTCTTCCTCCTTCTGCTTCAACATCTCTTCCTTCATGACTCTTCCTCCTCGTACTCAAATATATCTTCCACCTTTGCATCGCACACCTTAGCGATCTTCAATGCCAGACTGACAGATGGGGAATAGTCGCCCCGTTCGATCTGACTGATCGTCTGTCGGGAGGTTCCACATAACACACCCATCTGCTGTTGATTCACGCCCAGTCTTGCCCGATACTCTTTCAAGTGATTATAGAGTGGCATTCCATCTGCTCCTTTCTTTTCTATCCTTCCTGTCATACCATACTCCTTTGCATTGCTATGACAAGAACTCTTTTCATTTTGACAAGTTTCCTTGTCATTCATTGTGTGTAGTATAGCATTGACAAGTTTCCTTGTCAATACCTTTGTTCCAATTAATTTAAAATCAAAAAAGGACTTCTTATCGACGTCCTTCTCTGATTTTCTTTATTCTGATTTTCACTCCACCAGGGTGCCTCACCCAGTCTTTGCCATTCCCTATGGCATGATTCTGGTTGCTCCACATGGAGTCTGATAATATGCATTCGATACAATAATACCGGTCTTTGGTGTACTGGCATGAACGATCTTTCCGTCACCGATGTAGATCGCTACATGTCCGATGGTCGATCCACCATTGTTATAGAACAACAGATCTCCCGGCTGAACCTCATAGATACCGATATTCGTACCATTATAGATCTGATCTCTGGATGATCGGTTCAGGGAATAACCAAAGTGACGATATACACTCATAGTAAAGCCGGAACAGTCCGTACCGCTCGTCAAGCTGCTGCCACCATATACATATGGATTGCCCACAAACTGTAATGCGTAATTTACCAGATCCGCTCTGGAACCGCTTACTACACTGGTATCTACCTGCGGGGCTGCTGCCGGTGCAGATGGTGTAGCTGCCGGTGCCGGCTGGGATGCCGCCTGACTTGCCTGTGCTGCCTGTGCCTGCTCCTGTCTTGCCAGCTCTGCCTGTCTGGCAGCCTCTGCCTCTTCCTCTTCCTTCGAAATCGCCTTGCCCAAATCATAATCGATCTCTATAAATTCATTTGATACATATCCGGAAAACTCTTCGGAAATCAAAAGCTTTGTCCATCCGTCTGCTGTCTCCAGAACCTCATAGGTTTCTCCTTCCGGAATCATCGTCAGACAGGTACTGTCTGCATTTGCCTCTTCCCGAACCTTCAATGTTGTAGTCGTTACTGTTGCGATCTTATCACAATTTGCTTCTGCATAATCTCCGGCATCATCACCAAATACAACGAGTTCATTCTTTACATATCCGGTAACGGAACCAGACTCAATCTTTGTCCATGTATCGCCCTGTTCCAGGACGTCTGCTACGGCTCCATGCGGAAGCTTACCAACCACATCGGAATTTTCATCCGCCTCTGCCCGAATGTTCATGTAATCAGAGACATTTGCCATCAGCTTATTCTCAAACTTCGGATATCTGGCTGTTGATACCGGTGCCTCTTCGGTAACTGCCTCGGTCGTTGCCTCTCCTAATGGATCATTGGCAACCGCCTCCGTAGAAACGGTAGCATCCGGATGATTCAGCACATACTGCTCAATCGCTGCATCGATACCCGCTACTGCTGTATCCTTATAAGCATCTGCTGCCTTCGCCGGTGTATAAGCATATGCATTCAAACCGATCACCATACCTGCACCTGCGGCTAACAGAACCGTATTCCTTATCATCTTGCGTATCATTATGTACGTTCCTCCTAACGAAATAGCTCTTAAATGTTACGAACTTATTACAAATGTACGAACATATTATAACAAGCTTGACATAAGAAGTCAACCTACCTACAATGTTTCTTGAGGAAAATTAACAGGAAATTAATAGTAATTTTAGGAATCAGCAAGGGAAAGAGAGAGTACTTATATGCCATCTATTTATGCTCATACCCGTTTTGGACGTGATTTATTTGACATGTTACCGGAACCTGCCAAACACTGTGTGTCTAAATATCGGGAACTATATGATATCGGCCTGCAGGGACCGGATATCCTATTTTTCTATCATCCGATCCGGAAGAATTATGTCAATCAGTTAGGTTACAGTATCCACGACTGGCAGGGGCGCAAGTTCTTTCAGGCTGCTGCCAGAACGATCCGTGCCCGTCGCACAAAGGAAGCCTCTCTGGCCTATATGTGCGGTGTTCTGTGTCATTATGCACTGGATCTGGTCTGCCATCCGTATATTGAACGCATGGTACACAGCAGCCGTCTGCATCACTGTGCGATCGAGGGTGCTTTTGAACGCCTTCTGATCGTAGAAGATCACCTGCCACTTAACACACTGGTCACCTCATCGATCCATATATCCAAAGAAAATGCATCCGTCATCCGGCAGTTCTACGGTCATACTACCGGCAAGCAGATCCTAAGTGCGCTGCGCTTCATGGTTCTATGTAATGATGGCCTCCGCCTGAAGGATACTCTTTTCAAAAAATCCATCTTTCTATTCCTGCGTCTGATCGGCAAGTATGACTCCATCGCAGGAATGGTTATATCACCGGAACCACAGCCGGAATATGCCGAAACAAACAAAAAGCTCCGCCAGCTCTATGAGGAGGCGAAGCCTGTTGCCATTGATCTTATTCAGGAATTCTTTTCCAGCATTTCCACCGGAAAGGCCTTGGGACATCACTTCTTTCCAACCTTTTCCGGTTAACGGGTGCTCCCGGCTATTCTGCCAGCATAGCATCTGCCAGTGCATTTAACTGTACTTCATCCGCCGGCTTCTGCGCAGACCGGATCGTAACCAGCGGTTCTACCAGTGTGATATCCTTCATACTCTCCAGAGTGCTCTTCATGATCCGTCCTGCACACGGTGCCCAGGATCCATTTTCTACCAGCCCTACCTTACGCTTCTGATAGGCCTTCGACTTCAGATGTGCCAGAAAGCTCTCCATACAAGGGAATACACCGCCATCATAGCTGGCTGCTGCCAGTATCATCCGATCATAGCGGAAGGCATCCTCGATCACCTCTGCCATATCCTCTCTTGCCAGATCACTGACCACAACCTTCTCTGCACCTTTGCTTCTTAAGATCTCTGCCAGATTCTGAGCAACCTGTGCTGTATTTCCGTGAATCGATGCATATGCGATCAGGATTCCCTTATCTTCCGGTTCATAGCTGCTCCAGGTCTGATACTTCCCGATATAATATTCCAGCTTCTCTTTTAATACCGGTCCATGCAGTGGACAAATCGTCTGTATATCCAGTGCGGCTGCCTTTTTTAGCAGGGTTGTAACCGGCCCGCCATACTTTCCTACGATATTAAAATAGTACCGTCTGGCCTCACATGCCCAGTCTTCCTCTGTATCCAACGCACCAAACTTTCCAAATGCGTCCGCAGAAAACAGCACCTTTTCCGTCTCCTCGTACTCTACCATAACCTCCGGCCAATGAACCATCGGTGCCATCACGAAGTGTAACGTATGCTTTCCAAGCGACAGCGTATCGCCTTCCTTCACAACTACCTGTCGATCCGTAGTATCCAGATCGATAAACTGTGGCAGCATGGCAAAGGTCTTTGCATTTCCTACCAGTTTCATATCCGGATATGCCTTTGCGACTGCTTCCACACTTCCCGAATGATCCGGCTCCAAATGCGATAAAATCAGATATGCCGGCGTTTTTCCCTTCAGCTCCTGCTTGACTCGCTCCAGCCACTCCGTAGTCTTTCTTGCATCTACGGTATCCATCAATGCGATCTGATCATCCAAGATCAGATAGGAGTTATAGGATACTCCGTTTGGAACTACATACTGGCTCTCAAACAGGTCAATCTCCTTATCATCTACGCCTACATATACGATATCTTCTGATATGTACGGACTATTCATGGTATCTCCTCCATTCATCTCATGTTATCCTGTATTTCTATTCCCTAGTATACAATTATTCTGCGGATGAACGCAAGCGCAAGTGCGTCTTCTTATACCCTTTTTTATAACCGATCTGCTCTTCCTGTCCGTTCGGCTGCCGATCTCCCAGTTTCTTTTCCAGCTTCCTTCTACAGAAGAAGAATGCAGGAACCAGGAATAGATCTGCTGCCAGCCAGGCACATACATTTGCCAGACATACACTGGTAAACCCAAAGTATGTCGGAAGTACGATTGCCACAAAGCATCTGGCCACCATCTCCAGAACTCCTGCGGTCATCGCAAATGCCGAAAAGCCCATTCCCTGAATCGTAAATCGTACGGTCAAAACCAACGTCAGCAATGGGAAGCCTATCGTATACAGTAACGTATACCGGAATGCATACCCCAGTGCCTCTGTTTCACCTTTATTAATAAAGAGCATCGACATCTCATTTCCAAACAGCAATACCAGAACCAACATTATAACCGAAACGATCATGCATGCAAGAATCGACTGATACAGTCCCTTTGTGATCCGGTCTGTCCGTCCGGCTCCCATATTCTGTCCGGCATAGGTTGCCATTGTATTTCCCATCGCCTCCAACGGACAGGTTAGCAGGCAGTATACTTTATTTGATGCAGCTACACCTGCCACTGCGATCTCTCCAAAGGAATTCACAGCAGTCTGTAACATAATCGAACCAACCGCCGTAATCGAGTACTGCAGCCCCATCGGTATACCAATGATCGTCAGTGTCTTTAGGTATGCCTTATCCGGCTTCCAGTCTCCGGGCTGCATCTTCAGAATCTCAAACTTCCGAACCAGATAGATCAGGCTCGCAAAACCGGATACTCCCTGTGCAATGATCGTTGCCAGACCGGCTCCCTCTACATCCATTCCGAATACCGGAATAAAGAGTAGATCCAATCCAATGTTCAGGATAGAGGAAATCACAAGAAATACAACCGGTGAACGACTGTCTCCCAACGACCGGAAAATACCGGATACCATATTATAAAGAACGGTAAACGGAATCCCGGCAAAAATTACGACGATATAGTTATACGCATAACGCATAGCACCATCCGGGGTATTCATCCACACCAGCATCTGTCTGCACAAAACAACGGTCAAAACCGTCATAATAACAGAAACTGCGGTACAATACCATACACTGTTCGTTACGTATCGCCGCAGTCCCTGCTCATCCTTTGCACCAAATGACTGTGCGACGGGGATCGCAAATCCACTGCAGATACCGGTACAGAACCCGATGACCAAAAAAGACAACGAGCCTGTTACACCTACGCCAGCCAATTGATTCAAGCCCAAATACTTTCCTACGATCATCGTATCTACCATATTATAAAACTGCTGGAATAACGTACCCAGAAATACCGGTATCCAGAATCCCACGATACACGCAAACGGTTTTCCCACAGTCAAATCCTTCATTCCCGAATTCTTCTTCATAACCTCTGTTGCCATCTCATTACCTCCTTACCTTTCAGGTTTCAAATCGTGATGATTATAGCAAATCCACTCCCGGTCTTAAAGGTAATAAAATGACATGATAATAGGTCAATTTGGACTTTTTTTACATTCTTTTATTCAATTATCATTCCTATAAAACTGACAGATTAATATAATGGGTACCGATCTGTAATATCCTTAACCAGTGCCATTGCTTTTGCATTATCCTTATCAATCACTGCTGCACGGATCGCATCTGCTATGATGATCATATCGGACTCTACCGTACCTCTGGATGTGATCGCCGGTGTACCCAGACGAATACCGGACGTAACAAACGGAGACTTCGGATCATTTGGAACGGTGTTCTTATTACAGGTAATATTAACTGAATCCAGAAGCTTCTCTACTTCCTTTCCTGTCATCTCCAGATTCTGAAGATCGACCAACATCAGATGATTATCGGTACCATCGGATACGATCTTGAAACCTCTCTCCTGCAGTGCCTTGCACAGAGTTGCTGCATTCTTCACGATCTGCTTCTGATACTCCTTATACTCCGGTGTCAGACATTCCTTCAGGCATACAGCCTTTGCTGCTATTACATGCATCAGAGGACCACCCTGAATACCAGGGAATACTGCTTTATTGAAGTTAAACTTCTCATTTACCTCATTGCTGGATAAGATCATACCACCACGTGGTCCACGCAGTGTCTTATGCGTCGTTGTTGTTGTAACATGTGCATACGGAATCGGGCTCATATGCAGACCTGCTGCTACCAGACCTGCGATGTGTGCCATATCTACCATCAGATATGCGCCTACTTCATCTGCGATCTCACGGAATCTCTTAAAATCAATCGCACGGGCATATGCACTGGCTCCGGCCACGATCAGTTTTGGCTTGCACTCCTTTGCAATCCGCAGTACTTCATCATAGTCGATAAAGCCCTCATCATTTACTCCATAAGGAACCACATGAAAATACTTACCGGACATATTTACCGGGCTGCCGTGTGTCAGATGTCCGCCATGTGCCAGGTTCATTCCCATAAAGGTATCGCCCGGGTTCATAATGGCAAAAAAGGCTGCCATATTTGCCTGTGCGCCGGAATGTGGCTGTACATTTACATATTCACAGCCAAAGATCTGCTTTGCACGCTCGATTGCAAGATTCTCAACTACATCTACATATTCACAGCCACCATAGTAACGCTTTCCCGGATATCCTTCGGCATACTTATTGGTCAATGGACTTCCCATAGCTGCCATAACTGCCTTACTTACAAAGTTCTCGGACGCGATCAGCTCGATGTGGCTATTCTGTCTTCCTACTTCGTCCTGAATCGCAGCCGCAATCTCAGGATCTACTTTGGTGATCTCATCAAAACTATACATGTGTATTCCTCCTCGTTCTTATATCTGTATTTACATCCCCTTTATCATACCTTTTTTTCTTCTTCTACGCAAGAAAAAAAGGACAGATCCCATTCATATGGTATCTATCCTCTTCTTTATTCTTCATCGTTTCATTCCGTCTTATGGTCTTTTTCATCCTCCGACAGTCCAAACCGCTCCTCCAGATTCTTCTTCTTTGCCCGAATCCTTACCGTATAAGCAGTGATCCATATATTGACCAGTCCGTCTACGATCAATGAAACTGCCAGCAGTACAAACTGTGGAATCTCATCCAGATATGGTGCCAGTAAGGCTACGATCCCTACCAGAACTACCAACACGGCTGTCAGCAGCATAATAAACCACTTCGGAACCCCGAACTTCCTTGCATCCAATGCCGTCTGAAGCTTCAATAGTCCATCCAGAAATACATAGATTCCGATTGTGATGGATATCGCCTGCGGATTCCGGTTTCCTACGATCAGGAACAGGATGCCTATAATCAACAGGAACAGCCCCGCCGCAAAATCGAACTGAAATGCCAGCCGGTACAGATCATTGGAAAAGTATCCCAACATCTTTGCACCACCCACCAGAATACACAACGCACCTATGATCACGATCTCCTGTCTGATTCCCAGCCCGGTAAACAACAACAGGAATAAGCCAACGACCGCCATAAAGGAATAAATAATTAAATTAAAGATTTTTGCCTGTTTGACAATATCATATTTGTTCATATTCTCACTACTTTACATTCTTTCCTGCCAATACCGTTTAATCAGTACTTCAAAGGTTCTTGGCGATACCATTTGTTTCATTAACGACTGACTACGCTCCTCTGAAATCTGTCCATTCGCATAGTATTCCCGTCCTGCCTGCTTCACTTCCTCCAGATAGTTCACTACCTGTCTGGTTCGGCTGCCGGCCTGAAGAAGTTCTCCCTGCGCACATAAAATGCTTGTGAAGTTTCCTTCTCCGCATATCAGGTCATACTCCTTTAGCAGCCCTTCAAACATTGTATCCATAGATACATATCCACAGGATGAGATTACAACCAGCTTCTTATCCTTCAGACTGTGTTCCTCCATCTCCAGAATCGAATGGAACGTATCCTCCGGACTTCCTTCATAGCGCTTGGTAAATAACAGACAACGCTCCGTCATCATCCGCATGCGGGATGGCATACCGGCAAAATATAATGGAAAGCTTTCTATAATAATATCTGCTTCCAGAATATCCTGATAGATCTCCTGCATATCATCCTTTACCGCACACTGTCCCGGTGTTTTTGTCCAGCAGGAGAAGCACCCCATACACGGATGAATATCCTTTTCCCGCAGCGTTATATACTTCACTTCCGCCGTATCCGGAAACCCATCTACAAATGCATGTGTCAGCCACATCGTATTACTACGCTCACCCTTTGGGCTTCCGTTTATTACTAATACTTTCATGCCATTCACCTCAGGCTTCTTCGCTGAATACGCTTTCCTTATCTACCGCTGTAAACAGCATACCGCCCTTTGCTCTCAGCTTTCCGTCTGTAAAGATCTCCGCGTTGAACTCATATAAGCCGGTTCCTGCTCTCAGACACTCTACCTTGATCTCGAGACGGTCGCCCGGAATCACAGCCTTTACAAACTTAAAGTCCTTCACCTTTAACAACACATAGATCTTGCTGTCATCCACGCCATCCTGTTCGATGACCAGTGAACACAACTGTGCTGCCGTCTCAATCAGCAGAACGCCCGGCATGATCGGATATCCCGGCATATGTCCCTGAAAATAGGGTTCATTGACCGATACACACTTAATCCCTGTCGCCGACTTTCCCGGTGTCAGTTCTGTTACCCGCTCAATCATCTGAAAGGGTGGTCTTTGTCTCATACGTTCATTAATCTCTAAGAGGTTCATAGGCTCAGTCCTCCATCCATAACGATCGTCTGTCCGGTCACATATGCCATATCGTCTGAGCATAATGTCCGTACCAGCTTTCCAACCTCTTCCGCTTCACCAAAGCGTCCCAGCGGGACAGTCTTCAGATGCTCTGCCCGCTGCTCCTCCGGAATCTGATCGATCATATCCGTAGCAATAAAGCCCGGTGCTACCGCATTTACACGGATACCGTACTGCGCCAGCTCCTTTGCCAGTGTCGCAGTCATTGCATTCACAGCTCCCTTGGTTGCACTGTACACGCTCTGTCCCGGAATTGCTACAATCGAGCTTACCGATGAAATATTCACGATACATCCCTTTTTCTTACGCATCATCTTCAGGGCTGCGTTCTGTGCACAATGAAAATATCCCTTGATATTAATACTCAAGCTTCGTTCCAGAGAGTCCTCCGGCAGCATCAAAAGATACTTATCATCTACAACTCCGGCATTATTTACCAGAACATCGATACTGTCAAACTCCTTTCCCGCTGTACGGAACATTGCCTGAACCGCCTTTAGGTCTGCGGTATCTGCCTGAATCGCCAGTGCCCGCTGCCCCAGACTTTCAATCTCCTGAACGACTGCCTGTGCTGCCGCCTCATTTGACACATAATTCACTACTATATCATAGCCCGCTTTTGCAAGCTCTATCGCACAGGCCTTCCCGATTCCACGGGAAGCACCTGTTACAATTGCTGTACTCATATCTGTATATCCTCCTGTCTGATTCTTAACAGTTCTTCAGTACGACTGCTGTATAAGAACCGCAGCCATAGGATACTGCCAGTGCGCTCTCCACACTGCCGTCATCAATTGCATTGGCTGCTGTCACCAACTGTGCATTTGCACTGGCTGCCCGACAGTCTCCGGTCTCTGTTCTTACATCCAGAACCTTCTTATCACCAAAGATCTCTGCCAGTACTGCCTGCTCCTTCGTCTGCTTTTCACTCTGATTGCTGATCACCGCATAGACATTCTCGATGCCATCTGCCTGATAGCCTGCACGCTCCAATGCCTTCGTGATCGCATCCTTCATAGCCTGTGCCTCCGGATACTCTGCTGTTCCGGCAGAATGTGTACAGGCATAGCCCGCTACCTCCGCATACTTATGTGCCTGTCGATTCTCGGCACTGTCTGCAGTCTCCAATACAATGGTCGAGCTGCCTTCACCTAATGTATTCTCACCATTGATCTTGCTGTGCTCATAGAAGAAGGTCACCATATCAGAACCCTCGTCTGTTCCGGCTGCCAACATGATATCTTCATTTCCTTTTTCCAGAACATCACATGCATATGCAACACTCTGAAGACCTGCCTGTGTGCCGTTTGCCACCGTTGCACAGTAGCCTTTGGTCTTTGTGAAGATGGAGAAATGTCCACCTGCAGCATTGTATACGGTATTCGGGAATGTAAATGCACTACCGGCAGTTGCACCCTTATCGCAGATATTCTTCTGGAAGTTCGATACCTCGGTCACAGGTCCGGCAGAGGTTCCGATAATCGTTCCGATCCGTCGCTCATTCTCTTCAGATACTGTGATTCCGGCACTCTTTAATGCATCGATACCACTTACCAGCTGTAACTGACTGAACTTATCCAGCTTCCGGAATACACCCAGCTTCACACCGCGTTCCGTGAAGTCTTTCATATCCAGTTCCACGGTTGCAACCTTGGCCGCTTCCTCTGTCTTCCGGCTCAATACCTGTCCATAACCGGTGATATACAGCTTCTTCTTCGCTGCTTCTTCCTGCTCCTTTGCTTCCTTTGCAAAGATGATGCTGGCATTGGTTCCGCCAAATGCAAAAGAGTTTGACATCGCCATCGGAATCTCTTTCTTCCGGCTGTCATTTGCAACAAAATCCAGATCTCCGGCCTTTTCCTTCAGAGCTACCTTATCTTCCTCTGAGTATCCGATCGTCGGAGGTAAAATATCCTCGCTCACTGCCTTTACGGTAAAGACTGCCTCTACTGCACCGGCGGCACCCAGACAGTGACCGGTCATAGACTTCGTGGAGCTGACGGATACATCCGTTCCATCAAAGATCGTATGCAGAGATAAGAACTCTGCCTCGTCATTCTTTGCCGTTCCGGTTCCATGTGCATTCACATAGGCAATATCTGCCGGAGCTACCTCCGCAGACTTCAGTGCCCGCTTGATAACATCCATCTGACCTTCTCCGGAAGGATCCGGTGCAGTGATGTGATATGCATCACAGTTTACACCATAGCCCGCTACCTCACAGTAGATCTTTGCTCCTCTGGCAACTGCATGCTCATACTCCTCTACAACCAGGATACCAGAGCCTTCGCCCAATGTGATACCATGACTGTGATTTAATGGAGAGCATGGTTCTTCTGATAACGCATGCAGGGCATGGAAGCCTGCAAACGCCAGTGAAGAAAACGGATCCGTACCACCGGCCAGGAATATGTCACCACTGCCTGAACGAATCAGATCACAGGCATATGCAATACTCATAGTACCTGCGGCACAGGCATTTACGATATTTGCCGTTACGCCATTCAGTCCCAGATATGCGGCTGCATTATTTGCAATGGAGGAAGCTGCCATATTTGGAATCCGGCTGTCATCCTCTTTGCCTTCCTTCTGTGCAGTCAGATATTCATCGATACTGACTGCTCCGCCGATACAGCTGCCTACGATCACACCAGCCTGTCCGGCTGCTGTCTTTGTCAGACCGGCATCCTCAATGGCTTCCTCAGCCGCCTTGATACACAGTCTGGCCGAACGATCATACTGTGGTGCCGGGAGATCGTCACAGAAGACTTCTCCGCCCAGATTGGCATAGCAGCCTTCTGTATTTACAGACTTTACAACACCCAGTCCGGACTTTCCTGCCTGAATGCTGTCCCAGCTTTCCTTAACATCATTTCCGACCGGACATATGATTCCCAGTCCGGTAATTACGCACCGTTTCTTCATGAATTAAGCCTCCGCATTTTCCATTACATAGTTTGTCAGTGAATTAATATCTCTGAAGTTTGTCTTATCTACGCCTGTCATATTTACGCCAAACATATCATCAATACCTGCGATGATCTCTAATGAATCTACAGAATCCAGACCGATCTCGCCACCGAATAACTCTGCATCATCCTCTAACATCTCTGCCGGGATTCTTAAGTTCTCTACTAACATATCCTTAATCTTTGCTGCTACTTCTGCTCTTTCCATGGTTTTTCTTCCTTTCTCTCATAACATATTGTTTGTATATATGAAGCTTACGCTTCTTCATCAAGCACACTGTGCTTAATTCCGCTGTTTCTCTGCCTGCTACTCCTTCGTAGCGGCAGCCTCCGCTGTCTGTCCGTCTGTTTCCTTATCATAGCCCTCAATCGCCTCGGCAGCCCATGCAGACTTCTCATCAAGCTTCTTATGCTCCTTCAGGCAGATCAAAACTTCTTTCATCTTACGGATCCGCTCTCTGGCTTCTCCGGCCACCTGCTTTGCATACAGAGACTTTCGAAGTTCTCGTGGGCACTCCAGTGCATAGCTGTCACCGATCATAATCCGTTTCCGCTCTCCAAAGAATACATGATACTCTCCGATATGTGCACACTCCACTACTCTGGCACCTGTCTTCTCTGCCAATACCGCAAAGCCCGGCTGAAACTCACTCATTTCTCCCTTTGATGTCTTTCCCTCCGGGAAGATCAGAATCGAATGTCCTGCCTCTAACAGCTTTCTGCATGCATCATACCAACCGGTATCCATACCGGACCGGTCTACCGGCACGCTTCCATATGCCTTTAGAAACACACCGAACTGCTTCTTATCATACCAGTCCTTTGCGATCAGAAAATACGGCTTCTTCTTATGAAGAACCGATGCGATCAAAGCTCCATCGTTGTGGCTCATATGATTACAGATAAATACCACCGGAGCATTGTCCTTCATAAGCTCTGCTACTTTTCGATTCTTATATATCACCTTCGGACGATATGCCAGATACATACCTGCCTGAATCACGCCCCGCAGGAATCCCTGAACCACTTTTCCCATGCTTTCCTCCATCGTACATTCCGTGTTTTCCGTCATTTACTGTCTAATCGACGTAGTTTTAAAAACTACCATATATGAATATAACGATTTATGTAGAAAAATAATAGAAACAAAAATGGCCGGATGTACAAAAACCATACATCCGGCCGCATATGTGCAATAAATTATTGTTTACTATTTTTCAACATCTGTTCCAATACACCTGCTAACATCTGCTTTAGCTGTACCATCTCTTCCTTTATGGAATACTTCATACCACGCTCTACCCACTCCGATATCGTTCCCTGCACTATATAACGGCACATTCTGGCGATCTTCCGTTTATCGTGATCGGTCACTTCTTTCCCCTCCGCAGATAATTCAATCCAACGAAGCACTACGATATCTACCGCACTTCCTATATATCCGTATAAATCATCCTTCTTCGATGAAGTAAACAGGTGTCTGGCAATCTTTGGATTCTCATCCAGGAATTCAAAGATATCCTCGGATGCCTGAATCAGACCACTTCCAGCCTCCATCTCTTCGATCATCCTTCGGATCTCCCGTTCCAGAATATCTGCCAGAATATTATAGGTATCCTCATAATAATAGTAAAAGGTATTTCTGGTAAGGCCACATTCCTCTACAATGTCCTTCACCATCACCTTCTCAAAGTTTCGATCCTTCAACAGCTTCAGGAACGCGGTCTCTATTGCATTTTTCGTTATCTGCTGTTTCACTTATACTTCCTGCCTAATTCTTATTCCTGCTGTTCCTTATCGATCAGCTCCAGTGCCATATCTACCATTCTGCCCCACTGATGTGCCTTTATTACATCCGAGTAAAGCTCTCCGCCGTAATACAGATAGTACCATTCCCGTTCCTCTACGGATGGGTTCTGATTCCCCGTTTCCTCTACCATTTCCTGTGTCACTCTGGTATGAAAGTCCAGGAACTCCTGCATGAAATCCTGAAACTGTAAGTCCATCAGTCGGTTAAACTCCTCCCGATACTCCTGCGATTCCCGGTGTCTGGCAAATCGTTTTTTTAGTTCTTCTTTCTTTGGCTGCATCCTGTGCACCTCATTTCATCCTTACCATTGATTCTCTCTTCGTGTTCTCCACGCTATCTATGCAATTCCCATACCCAGACAGATCAGCCACAGAATCAGCAGATGTGCCGGATAAAACAGATAGAACAACCATTTGAGCTTCCAGCCACGGCTCCCATTATACTTTGCCACCGGCCAGACCGCTATAAATGCCGTCAGTTCCATTGCACTGCTTAACAGAAGACTCAGACAGGTCATCGCACTTGCCAGAACCTTCTTCTTCCGGAACAGGTACATCACTACAATCGCCAGTACCCCGACAGCCCCATAGTCTGTCTGAAGTACCCATGCAAGTGCCATTCCGGTAATCGGAATACCGAACCGAAGCACCATCGCAGGGAACGGCGGCAGCTTACTCTCTCCCACCTTCTTCAATCCTATGATTGTGAGCAGACCTATCGTCAGAGTAAAGAACACATTCTGATGGCGGATTTCAAACAACTGTCCCGCAAAGATCTGTTCTCTGCACAGATTAAATGCCATATCAAACGGAATCTCTGATACAATCGCAAATATAGCCATGCGTATCAAATACTTCCACTGATTTCTTGTATGTTCCAGTCCTTCCACCAGCAAAAATATAAATAGCGGGAATGCGACTCTTCCAATACAACGTGTAATATAATACGCCACAGTCAGGCTCATACCCGAATCGCCCATATTCACTGTGACTACGGTTCCGACTCCCGGCTCCAACGCTGCCCGCTGCAGCATCAGTTTCTCCAATATAGCGGCTCCAACATGATCAATGAGCATCGTAATGATCGCGATCATCTTGATCGTACTGCCACTGATCCCTTTCTTTTTCTCTACGCACGCTTCCATTCTGCTCTCCTCACATCCGGCTACGCGTTGTTCCCACAAATACTCTGATAGCCTATTATATACTAATCGGCTTCAAAAATCTACTGCATACCTGCTATCTATAGTACTATGACCAGAGTTCCGGCAGTTATCAATGCCGCCCCGACCGCTGACTTCACGGTGAACTTCTCGTGCAGGAATACAAATGCCAAAATCAGGATAATGACTATGCTCAGCTTATCAATCGGAACGACCGTGGATGCCTCGCCAAGCTGCAACGCCTTATAATAGCAGAGCCGCAAACACTGCAGACAACAGTGCCAATATAAACCACATCATACTTGATCCTTCTTTCTTGTCACCATTTACTTTTTTCACAGGCATTCTTCCAGCATCTCCTTTGCCATCTCTTCCGACACCGTCTTTGATGTTTTTACCAGTATAACACACTGGTTTTTCATTGACAAACCTTACGAAACCGTGTACCTTTAAATTTATGGGAGTTTTCATAAACCTTTCATAATACACAGCAAGGAGGATCCAACATGGAGGAAGATATGACCCTTTTTCAACTGGTCAGCGAGAATCTGAATCAGAAAAAATTTAGCAAATTAAGAGAAATCATGGCTTCCGAGAACCCCGCGGATCTGGCTTTGCTCTTTACGGAATTTGAAGAAAAAAATGTCCTGCTACTCTACCGGCTTTTGCCAAAGGAACTGGCTTCCGATACCTTTTCCTATATGGACAGCGATATGCAGGGAAATCTGATCAACGGCTTCTCCGATAAGGAGCTGCGAGAGGTGCTGGATCAGACCTTTATCGATGATACCGTCGATATGATCGAGGAAATGCCGGCGAATGTCGTCAGCCGTATCCTGCGCAACTGCGATGCACAGTCCCGAAATACCATCAATCAGATTCTAAAATATCCGGAGGACAGTGCAGGTACTCTGATGACGATCGAGTATGTGAATCTCAATCAGAAGCTGACAGTCAAGGAGGCCATCTCCCGAATCCGTAAGATCGGTCCAAACAAGGAGACGATCTATACCTGCTATGTCACAGAGGCGCGTAAACTGATCGGCATCGTATCCGTCAAGGATCTGCTGATCGCTCAGGACGATACCCTGATCAGTGATATCATGGAAACAAATCTGATCTATGTAGATACATTAGAAGATAAAGAAGTCGTTGCACACCAGTTCCAGAAGTATGATATTCTGGCTCTGCCGGTGGTCGATACGGAAAAACGTCTGGTCGGGATCATCACCTTCGACGATGCAATGGATGTCATTCAGGAAGAGAATACCGAGGATATCTCCATTATGGCTGCTATGACACCGAGTGATGACTCCTACTTTAAGACCGGTGTATTCGCTCAGGTAAAGAACCGGATCTTCTGGCTGATTATCCTGATGCTCAGCAATGCCATCACAGGATCTATCATCAGCAGCTATGATAAGGTCATTAGTACCCTGCCAATTCTGGTATCCTTCATGCCTATGCTGACCGGTACCGGCGGTAACTGCGGTTCCCAGAGTTCGGCTCTGATGATTCGCGGCCTGGCTCTGGGTGAAATTCATGTCAAAGACTTCCTCCGCGTCATGTGGAAGGAATTCCGCATCGCTCTGGTTGTCAGTGCAATCCTGGCTGTCATCAATGGTGCCCGCGTTCTGATCTTCTATCACGATCCAACGCTGGCGATCGTTCTGACGTTATCGATCATTGCAACTGTTGTTCTTTCAAAGCTGATCGGCTGTCTGCTGCCAATCGCAGCAAAAGCGATCCATATGGATCCGGCCGTTATGGCCGGTCCATTGATCTCTACCGTCGTAGATATCTGCACGACTATGCTCTACTACTCCATAGCCGTACAGTTCTTTCAGGTATAATCGTGACTCATGCGTCCGGAACTACGGATTCAAAAAGGTTTCCGCCAGACTCATGAGTCCTTCTTTTCCTGCGATGGAACGCAGTCCCAGTTCCACTTCCTCGCGGCTGAAGTCATGCTCCTCCAGATAGTCTTCGCTCTTCCGGTTCAGATAGGCATAAAAAAGAATCGGCAATCTGGCATTCTCATGATCTGCCCGCTCCGGCTGCTGTTCCACCCAGTCGTACAGCCGATCCTCCGCCTCGTTGATCTCTCCCGCATCGATCTGTGCCGTTAAG
The DNA here is from genome assembly GCA_900539185.1 of uncultured Clostridium sp. Classification (GTDB taxonomy): domain Bacteria; phylum Bacillota; class Clostridia; order Lachnospirales; family Lachnospiraceae; genus CAG-632. The sequence goes on from UQBG01000007.1 coordinate 30,576, forward strand.
GCATCATACTCCTGCTTCTCAGCCTCATTTAACAGTTCTGCCGATGGTTCATCGGTATCGATGTCAAAGAGCAGCTTCAGCATCGTCCGTATCATTTCCTTCACCAGTTTCATTATGTAGTCTTCCCGTATCATAATTTACCTCCCAAACTTCCGCATTATCTTGCGTACTATCTTACTCATTGACCTGATGTTTTGCCAATAATATTATTCCATCAATCCCAATATATCTTGTTCACTCCAATATTCATTTGGATATATTGATAGTTCTTCTTTATGCTTACGAATAATTCTTTCTGGTGTTTTAGTATTATCATAAACATGCATAATATCACATATATCAAGTAACTCTTTTATGTTATCAATTGATTTATAATATCTCTCAATAACCTTACCGCTATCAACATTATGCCCACCTGCTGCCACACGGGATTCTATTCTGGTAATATTAATTTGTGGATCAACTGTTAACACGAATATACATTTTATGAAATACCCCTCTTTTTTTGCTTTTCTTAAAAAATTGTTATTGTACTTTTCCCTGAACCATTTGGACCTGCTAATACAAGAATCATTGGTTTTCTATTCTGCATACTTTCTTTCCCCGTTTGCATACTCTACATAAGCCCGCTTCTTTTCTTCATCATAACCCGCTATAGGTTTCTTACAAATCTTTGCTTTATTTATTGCTGCCTTAACAGCTTCAACCGCTCTTTCATCCATTTCACTATCTGATTCTGTCAATGTGCTTTTCTCTTCTTCTCTTGATACAACTTTTATAATTCTACCACTTTTTGTGTTTACAGTTGTCATATAAACATCTCTCCATTCTAATTAATACGAAAATGACTTCTCAATTACGCTTAATACTCAACTACTATAATATATATCTTATCACAATTTATATAAAAAAACACCTCAGGATGAGGTGTTCATTACTTATTTTAAATGAATGTATTATTAGTTAGTCCAAACTAATCAGAATATAGCAAAAGATACTGCGTCAAAAATTGATTCCACGCTATCAGAAACTTGTGGTTTGTATTTTTTCGTTTGCCATAATCAAAACTTTTCTTTCAGCTTTTCATAGCCGATATAATTTTTGATAAATATAACTCCTGCCAATGCAAGTGCACAGCCGAGCCCAGAGTAGAAGAATGAAATGAAAATGTCAGGGAATACTCCTGCGGCTCTCAATCCGATACCTCCGCTCATCATACAGGCCATAATGATGTATGCCTTTAAGTCAAAGAAATGCCAAAACGGTCTGTATTCTTCATAGTCCATAATTCTTTTTGTGTGCTTTTGGCTCATTTTGTAAAACATTGTGCCAAAGAGCAAAAATACTACTATTGCAAGCAGAAACAGATACCATTTGGAACCTATTTCAAGATAAGACAGTACACCGAGTCTTGCCACATTAAATCCGGCAATAAGCCACACGATACCTGCAATCAGCAACAGTGTTCTCTTCTTTACTTTAAAGATACTAACACCTCCTCTGTTATTTATTATTCAAACAATCTTCTGCGTTATTGCAGATTTTTTCAAATATATTTTTGAATGTTGTGATTTCTTCATCCGAAAATCCTTTGAGCACATCGTGGGCAAACCGTTTTTGTGTATCGATACCCTCGTAAATTATGCGTTTTGCACTTTCGGTCACAAAAATCTCTATGTGTTTTTTGTTGCTTTCACTTTGCTTCTTTTCAATCAAGCCTTTGTTTTCAAGCGATTTGAGTGAGGTTGAAACATGAGATTTTGTTGATTTGCGAATTTTGACAATATCTGCCGCCGTGTTGAATTCGGGGTTGCCGTGCAAAAACATCAGTATATCATATTCCATTTGTGTCAAATCGTACTTGTCACAAATAGATCTTGTAAGCGATTCGTAATAGCCGGTAATTGTTTTATGTTTATCCCAAAAATGCACATTATCCCTCCTTGTCAACCGTTCTATTTAGAACTATTATAGTGTGCGATATATGGTTTGTCAATTCACAAATTCCGATTACGATTTCACCTGTTTTGTAACCCTTTTTAATATATAGGTCTGAGCAGTCGAGCAGATAATGCTTGCTACGATTATCGGTCAGGGAGTTGCCTTTGACATTGCGCTCCTATATTTTGTGGTAAAAAAGAAATTGCATATTTGTATAAATGCAGGTGAATTCTGGTCTCTATGCAAATCAATTTTTAAGGTAGAACTCGCTCCTTTTATTGAGGGTGTCTGATAGATTTTCAGAATATAAAGAAAACCCCGAAAATACTGGATTTTCGGGGTCTGTTGCTCTTTTTCGATATTCGTTTGAATTATCTCTTTGAGAACTGTGGAGCACGACGAGCTGCCTTTAAGCCGTACTTCTTTCTCTCCTTCATACGAGGGTCACGAGTTAAGAATCCAGCCTTCTTCAGTGCCGGTCTGTACTCTGGATCTGCTACGCATAATGCTCTAGCAATACCATGACGGATAGCACCAGCCTGACCGGTGAATCCACCACCCTTAACATTTACTAATACATCGAACTTACCCTGAGTAGAAGTAGCCTCGAATGGCTGATTAACGATCAGCTTTAAGGTCTCTAATCCGAAGTACTCGTCCATATCTCTCTTATTGATCGTAACCTTACCTGTACCAGGTACTAAATATACTCTTGCAATACTGCTTTTTCTTCTACCAGTTCCGTAGAATTTATTATCCTTCTTCTTAGCCACTGTTATGTCCTCCTTCTACCTTAATACTTGATTTCTAAAGCTACCGGCTTCTGTGCTGCCTGCTCATGCTCTGGACCGGCATATACATGAAGCTTCTTGATCATCTCACGTCCTAAAGGTCCCTTTGGAAGCATACCCTTAACTGCTAAGTAAATAACATCTTCCGGTTTCTTGTTCATCTTTTCTCTTAATGTAGTCTCTTTCATACCGCCTACATAATCAGAGTGATTATAGTAAACCTTCTGATCCATCTTCTTACCGGTTACCTGAATCTTATCTGCATTTACTACGATTACATAATCACCTGTATCAATATGTGGTGTATAAGTAGGCTTATTCTTACCTCTTAATACCTTTGCAATCTCAGATGCCAAACGTCCTAATGTATGTCCTGTAGCATCTACTACATACCACTGTCTCTCAATCGTTGATGGGCTAGCCATATAACTCTTCATGGTTGTTCCTCCTTCAAATAATAACATAACATGTATCTGATAATACTATTACCGGGGCTTTGGCTTAAGTATTTATCTTTCTTGTCACAGTTTTATATTATATTACACTCCGCCTGGTGTGTCAACAAATTTCCACTGATTTTATCACGTTTTTATCCGCTTTTCCACATGGAAACTGCCATTCTTTTTTTACAGTTATCCACGAATTGTTGATATTTATGTGGAAATCTCCGTATATTTGACAGATAATGCGCCACTTTTCCACACATTTCCTGTGATTTTACAGTTTTTTTACCTTTTCGACGGTTCTTTACAAATATTCGATCTCCATCAGCGTAAGCCCGCGTGCCTCCGCTTTCGGCCCGGCCATCCGGCGATCTTTCGCCTCCAGAATCTCCTTCATATGCTCCGGCGGGTACATCCCGGTTCCGACCTTTAACAGCGTTCCGACTATGATCCGAACCATATTATAGAGGAATCCATTTCCGTTAATCCGGATCCGGATCTGATCCCCTTCCTTTATAACCTGCAGGAAATAAATCGTCCGCACCGTATTCTCCACCTGACTTCTGGCAGAACAGAAGCTCTTAAAGTCATGCTCTCCCACCAGATAGTCCGCCGCCTGCTGCATCTTCTCCACATCCAGCGGATAATAAAAGAAATGACTGTACAGCCGTTCGGTCGGTATCGAAAATTTACGATTCAGTATTCGATATTCATATGTTTTTCTTGTATTACAATACCTTGGATGCCAGTCCGGCGGAACCTCACAGGAACTCTGGATCCGAATATCCTCCGGCAGTCTCTGATTCAATGCAAAGCTCATCTTCTCTGCAGGGATTCGGCTTTCCGTATCAAACACCGCTACATTTCCCAGTGCATGAACGCCGGAATCTGTCCGACTGGCACCGATGACAGCAATCTTTTCCCCCACCAGATCCGAGATCGTCTTATTCAAAACTTCTTCAACTGTGATACCATTATCCTGAATCTGCCACCCGCAGTAGTTTGTTCCATCATATGCCACTATCAGTTTTACTCTCTTCATACTGCTCTCCTCGTCTTCTATCCGATCCACATCCAGTTGGTCAGAGTGATCCGCAGTGTGACCATCCCCGCCACATATACCAGCAGTGATACGTAAGCAACCCGATCGATCCCGGTATACTGCAGTGGCTTCATCTTCGTTCTGCCCTCTCCGCCATGATAACACCGGGCTTCCATCGCCAGTGCCAGATCATTCGCGCGTCGAATCGCAGATATAAACATCGGAAGTATGACCGGAAATAAACTCTTTAACCGTTTTACGATCGATCCGCTTTCGAAGTCGGCACCTCTCGCCTGCTGTGCTTTCATGATCTTATCCAGCTCTTCTATCAGAATCGGTATAAACCGTAGTGCAATCGATACCATCATCGCAACCTCATGCACCGGCACCTTAAAGTGCTTTAACCATCCGCATGCCCGTTCCAGCCCGTCCGTCAGCTTCGTCGGTGTGGTCGTATAGGTGATGACCGATGCTCCCAGCACCAGGAATATGATTCGAACGGTGGTATAGCATGCCGTCCGAAAGCCCTGCCAGGTAATATGCAGAAACCCAAGATCAAGGAACGGATCTCCCTTTGTAAAAAACATATTCAGTACTACCGAAAACAAAATGAAGATCAGGATGCCGCGCAGACCCTTTACCATATACCGAAGCGGTACCCGGGACAATGCTATATACACGATCAACGCTACCATAGCCAGAAGATACATATATTTATTATTCGCTATAAATAAGCTAATCAGATAAACACAGGTAATCGCCAGCTTCGTCCTCGGATCCATCCTGTGAACCAGAGACTCAACCGGATAATACTGTCCGATGGTTATATCTCGTATCATAGTTTCCTCCTTCTCTTACAAGCTTCCGTTCTCATAAGATGCATTCTTCAGATATCCGGTCAGTTCCGTCACTGCATCCCCGAGTCGATAGATATCCGTCGATACCGGATGCCCCAGACGTGCCAGTTCCTTCATCAGATGTGTCACAACCGGGATTTCCAGCCCCAGTTCCTGCAGTGTCCTTTCCTGCCGGAAGACCTGTGTGGTATCTCCATCCAGTGCGATCTTACCGTGATCCATAACCACGATCCGCCTGGCATACTCTGCCACGTCCTCCATGTTATGTGAAACCAGTACGATCGTCATTCCATCCTCATTCAGCTTCTTTAACATATCCAACAGCTCCCGCCGTCCGGCCGGATCCAGTCCTGCCACCGGCTCATCCAGTACCAGCATCTCCGGTTGCATCGCCAGTACCCCGGCGATCGCTACTCTACGCTTCTGCCCACCGGATAGTTCAAATGGTGACATATCATAGATCGTATCCTCCAGCCCTACCGCCGCGATTGCCTGAAATGCACGCTGCTGGATCTCCAGCAACGGAAGACCCAGATTCTTTGGTCCAAAGCTCACATCCTCCAACACAGTCTCAGCAAACAACTGATACTCCGGATATTGGAATACCAGACCTACCTTTCCACGAAGCTGTGCCCGTTTATAGTCCTTTTCATAAATATCCTTACCCTTATAGTAAATGTGTCCCTCTGTCGGCTGCAGGAGACCGTTAAACTGCTGGATCAGTGTTGATTTCCCGGATCCGGTATGTCCGATGATCGCCACGAATTCTCCCTGTGCAATGGTCAGGCTGACCTGATGCAATGCCTGATATGCATATATCGTTTTCGGACTGTATTCGTAGGATACCTGATCCAGTACCAGCCCATCTGTCATCGCCTGCTGTGCGTTAGACTGTCCGTTTGATTCTTTCTGAATCTTCCGCTCCTGCATTCCGCCACCTGTCACGGCTGTGCCATGTAACGGACGTAATCGATTCACTTCTCGTATCAGATCTTCCATCCGTAGCACCGGGTTCTGAATCATGATTCCGGCTTCCTTCAAGCGTTCTGTCAGTTCTGTCATATTCGGGAGTACCAGCCCGTACTCCTTCAGCTGTTCCTTCGACCGAAAGACTTCTACCGGTGTTCCTTCCAAAACCAGTTCTCCATGATGGAGTACCAACACACGGTCTGCATCTATAATCTCATCCATATCATGTGTAATATATAATACGGTTATGTTCTTTTCCTGATTCAAGGTATGTGCTGCCTGTAGCACCTCTTTCCGCCCTTGTGGATCCAGCATCGCTGTCGATTCATCAAATATAATACACTTCGGCTGCATTGCCAGTACACCGGCGATCGCTACCCGCTGCTTCTGTCCGCCCGATAACCGATGTGGAGACTGTTGGCTGTAAGCGGTCATCCCCACTGTCTCTAAGGCTCCGGCTACTCTGGATATAATTTCCTCAGTTGGCACACCCAGATTCTCCGGTCCAAAAGCTACATCCTCCTCTACCATTGTTCCTATGATCTGATTATCCGGATTCTGGAAGATCATACCCGCGTTCTTGCGAATATTCCATACCTCTTCCGTCTCCCCGGTATTCATACCTTCAATGGTAATCGTACCCTTGGTCGGTTCTAACAGTGCGTTCAACAGCTTCGCAAATGTAGACTTTCCGGATCCATTGTGTCCCAGAATCGCTATAAATTCTCCCTGCTGAATCTCCAGTGACAGATCCTTGACTGCCTCAACGATCTCTGCCACACTGCCATCCTCTTCCCGTCGGATGTATTCAAATGTTACATTATCTGCCTTAATCATGTTTCACCTATATCTACATAAAAGAATAGGGCTGTCGCATTCTATTATGCGACAGCCCTGCGCTTTTCTTATACTAATTCAAGAATTACTTCCATAGCTGCATCACCCTTACGTGGTCCGATCTTTACGATACGTGTATAACCACCCGGACGACCTGCATACTTAGGTGCATATTCATCAAATAACTTTGCGGTTAAATCTACCTTCTTCGTAGCTTTCTTTCTTCCGGCTCCCTCTGCAGGAACCTCAACTACCGGATATAACACCTTTAACATCTGTCTTCTTGCATGAAGTCTGGAAGGCTGATCCTTCTTTACCTTCTTCTCAACAGTGTCATACTGAGTAACCTTCTTACCATCAACCACTTCCTTGATTCTCTTGCCGTCCTTGTCCAGCTTTGGAACCTTAGCGGTTACGGTTACTTCATCGAAGTTATCCTTTTCCTTAACAGCCATAGCGATTAAGTGTTCAGCGATCTGACGAACTTCCTTTGCTCTGGCCTCCGTTGTCTTAATCTTACCAGTGTATAATAACATGGTTACCTGATTACGAAGTAATGCCTGTCTTGCACTTGATTTCTTACCAAGCTTTCTATACATTGCCATATAGATATGTCCTCCTTGTGGATAATTATACAGTTGAAACTGTATCTTCACTATGCTTACTATTATTCAGCTTTAGTGGTACACACTGAATCCTACTCCTCGCCGTTGCGAAGCTCCAGACCCAGCTCTTTTAACTTTCCTAATACCTCTTCCAGTGACTTCCGGCCCAGATTACGAACCTTCATCATATCTTCTGAGGTCTTGTTGGTCAATTCCTCTACGGTATTGATACCAGCACGCTTTAAGCAGTTATAAGAACGAACGGACAACTCCAACTCATCGATGCTCATCTCCAGCACCTTACCCTTTTCATCATCCTTTGTCTCGATCATAACCTCTGTTGACTTTGCGTTTTCAGATAAGTCGATGAACAGATTCAGATGCTCGCTTAACACCTTTGCAGCAAGGCTGACAGCCTCGTCCGGTGCCAATGTACCATTGGTATATACATCCAATGTTAACTTATCATAGTCTGTTACCTGACCGACACGTGTATTCTCAACAATCATATTTACCCGTTCAACCGGTGTATAGATTGAATCTACTGCTATTACATCCAGGGATAAATCTTCCTTCTTGTTCTTATCAGCTCCTACGTAACCTCTGCCCTTAGCAATGGTAAGCTCCATATCCAAACGGCAATCCGGACCACTTAAGGTAGCAATTACCAAGTCCTTATTCAGGATCTCAATATTACTGTCAACATGAATATCGGCTGCTGTTACAACGCCTTCGCCCTCATACTCGATGTATGCGGTTGAAATATCGGCTGACGATTCATTCTTAATCGCCAGCTCCTTGATATTCATGATAATCTCTGTTACATCTTCCTTAACTCCGGGAATCGAACTGAACTCATGCAATACGCCCTTAATCTTAACAGACGTAACTGCAGAACCAGGTAAAGAAGAAAGCATAATTCTTCTTAATGAGTTACCAAGAGTTGTACCATAACCTCTTTCTAAAGGCTCAACTACAAAGCGTCCGTACTTATTGTCTTCAGACATCTCTGCAATTTCAATTCTAGGTTTTTCAAATTCAAACACTATTAGGACCCTCCTTTTGGGTTAATAAGTTGAGGTTATTTCTAAATATTTATGGATTATTTAGAATACAACTCAACGATAAGAGTTTCGTTTACAGGTACATCAATCTGTTCTCTTAAAGGCAATTCCTTAACAGTACCACATAAGTTCTCCTGATCTGCCTCTAACCAATCTGGAACTAATCTTCCACCAGTCACTTCTAAGATGTCCTTATATCTCTGAGAAGACTTGCTCTTCTCTCTGATTTCAATCTTATCGCCTGCTTTTACTCTGTAAGATGGGATGTTTACACACTTACCATTTACCAGTACATGCTTATGATCAACGATCTGTCTGGCTTCCTTACGGGTTCTTGCTAATCCCATACGGAAGATAACATTGTCCAGTCTTAACTCTAATAAGATCATTAAGTTAGGACCGGTTAAGCCCTTCATACGCTCTGCTGTTGCATATAAGTTACGGAAAGGCTTCTCTAATACACCATAAATGAACTTAGCCTTCTGCTTCTCGCGTAACTGAAGACCATATTCACTCATCTTTCTGTTTGCTCTATTTAATGTTCTGTTTGACTTCTTGTCAATTCCGAGATACATTGGCTCCATGCCTAAAGATCTGCATCTCTTAAGAACGGGAGTTCTATCTACTGCCATCTATCCTGTACCTCCTAATTAGACTCTACGACGCTTTGGTGGGCGACAACCATTGTGTGGAACTGGGGTTACATCTGTGATGCTTAATACATCAAGACCACATGCCTGAAGAGCACGGATCGCTGCTTCACGTCCAGATCCTGGTCCCTTAACCATAACATCTACTGACTTTAATCCATGAACTAATGCTGCCTTTGTAGCTGTCTCTGCTGCCATCTGAGCTGCATAAGGAGTAGACTTTCTTGATCCTCTGAAACCTAATCCACCTGCACTTGCCCAAGATAACGCATTGCCTTCTGCATCAGTCAGGGTAACAATTGTATTATTAAAAGATGACTGAATGTGTGCCTGTCCACGCTCAACGTTCTTCTTCACACGCTTCTTTGTCACTTTTTTAGTAGCTTTCTTTGCTGCTGCTGCCATTACGAAACCTCCTAAATATTAACGATATGAGTAAATCTATCTTACTTCTTCTTATTTGCTACTGTTCTCTTTGGACCCTTACGAGTTCTTGCGTTTGTCTTTGTCTTCTGACCACGAACCGGAAGTCCCTTTCTATGACGGATACCACGGTAACATCCGATTTCCTGTAAACGCTTGATATTCATAGCTACTTCTCTACGTAAGTCACCCTCTACTACCTGAGTGCTGTTGATAACTTCGCTCAGTCTACGAACTTCGTCATCTGTCAGATCACGAACACGGGTATCTGGGTTAACATTCGCTTCTTTTAAGATACGCGCAGCACTGGTTCTACCAATACCATAGATATAAGTAAGACCGATTTCGATACGCTTTTCTCTTGGTAAATCAACACCTGAAATACGAGCCATGTATTTCTACCTCCATAAAAAATAGTATTCTCTTACTTGTTTAATATAAATATCCACGTATCCGCATACAATGTATGGGTGAAATGTATACGCTTCCACCTATATTAATGATGTTTATTTGTAATTAGCATAATTACTATGCTACAGCCGCTTCAAAAAATGTGACCAATGACGTTTGGTCATTGCAGAACTTCAGCCTGTTTACCAGCTATTCATGCGGGAATAACATGTATAACTAATAAACCGTCAAATTCCTAGCCCTGTCTCTGCTTGTGCTTAGGATTTTCACAGATTACTCTGATGCTTCCTTTTCTTTTAATGACTTTGCATTTGTCGCAAATTGGTTTTACAGATGCTCTAACCTTCATTAAAATCTCTCCTTTCAAAAAAGTCCGCTACAAGCTAATACTTTACCACTAACGGCAAGTATTTGCAATAGTTTTTTCCATTTTTTGCGAAACTTTTTTCTTTGCTTTGTTTATTTATTTCTCCAAACGATCCGGCCCTTTGTCAGATCATATGGGGATAATTCGATTTTAACGGTATCGCCTGGAAGGATCTTAATGTATCCCATCCGGATCTTACCACTAATGTGTCCCAATACTACGTGTCCGTTCTCTAACTGAACCCGGAACATCGCGTTTGGAAGCTTCTCCAATACCACGCCTTCTACTTCTATTGCATCTACCTTTGACATATTCAAAACCTCCTGCTCTTCGCTCCTAAAACTTATGTTATACCTCTATGCCCTCTGCTCTGGACAGTATCACCGGTTCATCCTCGGTGATCAGAATCGTATTTTCGTAATGCGCGGATAACGATCCGTCATAGGTTACAACTGTCCATCCGTCATCCATCCAGACCACATCATATTCACCTGCATTTACCATCGGTTCAATCGCAATGGTCATGCCGGCTTTCAGCTTTGGTCCTTTCCGTCTTCCACCAAAGTTCGGCACATTGGGTTTTTCATGCAGCTTCTTTCCTACCCCATGTCCAACCAGGTCACGAACAACGGAAAATCCGTTTGCTTCTACATACTCCTGTATGGCCTTTCCGATATCATTGATATGATATCCTGCTTTCGCATATCGAAGTCCTTCAAAAAAGCTCTGTCTGGTAACTGCTACCAGTCGTTTAGCCTCCTCTGACACTTCTCCGATCATCAGGGTCCGGGCTGCATCTGAATGATAGCCCTTATATATAACACCCGCATCCAGACTGACGATATCGCCTTCCCGAACAATGTGCTTCTCATTTGGGATTCCATGTACCACTTCATCATTGATGGATACACATATGGAACCCGGATAGCCACAGTAGTTCAAAAAGGATGGCTCACAGCCAAAGCTACGGATCACTTCTTCCCCGATCCGGTCGATCTCCTTCGTGTTCATTCCGGGCTTCACTGCCTTCGCCAGCTCATCATGTGTGATTGCCAGTATCCGACCAGCTTCTTTCATAAGCTCTATTTCGCTCTGAGTTTTTCTGGTAATCGGCATGTTATTCACCCAGTATCTTGCAAATTGCTGCAAATACATCCTTCATATCTACAGTTCCGTCTACTTCCTTCATGATGCCCTTCTGATTGTAGTAATCAATCAATGGCTGTGTCTGCTCGTGATAAACTGCCAGTCTCTTCTGTACGGTTTCCGGCTTATCATCATCACGAAGAATCAGCTCTCCGCCACAGGCATCACACTTATTTTCTTCCTTTGTAGGATTGTATACGATATGGTAGGTTGCTCCACATCCGACACATGCACGACGGCCGGACATTCTGCGAACAATGTTCTCATCCGGAACTTCTACATTGATTGCATAATCCACATGATCCCCAATGGCTTCCAGAGCCTTATCCAGCGCTTCTGCCTGTGGAATCGTTCTTGGGAATCCATCCAGAATGTATCCCTTCTTACAATCATCTGCCTTAAAACGATCGATCACCAGATCTACTACCAGTTCATCCGGTACCAACAGTCCCTGATCCATATACTGCTTTGCCTTTGCACCAAGCTCTGTACCGTTCTTGATATTTGCACGGAATATATCACCGGTAGAAATATGCGGAATACCATACTTCTCAGCGATCATCTTCGCCTGTGTTCCCTTACCTGCACCAGGTGCTCCTAACATAATTATCTTCATCTGCTTCTCCTCCTATGTCCTATGCTGTAACCATAGTCACTCCATATCTTCCCTATTATACATTTCTATATTTTAATAATAACGCACCAATAAGCTGTAGGCAAGCTACAGCTTATTGTATCTTTATCTTACTTTAAAAATCCTTCGTAATTGCGTTCCAGCATCTTAGAGTCTAACTGTTTCATAGTCTCCAGAATAACACCTACGATAATGATCAATGATGTTCCACCAAAGGATACATTTGCTCCGAATACTCCACTGAAGAAGATTGGAATGATTGCTATCATTACCAGGCCAACTGCACCGATCAGAACGATGTACTTCAGAACCTTCTCCAGATATTCCTGGGTTGGCTTTCCCGGACGAATACCCGGAATGGAAGCACCACTCTTTTTCAGATTATTTGCTACCTCCATCGGATTAAATGTAATCGATGTATAGAAGTATGCAAACATGATAACCAGGGCAATGTAAATCGCTAATCCTACATATCCCCATGGATGATTTTTATTGAACCAGTAGTTCTGTGAAAGACTGGATATAATCTCCTGAACCACTGTATTCGTAACATTAATCTTGAACAGACTTACGATCATCGTCGGCATTGACAGCAGTGATGATGCAAAAATGATCGGGATAACACCTGCGGTATTTACCTTCAGCGGCATCTCTGATGCACGCCCACCTACCAAACGCCGTCCGCTCATCTTCTGTGAATACTGGATCGGAATGTTCCGCTTTGCATCCTGTAACAGGATAACCAGTACTGTGGTAAGAATCACAACTGCTACGATCACCAGAATTGCACCGATACCCTTCACATACTCTGCATTCTTGAACTGTGACTGAACAAACATGGTATACAGATTCTGGAAATCATTTGGCATTCTGGATACGATATTGATCAACAGGATAATGGAAATACCGTTTCCGATTCCCTTCTCTGTGATCCGCTCGCCTAACCACATAACCAATGTACTTCCGGCTGTTAATGTAATGATCATAGTAACAACTGTCAGTGCGTTTGCGCCTGCTCCAAGGGCATTTGCCCGCTGCAGGCTGATTGAAAGTCCTGCAGCTTCGATGATACCCAGTACAACCGTTACATAACGGGTAATAGCTGTCATCTTCTTTCTTCCATCTTCACCATCCCGCTGCATCTCTTCCAGTGCAGGAATAGCAATGGTAAGAAGCTGAATGATGATGGAAGATGTAATGTACGGCGTTACATTCAGAGCAAATATAGACATCTGCTCCAGTGAACCACCGGAAAACATACCTAATAATGCGTTTGTTTCTGTACCCAGCATCGAATCCAATGCAGACTGAACAGTTGCAGGATCAACACCCGGGATGGTAATATTACAACCAATTCGGAAAACCAGAAGGATCCACAAGGTGAAAAGTATACGATTTCGTACATCTTTTACTTTCAAAGCATTAATAAATGTTTTGAACATCCTAAATCACCTCGGTTTTTCCACCAGCCGCTTCAATCTTAGCTACAGCACCTGCACTGAATGCATTTGCCTTCACTGTAAGCTTTTTGGTTAACTCTCCATTTCCAAGAATCTTTACGCCATCCTTAGGATTCTTAACGATTCCTTTATCAATTAATGTAAATATGGTTACTTCCTCACCATTCTCGAAGCATTCCAGAGCAGATACATTTACTGCAACGATTTCCTTTGAATTTCTGCATGTAAATCCTCTCTTTGGTAATCTTCTGTATAATGGCATCTGACCACCTTCGAAACCAGGTCTTGGTGCTCCTGAACGAGCCTTCTGTCCCTTATGTCCCTTACCGGCTGTCTTACCATTTCCTGAACCATGGCCACGACCTCTTCTGAAGTTATCGCTCTGTTTTGCGCCATCTGCAGGCTTTAAGCTTGATAAATTCATTACGTGCACCTCCTATCCTTTATTAAATCTCTTCTACTTTTACTAAATGTCTTACCTGCTGAACCATTCCCTGTGTTGCTGCATTGTTTGGAAGTTCTACAGACTTATTTACCTTGTGAAGTCCCAGTGCCTCAACCGTCTTCTTATGCTTTGGAATTGCTCCGATTGTAGACTTTACTAATGTTACCTTTACCTTATCTGCCATTTCAACAACCTCCTTAGCCCAGAATCTCTTCTACAGACTTGCCACGCAGTCTAGCTACTTCTTCCGGAGTCTTGATGTTAGACAGACCATTGATGGTAGCTAATACTACATTCTGCTTGTTGTTAGAACCTAAAGACTTGGTACGAATGTTCTTGTATCCAGCCAGCTCCAGTACGTTACGTGCAGGACCACCGGCGATGATACCGGTACCTTCTGGAGATGTCTTTAATAATACAGATGCACTGCCGAACTTACCAGTCCAGTCATGAGGAATACTTCCTTCCTCATTAATTGCTACGGTAACCAGCTTCTTTGTAGCATCTTCCTTTGCCTTACGAATAGCTTCTGGAATTTCTGCAGCCTTACCTAAGCCAGCACCTACATGACCGTTTCTGTCACCTACTACAACAAGTGCTGCAAATCTCATATTACGTCCACCCTTAACAACCTTGGTGACACGCTTGATTGATACTATTTTTTCTTCTAATTCCAACTGACTAGCATCAATGATTGTACGCTTCATATTGTGTATTCCTCCTTATTAGAATTCCAGACCAGCTTCGCGTGCTGCATCTGCCAGTGCTTTAATTTTGCCCTTATATATATAACCGCCTCGATCGAATACGACAGTCTTGATACCCTTTGCTAATGCCTTCTCAGCAATTGCCTTACCTACACATGCTGCTGCTGCAACATCATTTGTATGATCAACTGCATCCTTTACATTCTTATCTAATGTAGATGCTGCTACCAAGGTATTTCCAACTGTATCATCAATAATCTGAGCGTACATATGATTATTACTTCTGAAAACCGCTAAACGTGGGCATTCAGCAGTGCCGCTGATACGGTTACGAAGTCTTGCATGTTTCTTTTCACGAACATCTTTTCTTGACACTTTACTAACCATTGTTTTTCACTCCTTTAATTATTTTTTACCAGTCTTACCAACCTTGCGTCGAATCACTTCATCTACATACTTGATACCCTTACCCTTGTATGGTTCAGGCTCTCTCTTAGCTCGGATCTCTGCTGCGTATTGGCCAACTTTTTCCTTATCAATACCCTTAACGATGATCTTGTTACCATCTACGGTAGACTCCAGACCTTCCGGATCTTCCATCTCAACCGGATGTGAGTAACCCAGAGAAAGTGTTAACTTCTTTCCCTGCTTTGCTGCTCTGTAACCTACACCGTTTACTTCCAGTTCCTTTGTGAAACCATCTGTAACACCTACTACCATGTTGTTTAACAGGGTTCTTGTCAGACCATGTAAAGATTTCATCTTCTTTAAGTCGTTTGGTCTTGTTACAATCAGATGTCCGTCTTCCTGCTTGATTTCCATCTCTGCAGGTAATACTCTCTCTAAGGTTCCCTTTGGTCCCTTAACTGTCACCTTATTATTTTCTGCGATATCAACAGTAACGCCTGCTGGTATAGCGATAGGCATTCTTCCGATACGTGACATATGCCGTTACCTCCTATTTTATCTTTCAATCCTACCAAACGTAAGCCAATACTTCGCCGCCTACATTCTGCTTTCTTGCTTCTTTATCTGTTAATACACCCTTGTTGGTTGAGATAATTGCAATACCAAGACCACCAAGTACCTTTGGTAAATCTTCCTTGCTTGCATATACTCGAAGACCCGGCTTAGAGATTCTCTTCAGACCTGTAATAATCTTCTCATTCTTATCTGCACCATACTTCAATGTAATATGAATTGTCTTGAATTTTCCATCATCTACAATATCAAATGCCTTGATATAACCTTCGTTCAGAAGAATCTCAGCGATAGAAATCTTCATCTTAGATGCCGGAACATCTACTGTATCATGTTTTGCAGTATTTGCATTACGGATTCTTGTAAGCATATCTGCAATTGGATCGCTCATTGCCATTGTTGTTTGCCTCCTTTCAAATCTTACCAGCTTGACTTCTTAACACCAGGAATTTCACCCTTGTATGCTAATTCACGGAAGCAGATTCTGCAAATTCCGTACTTTCTTAACACTGAATGTGGACGACCACAAATCTTGCAACGAGTATATTCTCTGGTAGAGAACTTCTGCTTACGCTGCTGTTTTACTTTCATAGATGTCTTTGCCATGAAATCTTCCTCCTTCTTACTTGCTGAACGGCATACCGAATAATGTTAATAATTCACGTGCTTCTTCATCTGTCTTAGCTGTAGTTACGAAAATTACGTCCATACCTCTAACCTTATCAACCTTATCGTATTCGATCTCAGGGAAGATTAACTGTTCCTTAATACCCAGAGCATAGTTTCCTCTGCCATCAAATGCATTTGGATTGATACCTCTGAAGTCTCGAACCCGAGGCAGTGCAAGGTTAATCAGACGATCTGCAAATTCATACATCTTCTCGCCTCTTAAGGTTACCTTACAACCGATTGGCATTCCCTCTCTCAACTTGAAGTTTGCCACAGACTTCTTTGCCTTTGTTACGATAGCCTTCTGACCGGAAATGGTTTCCAGATCCTTGATTGCTGCTTCCAGTAACTTAGCGTTATCCTTTGCTTCACCAACGCCCATGTTGATAACGATCTTATCAAGCTTTGGTACCTGCATTATATTCTTATATTCGAATTTCTTCATCATAGCATCAACGATTGTCTCGTTGTACTGATCTTTTAGTCTACTCACTTTGTGCGGCCTCCTTTCTCATTAATCAATTACTTCTAACTTGCCATCAACCTTAGCTACACGAACCTTGTCCTTCTTCTCGCCCTGGAATCCGATACGAACCGGCTTTCCCTTGTACAGATAAGCTACGTTAGAAATGTCAATTGGAGCTTCCTTCTGGATGATACCGCCCTGCTGATTCTGCATGCTAGGCTTGCTGTGCTTTGATACCATGTTCACGCCTTCTACTAAGACCTTGTGATTCTTGGCATCTACAGAAAGAACCTTACCTTCTTTACCTTTATCCTTACCAGCAATAACTACTACCTGGTCGTCTTTTTTAATCTTCATTGTTGCCACAGTCGACACCTCCCTACAGTACTTCTGGTGCTAAAGAGACGATCTTCATGAACTTCTTATCTCTTAACTCTCTAGCTACAGGTCCAAAAATACGAGTTCCTTTTGGATTTAAGTCATCCTTAATAATTACAGCAGCATTCTCATCAAACTTGATGTAAGAACCGTCCTTACGACGAGCACCCTTCTTGCTACGAACAACTACTGCCTTAACAACGTCGCCCTTCTTAACAACGCCGCCTGGTGTTGCATCTTTAACAGAGGCAACGATAATATCTCCGATATTTGCATATCTTCTGGTTGAACCACCTAACACACGAATGCAAAGTAATTCCTTAGCTCCAGTGTTATCAGCAACCTTAAGTCTTGTTTCCTGTTGAACCATGGTTTTGCCTCCTTACTTCGCTTTCTCTACGATCTCAACAAGTCTCCATCTCTTATCCTTAGATAATGGTCTTGTTTCCATTACTCTTACTCTATCACCGATCTTGCACTCGTTATTCTCATCATGAGCCTTTAACTTATAAGTTCTCTTTACGATCTTTCCATAAAGAGGATGCTTAACATTATCTACGATTGAGACAACGATTGTCTTATCCATCTTATCACTTGTAACGATGCCTACACGTGTTTTTCT
Source organism: uncultured Clostridium sp. (assembly GCA_900539185.1). Lineage (GTDB taxonomy): Bacteria > Bacillota > Clostridia > Lachnospirales > Lachnospiraceae > CAG-632. Next base: position 48,484 of record UQBG01000007.1, read on the forward strand.
CAGATTTCTTTCCACAACAATTTCCTCCTTCCAGATAATTAAGCATTAGCCTTTTCCGTCATCACTGACTGGATTCTGGCAATATTACGACGTACTTCTTTGATACGGCTTGTATTCTCTAACTGATTGGTAGCATTCTGGAATCTTAAGTTGAAAAGTTCCTTCTTAGCAGCTACTAACTCAGCATTTAATTCTTCTACTGATTTGGTCTTTAAATCCTGAACATATTCCTTAGTTTTCACTGCCAGCACCTCCTTCTAAATCGGCCTTTGATACAATCTTACACTTAACCGGCAGCTTGTGCATAGCAAGTCTTAATGCTTCCTTAGCAACCTCTTCCGGTACGCCAGCGATCTCAAACATAACTCTGCCTGGCTTAACTACTGCTACCCAGTACTCTAATGATCCCTTACCGGAACCCATACGAGTCTCAGCAGGCTTTGCTGTAACCGGCTTATCCGGGAAAATCTTGATCCAAACTTTACCGGTACGCTTGATATAACGGGTCATTGCGATACGGGCTGCTTCGATCTGATTAGACTTGATCCAAGCCGGCTCTAATGCAACGATACCATACTCACCATTTGATATTGTATTACCACGTAACGCCTTACCAGCCATAGATCCTCTGAACTGCTTACGACGCTTTACTCTCTTAGGCATTAACATTATTTATCGCTCCCTTCCTTATCTCCTTTAACAGGAAGTACTTCACCATGGTAAATCCATGTCTTAACACCAACCTTACCGTATGTGGTGTCTGCCTCTGCGAAACCATAATCAATATCAGCACGAAGTGTCTGAAGAGGAATGGTTCCTTCGCTGTAGAACTCTGTACGAGCCATATCAGCACCACCCAGACGTCCGGATACGGATGTCTTAATTCCCAGTGCGCCATTCTTCATTGTTCTTGACATGCAAGACTTCATAGCACGACGGAAAGATACACGATTCTCTAACTGCTGAGCGATATTCTCTGCAACTAACTGAGCATCGCTATCCGGCTTCTTGATTTCCTTAATCTCAATGTTCAGCTTCTTATCTGTCAGCTTCTGAACTTCTGCTCTCAGCTTGTCGATCTCTGCTCCACCCTTACCGATAACAACACCGGCCTTAGCGGTCTGAACAATAACCTTTACTCTATCAGTGGTTCTTTCGATCTCGATCTTAGAAACACTTGCATTCTTCAACTTCTTGTTTAAGAACTCACGAATCTTGTGGTCTTCAACAAGATTGTTTGAAAATTCATCATTCTTTGTGTCAGCATACCATCTGGAGTCCCAATCCTTGATGACACCGACTCTTAAACCATGAGGATTAACTTTCTGTCCCATATTGACCTCCTATTTCTTCTCATCAAGCACGATTGTGATGTGACTGGTTCTCTTCTCGATTCTATAAGCTCTGCCCTGTGCTCTAGGCTGAACTCTCTTCATTGTAGGTCCCTTATTTGCATAACACTCTGCAATGTAAAGGTCCTCCATCTTCATACCATTATTATTCTCTGCATTTGCTACTGCAGACTTTAACAACTTCTCTATTACACTTGAAGCATATCTTGGGTTGTAAGCCAGGATACCAAGTGCAGTCTGTACATCCTTGCCTCTGATAGCGTCCAGAACGAAACATGCCTTCTGAACAGAAACTCTTGCATAAGAAACCTTTGCTGATGGGCGGGTGTCCTTATTTGCATTACGCTCTCTCTTAATCTGAGTTCTATGTCCTCTTGCCATGGATGTTGCCTCCTTTCAATATCTTTCTATCTCTTACCCTTCTTCTCAGTCTTATCATGACCTCTGTAAGTACGGGTTGCTACGAACTCACCAAGCTTGTGTCCTACCATATCCTCGGTAACATATACCGGAACATGCTTTCTTCCATCATATACGGCGATTGTATGGCCTACAAATGAAGGGAAGATTGTAGAACGACGAGACCAAGTTTTAATTACCTGCTTATCATTTGCAGCGTTTAATGCATCAACCTTCTTGAGCAAATAGTCATCTGCAAATGGTCCTTTTTTTACTGAACGTGCCATTAGGTTACCTCCTTAAACTATTTAATACTCTTACCGTTTCTTCTTCTTACGATCAACTTATTAGACTGCTTGTTCTTCTTTCTGGTCTTCAAACCAAGAGCAGGCTTACCCCAAGGAGTGGATGGGCCAGAACGTCCGATTGGAGCTCTACCTTCACCACCACCATGTGGATGGTCGTTAGGGTTCATAACAGAACCACGAACGGTAGGACGAATACCCATATGGCGCTTACGTCCAGCTTTACCGATATTAACCAGATCATGCTCGATGTTACCAACCTGTCCGATTGTAGCACGGCAGATGATCGGAACCATTCTCATCTCGCCAGATGGAAGACGAAGGGTTGCATACTTTCCTTCCTTAGCCATCAGCTGAGCAGAGTTACCAGCTGCACGAACCAGCTGTGCACCCTTACCCGGATATAACTCAATATTGTGAATCTCTGTACCTACTGGGATCATCTCAAGTGGTAAGCAGTTACCAACCTTGATTTCAGCTTCTGCACCGTTCATAACGGTGTCGCCAACCTTCAGTCCAACAGGTGCCAGGATATATGCCTTTTCACCATCAACATAGCTGATCAAAGCGATGTTTGCTGTTCTGTTTGGATCGTACTCGATAGAAGTAACCTTTGCCGGAATACCATCCTTATTTCTCTTGAAGTCGATGATTCTGTACTTTCTTCTGGAACCACCACCCTGATGTCTTACTGTAATCTTTCCCTGATTGTTACGACCTGCGTTCTTCTTCAGAGATACGGTTAAAGACTTCTCTGGAGTTGTCTTTGTGATCTCTGCGAAATCCAAGCTGGTCATATGTCTTCTGGAAGGTGTATATGGGTTAAATGTCTTAATTCCCATTTTTTTATCTCCTTTCAACTATACCTATTTGTTATCACGCTTACGTTGCGTATACTTACCGCGGCTTACAGTCCTTCGAATATCTCGATGTCCTTGCTGTCAGCAGTTAACTGTACGATAGCCTTCTTGGTCTTTGCGGTCTTGCCGTAAACCATTCCACGTCTCTTTGTCTTACCATCACAGTTCATGGTATTTACCTTTGCAACCTTTGTTCCTTCGAACATCTTCTCAACGGCTTCCTTTACCTGAGACTTTGTTGCATCCGGATGAACAAGGAATGTGTATTTCTTCTCAGCCATTGCATTCATACTCTTTTCTGTTACAACCGGCTTTAAGATAACGTCATAATACTTAATATCTGCCATTATGCGTACACCTCCTCAATTGCTGCTACTGCATCCTTTGTCAAAACTAAAGTATCATACTTCAGAATGTCATATACATTGATCTCATTTGTGGTTGCTGTCTTAACATCCGGAAGATTGCTTGCTGAGCAAACTACATTCTTCTCAACGTCCTTTGTTACAACCAGTGCCTTAGCTGCCTTTAAGTTGTTCATGATCTCAGCAAACTTCTTTGTCTTGATCTCATCCATCTTTAACTCATCAACAACTACCAGCTTCTCTTCCTGAACCTTAGAAGTTAATACAGACTTCATAGCAAGCTGCTTTTCCTTCTTGTTCATCTTTACAGAGTAGTCTCTTGGCTTTGGTGCGAATACAACACCACCGCCGGTCCACTGTGGAGAACGTGTAGATCCCTGTCTTGCATGACCGGTACCCTTCTGTCTCCAAGGTTTCTTACCACCGCCTGACACTTCGGAACGAGTCTTTGCACTCTGTGTTCCCTGGCGGCCGTTTGCAAGCTGTCCAACAACAGCCATATGCACTAAATGTTCATTTATTTCAACACCGAATACAGAATCATTAAGTTCTAACTTATCTACTTCTTTTCCTTCGATGTTATAAACTGCTACTGATGCCATCTAAAGCTCCTCCTTCCTCAAGTCTATTTTCCGACTTTTACTGTTTCCTTAAGCATTACTAATGACTTCTTAGGTCCCGGTACAGAACCCTTAACCAGAATTACATTATTCTCTAAATCTATCTTAACGATCTCCAGATTCTGAACAGTCACACGAACTGCACCCATGTGTCCAGGCATCTTCTTACCCTTGAATACACGACCAGGGGTAGTTGCTGAACCATTCGAACCTGCATGGTTGTGATACTTAGAACCGTGAGCTGCCGGGCCTGAACGCATGCCGTAACGCTTGATACCGCCTGCATATCCCTTACCCTTTGACTTAGCAGTTGCATCGATCTTATCGCCTTCTGCGAAGATGTCAGCCTTGATCTCACTACCAATCTCGTATTCTTCAGCATTATCTAATCTGAACTCTCTTACATATGTCTTTGGTGTTGTACCAGCCTTCTTGAAGTGACCAACCTCTGCCTTACCGGCGCCATGAGGATTGACAACTACCTTCTTACCGGCTACATCCTTTGTAGTAGTACGTTCCTTCTTCTCACCAAAGCCTACCTGAATAGCACTGTATCCATCGTTGTCTACGGTCTTAACCTGAGTTACAACACATGGACCAGCCTGAAGTACGGTTACAGGTGTTAAAACACCGTCTTCGTTGAAGATTTGAGTCATTCCGACTTTTGTTGCTAAAATAGCCTTCTTCATTTCTTTCTTTCCTCCTAATTAATCTACAGCGGATTGCTTTTGCAATCATACTAAATTCATTGGGAAAACCAACTTTTTAGGTTACTACTGTATCCTTACCTTATTACTTCATCTTTACGTCGATGTAAACGCCAGCAGACATATCCATTTTCTGTAATGCATCGATAGTCTTCTGAGTAGGCTGAATCACATCAATCAGTCTCTTGTGAGTTCTCTGCTCAAACTGCTCTCTGGAATCCTTATACTTATGAACTGCCCGTAAGATTGTGATCTTCTCAACCTTTGTTGGCATTGGTACAGGTCCACTCACCTTTGCTCCTGTCTTCTTTACAGTTTCGATGATGTTCTTTGCAGCCTGATCGATCAACTGATGATCATAAGCCTTGAGTGTAATTCTCATTACTTGACTTGCCATAAAAAAAGCCGCCTCCTTTTCGCACTTAATTTCAGTACGACAAGCGGTGACTGTACACATTCCCGTGTGTTTCTTTTTGATTCTCACACGTCATTTCTGCTTTCTAAGCAGATGGTTTATATCGTACAGTGACTTGTCGCCAGTTTCCTAACTTGACATTCGCTCCACGGAAAAACCTGCAACTATGTGCAGCAACCTCACGCTTCATAGCTATCATGCCACAGCAAGGGATATTATAACCTGATTCTGATAGAAATGCAAGTCTTATTTCCCTTTTTTTCATATTTTTTCTATCCGATCACAAAATACTGCAGAATGCTCGGAAACATTGACATGCCTGCCGTCGCAACTATTTGTAAAATTCCTCCCAACAGAGCCAGTGCACCGCATACGATTCCGGCAATTGCAAATGCCTTTGCAGTACCGGACTTTTTCTTTCTTACCAGACAGCAAATGCCGGTAGTGAGTGCCGCGACGGAAAGTACATACTGAAGTCCGCAACACCCCAAAAAAATACTACAGATACCGGTAACCATACTGGCAGTTCCCAACCCCATTCCATCCTTGCCTTTCTCATCCGGCATTCCGATTGGCTCCGGTTCCACTCCCTGCCCATATTCATAGTACAGATCCGGTTCATAATTTTCATAATGCGGATCATTGATATCAAACGCCTGAACCTCCGGCTGTTTTGTTTGTATCTCCGGTTGTTTTTCCTGTGTCTTCAGTTGCTCCGTGGTATCTGTCACATTCTCGTCTATTGTTTGTTCGACAGCTTCCGGATTCTGAAAGAATACCAGATCCTCCGGATCACCATCGTAGCTGTCTATAATTGTCCGCTTATCATCTTCATTCATGTTTTTCTCCCTCTATCAGCAACTTATATAAGGTAGGTTTCACATTCAGGACCTGCATCATTTCCCGTACCTCTTCCAGTGCTTCCTGTCGCTTCTTCTCCGAAATGTCCGCCTTTACTGCGCGAATCAATATATTCTTCGGAGAGTGTTCAATATCAATAAACTCCAAAAGCTGTGTTTTATATCCACAGTACTCCAAAAGATTCCCGCGCATGGCATCTGTCATAAGTGCCGCCGTCCGTTCCTGCACGATCCCATACCGGCTCAGAAGCTTCCATTTATCCGGATGCATCTGCCGGTTTACCTCATGCTGGCAGCACGGCACGGACAGGATCACCTTCGTGTTCCAGCGTACTGCATGGTACAGAGCATAGTCTGTCGCTGTATCACAGGCATGCAGTGTAATCACCATATGAACTGTTTCCTTTGTTTCATACCCACTGATATCTCCCACCTGAAATTCCAAGTTCTCATAATGATACGTTTCCGCCGTTCTCTGACATTCTTCTATCACCGTTTTCTTTAGATCCAGACCGGTAATGTGTACCTGTCGCTTTTTCACCTCTGTCATATAATAATATAGAAGAAACGTAAGATATGATTTCCCACACCCGAAATCTATGATGTTCAACGGTCCTTCCGGCAAGGTCTTCAGTGCATCCTCCACCATTTCCAGAAAACGATTAATCTGGCGGTACTTATCATACCGGCTTTTTACAATCTTTCCTTCCTTCGTAAACACTCCCATATCAATCAGAGGTGGAATCACAGTTCCTTCCGGAATACAATACTGTTTTTCCTTATTGTTCCCCTGTCGGATCTCTACTGCCTGCTTATTTGCCCGGCGATTCCAAAGAAGCTTTCCCTTCTTACTGATCTTTGCCTGATACTCCCAGTCCTTTGTCCACGCAGATAGCTGTAAATAATCCACACCAAAGTAGGGTTGCAGACTCTCCTTTAATCCTCTTTCTTCTATATTAATATGAAACGCCTGCTTATCCGTAAACTTCTCGATCTGATACTGTCGGCTTCGCTTTCCCTGCATCAACTGCCAGACGATCTTGCGAACCTCCTGTGTCTTCAGTACCGGATTACTCATCACGATCTTATACGGCTGTTCCTCGCAGATCCTATTCAGGAATTCCTCTCTACTCTTTTCCATGTCATTACCTCTATCTGTTCTCTATAGCATCGGTGCCAGCATCTTAAGAATCGCCCGCCACAGCTTCTGGATATGGGAGATATCTCTACACTCTTCCAGCTTCATTTCCCTGCACTTTTCAAAGGTATCTTCGAAATCCTTCTGTATGTCCTGTATTACGCCGGAGTGATACAGCCAGACGCCGCACTCAAAGTGAAGGTATAGACTACGATAATCAAAATTCACAGTTCCAACTGTTGCCACCTCGCCATCCACCAGCACACCCTTGGCGTGTGTGAAGCCCGGCGTATACCGGAAGATTCTCACACCGCTTTCCAGCAACGGTCCGCAGTTTGTCTTTGTTAACGTATATACAATCTTCTTATCCGGTACACCCGGTATAATGATCCGAACATCCACACCACTTTTTGCAGCCAGCGACAATGCGGTTGTCATCTCATTATCCAATATCAGATATGGTGTAACAATATAGATGCTATGCCGTGCACGGGCAATCATGTTCAGATATATATTCTCTCCCAGAATTTCTCTGTCTAACGGTGAATCACTGTATGGCTGTACAAATCCATCCCCCTGTACCTGTGCGATATCCTCCGGTCGGGGTGCATACTGGTGAAAATCCTCCTTCACTCCTGCCACATAGTCCCAGAGCTGCAGGAACATCACCGTAAGGCTCCATACTGCATCCCCCTTCAGCATGATTCCGGTATCCTTCCAGTGTCCATATGGATGTGTCTCATTAATATATTCATCGGACAGATTGATACCACCGGTAAATCCGGTATGTCCATCTATAACCGTAATCTTCCGATGATCCCGGTTGTTCAGCCGAAGCGTCAAAAACGGAATAAACCGATTAAAGGAATAGCACTGGATTCCCTTTGCCCGCAGACGTTTTTCATAGTCTGCCGGTATCGTAGCTACACATCCCATGTCATCAAACATAACACGGACATCCACACCTTCCTTTACCTTTTCCTCCAGAATCTCCAGAATCGAATTCCAGAACAGACCTTCCCGGATAATGAAATACTCCATAAAGATAAACCGCTTTGCCTTCTTCAACTCTTCTAACAACGGCTCAAAGTTATCGTCTCCCACCGGATAATAAACCAGCTCTGTGTTCTGATAGACCGGATACTTTCCGCACTTCTGTATATAGGTGGATTGAAGCTTTGCTGTTCTGGAGCAGGCCCCCAGTTCCTTTACGACTGCTTCCTCCTGCGGAAGATACTGACAGGAATCCGTGATGCTTTTTTCCACCTTCCGTACAAACCGTTTACTGGACTGATTACCTGCTACAATCAGATAAAAGATTCCTCCGAAGATCGGAAACAACAGGATCGGCACCACCCAGGCCAGCTTATAGGCAGGATTGTCCTGCCGGTTAATAATATAGAATGTAACCAGAAGACTGATCACCGTGCAGCCGATCTGCACATATACATAATATTTCCCCAGCAGAATGGTAGCTGTGATCAGGAACGCAATCTGCACCAGAATCAAAAAGCCTACAACGATCACCTTCGACAAAAACAGGCGATCTCTGTCTTTCCTCGGATTATTCCTACTTCCCTGACTCATAGCTTCTCCACCTTTCTTTAGTCTCTGCTCCATCTTCCGGCTGCTCCGCACGGAAGTATCAGACCGGTTTCCCGTACCGGCAGTCCAATCTCCTGCGATTCAACCGTTCCTCCGTACCGACTCTTTACCTCTGTAGCCAGCATATAGGTCAGGACTGCCGGTGCCAGACCTGTCGTGTAGGAATTTACCAGAACAAACAACGGCTGATCTGACAGTACCTGCGTACATAGCTGAATAAACGGATGGATCTTTTCTTCTATCTTCCAGATCTCGCCCTTTGGTCCTCGTCCATAGGACGGCGGATCCATAATAATCGCATCATAGTGGTTTCCCCTGCGGATCTCCCGTTCCACAAACTTCACACAGTCATCGACGATCCAGCGGATCGGCGCCTGCTCCAGTCCGGATGCCTTTGCATTCTCCTTTGCCCAGGTTACCATTCCCTTTGAAGCGTCTACATGCGTAACCGATGCTCCCGCTGCTGCCGCCGCACAGGTTGCACCTCCCGTATAGGCAAACAGATTCAATACTTTAATCGGCCGCCCTGCCCGACGGATCTTTTCCGAAAACCAGTCCCAGTTCACCGCCTGCTCCGGGAATAGTCCCGTATGTTTGAAGCTAAATGGCTTCAAATGAAAGGTCAGAGCTCCATATCGGATCTCCCACTGTTCCGGCAGATGAAAGAATTCCCATTCTCCTCCGCCCTTGTTGCTTCTATGATAATGTCCATTCTTCTTTCTCCAGCCCGGATTCTTTCTGGGTGTATCCCACAAAACCTGTGGATCCGGACGTACCAACAGATAGTCACCCCATCGTTCCAGCTTCTCGCCTTTCGAACAGTCCAACACCTCATAGTCTTTCCAGTTTTCAGCTACCCACATATCTTTTATCCTCACTATTTCTACATTTCACATTGTTTTGAGTATATCATACTCCTATATTATTTACAATTATCTCATAATCCGCTATACTGACGAGGAAAGGAGGCTTCTATGAATCGTCCGACTGTTGCATATGAGAATATATTAATTGATGCGGATGTAAATATGCGATATTCCTGTTGCAAGGACTATGGCTATTTTGTTCCGGCACACTGGCATGATAGTATAGAGGTGCTCTATATTCTGGATGGCGAAACCACGATCAATATGGATCAATTATCCTATGTTCTGCCAAAGGGTGAGTTTATCATTATCGATTCCAACGTAATTCACTCTACCAGTTGTCAGAATTACAGTCACTTTCTGATCATTCAGATCCCATATCTTTTTCTGAAGGAACACATACCGGGAATCGACTATATTCACTTTCAAAATGTCTGTTCCGTCAGCGGACACCCCCTGCCCGGGCAGACCGCCGATGAGATCCCGGCCGCCGATTCTGCACAGATCCGCCAGATCCGGTCGATTCTTGACGGGCTGACTCAGCTCTGGAATCAGAAGCCGGAGGGGTATCAACTTAAATATTATAGCTATATTTTTGATCTGCTATATCGGATGATGACACATTATCGGATCGAGGTGTCTCAGACGGAGTTCCATCAAACCGAGAAATACATGGAACGCCTGACCACCGTTATCGACTATGTCAAAGCACATTACTGGGAGGATATTTCCCTGCAGGATATCGCAGATTATCTGGCGCTGAATCCTTCTTACTTTACCCGGTTCTTCCGAAAGTATATGGGAATGACTTTTACGGAGTACGTCAATACCATACGTCTCCGTTTTATCTATGAAGATATCATTTCCACCGATTTGCCGATACAGGCGATCTTAGACAAAAATGGATTTACGAACTATAAACTATTCATGCGCATGTTCCGCCAGACCTATGGCGGTACCCCCGGGCAAAAGCGCCGCGAGATTCTGGCTGCCAACCGCCAGTCCGTTTGAGTGCATGCGTTTGAATCGTATATACAGATATATAGAAGCAAATAAAAGGAGGTCTTTCTATGAAAAACTTTAATATTATGCAATTAATCGGCTTTACACTGGAGATTTTCTCCTTTGTTGCCCTTGTGATCAGTATGATCACCAACACCGGTTCCCGCGGACCATTATACCTTCTGTTCCTGCTGGGTGTTATATTAGTTGCAGCCGGCAACATTATTAAGCGCAATAAGAAGTAAACGGGTTCCGTTATACTTCCTCTTCTTCACCGGTGGACAACTGTATCCCCCGGTGTTCCACAGAGGTCGAGAAGACGATCAGTGTCTTCGTTCTTCCATACCGTTGCAGTTCTCCGATAAACTGATCCAGTGCAACGGTATCCGGGAACAGTACTTCCAATAACATCGAATAATCCCCCGTCACGCAGTTACATTCAATCACATTTGCACACGCTTTTATATATGGATAAAACTCCGGCTTACGAACCGGTTCAATCTCCAGACTGATAAATGCCTTTATATGATAGCCCAGTGCCATTGGATTCACCTGCGCATGGTAGCCCAGTATATATCCCTGCCGTTCCATCCGCTCGATCCGGGCTGATACTGCCGGAGAGGATAGGAATACCTTCGCTGCAATATCTTTAATGGGCGTACTCGCATCTGCCTGTAGCACATTTAAGATTTCTATATCAATTCGATCCAGACTATCCTTTCGCATCCATCATTCCTCCATTCTGTTTTCGTCCTGCCTGTATTCTGTTCCTAATACTAGCATACTCTGTTTTTCCCCGTCAATGTCATTTGTTGCTTTCACTTAATTTAGTTAAGTTTTTCGTGTCGTTTAATTATTTAATTAATGTTTTTGACTTAATTTAATTAATTATCCTTGTCTTCTTCATAGGTTATTGACTTCTTTTCTCTTTACGGATAAGATAAACGAAGTTAGCAAACGATATTTGATCAGTTCGTGTCGCGACGGACTGTTTATTCATCGCTGACTCCGGTTTTAGAATACTCCAAAAGGCGGTTCAGAAAATCTTTCTGAACCGCCTTTTCACATTTCTCTTATCGTTTCCATGTATCACGGAAGAATAGCACGATCAATGGGAATATCTCCAAGCGTCCCATCAGCATATCCAGGATCAGTACCAGCTTCGACAGAATCGACAGGGAACTAAAGTTGCCCATCGGTCCGACTACGCCAAGTCCCGGCCCGATATTATTCGTACAGGCGATGACTGACGTCATAGTGGTAACCAGATCAAAGCCATTCAGACTCACCAACAGGATTGAAATTCCTATCATAAAAATATAGATAATCAGATAGATATTAGCCGACCGGATGGTTTCATGATCGATCACCTTATCATCCATCTTGATCTTCTTTACACTGCTCGGATGCAGCAGACTGGCGATCTCCTTTAATGCCGACTTTATATAGATAATGAATCGTGACACCTTCACGCCACCACTGGTGCTTCCGGCACAACCGCCCACGAACATCAACAGAATCAATATCGTCTGTGAGAAAATCGGCCACTGGTTAAAGTCTGTGGTTGCAAATCCGGTCGTGGTCATAATCGATGCCACCTGGAATGCCGAATGCTTCAGGCTCTCTCCCAAACCATTCATCAGATGGAAGACGTCAACCGTAATCAGAACCGTTGCAAGTATATACAAGATCGCATACCACCGAACTTCTTCCATATGAATGGCTTCCTTGAACTTCCGCATAATCATCAGGAAGTAGAACTTGAAATTCACACCAAACAGGAACATAAATATCGTTACTACGACCTGCACATAGCTGCTATATCCGCTAAATCCATCATTCTTAATACCAAATCCACCGGTGCCGGCTGTCGCTATGCTGACACACAGGGAATCAAAGAAATCCAGTCCCCCACACAAAAGCAGGATCATCTGCAATAATGTAAGACCGATATACATCAGATAAAGAAGCACCGCTGTCTTCTTGAGCTTCGGTACCAGCTTACCAAAGGATGGTCCGGGGCTCTCCGCCCGCATCAGATACATACTTCCGTTCGAACCGATCGCAGGAAGAATCGTCATCATAAATACTACAACGCCCATTCCTCCGATCCAGTTACTGAAGCACCGCCAGAAGTTCATACATCTGGGCAGATCCTCTACCGTCGGAAGAATACTGGCTCCTGTCGTTGTCAGACCGGAAACTATCTCAAATAATGCATCGATATAGTTCGGAATCGCTCCGCTGATAAAAAGTGGAAACGCACTGATCATACTCATCGTTATCCAGCCCAGTGCTACCAGTACAAACCCTTCTCTGGAATGCATCTGCGTATTCTTCGGACGCCGTACTGTAAGTGCTGCTCCCAGTATTCCCGCTCCGATCGCCGTATACAAAAAATACCAACCGACCGGTTCCTGATATACCAGTGCGACAATACACGGCAGTAGCAAAAACACTGCCTGAAAGTCCAATATACATCCCAACATATAAAATAACACTCGATAGTTCATCGTTTCCGACCTCTTTATCCTAATATCTCATCAATACCATTCAGACCACGGTTGGTCGTAACCACAACTACACTGTCTCCCGGTTGAATCCGGTCATGCCCAGCCGGTCTTATAATCTTCTTATTTCTATGAATACAACAGATCAGCGTATTTTTCTTAATCTTCAGTTCCCCCAGCGTTGCACGCGTAACCTTTGCCTCAGAGTCCACATTGAACTCCAGTGCCTCTACGCGGTTATCTACCATACGATACAGCGTCTCTACATTACTTCCATAGGAATTCTGCATAGAGCGGATATACCGGATAATATACTCTGCCGTAATATCCTTCGGGGTTACCGCACTGCCGATCGGAAGATCTCCCAGCACATCCTCAAAGGATAACCGGTTAATCCGGGTAATCATCTTTGCCGGGGATACCTTATTTACATAGAGTGCCAGCAACAGATTCTCTTCATCAAAGTTTGTTGCCGCCACCACTGCATCGGTCGTTTCGATATCTTCCTCTATCATCAACTGCTTATCTGTCGCATTTCCATGAATGATCATGGCCTTTGGAATCAGCTCACTCAGCTGCGCACACCGCTTCTCATTCTGTTCGATAATCTTTACCTGAATCCTTGCTTCCGTAAGAATCTTTCCAAGATAATAGCCCAGAGTTCCGCCTCCGGCGATCATGACCTTCTTGATCGGCTTTTCCTTAATACCGATCTTGTTCAGAAAATCATTCAATGCCGCTATCTGCATGGTCACATAGATCTTATCTCCAACCTGAAGCACAAAGTCTCCGCCCGGAATATAGACCTCTTTCTCTCGTTCTACAATGCACACCAATGCATCTGTACCGATCTTAGAAGAAAAGTCTGCCAGCATCAGTTGATCTAACACTGATCCTTCCAGTATCCGGATCTTTACCAGATTCACCCGCCCCTTTGCAAAGGTATCTACCTCCATTGCGGATGGAATCTGAATCAGTCTGGATATCTCCTGTGCTGCCGCGAATTCCGGATTCACAGCCATTGACAGCCCCAGTTCATCTCTTATATAGTCGATCTCTGTAAAATACTGTGGGCTTCGTACCCGGGCAATCGTCTGGCAATTACCGGCCTTTTTAGCAATCAGACAGGTTAACATATTTACTTCATCATGATTCGTAACCGCAATCAACAGATCTGCCTTATCAATCCCGGCTTCCATCTGTGTAACATAACTGGTGCTGTTTCCCTGAACACCCATCACATCATACTGAGCGGTTACCACCTGAATATTCTTACTCTCCTGATCTATAATTGTAATCTCATGGCCTTCTGCTGTCAGTTGCTCTGCCAGTGTACTTCCTACGCCGCCGCAGCCGGCAATAATAATATTCATATCGTATACCTCTTTAATCCATTCCGTGCACTATGTGGCTAGTATAACACATCCCCCTATATCTTTCTATAGCTCAATTAATTCTTTGCCGGAATGTGCCAGGTTTTCATACCCATGCTCCGTAATGACCACCATATCCTCTATACGCACGCCACCAAAGCCCGGCAGATAAACACCCGGCTCCACCGTCATGATCATATTCGGCTGTAGTATCGTTGTATCCCTCATATTGCACGCCGGCGACTCATGGATCTCCAACCCGACACTATGTCCCAGACCATGTCCGAAATAATCACCATAGCCCGCATCCGTAATAATATCCCTTGCGATCTTATCGACCTCCCGGCAGATCATACCGGCACGAAGCAGGGATTCCGTTACACGGTTTGCCTTTAGTACAAGCTGATAGATCTCCTTTTGCCGGTCATTTGCCTTTCCGACCACGATCGTCCGGGTCATATCAGAGCAGTAGCCCTGATACCGACAGCCAAAGTCCATCGTTACAAAGTCACCTAACTCGATCTTCTTATCTGTCGGGATCGCATGCGGCATAGAAGAATGAATACCGGATGCTACGATCGTATCGAAGGAGACTCCATCCGCTCCCTGCTTCATCATCTGGTACTCCAGCTCCATCCGAACCTCTTTCTCAGTTATGCCGGGCCGTATCACATCCAGTATCTTTGAAAATGCCAGATCACCGATCCGCTCTGCCTGTCTTAAACAGGTCAGTTCTTCTTCCTTCTTTATCTGTCTTAGCTTCCGTACCTCCTCGCCCAGCGGTACCCATTGCTGCACCATGGCAAGCTTCTGCTGATAGTCATGGAACGTCCGACAAAGCATAGAGGCATCTTCATATCCGAGCTTTTGTACCGCCTCTGCCTCGATCAGCTCCTTCAAAATATCCGTCGTACTATGGTGCCGGTTACATTCCTTTACTGTAAAAGAGCTCTCCTTCCCGGCTGCTTCCGTATAGCGGGAGTCTGTTATCAGGACCCGGCTTTCCCCAGATATATAAAGGGTTCCTTCCCCGCCACGAAAACCGCTGATATAACGCATATTATAGGGATCTGTAATTAATGCTGCATCTACCCCTGTTGTCATAAGTAATTTCTGTATCATATCTTACACCTCGATCAACTTCCGAAGTGCTGCCTTTGGAAGCGCTCCCACCTCGCGTCTGACTTCCTTACCATCCTTAAACAGAACAAAGGTCGGAATCGACAGTACCCCGTATCGCCCGGCGATCTCCTGTGCCTGATCAACATCAACCTTAACAATCTTCACCTCTGACTGCTCCTCTGCCAGTTGTTCTACGATGGGTCCTACCATCTGACACGGTCCGCACCAGGTTGCCCAAAAGTCTACCAGTACTGCTCCCTTTGCCTGCAGCACCTCCTGTTCAAAACTATCTGTAGTTGCATGTATCACTGCCATCATGATCTCCTTTCGTTCCTACGTTATGATTCCTCTTTAGTATCTATGGTTTCTTCATTTTTATTCTTTTCCAGATTCTCTCTGGCGACTGCCAGCATCAGCTTGATCCGGTTCTCCTGATTGACTCTGGTTGCTCCCGGATCATACTCGATATCAACAGCATTGACTCTCGGATCCAGTCTTCGTACCTTATTTAACATTCCTTTTACAGATACATGACACGGAAGACAGCCAAACGGCTGTACACATACGATATTTTCATATCCATGTTCTGCCATTTCCAGCATCTCTGCTGCCAGATACCAGCCCTCTCCCATGCTGTTTCCGATGCCGATCACACCCTGTGCCCGCTTTTTCAGATCATTTACCCGTTCCGGTGCTGTGAAACAGTCAAATGCTTCGATATTCCGTATCAGCAGATCTTCTACCCGGAATAAAACCTTCATAACAATCTCCATAATGATTCGTTTTAATGGCTTACCACCATACAGCCGCAGATCCTCCAAAGCACCATTGGTCTTATAAACGCCAAAACCCAGCATGCTCGGCATAAAGAACTCACAGTCCTGCTCCGTCAGGAATTCCTCCAGATGATTATTTCCCGGAACAGAATACTTTAAGAACAGCTCTCCTACGATCCCGACCTTTACCTTCGGCGTCCGCTTTACCGGGATGGATGCAAAATCGGCTCCTATCGCCTTCAGGTTCTTCTCGATTGCTCCCGGCAGAAATCCCCTGCCTCTGCCGAACACCTCTGTCAGTCGCTCGATCCAGTGATCCACCATCGCATCCGTTGCTCCCTTTTCCTCCTCATACGGCCGCACCTGATTGCTGAGAATCATAATCATATCTCCATATATCATACCGGCCAGTGCCTGTAGCAACGTTCTTGGTGACAGATTAATTCCACTGTTTAACTCCAGGCCCCAGATATTTGCCGATATAAATGGCACATCCGGATACCCGGCCTTTTCAAACGCTTTACGCATCAGGTGGATGTAGTTTGAATCCCTGCAACCACCACCGGACTGTGTGATGACCATTGCCACCTTCTGTGGATCATACTTCCCGCTTTCCATCGCCGTCAGCATCTGTCCTGTGATCAAAAGTGCCGGATAGCAGATATCGTTGTGTACATACTTTAACCCCTTTTGCAGTACCTCCGGTCCCTCTGCTCCCATAAGGTCGATCTTAAAGCCCTGCCGGCTAAGGATCGGTTCGATCAGCCGGAAATGAAGTGGTGCCATTTCCGGTATCAGTATTGTATAATCCTTCTTCATTTTTAACGTGAACTTCACACGTCCCTTATAATGGCTATCCTTACTCTTCATCGTTATTTCGTCCTTCCCCGACCGTCCTCTGTCCGCTCCGTCCTGTATGTACCATCTGTTCTGTCTGCTCGATTGCTGCCATCAGACTCCGCAATCGGATCTTAACAGCTCCCAGATTTGTTACCTCGTCGATCTTTATCTGCGTATACAGCTTTCCTGCTTCTTCCAGAATACTTCTGGCTTCATCTGTCGTCACCGCATCCAGTCCGCATCCAAAGGAAACCAACTGCACCAGATACATATCCGGCTGCTCTGCCACATATCTGGCTGCGGAAAATAAGCGTGCATGATAGGTCCACTGGTTCAACAGATTAATTCGGAACCGGGGCACCTGCTCTGCGACTGCATCCTCTGAGATCACCGCAAATCCTAAGGCTGCGATCAGCTTATGAATGCCGTGATTGATCTCCGGATCCGCATGGTACGGACGTCCGGCCAGCACGATGATCTTCTTTTCTTCCGTTCGTGCCTGTTCTATGATCCGCTTTCCTTCCGTCCGGATCTGTGTCATATAATGATCATATTCCTTATAGGCATTATCACATGCCTGCCGGATCTCCGCCATCGTAAAGCTTCCTAAGTGGCGCTCCAACACTTCCCGTATCTTCTTCGGAAACTCCCGCTTTACATGTGGTCCTACATAATCATTGATATACTTTATATTACCAAAGTTGATCGTATTTGCCTCGATCACTTCCGGATATCCTGCTATGACTGCACAATTATAATTGTTTGCACCCTTTTTTTCATCGAAATTATACGTCATACTCGGATAGAATATGATATCCACGCCCATCTCAATCAACTGCTGGATATGCCCATGTACCATTTTTGCCGGAAAGCAAACCGTATCGGACGGAACTGTTCCCTGTCCCTTCAGATATAACTGACGGTTTGAAAATCCAGACATCCGAACCTGATATCCTAAGGATGTGAAAAAAGCATGCCAGAACGGATACATCTCATACATATTCAGTGCCATAGGCAGTCCGATCACACCCCGGTTTCCATCCCCCGGTTGATATGCTTCCAGCAGCTTTCGTTTATATTCATAAAGATTTAGTGAATCGTCCTGTGCTTTATTCGTCACCGGTTTTTCACACCGGTTACCACCGATGAATCTGCGTCCGTTTCCGAAGTCATTGACCGTCAACTGACAATGATTATTACAACCCTTACAGGTCACGCTTTTAATCGCATAGGTAAAGGCTTCCAGTTCCTTCCGGCTCAGGATACCGGATTCTCCCCCTGTTTCACCGTTTTGATTCTGATTCTCCCATGTCTGCTTCGCATACAGGGCGGCTCCATACGCCCCCATCATACCGGCTATATCAGGGCGGATAACTTCTACACCCAGTTCCTGTTCAAAGGCTCTCAGGACGGCATCATTCAAAAATGTACCACCCTGTACTACGATTTTCTTGCCCAGCTCGTCTGCCGAATGAACCCGTATAACCTTATAGAGTGCATTCTTTACCACACTGATGGATAACCCGGCAGAAATATTCTCCACCGTCACACCCTCCTTCTGTGCCTGCTTCACAGAAGAATTCATAAATACCGTACATCTTGAACCCAGATCGACCGGCTGATCTCCAAACAGTCCCAGCTTCGCAAACTCATCGATCGGATAGCCCAGAGAACTGGCAAAGGTCTGTAAAAAGGAACCACAGCCGGAAGAACATGCTTCATTTAAAAATATATTATCGATCGCACCGTTACGGATCTTAAAGCACTTCATATCCTGTCCGCCGATATCGATAATGAACTCAACATCCGGCATAAAATACCGGGCGGCAGTATAATGTGCGACAGTTTCAACCACTCCAAGATCTACACCCAGTGCATTTCGAATCATATCTTCACCATACCCGGTTACCGCACTGGAACGGATTCGAATATCCGGGTACTGTTCATACATCTGAAGCAGCGTTTCCCGCACCACATCAATGGGCTTTCCCTGATTGGACTGATACTTGGAAAAGAGGATGGAGCCTTCTTTGTCCGTCAGGATGACCTTCAGTGTTGTAGACCCGGAATCAATTCCCAGATATCCGTCCCCGTGATACTCCTGTCCTTCTCTTCGCGGAACCGTATGTGCGGCATGGCGGTTTGCAAAACTGTCATACTCCTCCTGTGATTGAAACAACGGTCGTAAGCCCCCGCTGTTTACAGTCTCCTTCTTCTCTCCAATAATCTGTAACGCCCGATTCAGATCAACCGGTTCTTCCGCATAATAAGCAGCTCCAAGTGCTACATAGTATAACGAGTTCTCCGGACAGATTCCCTGACATTTCAGTGTCTCATCAAAGCTTCTTCTCAGCTCCGACATAAAGGTTAACGGACCTCCCAGATATACGATGTTTCCCTCGATCGGATGTCCCTGAGCCAGACCGGTTATGGTCTGGTTCACGATTGCAGAAAAGATACTGGCAGAAACATCTTCCTTCCTTGCTCCCTGATTCAATAGCGGCTGTATATCCGTCTTTGCAAATACACCACACCGGGAAGCGATCGAATAAATCTTCTCATGCTTCTTCGCCAGTTCGTTCATTTCATCCACGGATACCTGCATCAGACTGGCCATCTGGTCTGCAAACGCACCGGTCCCCCCAGCGCAGGTACCATTCATACGAACCTCCAGATTTCCTTGTAGGAACAGGATCTTCGCATCCTCTCCACCCAGTTCAATCACCACATCCGTATCCGGCAGCCGCTTTCCGATCGCTACCTTTGTCGCATATACCTCCTGAACAAACGGAATCCCTGCACGCTCAGCCAGCCCCATACCTGCAGAGCCTGAGATTGCACAGATAACCGGTGCTGTAATGGAAAACTTCTCGATCAGTCCCTTCAGTACTTCCTGCGTTTTTTCCGTTATCATAGCATAGTGCCGTTCATAGCTTTTATGTATAATCTGATCCTGTTCGTCCAAAACCACGCACTTAATAGTGGTAGACCCTATATCGATTCCTATTCTCATGTTCTCTTTCCTTCCAATCGGTTCCTATAGTGACTTTATATAACTGAGATATCGAAGATTGATCTTTGACCACTTAAATCCCAGTTTTTTCAACTCCTGAACCGTAAACTCATTGCTCATCGGTACATTTTGTGATGAAGTAGCAATCGCATTATAAAACGATAGCACTGCGATTTCCCTATCTGCAATCCGTTCCTTCAGATTCTTTTCAAAAACCTCCTGTGGCACCCGCTTTACCCGGAGCAGCAGCTTATTACATAAGCTCTCCAGATAAAATACGTTCGGATTATATAGATTATATATATTGTTCACGCGATTATGTAACGCCAGTCTGACATAGGCATCCGCACATTCATCGACCGCCGTAAAGTCAATCGGATAAGCGGCCAGTTCCTTACTGTACATTCCCAGCTTAAACAGTCCTCGGCAACGATGCAGGAATCCATTGTCCTGTGCATTCCGCTGGAACTTACCATCCTTCATCCGCCATGTCAGATTTCCGATTCGGAAAATATTTGCTTTGAGCCCTTCCGCTCTCGCCAGCAGTACGCGTTCCTCTGCCTTGAACTTTGAGTGTATATATACGTTCTGCATATAATTCTGTCCAATATCCAGACTAAACTCATCAAATCTTGCATTCGGATTGCTCTGTGCTACCGTCCCGGCCCCATTTACACTGGCGGTTGACGTATACTGCAGAACCGCACCGGCATCCTTGCAGAAGTCGATGACATTCTGTGTCCCGATCACGTTCGTGCGTTCAAAATCAGCATAATGACCGGTGTGGTGCACATTGGCAGCCGTATGAATCACCATATTTACCCGATCCTTTAGCTTCCCATACTTCTCATCCGGTAGTCCGAAGTGCACTGCCTCTATGTCACCCTTCACTACCTTATAGGAAAAGTACTCATATTCCTTCGGAAAATAATTCTTCAATGTCTGTCGCAGTCGTTCTTCATTCCGCACCAGACATACTACATTGATCTGCCTGCGAAGCAGCTCCCGCAGGATATGGGCACCCAAGAATCCCGTCGCTCCTGTCAGAAGCACATACTTCGGTGTCACATCATATATAAGATTGCTATCATTTCGAATCAAAGCGTTAACATCAATCCATTCCTCCTCCGTTGCAGCCTGTTCACACATCAGCATTGCCTGCTCCAGCTGTTCAACCGTCGGATTATCATAGATGTCCTGTGCCTGCACGCCGATCACAGTTGCCAGCTCCAGTGCCGTCAGACTATCACCGCCCAGTTCAAAGAAATCATCTCGGATACCGATATTCCTGCGCCCCAGCGCCTGTTCAAATGCCATCACCAGCCGCTTCTGTTCTGCTGTCACCGGCGGAACATAGTCCGTTGCCTTCTTTTCGCGACGTTCCTTTATCCATTCCATAACCTCACGCCGTTTAATCTTCATCGTTGTTGTCTTAGGAAAATCCTGTGCGCGGAAGTCCAGACCTACAATTCTCTTATAGGTTGGCAGCTTTTCGTTCACCTTGCGGATTCCCTGCTTGATACTTTTCTGCAATGTAACATCACCCGGCACTGTCGGAACCACTAACGCACTGATCTTTCCCTTATCATCATACACCATAACATCCTTCACGCCAGGCACTACAATGATATGCTCCTCCAGTTCTTCCGGATACACGTTCTTTCCGTTCTCCAAAACAATCAGATTCTTAGACCGACCGGTTATATACAAATATCCATCTTCATCCTGATACCCCAGATCACCGGTATAAAACCATCCATCTCGAATCACCTCTGCGGTTGCCTGCGGATTCTTATAGTAGCCCAGCATGACACCGCTGCCACGTACAGCGATCTCCTGATTCTCAATCTTTACATCCATATAGGATACCGGCTGCCCCACAGATCCGGCTCGATTCTTTCCCGGATAATTTGCCGCTACCAGCGGAGCACATTCGGTCAGACCATATCCCTGATACATATGGATTCCAAACTCCTCAAATGTATGTACAATCTCCGGACGAAGTGCGGCTCCACCAACTACTACATTGGTCAGGTTTCCTCCGAACTTATCCAGGATCTTCTTATATACCGTTCTTCTGGCATCGATCTTCATCTTTCCCAGCATTCGATTCCAGCTTCTGGCAACTGCCATCTTTCCCTTGTTGGATCCGGACTCGATCCCTTCCTTAATCTTCTTATAGAAGATCTCTGCAATCGCAGGTACCACCAGTACCACTGCCGGATGAAACCGATTCATATTTGCCACGATATTTTCCAGCTTATCATTGATACAGACCGTCGCTCCGCAGTACAGAACGCCCAGATTATCCACAGTAAGCTCGAAGGTATGATGAATCGGAAGAATCGACAGTACGACAGGTGTGCACTTCAGATTCTGTGTAAAATCCATACGATAGATATCATTGATATTGCTGACAATATTCTTCTGACTCAGCATAACCCCCTTACTGGTTCCTGTCGTTCCGGAGGTAAACAGAATCTCTGCCAGTGCATTCGGATCCATCTCAGGCAGCGGTCGCTGCGATGTCCGAAGAATCTCCCGCCACGTAGTCCCGGAAAAGCTGACAATATCCGTTACTCGCGGATGTTCTTCCCGAATCCGTCTCATCAATGGTTCAAACTCCTCGGATAAAAACAAAACATCGATATCGCCCATCTCCAGAAGCTGCAACAGTTCTGTCTCCGGTAACATCCTGTCGATTGGAATCACGATATTCCCACTATTGATAATCCCCAAAAATGATACGATCCAGGAATAACTGGATCCGCCCAGGATCCCGATATGCTTCTCCTGACACCCTCTCTGTACCAGCCAGGAAGCAACTGCA
Source organism: uncultured Clostridium sp. (assembly GCA_900539185.1). Lineage (GTDB taxonomy): Bacteria > Bacillota > Clostridia > Lachnospirales > Lachnospiraceae > CAG-632. The sequence continues at coordinate 71,442 of UQBG01000007.1, forward strand.
TTCACATCCTGCTCCAGTTCTCGATAGGTCTTGCTGACCACAGAGTCCTCGACAAAATACTGGTACGCCTTTCTATCCCCATATAATCTTGCTATTTCTCTTACAAATTCCTGTAAATCTACAAGCATCCGATTCATATTTTTGTCTCCCTATCCGGTACAATCTCCAATGGCTTCTCCCATTGTTCTCACTCATACACATAGAATAATTATATCGCCCGCCACATATAAATTCAATTCCCAATCCCGGGATTCTCAGAACTTTAATAGAATCTTTTCTGTTTTTAATATTATTTTCATCCGCGTTATGCTATAATATATGTAATAAGCCTGTCAGCAGAACGGGCTGTCAGGAAGAATACGATCATGCATTAAAGGAGGAGTTTTTATGGCACACAAGGTGATCTGTATCAGCCGTGATTGCGGCAGCGGTGGCCATATTGCAGGCGAAATCGCTGCAAAGAAGCTGGGCATCAACTACTATGATAAGAATCTGATTCAGTTGGCAATGGAATATGGCGGAATCTCTTCTTCTGCCTTTGCGGATGTCGATGAAAAGGCAACCAATCCTGCTTACTATAAGCTGATTTACGAAGGCAATGAGAAGGTGGAAAAGGGGCGTCCGGCTAATGAAGTTCTTTTCCAGCTTCAGCGGGATCTCATCCGTGAAATCACAAAGAAGGAGGACTGTGTCATCGTTGGACGCTGTGCAAGCGAGATTCTGCGCAACACCAATGCACAGATGGTCAGTGTTTATATTACCGCTCCTCTGGCTTTCCGTATCAAGCGTGAGATGGCTACCGACCAGCTTTCAAAACTGCAGGCTGCTACTCTGATTCGAAAGATTGATGCTAAGCGTAGAAAGTACTATCAGTACTTCACCAAGAAGGAATGGGGCAATCCGAATATGTATGACATTACACTCAACAGTGCAACCCTCGGTCTGGAACGCTGTGCAGATATTCTGGTCAACTATTACGAAAACTTTCTGTAGTCGTTTCTATAATACAACTATTGTATTTTCCCTTTTGGTCTGTTTACAAACGAATGGGCTGTCACGATCCGTGACAGCCCATTCGTTTTCTTTCTATTTTTTTTCAACTACTTTTGCATCTATAAGAAGAACACCAGCATATCAATGATAAATACCGGGATCAGACAACTCAGTGACCAACCCATATATCCGAAGAAGGATGGCATCTTCATGCCGTTTTCCTCTGCAATCGACTTAACCATAAGATTCGGTGCATTTCCAATATATGTATTGGCGCCCATGAATACTGCACCACATGAGATTGCCATCAGCATCTGCTGACTGATGGTTCCCACTATCGTAGATACCCCGGTGGATGCTCCCAGCGATCCGGCAGTCGTCATGAATACCAGATAGGTTGGTGTATTATCCAAGAAGGATGATAATGCACCTGTTGCCCAGAACATCTGCCATGGCTCTGTCAGTCCCAGTTCGCCACCCTTTGCCTTCAGAATTAACAGGGCCGGAATCATAGTCACGAATATACCAACAAATAAAACTGCAACCTCCTGTATGGCATCCCAGCTAAAGTGATTTGCCTCCCGTACTTCCTTCTTCGTTGTAATCAGAGACAATGCTGCCGCAATCAGAATAATTACGATCTCGATCATCGCAGGAACCGTCAGGCTCACCTCTCCTAAAATATGGAGTCCGATTACCTCACCTTCTGCATTCTGGAATGCAGGCATGGTCGGCAGGATACCACTCAAAATAACCGCAACCACGATCATAACCAGATAAATAATATTGTGTGCACCTCTTAACCGAATCGGCTTCTTATCTTCTTTGGCGATATTATAGCTCATACCCAGCTTCTTATCCTTATTATAAAAGATTGTATCAATAATAAAGAATGCGATCAACAGGATGCCGAAGTTCATCAGCATAACCGGAAGCAGCGACAGACTCCAGAAAAACGGAACCCCACGCATAAAGCCCATTAACAGTGGCGGATCACCGATCGGAGTCAGGCAGCCACCAATATTAGATACTAAAAATATAAAGAATACTGCTATCTGTGTCTTGTGTGGACGATACTTATTCGCCCGAATAATCGGACGGATCATCAGCATACTTGCACCGGTTGTGCCGATCCAGCTTGACAACAGTGCCGACAACAGCAAGAGAATCGTATTTGTTAACGGAGTTCCCTTGATGTCCCCCTCTAATGATATATTTCCCGTTACACAGAACAACCCAAACAATAATACAATAAAGGTCAGATAATCTCCTATGATACTCTCTAAAAATCGTTCTGAAGCAGTCCCCAAACCATATGCTACCGCAAACGGAATCAAGAACAACAGGGACCAGAATAAAACAACCCATGGTTTCTTCTTCTCCCACCATTCCGGTCGAATCAATGGTATGATTGCTATACTTAACAGCATTCCGACAAACGGAATACAACTCCACAACGGAAGCGAATTTCCAAGCTCTGCTGCCGACATTATCTCTCGCATTCTCGTTTCCTCCTTCTAAAAATCGTGCTTATATTAGCATACTTTGCATACGAAATCAATACCCTACCCCGGCGATTCCGGCTAAGATTTGTCATATATACACACGATAAGGGAGCCGTCAAATAACAGCTCCCTTACCATCCTCATATCTTATATTATACCTGCTATGCTGTAATCCTGATATGCTTATTCAATCACCTTGATCCAGCCCTTTGGTGCCTCGATCCGCCCCATCTGAATACCGGTTAAGGTATCATACAGCTTCTGGGTAATCGGTCCCATTGCTTCCATACCACTTGGCAGGCAGATCTCTTCACCATGATCTACGATCTTTCCGACCGGCGAAATAACGGCTGCTGTACCACACAGACCACACTCTGCGAAATCCTTCAGCTCATCCTTGTAGATTTCCCGCTCTTCTACTTCCAGTCCCAGATAATCCTTTGCCACAACCATCAGAGACCGTCTGGTGATCGATGGAAGAATACTGTTAGACTTCGGTGTAACAACCTTATTATCCTTTGTTACAAACAGGAAGTTTGCACCACCCGTTTCTTCTACCTTTGTACGTGTACCTGGATCCAGGTACATATTTTCATCATAGCCCTCCTTATGAGCTGTTACAATGGCATGAAGACTCATGGCATAGTTCAAACCAGCCTTGATATTACCGGTACCATGCGGTGCTGCACGGTCAAAATCGCTGATACGGATCGTAATCGGCTTAACGCCGCCCTTGAAGTACGGACCTACCGGAGTGGTCAGAATACGGAACTGATATTCATCTGCCGGCTTAACACCGATAACCGGATTAATACCAAACATATATGGGCGAACATACAGAGTTGCACCAGAACCATATGGCGGAACAAATGCTGCATCTGCCTTTACTGTATCAACAACTGCCTGAACAAACCGGTCTTCCGGAAATACAGGCATCTCCAGACGTGCTGCAGACTGTGCCATACGCTCTGCATTCAGATCCGGGCGGAAACATACGATATGTCCATCTTCCGTCGTATATGCCTTCAGACCTTCGAATACCGTCTGTGCATACTGCAGTACACAAGCACACTCGCTCATCGTTATCATATCATCGTCAATTAACTGTCCTGCATCCCATGCACCATCCTTATAGGTTGATACGAAACGCTTATCTGTCTTCATATAGGCAAAGCTTAGATTTTCCCAGTCAATGTTCTTCTTTTCCATAATCTCCACACCTTTCCATGTTTTATCAAAATCGTCATGGCAAAAATCGTAACATTCCGATTTCATTTGTCCTTTATTGTAGTCCTTGTCTCTTCGACTGTCAACCCACATTTACTCTACCGTGATCCGGTAATCTGCCTCAAACTGCTTTCCCGGCCGCAGCTCGTTGCCATACTCTCTGTCTGCCAGCATGCCTGTAAAAGACTCCTTATCACATCTTCCATACCATGGCTCGATGCAGACAAACGGCGCATGCTTTCCGGCCGGTGACCACAGTCCGAATAGCGGTGCTGTAAATGTAACGGTCAGATACGGCTTTCGATCCGGTCCCGCCAGTGATACCTTATGCGCCTGTCCCCCCTCGATCACCAGTGCATCCTCATCAAACAGATGGTCATCGATTGGCAGACAGCCCTGCTTCGTATCGAGGATATGATCCTGGGATTCGATCAATCCGTTGCTGCTCAACTTTCCGTAGGTCAGAGCATTCGGAGTATCAAACAACAGATAACAGTCGGACTGCTTCCCTTCTTCCCCTACCGGACACATAAATGCCGGATGCCCTCCGATCGAGAAGAACATCGTCTTCGTATCCTTGTTTGTCACTCTCCACATTACCTTCAGGGTTCTCTCCTGCAGCTGATAGCCTACCTCTAACAGAAAATGAAACGGATACTTCTCCATCGTTTCTTCATTTGCCTCCAGGGAAAACCATATGGTATCGACTGTATGCTCCGTCATCCGAAAGGTCATATCTCTGGCAAAGCCATGCTGTGTCATCGGATAGCACTTTCCGTTATACTGAAACTCTTTATTCTTTAAGCTTCCCACAAACGGAAACAAGACCGGCGAGCGTCTGCCCCAATACTTTCCATCCCCATACCACAGATACTGTTTCTCCGTTGCTATATCCTGAATGGTCATCAGCTCTGCTCCATCGTCCGAGATCTGAACTCTAAGTGCTCCACTCTGCAGTGTATGTATTGCCATCGTTTCCTTCCTCCTGCTTTTTCGTTTCTATTCTGCATTCCTTTTATTCATTGAACTTTTCGTTTCCTTTTTTGAGTGTAACACTAATACACAAAAAGAGGAAGTGTTTTCTTTTATTGAAAAAGCACTTCCTCTAGTATCCGTTATTCATTTGTTATCTCCCTTTGAGATTGATTTGAGAAACCTTCCTCGATAATTAAATTCCCACACCGCCAGTTCTCATCAGCTTTTCAACTATAAAGTTCCGAATTCATTCATCTTCACTATGTTACTTGGAAAGGATAAGGGTTGTCTTGTAAGTCAATCCGCTTCATTCTATGTATTAACTACCTAGTGTCCCGGTTCTTCTTGCGTACGACAGGTACGTTCTATGTGGACTTTTTTCTTTGAATTATATTTTAAGGCGTTCTGTGTGGATTCTGTTCCATAAAATAAATTCGTGATTGACTGATGTTAGGTTTTCGTGTCCAATGGAATCTCCTCCTTTTCTTTTTATTTCAATGGTCTTTGCTTTAGCTATGATTTGATTATACATAGTGTTCTCTTATTTGTCAATACATTTTCAAAATATTTTTATTTTTTTCTAATTATTTTCAGCTATTCTTCTAATTAGACTCTATATCTTTGGTTTATTTCCCTTTATTGTATGTACAATTAAAACAACTTTTTTCACGCACAAAGCCCCCGCCAACATTCCTGGCGAGGGCTCTGTGCGTATTATGTGAAGTTTCTTCACTCGATATTAATTATTCTACATCCTGCAGTGCAGCCATATCTTCTTCACCGGTTCTTACCTTAACAACCCGATTTACAGCGTATACGAAGATCTTACCATCACCGATATGTCCGGTATACAAAGCTTTCTTTGTAGCTTCCACTACCTTATCTACCGGTATCTTGCTGACTACAACTTCTACCTTAATCTTCGGAAGCAATGTGGCATCCATCTCAACACCACGATACTTCTCTCCGGCACCCTTCTGGATACCACAACCCATTACCTGAGTAACTGTCATACCGGTTACACCCAGATCGTTCAATGCCTTCTTCAGACGATCATATCTTGACAGCTTAGCGATAATTACAACCTTATTGATATCACTCTCAACCGGTGACATTGTAACCTTAACGGCTGCATTCTTCTGTGCATCAGATGCCTTGACGTAGTCATCCTCACCCAGATCGGTATTCTCATTAACCTCTGTCATATTTGCATTTACATCCATGATAGAGAAGCCTGCATATGCAGATGGAAGACCATGTTCCTTAATATCCAGACCTTCGATCTCTTCTTCTTCCGTAACACGAAGACCAATCGTAGCCTTAATGATCAGGAAGGTAATCGTCATTGTAACTGCGGCCCATGCAAGGATTGCTGCGATACCTAACAGCTGAATACCTAACAGCTTGAATCCACCACCATAGAAGAGGCCGGTCATCTCACACTCCGGAGCGGTCGGGGTTGCAAATAAACCAACTGCGATCGTACCCCAAAGACCATTAAAGCCATGAACAGCAACGGCACCAACCGGATCATCTACATGTAATACATTATCTAAGAACCATACACCGAATACAACCAGTACACCGGATACAGCACCGATGATAGCAGAACCGGCTGCGTCTGTCACATCACAAGGTGCGGTAATCGCTACCAGACCTGCAAGGGATGCATTCAAACTCATAGATACATCCGGCTTACCATATTTGATCCAGGTAAATAACATACATACAACTGTTGCAACTGCAGGTGCAATCGTTGTGGTTAAGAAGATGCTTGCTAACTGGTCGGTCGTAGCTGCTGCTGCACCGTTGAATCCATACCAGCCAAACCACAGAATAAATACACCCAAAGCACCGATAACCAAGTTATGACCAGGAAAGGCGTTTACCTTTACGACCTTGCCATCCTTCTTTACGAACTTTCCGATACGAGGTCCTAATAAAGCAGCACCGATTAATGCAGTCAGACCACCTACCATATGGATAACTGAGGAACCGGCAAAATCATGATAGCCCATCTGAGCTAACCAGCCGCCGCCCCATACCCAGTGGGTTTCAATCGGATAAACAACTGCTGATATTACTGCAGAATAAATACAGTAAGATACGAACTTTGTACGCTCTGCCATTGCACCGGATACGATTGTAGCGGCGGTAGCACAGAATACTAAGTTGAACACAAATGCCGGCCAGTCAAAGTTGGCATAATCAGAAAAGATATTCAAGGATGGCTTTCCGATAAAGCCTCCGACATCTTCTCCACACAGCAGGCTGTATCCGATGAAAATAAATACAACCGTACCAATACAGAAGTCCATCAGGTTCTTCATAATAATGTTACCGGCATTCTTTGCTCTGGTAAAACCAGCCTCCACCATGGCAAATCCTGCCTGCATCCAGAATACCAACGCAGCACCCATCAAGAACCAGACGCCCGTTAAGACGTTGCTCGTAGCACTGTCGACGATGGTACTCATAATCTCTTCACTAAGTTCCATACGCACTCACTCCTTACTCATATTTTTCATCGTCCCGGTATCAGCATCTCATATCTCTGTTGGTGTCTGCCAACCGATGCACCACCGAAGCGATTTGATGTGGTTGAGTTTAACAACCTTTTTTTGATTTTTCTTGAAAAAAATGGACATGGTATTTTTTCAAAAAAACAATTGACTTTCAAACCCATTGCGTGTAACATATATACGAACAGACAAAGAGGTCATATGAATTTCTTGTCTGTTTTTTTTATGTTTTAAAGGTTTTTATGTTTTAAAAGGTCTTGGTTTTTAAGATTGGAGTGTGATTGCTATGAATATTGATTACAAGAAGGACTGTCATTTCATTTTACATCAGCCGTTTCTTCAGGAGGGTACCTCAGACTATAACGCCGTAATGCGAACGGTTCCCTATCAGGCATTGTACTATGAGTTTCAGACCGGCGATGCAGAATCATGTAAGAGTAGCATTTCATATATTCCAAATGGATGCATGGATATTCTGTTCATCATAGACAAATACGGCAGCCGCATGGAGCTTCTCGGCTCCAGTGTCGAGGTAAAAAAGATTCAGCGGTTTCCAAACGCCCGCTACTTTGGCATCCGTTTAAAGCCGGGCATGTATCTGTCCTATCAGAATATGACCCTGCGGGATGCCACAAATCAGGAGTTTTTCTTCGAAGCTATCGATTCTGATCTGGAAATCTTCTTCCAGAAGCTGGACCGTGCCCACTGTCTGTCCGAAAAGATCGTGCTGTTTCACCGATTCTTTGATGCCTATATCAGTGCAACCGAGGTAAACCCACTAACCGGATATATCTTAAGTGAGATCAATCTGTCTCAGGGCAATGTACGGATTCACACGCTGGCAGATGAGCTTCATTACTCCGAGCGTCATATCTCCCGTATCTTTCAGGACTCTATGGGAATCACGCCTAAGACCTTCGCACGGATCGTTCGTTTTCAGAATGTGATCGACTCGATCCTCCGTCAGCCTATGCTATCCCTATGTGACTACATATCTGAACTGGGATATTCGGATCAGGCACATTTTCAAAGAGAGTTTAAACAGTATACAGGGATCACCCCACGCAAATTTCTCGCATTTGCACAGAACAATCCCTATATCGAATGTCAATATCAAAATGAGCAGCAGGCTTCTTAAGGTGTATCTGCCGTAATATCTGCCACTTTTGCACGGAGAACCCGAACCAGATCTGCCGGTGTGATTTCGATCTGGGAACCCAAACGACCGCCGCTGATGATTACGGTTTCATGATCCATAATACTGCTGTGTAATACGGACGGATAATTTTTCTTCATGCCGATTGGCGTACATCCGCCCCGGATATATCCCGTAATCTGATAAATATCCTTTACATGGATCAGTTCTACCGACTTTTCACCCACCGCTTTTGCAGCCTTTTTCATATCCAGTTCCCGATCAACCGGTATATCATATACATAGTAACTTCCACTTTTTCCGACTGCTACTAAAGTCTTAAAGCTCCGGTCATAAGACTGCCCCAGCATATCCGCGATATGAACACCGTCTATGAATTCCTCACACTCATAGGTATGCACCGTATATGGAACCTTATTTTTATCCAGAATACGCATTGCATTGGTTTTAACATCTTTTTCCTTGTCTTTTCCCATATCTTCTTATGCCTCTTTTCATATAAAGTCAAAGCTGACCTGTTCATACTCCAGATTCCGATACTCCAGTTCTTCCTGCTCTACCTGACTCCGATAGTCTACAACAACGGTCTGCTGCCGCTTTCCTACCATCTGCTGCCCCAGAATATAGTTCACATCAAACCGGGAGGTGATCGCCGGTGTTGCACCACGTGCAGGCACAATCAACTGGACATGATTGGCCTTTAACAGTGCAAAGATCGGTTCCCATATATATACATCCTTAGCTGCACCGAACGGATTGTCGATAAAGATCGTCTTCATCAGCTTGTCCGTTTCACTGTTTGCCGAATAAATACCGGATATATAATTAATCACCGATATCAGGAACTGGATATAGATTCCCTGTGACTGTCCGGTACTTCCTACCGCTTCTTCATATCGGAGATACCGGCTCTGCTCCTTCATCCGTTCCCGTTTATACAGTGTCAGCCTGATAGTATTCATATCTGTAACGATGACACTAAAGAGCCGTTTCAACTCTAACCGTGTCCGTATATACTTCATCCGTTCGTTCTGATTCTGATACCGGTCTGCCCCTGTCACTACATCGTCAATATAGTCTGCCATACGCTTTGCAATAAATTCTTCCTTCACATATGGTATCGTCAGACCAACCATTTGTATGGATTCTCCATCCAACACGATCCGTGATAGCTTCGGTAGCTTTTCCAGCTCGTTCTTTACATCCTGGCATCTCTGAATACACTGCTTTTCAAAGTTTTCCTTGATAAACTGCATATCGGTAATGCCCTGTTCTACCCGAGACTTCTCCAGTGCAATCACCTGTATGATCGAAGCCAGATTATCCCGCAGTGCTCTTGCCTCACCCAGATTTCCCGGAACCGTCACATCATTATTAACGGTCTGAGACAGTTCATATGCCTGCATCTCGGTCAGTGCCTGTGCGGTCTGATTCTTATAGCGTTGCAGTTCTCCCCGCGCCCGATCCAGTGCCTTTGTGCTCTTATCATAGGCAACCAGACTGGTTTCAAATACTTCACGCAGTTGTTCCTTATCGATTAACAGAACCTTTGCATCCTGTAGACTGATATCGTTCGTTTCTACGATTCGCTTTACATCCTTATACAGATCCAGCATAGCAGTATAATCACGGCTATACTTCTGATATGCCTGTTCCGACTCCCGGCAGGCCTGATTCAAATGCTGCAATCTCTGTTCCTCTGCCAGCAGGCGTTCCTCGATGTCATCCTCAGCCACCGGAATCTCTTCGTAAGAACCAAAGCGTTCTTCCAATACATGAATCGCCTGTTCCATACTTCCTTCCAGACGATTCAGCTTCTGCAGTCTGCCATCCATATGATGCTTTGCAGTATCCGCCGTCAGGGAGAGTCTGGAATACTCTGTACTCAGAAGCTCCAGATCCTGCTCCGGCACTGCATATAACTTATGCTCCTGCCATAGCACCTCCAGCTCCTGCAGACTGCTTCCGCGTTTCCGGATTGCCTTTACGGATCTGTCCATCGCATCCTTGAGTGCTTCGATCAGCCGCCGCTTATCCTCCAGTACAACCGTATTCTTTTCAAATACAGCCTTGACTGCTTTATACTCCGCATCCAGTTCAGAATCCGATAGCTTCCGCAACCGCTGATCCGGTTGGTATCCGGCTTCTGTTTCTTCTATATAATAGTCTTTATAATAGGTGTTCCAGCTTTCCATCCGGTGCTGCAGCCGATCATCCAGCATTTCCACCCGGTTCTTACTGTCCGCCACCTGTCTTCTGCTCTGGCTGCATGCCTGTTGATACTTCTGTTCACAGTCATGCAAACGGTCACACTCTGCCTGATTTTCCCGCTTTCTGACTTCCTGTTCCTCTAACTGTCTGCTCAGAACCTGCATCAGCTCCAGATGTGCCTGTTCTTCCATCCACTGATATAGCCTCTGCTGCTTCTCTTTTCCCGCCTTCCGTTTTTCCTTTAGCTGTCCCTCCAGCCTCTGCACCTCTTCCCGGCTATTTGTCAACTGCTCCCGCAGGCTCCGGACACCCTCTTTTGTGTCCAGAAGCTCCTGCTCCACATCCAGAATTGCCTTTCCCTGAAAGGCAGCTACAAATGCACTGTCCTCCTGATAGGTCGTCCCCATCTCCTCCAGACGTTCAACCTCGGCTATCAGTTCTTCCAGTTCCTTCTCCTGCTGTTGCTTCTCTTTTTCTAACTCTTCTTCTCCTATAAACGCTGCCGTTCCCCGCTGAAGATACATCACACTGCCGGACTCTGTTTCTGTCACAGTCTCTCCCAGTACAGACTGATTGTATACCGGAAGACATTCGTCACCCAGATTCAGTTCCCGCAGCTTTCTGTCCGTATCCAGGGCTTCAAAGTCCTCTACGATCAGGCCGTATGGAAGCAGCGGGTGCTTTTCTAAAATCCGTGCTCTCTGCTCCTGACTCTGTGCTGCTATATAATCCATACCGAATATTGCACGGATTCCATGACGGCTTTCGATATAATACTTCACCTTCTGTGCAGCTTCTGTCGGTGCAATCAGCAGGCCCTCTTTCAGTTCCTTCTGTCGTTTCCTTTTTTTCTCAACTGCATCTTTCCGGACCGAAATCATAGCAATATTTTCCAGATACCGCTGATGAATCTTTTGCAAAAGTACGGATATATCTTCGTTATTCAGCCACTCGGTCGACTTATTCTCCTTCGTCTCCCCATAGATCTCCAGCATCCGCCGAAGCGTCTCTGTCTGCTCCCGATAGGATCTGTCATTTGTTTCCAGATCCAGAAGCTCTGCCTCTTTTCGGCTCAACTGCTCTTCTAACTGCTCACATAGCTGTTTTTCTTTATAGTATGCCTGTCTCAACTGTTCTGTTTCTGTCTCAAGCTCGTCCAGCTCCTGCCTCTGCCGTTCCCGTCTGTCTGCCTGCTGCTTTAGTAGCTCCTCCGGTTGTTGGAAGCCCGCCTCGGACAGCTGTGTCCTTAACGTCTGATATTCAGAAAGTGTCTGCTCATACTGCTGCTTTAACTGCTCCCGGTCATGTTTTGCAACTGCCTGTGCCGTTTCTGTCTCCTGCAGCAGATGTTCCTGCTTATGAAGCTCTTCCTCTGCCTGTCGATACTTCCGACGCTCCTGTTCCAGTTCCTCACGCAGGCTCTGAAGAGCCTGATCATCCCGGTGTTTTCTCTCCCGGCTCATCGCCTGCAGCTTTTCCAATTGATCACCGTTCTGATGCAGAGACGCCTCAATCACTGCTTCATTTTCTTCCTTTTCGGCATAGCTCTTCCGGTAATCCAGATAGTCATTCATGCTTTCCTTGCGGTTTAGCTCCTCTTGGCACTGTCTGGCTTCCTCTTCCTGCTGACGGATCTCTGCCTGCAGTCGTCGTATCTCTTCCTCCAATGCTTCCTTCCGGATCGTATCCTTCTTGATCTTTAAGCGTTCCAGAAGTAACTGCTGCTCTGCCACCTGCTTTTGCTGCTCTTCCTTTTCCTTCTCCAGCCCCTTCATGCGGTCTTCACTCTTCTTTGCTACGGTAGCACCTGTCACACAGACATTTGCGATATTGGAGCACTGCTTATCCTGATTCTCATACAGCTCCAAAAAAGTTGCCACTCTTGCTTCCAGCACGTGCAAAAGCTCTGTCTGCCGATCATAGTCTGCGATCTCCCGCTTCTTCTTTGACAGTTCAATCAGCTTATCCTTGATCTCCATCAGCGTATGTGCCATATCATCGGATCCATCATTTTTATCGATCTTGACCAGATACGCCTTCTCGATGATTTCCTCGATCAAAAGATCCTCTACCACCTTCCGTGCTGTACGATAATTGCTCTCAAAGTAGGTTCTTACATGACCCTCTGTCTTATTGATCCCGCGGATAATCTCCCAATGACTCTCATACAGACCATACCGACTGATAAACCGCTGATACTCTCCCTTCCGCTCAAATACCTGAACCTCCAGCTTCATATCTCTGCGTCCCAGCTCTTTTAAATAATTCTTCCAGCCGGTGTAGCTTACCCGTTCTCCATCCTTTGCGAGCGGCAGATTAATAATATCATGGTCATTATAATCCCGATAGAAAATGCAGTAATTAAAATATTCGATGGCGGCTACATCCTTATCGCCTTCCTCATCGTCCGGTGAATCCTTTGCTTTTCTGGCACAAAAACCGGTCGTCATATACCGATACCCATCCCGGATATCCGGTTCATCCAGCTTCCACTCGATCAGGGAATGAATTGTTGTATTCCCACAGCCTGCACGAAACAGCTTCTCGATCGGCTGCTTTTCGTCTAATGTACAGTTCGGAATCAGGTTCTGCAAAAGAAGCAGCATCAGGATACTTTTCCCGCCGCCGTTTGCCAGATCATACAGGGTATTCTTTCCGTACATCCGCATTGTAAAGTCATCATACTGCTGGGTTCCAAAGTTGTATTTTACATTATTTACACGAATTCGATTAATGCTCGGCATGATCCTTTCCCCTTTCCAGCAGTTCATATATCTGTCCACGATACTCCTCAAAGTACTGTTCGGTCAGTGCTTTCAGGCGATCGGTCGGATAATATCGCTCATTTACCTCTATAAACAAATCCTGAGAGATCAAAAAGTTGCAAACCAACTTCGTCATCGCCATCTGCGAGGCTCTGGATGCCCGCATCTCCCGTTCCTCACCGGTCACTACCGGAAGCTCCTGCCATAGAAGTGCCAGACTCTTAAAGCTGTTCTCCTCGATCTCATCCATTGCATACACACTGATATCCTGTGTAATATCCAGCAGCGATCCGGTCACAGCCTTCACGATATCGGAAAGCCGTACATACTCCCGATATTGATAGGATGCCGAATCCTGATAGAAGCATAGCAGAATCTGATACATGATATAGTACGCAAGATACAGTTCCTTATTATATCGAAGCCCCATCAGCCGTTTCAGTTCCTCATTCGTATATCCGAAGACACGATTTCCCTCTCCCGCACTCAGATACAGCGCTTCCTTATATTCATATACCTTCAGATTCAGTTTCTTTAAGATCTGATTCAGTATCTCATATACCTCAGCATTCTGATAATATTCCTCGTAGAGATCTCCACTCTCTGCATGGGAACGTCTAACCTCTTCTCCCATCGCCAGTCTGGAATAGATCTCCAGTGCTTTGTCCATATTACGACTATCCATATGTATCCATACCTTCCTATGTCATTTATCACATTCTGTATACGGTCATTCCGGCTGAAGCTCCGTCACACATACCTGTTATCGGCATCTGTGAAATGCAAGATTCGTAATCCGAAACTCCGTATCTCCCTGCGGAATCTTCAGTTCCTCTGTCTCGATGAATTCCAGATCAAACTCCATATTCCAGAAGTGTTCCTTCTCTTCCTCTGTCAATGTATCAATAATCAGATTCTCCAGAAATGTCTCCGGCTTCTCATACATCTGGCGGATACCATACCGCTGCTTCTGTGCGATATGCGTCAGAAATGAATAATAGTCGCCGTTTTTCAGAAAATCTTCTCCATACTTAATCTCCAGAATAGCATTCCATTCCTTTAGTTCTATATCATGCTTTTTTTCCAACTGATCCAAAAGCTCGTAAAACATCCGTCCATAATTATGACGGATCCGATCCTCTTCCTCTTCATCCGGATAGCGGAACTCCCGATCAATGACTTCCTTTACAACCGTTTCTCCGCGATCTGCCATATCATTTTTATAGGTCAGAAGATTATCGATCGACTTCACCGCAAATGTCTTCTGTACCTTCGGTGCAAATAGCGGTGCCAATATATAAATCATCCCTTCCGGGTTATCTTTCTTCTTTAACCGCTGCAGACTGCCTTCATAGTCAAATACATTTCTCAGTCTTCGCAGCTTCGCCTGATGAATCATCTTATCTGCAGTCGTCTGAAGCTCTGTCGTTTCCCGAATCAGTTCTCCATGCTGGTGAATCGTCTTTTTCAGTTCGGTTTCCAACCGTCCGATCTCTTCTAACGACTTATAAAACATCTGGGAATCCTGCTGTCCGCTCTTCTCTCCGGACGCTTTTTTCAATGTTTGCTCAATCAGACTCTTATTCTTTGTAAATAACCGTTGTTCGTCCTCGAACCATCCGGCAACGGTTGCCATATATTCTTCACAGGCGGATGCTCCCTGAAACACATCATGGCTCAACAGCTCTACCACTGCTTCCTTTTGGCGAACCAGCTTCTGCACCTCGCTGTTGATCCTTCGTACCACATCGATTCCACCCTTGAAGTTCTTTGCATTGATCATCTTCTCCAACAGAAGCTGTTGGACACTGATGGTACTCTCATCTTTGACTTCCTTTGTATCCAGATAAAATTCGATTCCTTCCGGTGTGATCTGATACTCAACAGTATCGTCAACGATCGTACTCTCGATCAGACGCACCCGTGCTGTCTTTCGCTTCTTATCCTCCGGATCAAAAAAGTGAAATTCAAACGGTCTTCCCTCGTTTTTCAGCTTATCAAAAATATAATCCACCAGTTCCTGTTCCTCTTCCGGTGACTCCTGCAGATCAAAATCCCGCCGTAGCAGTTCAACCAGAAACTTCAGATACTGTTCACCCGTAATCCGACGTTCATTAAACTGATTTTCATTTATAAAAAAACGGAGACTCGCCATGGTAATATAACCCATATCCAGCGAAACGTACTTTCCATCCTTATACTGCTGAAAGGTCGTCTCATTCAGAACAAAAAAGGGATAATACTTTCGCAGATTCTGCATACGTGCCTGATGCTCTGCCATTATATCGTTTATCATAATATATGTCTCTGCCACTGATTCTGTCTCCTTCACACAAGTATCCTACCATAAGTCCCGGATGGTTACAACCTCCCTAGAACTCATACTTTACGATCTCACAGTTTCGGATTCCAAATCTTGCAAATTCCTCATTGCTCATATCTGTAAAGTAGGACTGTACCGCTCTGGATATCCCATTGTGTGCCACCAGCAGGTAGCACTTATGATCTGCCTCCAGACGGATGTCATCAATGAGATTATAGATTCTCTGACACAAATGGAGCATTGATTCGCCTCCGTCATAACTGCATATGAAGTTCATCTTCGCCTGCCGGAACTCCTCTCCGTCTCTCGGTGTCGATTCATAGCGGCCAAAGTTCTGTTCGATCAGGCGTGGTTCCATCCGTCTCGGAACCCCGGTTATCTCAGATATATGTCTGGCGGTCTCCGCTGCACGAATCAATGGTGAATACAAAATCTCATCGATCCGGATGCCCTCTTCCAGTATCTTCTGCCCCAGATCGACTGCCTGCTGATGTCCCAGCTCTGTCAATGCAATATCTGTCGCACCACAGATCTTATTTTCCACATTCCATATCGTCTGCCCATGTCTGGCAAAGTAAAAATGTCCCATGTCCTCGTTCCTCCATCATCCGTTCCTGTTTTCTTGTCTTTTGCTTTAAGAAAAGAATCCGCACATGCGTGCGGATTCTCACCGGCAGCCGTTGCTGCCATCCTATTCAATCTCTTTGTCGGAACCAGAATTAAAATGCCTTTCCTACAGAACCGAATAATTCCATCTTTTCCTTAACCGTTGCCTTGATAGCTTCTGTACCAGGTGCTAACAGCTTACGAGGATCAAAGCCCTTGCCTTCCAGATCCTTACCAGCCTCGATATACTTACGTGTAGCATCTGCAAATGATAACTGGCACTCGGTGTTAACATTGATCTTAGATACACCCAGAGAAATTGCCTTCTTGATCATATCTGCAGGAATGCCTGTACCACCATGCAGTACTAATGGCATAACACCGGTCTTCTGCTGGATAGCATCCAATGTCTCAAAAGAAAGACCCTTCCAGTTTGCAGGATACTTACCATGAATGTTACCGATACCTGCTGCCAGCATATCAACGCCCAGATCAGCGATTGTCTTACACTCGTTTGGATCTGCACACTCACCCATACCTATAACACCGTCTTCTTCACCACCGATAGAACCTACTTCACACTCGATAGAAAGTCCTAACTGATGAGCAACGTTTACTAACTCGGTCGACTTAGCCAGGTTCTCTTCGAATGGATAATGAGAGCCATCAAACATGATAGAAGTGAAACCAGCCTTAACACACTTATAGCATCCTTCATATGTACCATGATCCAGATGAAGTGCTACAGGAACTGTGATGCCAAGTTCCTCATCCATAGCCTTAACCATAGCTGCTACAGTCTTAAAGCCTGTCATATACTTACCTGCACCCTCAGATACACCAAGGATAACTGGTGACTGTAATTCCTGTGCGGTTAAAAGAACTGCCTTGGTCCACTCAAGGTTGTTGATATTGAACTGACCAACTGCGTAATGTCCTTCCTTAGCTTTCTTTAACATCTCTGTTGCTGAAACTAACATAATCATTCCTCCATTTGTTCTATTTCGCATACATATGCGTTTTCATAAGGTCAGTATACCTTATTTTCCATCAGAAATAAAGATGAATTTTCTTTATTAAAGAAGAATTATATCCAATATTGAATCAGATCCTGCATATAATCGTAGTGAAAAACGATCAGCAGCAGATTCTTGAGAATAAAATTCACTACGATGATTCCAAGTGCCACATAGCAGAACCAGACACGGACATAATAATACCGCTTTCCATTGTTCCGAATCAGTGTAATGATTGCTCCAATATAATACTCTGCTCCGACCAATGCGGTAAACAATACTACCGGATGCTCCAGAAAGGACTCCCACAATCGGAATCGGAGCAGCGAATAAACAGCTCTGGTTCCTCCACACCCCGGGCAATAGATGTGTAAGAGCTGTTGAAATGCACACGGCTGATGAAGTACCTGCAGTATCGGAAGATATTTCCACAATAATACCGCAAAGAACAGCAGTATGCCTCCCGCCGTTATCCATATAAATGTTTTCCATTCCTGTCTTATAAACTCGTTCTTTTGCACTGCTTTACCCTCTGTATCTATCTAAATGAACGGTTTCAGTATAGTCTATTTCTGATTTGAACGCAAGTATATGGGATCTGTATCGATTATATAACCGATCATTTTTTGGTAATTGTCAATTTATCTGCAATGTGGTACTCTTAACTAACGACATCATTTATGAAATTTACAGAAAGGAAGCCCGCATGGAATCACTGAACGCCAAAATAACCGAATATACAACGTTATTAAACTATCTGTTTAATATCAATAACATACCGGTCTGTCTGATTCAGGAAGATAAAATCCTTTTACAGATTCCGGCATCCAGTGGGTTTCCTGCAAAGACGCGCGACTTTTTCCGGAGCCTGAAGAGCTATCACCAGAGCATCTCCTATCTTACAACGGCATATGATGCATACTATGGTTTGATTCAGGTCTCTGACTATCCGTTATATATATTTGTCGGTCCTTATTTCACAATACCGCTGACAAAGGAATCTATTCCCGGCGTTATTCAGACTATGGAAACACCGGAGCAGGATGTGGAACGGGTACGGATCTTCCTGACCGGACTATCCTCCGGCCCTCTGCACCGCTTTCTCTCCTATCTGTCCTGTCTGAATTATACCATCAATCAAGAACTGGTTCCGATCGAAAGTATCGAGTGCAATCCGCCGAGTGTTCAGCCGATTCCGTCGATTCAGGCAGCCTATACCAATACTTCTTATGAATCCAGAGAAAACGCACAGTTCCATAATACCTACTTATATGAAATGCAGCGTCTGGATCTCATTGCAAGCGGAAACATAGAGGAACTCAAAAAAACACTCGCCACTCCCCTTCCGGGCCGTCACGGTGTCATCGCCAGCAACGGTCTCCGACAGGCAAAGAATATCTTCATTGCTGCCTGCACCATGTATACCCGGGCGGCTATCGCAGGCGGTCTCGATATCGAAGAAGCCTATAACCTCAGTGATGTTTACATCCAAGCCAGTGAGGGCTACTCCAGTATCGCAGATGTGGAACGTCTGCTCCAAAAGATGCCGTTAGACTTTGCAGAACGGGTCGAGCGCGAAGTCAAGTTTAAGGATGTATCCCAGCCGATCATCTCAGCGATTCACTATATTAAAGAAAATGTCAACCAGCCGCTACAGGCAGAGGATGTCGCTGCCCAGATCAATCTGAGTACCTCCTACTTTCTGAAACGGTTTAAAACCGAAACCGGTATGGGCGTATCCGAGTTTATAACCAAAACAAAGATCGAGGAGGCCTGTATCCTGTTATCCTATACCGATAAATCTCTGACCGAAATCAGTAACTATCTATACTTCTCCAGCCAGAGTTATTTCCAGAACGTATTCAAAAAAGTTATGGGAGTCACTCCCGGAAACTATCGGAATAAAAAACATACTCCGGCATTTCTTAACCGGACCTGACACGTCCGGTTATTATTTTCTGAAATTCATGAAGCATCTGGCGCCCGGCTTTCTTTACCATCCCGTAGCACTCCTGATTCTCCCGCAGCTTTCCCCGCACCAGCCAGAGCTTCTTCTTCCATTGATTCTTCCCCAGATCATTCAGAGTCTCAATCTGAGAATCCTCCATTGCCTGAAATACTGCTTCTACTACCTGTTTTCGCTCCTCCAGTGTCAGCCCGTATACCCAGTCATGAACCATCTGATTAATCCGTTGTCCTGTCTTCTGCTCGCGTGGCATATAGACAAACTGATCTCCCAAAATTCTCCAGTTCACCGGATCGTGTTGCTGCAAGCCCTGCCCCATACTGCTGACCACCTGATAGTTTTCATCCTGTTCCAACAGCATACCGATCACCGAATCCGTCGGCACATACTTTCGAATCCGATCCGCTATCTTCCCATATCGCTCACTGTTCAGCATCCTTTGAGAAAAGCCGGGACCATCAAAGTTATAAATCTTCCGAATCCGCTTCTGAACAGCGGGTCTTGCATTGGCGGCTGCATAGACAGCCAGATTCCCGCCTTTCGAGTGTCCTCCCAGCCACAGTTCTCCACGGCATCGCTCTCCCACATAGTTTAAGTAGTCCACCGCCTTCTGTTGTGCCGGCACCATCTCATAGCTCATACGGAAGTTCTCCCGCCATCCTATGATCGTATCATCTGTTCCCCGGAATGCAATGTAGTACTTCTGATCCGGAAGCTGCATACACATCGCACTAAACTGACTGCCTACCTGACTGTTGACAGAATTCTGATAATACATCAGCGGAATATCTCGAAATCGATTCGTCTCTGCCATTCGTCTCATAGAAAACGGTGCCATCTTTATCAAAGAAAATCGTTCCAACTGCTCCCGTTCCCGATTCTGCTCCCAATATTTTTCAGAAGCCCGCCAAAGCGGCATCTGCTCCGGTTCCCAGGGAGACGGTAAGATCGTATCAAACGCTACATAGGACAAGTTGGAAAAAATCAAACTGTCGACATCGTTGATCGGACTGTCCCGAAAAGAAAGATCGCCTCTCCAGTTCAGATAATCCATTAGATTTGCCATACCAATCCCTCCTGCTTTTTGCAGTATTTTATTACTAGTATGCTTTCATTTTTTCTTTTTTAGACGGTTTTTCTTTAGAATTTTATCATTTTTTGAACACAGAATGAACACACTTATTTCTTATATTAAATCTTGTAAGAGCAATTCATATATTTGAATCCTCTCTCCCCCCTCATTATTAAAAAGGCTGACACCTCAATATGAAGTGTCAGTCTTTTTTCTCTTATTCCGGATCAACTCTTATTCTGTTCTGCTACCAGCCACTCTGCTCCGTACATCTTCCGTAGCTTTGGTTTCTCGATCTTGCCCGTCGGATTTCTCGGAATATCTGCGAAAATCACCTTCTTCGGCCGCTTATACCGCGGAAGCTTCAGACAGAACTCATTCATCTCTTCCTCCGAGCACTCGTAGCCTTCTTTTACTTCTATAATAGCAGCCGTAATCTCGCCCAGACGCTTATCCGGCAAACCGATGACTGCCACATCCTTTACTGCCGCATGCGTGCGGATAAAGTCTTCGATCTGAACCGGATAGATATTCTCTCCGCCACTGATGATAACATCCTTCTTCCGGTCTACCAGGAATATAAATCCATCCTCATCCTGCATCGCCATATCTCCGGTATACAGCCAGTCCCCCTTCAGAATCTCTGCAGTTGCTTCCGGATTCTTATAATAACAGGTCATAACACCCGGACCCTTTACACAAAGCTCGCCTACCTGTCCGCGAACCACCGGCTGGCCATCTTCGCCTACGATCTTTACTTCCCAGCCATATCCCGGAACCCCGATCGCACCTACCTTATGAAGATTATCGACACCTAAGTGTACACAGCCCGGTCCGATTGACTCTGACAGACCATAGTTTGTATCATACTTATGATGCGGAAAATATGCCATCCAACGCTTGATCAGACTCGGCGGTACCGGCTGTGCTCCTATATGCATCAGTCGCAACTGATCCAAATGATAGTCTGAAAGCTTCACATCTCCTCGATCCAATGCATCTAAGATGTCCTGTGCCCATGGCACCAGCAGCCACACGATCGTACAGCGTTCCTTAGATATCGCATCCAATATAAACTCCGGCTTCGTTCCCTTTAACAACACTGCCTTTCCACCCGATATCAGGCTTCCGAACCAGTGCATCTTTGCACCCGTATGATAGAGTGGTGGTATACATAGGAATACGTCTTCCTTTGTCTGACCATGATGATTCTGCTCTACTCTGGCAGCATGCATAAGACTTATATGATTATGTAAGATCGCCTTCGGGAATCCGGTTGTTCCGGATGAAAAGTAAATCGCTGCATTATCCTCATCCCGAATCTCGATATCCGGCTTTCGGCTGGAACAGTTTGCCGACAGACTGTTATAGTCTTCCGCAAAACTTGGGCAGTTCTCCCCGACATAGAACAACAGACGATTCTTACTGATCTCTTCTGCAATCTCCTCAACACGTCCGATAAACTCCGGTCCAAATACCAGAATATCTACATCCGCCAGATCCAGACAATACTGAATCTCATCCGATGCGTACCGGAAGTTCAAAGGTACCGCTAATGCACCTGTCTTCAGGATACCAAAGTATATCGGCAGCCACTCCAGGCAGTTCATTAATAAAATTCCTACTTTATCATCCTTCTTGATTCCTCTGCTTAACAGAAGATTCGCAAATCGGTTTGCTTTCTCGTCAAACACACTCCACGTAATTTCTCTCCGATAATGCTCCAGAGGATTCGGCTCCATCAGTTCATATTCCTTCCAGGTTACCCTGCGGCGTTCCTTAATCTCCGGATTTATCTCCACTAAAGCAATATCATGTGGATACTCCTGTGCATTTCGTTCCAATAGCTGTGTAATCGGCATTTTTTCTTCCTCCTAAATCTTCTGCCATTTTACCACATTAAAGCAGAGAAGTAAACCTCTTACTTGCCGACCTCATCTGTATTTTTTTCTACCGTCTCCGGCTGAATCATCTCATATCCGTATCGTTCAAAGTAAAAGCCCAATCTGGCATTTACCTTTTCGATCAACTCCGGCGCATAGTCATACTGATTGGTCTTATAGTCCTTCATACCATCCATGTATTCCTTGAAATACGGATATGCCTTGTCGTATCCACCGATACCCAGCTGCTTATAGATCTTCTCCAGATATTCTTCCTGATGTTCGATAAAGTCCTCATAACGAATCTCGATCTTATCACTATCCGGGATGCGATCCAGATCCCGGAATGCCCGGCGATATACCCGCTCAAAAATCAGGCAGACTCTGTCCAGAAGATACTGGTCACTTACACTTTCTGACAGTGCATATTTATCCATCTCGATACGGAACATATTCAGTGCAGACCGTATAACGGTATATGGATTCCGATAGATATTAATAAACTTTGCCTTCGGATATGCCCGCTTCAAAAATGCGATTCGTGCGGTATTGTCCGGGCTCTTCAACAGAAGCTGTTTACCGCCCTTCATAAATGTCACTTTCTTTAACATATAATTATAGATATGATAGAACCTTCTCCGATCCTTTCTCGGCAGAGCATCCACAAAGATCGTATCTACATATTTCGTTCCCTTTCCATGATCCGGAAATGCCATCATATGGCTGACCGCCAGATCTGTCAGATTTGGCAGAGCATGTGCCTCTTCCATCGGAAGATCAATCTCAAACTCCAGATTGTCCATTGCTCTGGCCCCCCTCAGACCATTCTTTGCCAATGCGGTCAACGGCTTCCGTAGCAGAATACTATTTCCAAAGGTGATCGTGCTCACCGGATCAAACCATCCGAACTGCGGATCTCTGGTCAGCAGATTTTGTAAATAGGTCGTTCCGCTTCTCCAAAATCCCACCACATAGATCGGATCTTTTTTTATCTTTGTCATATGGATCGGTACCCAGAACAGTAGATACTCCAGATAGGCAAGCGGACTTAATACCGCACTCTCTGCTGTAATCACTGCAGCCTGCGGCCAATACTGCTTATCAATCTTATTATCCTTCAGCAGCTTCAGCCATACATCCATACGAACGCCGGACAACATATGTCCAAAATCAATCGGTCTCTTTTCCATTTCTTCTTTCTCCTTCTCTTTTTATCTATCCAAATACACTAAATGCATTACATGCTACCATCGATACTGCTATCGATGCCAACACCTGCCATACCATATGTACCTTCTTTTTCTGCATCACATATACCATGATTCCGATACCGATCATAAGAATCATAACACTGCCCCAGCCCCAGCCGGCATTATCCTCGATGGTACAGTTCGTGCCATAAAGTGACACGCCAACACTGATCAGCAGTCCCGATACGATCGGACGGATCAAATCATTTAAAGCACGAAAGACAGACATTTCCTTCCATTTATCACACAGAATCTTCGCCACTCCGAATACGGCACAGGAGGTCGCCGTTGCGCTTCCAAATCCGGCCAATGCCACACAGATACCACCGAATACGGTGCCTGTATGATCCAGCCCCCATACATATCCGATTCCGCTTAATACCTTGCATAAAATAGAACCCGGCAGTATATTCGCCATCGTCACCACCGCTCCATAGAACTCATCGGTGGAAATCATTCCCGTATCCACAAACAAGCCCTGTGCAACAGACAGGTAGGCATCCCCTCCGCCAAAGGACATCAATGCCGATAATGCTCCCTGCCCTACAAACAATGCGGAATTTATGTCCTGTAACAGTGCCGGAATACAACACACAATCAAAAAGAGAAGCCACAATAAAATCTCAAGTCCGATTGCACGAAATTCATGTTTCTCCACATGTTCTTTCGCCCGAAAGTTCATACACAGTCTCACAACAGCCAGTGTACCCATCACGCCTACCAGCACCCAGGAAAACTCCGGCCAATATAGAATATGAGACTTTCCACGTGCCAGCAGAAACAGAAATGCAATCCCGCCGGAAATCACTGTCCACCAAGACTTAAAGTTTCCTTCCGTACATATGATTACAAAAAATGCCACGATAAATATCTCTACGGTCGATACTCCAAATATCGGTGTATCCTGTATCCCACATAATTTAAAAAACTTCTGTTCTCCGCTAAACAACCAGACCAGCAACATGACGATCGCCGCCTGTATCATACCACCCCGATTATTCTGAGCCTTTTTCAGAGTTGAGATAATATACTGAATCAGCACCATGATAATATAAGCTGTAATGCCAACAGACGCATAATAAATCTGCCAGGTCAAGCGTGGCCCCACCATGGATGCAAATACCAGAAGCAACGTCGTAAGAAACGCTCCCGGCAATGCCATAGCCGCCGCACCTGCAAACATCCCCGGAATTCCACAGGTCTTCTTACCGATTCCCGCCGCGATCTCCACCGGAAGTGCTCCCGGTGTTATACTGGCCGCTACCACTCCGCTATCCAGTTCTTCCTCCGTGATCAGCTTCTTCTCCTGAACAGCTTCCCGCTGCAGTACCGGAATCAGGGCACTTCCTCCGCCAAATCCGATGCAGCCCACCTTCAGCATCGTCGTGATCAACGTTACAAATCGACTGCTCATAGTCTCCCCTATCGAGCCTCCAAATAATTCATAATCTCATCCACTGCTTCTTCTACCGACATCTGAGCCGTATCCAGCTGCAGTTCGGCTGCCACAGGTGGTTCATACGGACTGGAAACACCTGTAAACACCGGAATTTCACCTGTTCGAGCCTTTTTATAGAGTCCCTTTACATCCCGCTTCTCACATTCTTCCAAGGAAGTACTTACATATATTTCCACAAAATCCTCACCAATAATACTTCTGGCCAACTCCCGATCCTGCCGGAATGGTGAGATAAAGGACGTCAGCACAATCAAACCGGCATCATTCATCAGCTTTGATACCTCTGCAATCCTACGGATATTCTCCGTCCGGTCTTCGTCGGAAAAGCCCAGATCTCGATTCAGTCCCATACGGATGTTGTCTCCATCCAACAGCATTGTATGCCGCCCTTCCGCTGCCAGCCGAATCTCCAGTGCGTTTGCCAGTGTAGACTTTCCCGCACCGGACAGTCCTGTAAACCACAAGGTCTTCGCCTTCTGTCCCATCCGGCGTTCCCGAAGCTCCTTTGTGACATCTGAATCCTGCCAGGTCAGATTCTCGAAATGCTTCAATGCCTTCTCGATAACACCGCAGGCAGATGTCATATGGGTAATTCGGTCAATCAATATCAGCCCGCCAAGGCTTTCACTTTTTTCAAACCGTTCAAACACAATCTTTTCCGTTGTCAAAATGCTGCAAACAACGATTCCGTTCTTCTCAACCTGCGACACCGGTATCTGTTCTCCGGTATTTACATCGATCTTATACTCGATCTTCACCACTCTGGCCGGTATCTTCTTCGTTCCCAGCTTCATCATATACTCTTTGCCTTCTACCAGTGGAACATCATCCATCCAAAGCATCGTCACCCGGAACATATTACCCACCTCCGGTGCCTGTCCTTTGGCTATGACGCATCCGCGTGAGCAGTCGATCTCTTTATCTAAACATATCGTCACCGGCTGTCCCTTCACAACCTCTTCCGTATCTTCACCGGATGCTAACAGTCTGGATACCGCTGCCTGTTCTCCGCTCGGATATACCGTTATCACATCTCCAACCCGGAGACTGCCTGCCTCAACCTGTCCCTGAAAGCCCCGGAATGTATGATTCGGTCTGCTTACACGCTGTACCGGCAGTACAAACTCCTCTGTTTCCTGTACCGGATTCAGTTCCAGCTCCTCCAGATAAGTAAGCAATGTCGGGCCCTGATACCAGTTCATATTCTCCGATGGTGTCGTAATATTGTCTCCGACGGTCGCAGACACCGGTATAACCGTGACACTATGATGTGGGAAGTTCTCCATAAATGCTTCCAGTTCCTGCTTTATATTTTGGAAGACATCTTCCCTATAGTCTGCCAGATCCATTTTATTTACCGTAAATATAAAATCCCGAATTCCCATTAACGCACAGATTCTGGTATGTCGTCTGGTCTGTACCAGCACGCCCTTCGTAGCATCCAGCAGAATCACCGCCACATCCGCAAAAGAAGCTCCAACCGCCATATTTCTAGTATACTCTTCATGTCCCGGCGTGTCTGCTACGATAAAGCTCCGCTTCGAGGTTGTAAAATACCGATATGCCACATCGATTGTGATTCCCTGCTCCCGCTCTGCCATCAGTCCATCCAACAGCAGTGAATAGTCCAGACTGCCATCGGTACTTCCGACCTTACTCTCCAGCTCCAGTGCCCGCTTCTGGTCTGCAAACAACAGTTTGGAATCGTATAACATATGTCCGATTAATGTTGATTTACCATCATCCACACTTCCGCATGTGATAAACTTCAATAACTCTTTCATTCTAAAAATATCCTTCCCTTTTTCTACGTTCCATACTACCGGTTGCTTCATGATCGATCACTCGGCTGGTTCTCTCCGAGTTCACAGCTCCCAGTGTTTCCTCCACGATGGCTTCAAGTGTATCTGCATCTGACTCTACACCGCCGGTCAACGGATAACAGCCCAGCGTCCGGAAGCGTACCTTCTTCATCTGAACCTCTTCTCCGGGAAGTAACCGCATCCGGTCATCATCTACCATGATAATATTCCCGTCCCGATATACAACCGGTCGAACGGCTGCATAATAAAGGGAAACAATATCTATATTTTCTCTCAATATGTACTGCCAGATATCATTCTCGGTCCAGTTTGATAATGGAAATACCCGAATACTTTCACCCTTATTGATCTGTGTGTTATACAGCTTCCACATCTCCGGGCGCTGATTCTTCGGATCCCATGCCTGCTCTGCATTTCGGAATGAGAAGATCCGTTCCTTTGCCCGGGACTTCTCCTCATCTCTTCTGCCTCCACCAAAAGCTGCGGTAAAGCCATACTTTGTCAACGCCTGCTTCAGTGCCTGTGTCTTCATGATATCTGTATAGGATGCACCATGATCAAACGGATTGATTCCGGCCTTCACCCCTTCTTCATTGGTATATACGATCATATCGATCCCTAATTCGGCCGCCTTTCGGTCCCGAAATTCTGTCATCTCTCTGAACTTCCATGTCGTATCAATGTGCATGAACGGAAACGGCGGCTTCTCCGGATAAAATGCTTTCATCGCAAGATGAAGCATAACTGAGCTATCCTTTCCTATCGAATACAACATAACCGGCTTTTCACATTCAGCAGCCACCTCGCGAATAATATATATGGCCTCTGCTTCCAGCTTATCCAAATGGGACAATGTCTTCATGAATCCGTACCTTTGAATCCTTTCTTTCATTAATCATTCACATCTTAAATCTCCATGATTATAACACATATCGTAAGAAAAGAGAAATAAAATGGAAATAAAATTCCCCAAACTCTGTCAATCCGTTCAACAGTGTTTGGGGAACTTCCTACTATTTTACTTTAAGTTCTTCTCATTCAGCCAATCCGCTGATCGCTCCTAGTTCGAAGATGTCGGCATATATGGGATCAACCGCTTTGCCAGCTCGGATATAGACATGGTCTGCAGCCATACCTTACCCGGTCCGGTTAAGGTTGTCAGGAATAAGCCTTCTCCTCCAAACAAAACATTCTTAAAACCCTTTACCATCTGAGAATTATATGTAACCGAGCTTTCCCATGCTGCTACATTACCGGTATCGATCACCAGCTTCTCACCGGCTGCCAGATTCACTTCACGAATAGAACCATCCAGCTCACAGAACACAAGACCCTGACCGACATACTGCTGTAGGATAAAGCCCTCTCCACCGAACAGTCCGCCCTTGGCATTGGTTACAAATGCCTTCAGCTCCACACCCGGTGTTGCACACAAAAATGCCCCTTTCTGTGCAATAATGTTGTAGTCCGGTCGAATCTCAAAAACCTTAATCTCTCCCGGAACGGAACTGGCCAGCGTAATGTGCTGATCCGGTGCCTTTGCGGTATAGGTAGCCATGAATAAAGACTCGCCACTAAACATCCGGCCAAAGCCTTTCATCAGACCGCCTTTCATGTTCGTCGACATCTCCATATTATCACTCATCCAGCTCATGCCGCCAGACTGTGTATAAATATGCTCTCCTGCGTCCAGCCTCAATGTAACTGCCGGCATAGCGCCGCCCCAAATCTCATACTTCATATTCTAACATCCTCCTCTTATTCAATGATGTGCATTATGCACTCAGATAGTTATAGTATACCTTGCTTTCTCCATCTGCGTCAATAGCGGAGGCCCTGTCGATTTTCTTACATTGCACCGGCACTCCCTACCATCCAAACGCCAGTCCGATCAACCGCACACAAAAGCATGCCAGCCATGCGATTCCACACTGCATAAACACAACCAGCACTGCATTCTTGCTTCCCAGTTCTCTCTTCACTGCTGCTATCGCTGCTACACATGGCGTATACAGCAGAGAAAAGATCAAAAAGATCACTGCGGAAAACGGCGTAAATATCGTACTCAGACTCTGTCCGCCCAACAGGACATTCAGGGTACTGACCACACTTTCCTTTGCCGTAAATCCTGTAATCAATGCTGTGGATATTCTCCAGTCTCCCAGTCCCAACGGTTTCAAAATCGGAACAACCAGTCCACCGACCAGTGCCAGCAGACTCTGTGAGGAATCTGTCACGACGTTCAGACGCAGATCAAAGCTCTGTAAAAACCATATAATCACCGATGCCAGAAATATCACTGTAAATGCTTTAGAGACAAAGTCCTTCGCCTTCTCTCCGATCAAATGCAGAACATTGCCGGCACTCGGAAAACGATAGTTCGGAAGCTCCATAACAAACGGAACCGGAGCCCCCTTAAATGCGGTTCCCTTTAACAATACCGCAAATACAATTCCCATTATAATACCGCCAAAATAAAGTCCGATCATAACCAATGCCGCATACTTCGGGAAAAATGCAGCCGCAAACAAGCTATAGATCGGCAGTTTCGCCGAACAGCTCATAAATGGAGTTAACAGAATCGTCATCTTCCGATCCCGATCCGAAGGCAGCGTTCTGGTTGCCATAATCGCCGGCACCGAACATCCAAAACCAATCAGCATCGGCACAAAGCTCCGACCGGACAAACCGATTTTTCGTAATGGTCGATCCATCACAAATGCCACTCGCGCCATATATCCGCTATCCTCTAAGATCGACAGAAAGAAAAACAAGACCACGATCGTCGGCAGGAAGCTCAATACACTTCCCACTCCGGCAAAGATTCCATCTATTACCAAAGAATGTACTACCGGGTTAATCCCATATGCCGTTAACCCCTTATCACATAGTCCCGTCAGCCACTGAATCCCCAGATCCAACCAGTCTGACAGCTGCTTTCCGATCAGCCCAAAGGTCAGATAAAAGATCAATGACATAATACACACAAACATCGGGATCGCAGTATACTTTCCCGTTAATATCCGGTCTATCCGGACACTTCGTTTATACTCCCGGCTCTCGGTCGGCTTCACCACCGTTTCCCGGCACAGACTCTCTATAAACTGAAATCTGGTATCAGCCAGTGCCGCCATCCGATCCTTTCCGCTTTCTTCCTCCATCTGGGTAATTATATGCTCCAGCGTTTCCTTTTCATTCTCATCCAGATGCAAAGCCTCCAGAATCCGTTCATCTCCCTCTACCAGCTTTGTCGCCGCAAATCGTCTCGGGATCTTATACTTTAGAGCATGATCCTCGATCAGGTGAATAATGGCATGGATACATCGATGCATCGCCCCATGATCTTCTCCGTCCGGATCACAAAAATCCAACCGTCCAGGCCGTTCCCGATGGCGTGCCACATGAATCGCATGCTCTACTAACTCATCGATTCCTTCATTTTTTGTGGCAGAGATTGGAACAACCGGAATTCCAAGTGCCGCTTCCAGTTCATTTACACGGATCGTACCTCCGTTTTCCCGTACCTCATCCATCATATTCAGTGCCAATACCATAGGAATATCTAACTCAATCAACTGTATCGTCAGATAGAGATTTCGTTCAATATTTGTAGCATCCAGAATATTGATGATACCGCGTGGTCGATCCTTAAGTAAATATTCTCTCGTTACGATCTCTTCATTTGTATAAGGGGATAATGAATAGATACCCGGCAGATCTACTACCGTTGCCTCCGGATGGTTGCGAATCTGTCCATCCTTCCGGTCTACCGTCACACCGGGAAAATTCCCCACATGCTGTCTGGAACCGGTCAGCTGATTAAACAATGTCGTCTTTCCACAGTTCTGATTGCCTGCCAACGCAAACGAAATTGCCTCACCCTCCGGAATCTCACTGCCCCTTACCTGCATGGTATAGGTCTTTCGAGCCGTTGTGTCAGCCTCACCCACACCCGGATGTAATATTGCAGCTGCAGGTGTGTTCTCCCGATGGTATTTATGTGCCGTATGTATATCCTTCAACCGGATATTGGCCGCATCCTCTTTTCGAATGGTCAACTCATACCCGCGCACCCGCAGTTCCAGCGGATCTCCCATAGGGGCTATTTTAACTAAAGTCACCTCCGTATTCGGTGTCAGGCCCATATCCAATATGTGCTTCCGAAGCGAAGGTGACTCACAGTATACTTCCTCAATTATTGCATCTTTTCCTACTTCCAGCTTATCTAATGTCATAGCTTATTCCCTATTCCTTATCTATGTAATGATGTCTTACCTTACTGCTAAATCCACTATCATTATGTTAGGAACAAACCAAAAAAGCAATAGAAAGATGATAATTTTTATCAATTATTTTGTTTTCAAATCTTCCTGCGACAGCAGCTTTATCTTGCTCTTGCTCAATACATCCACTGCACGCTCTACCTCATCGACCTTAAGAATCAGATAGGCATAATCTCTCTTTCTTGTATTAAAGTCATACAAATACTCGAGGTTAATGTTTCCCTCCTCCAAAGTCGTCAGAATCTGATGGAGACTGCCAGGCTCATCTGAAATCGCTACTGCCAGGACTGGGGTAATCGAGAATATATACCCCTGCTCCTTCAATGTCGTTGCAGCCAGATAGGAATCATCTACAATCACTCGCAGAACTCCAAAATCCTTCGTGTCCGCCAACGAAATCGCATGCAGGCTCACACCCGCCTGTGCCAACACCTGGGTTACCTCTGCCAGATTGCCAATCTTGTTCTCCACAAATATAGATATCTGCTTTACTGTCATATAAATACCCCCTTTTCACTCTGCTTCCGGTTCCAATCCTAGTTCTGATACAGATTTCTCTTATCGATTACACGAACTGCCTTGCCTTCACTTCTGGTGATTGACTTCGGTGCAACCAGCTTTACATCTGCATAGATACCCAGCATTGCCTTCAATGCGCTTATCAGTTCCTTCTCTTTTTCTGCAATCTTGCTGATAGAATCTGAGAACATCTCCGGTGTCATCTCTACCTGAACCTCCAGATTATCGCTGTTATTTACTCTGGTTACTATGATCTGATAGTTTGCTGCATATCCCTTATTCAAAAGAACAGTTTCGATCTGGGACGGGAATACATTTACACCCTTTACAATCAGCATATCATCACTTCTGCCAAGCGGCTTTGTCATCTTCACATGCGTTCTGCCACAGGAACATTTCTTATGGCTCAGAATACAGATATCTCTGGTCCGATAACGAAGTAATGGAAATGCTTCCTTTGTAATACTGGTAAATACCAGCTCACCCTTCTCACCATCCGGCAAAACCTCTCCTGTAACCGGATTAATAACTTCAGCTATAAAATGATCCTCGTTGACATGCATGCCTGTCTGTTCCTCACACTCAAAGGATACACCCGGTCCGGAAATCTCTGTCAGTCCATAGATGTCATATGCCTTGATTCCCAACTTCTCCTCGATATCATGACGCATCTCCTCGGTCCATGCCTCTGCGCCGAAGATACCGGCCTTCAGTTTGATCTGGTCTCTTACGCCTCGCTCATGAATCGACTCTGCCAGATAGGCTGCATACGATGGAGTACAGCATAAAATCGTAGATCCCAGATCTGTCATGAACTGGATCTGACGATCCGTATTACCGGATGACATCGGCAAGGTCAAAGAACCAAGTCTATGCGATCCGCCATTCAGGCCTGCACCACCGGTGAACAGACCAAATCCGTAACTAACATGTACTACATCATCCTTTGTAGCACCTGCTGCCACTAAGGCTCTCGCACAACAATCATCCCATAAATCAATATCATGCTGTGTATAAAATGCCACTACCCGTCTACCGGTTGTGCCGCTGGTAGAATGGATCCGTACACAGTTGCTTAACGGCTCTGCCAGCAATCCATACGGATATTGATCCCTCAGATCATCCTTTGTAATAAACGGAAGCTTGTGCAGGTCTTCTCTGCCCTTAATATCCTCCGGCTTTATGCCCATCTCATCCATGCGTTCTCTGTAAAACGCAACATTATCATAGACATGCTTCACCTGCTTTACCAGTCGTTCATCCTGCCACGCCTTGATCTGCTCCTGAGACGCGCATTCGATCTCCGGCTGAAAATAATTACCCATTTGTTTTTCCTCCAACTACTATTGTCATTTGCATATCAAGCAATATTCTTCTCTGCGATCTTATAAGATAAGAATATCATTTTCTATAATATTCGTAAAGAATAAAATCCCTTACTTTACTAAGCCGGAACGATTGATTGCACTGATCAACGCATGTGCAGAAGCATCAATGATATCATTCTGAATACCGGCTCCCCATGCAACTGCTCCGTCTTCTCTCTGGATCCCCACATACGCACATGCCTGTGAGTTTGATCCCACCTGTAATGCATGCTCCTCATAACAGATCAGAGAGAACTTTATATCAAAGTGCTTCTTAATCGCATTTGCAATGGCATCCAACCGTCCATTTCCCTGTCCATGGTATACCTTGCGTGCCTGATTAATCTCAATGGTAATCTCTGTCGAAATCTGATCCCCCTGTACAAAATGAGCCTCCAGAAGCCGAATCGGATTCTCCACATTTACATAGGTACCCTGGAAGATCTCCAATACCTCACTTGCAGACAGCTCCTTATGCTGATGATCGGAAACCTCCTTTACGGTATAGCCAAGATCCTCACGCATCTTTGGCGGAAGGTTAAATCCATACTTCTGTTCCAGTAAATATCCGATACCACCCTTACCGGACTGGCTGTTGATACGGATGACATCTCCATCGTACTTTCTGCCGACATCCTGCGGATCCAACGGAAGGTACGGAACCGTCCAACGATCACTCTTGCTTTCTTCTCTGCACTTCATACCCTTTGCAATCGCATCCTGATGAGAGCCGGAAAAGGCTGCAAATACTAACTGACCGGTATATGGTGACCGCTCATATACATGCATTCTGGTTACCCGCTCATATAATTCCGTCAACTCCGGTATATTGCTTAAGTCTAACTTTGGATCAACGCCATGTGTATACATGTTCATTGCCAATGTGATAATATCTACGTTACCGGTTCTTTCACCATTACCGAATAAGGTACCCTCGATCCGGTCTGCACCTGCCAGCAGACCCAACTCTGCATCTGCTACACCACAGCCTCTGTCATTATGCGGATGAAGGGAAAGAATGACATTCTCCCGATTCTTCATATTTTCACTCATGTACTCGATCTGGCTGGCATATACATGCGGAAGTGACATCTCCACGGTAGCCGGAAGATTGATAATAACCTTGTTCTCCGGCGTCGGCTGCCATACATCGATCACCGCATTACATACCTCCAATGCATACTCCGGCTCGGTTCCGGTAAAGCTCTCTGGCGAATACTCAAACTGGAAGTTTCCGCCATCCTCTTCTGCCAACTGCTTCAACAGCTTCGCACCGGAAACAGCGATCTCCAGAATCTCCTGCTTTGACTTCTTAAATACCTGCTCCCGCTGTGCCACAGAGGTAGAGTTGTACAAATGTACAACGGCCTTCTTACAGCCGCGTACAGCTTCAAAGGTCTTCTTGATGATATGTTCTCTGGACTGGGTCAGTACCTGTACAGTCACATCATCCGGGATCAGATCCTCTTCAATCAATGTTCGCAAAAAGGTGTACTCTGTCTCCGATGCTGCCGGGAATCCGACCTCGATTTCCTTGAATCCGATCTTTACCAACATCTTGAAGAACTCAACCTTTTCCTCTAAGCTCATCGGTACGATCAATGCCTGATTGCCATCTCGCAAATCTACGGAACACCACTGTGGTGCATGATCAATGTACTCCTTATGGGTCCACTTCAAACACTCTACAGGTGGCATAAAATAACCTCTTTGATACTTCTGATAATTCTTCATTCTGTTACCTCCTCGTAATCTCACAAAACTCTGTACTACCGTATCCTATGAAAACTGTGACCGCCGTATGCTCTCCTGAATATAAAAAGCCTTACGCCTCTAGCTTACTTAGAGACGTAAGGCTGTCCTTACGCGGTACCACTCTAATTCATACTTTATGTATGCTCTCTTCACAGATACGAACCCCGGAAACATCGTTTCCTAACAATGGTCTTATATCCTCCTGTCATAACGGTCAGGAACCGGCAAAACCTACTCTTTTACTTCAGCCCGCTGCTCAAAGGCCAGTTCAAACACACTCCGCAACTGTCTCGCACCATCCGACAGTTCTCTGTCTGCATCCTGTATTCTACTATTCCTTCTCTTCGCATTTCTAACTAGTACGTTAGCACAACCGCACCGGTTTGTCAATCATCTATCACAAAATCATTCATTCGATTTTCTAATATCTCTGCGATTCCGCGAAGCTCATTTACACTCTCGGATATCTGATTTACGATGTTGCTTACCTCTGCCACAGATGCGGAAGTCTCCTCTGTTCCGGCGGCATTCTCCTCTGCAATCGCCGTCAGATTCTGTACAATATCAATGACATTTACTCTTGCATTATCCAGCACCTGTGTCTTATCGGCAATGTTGCTCACACCACCGATTGACTTCTCAATCTGATCCGACAGGTTCTTAAACTCCTGCTCAATCTTGTGAATATTCTGATTCTGTTCTTCCATGATCTGCATTACATCGTTCATGGTACCAACTGCCTCGTTCGAATCCGCGATCAGCATATTGATAATCTCAGCAATCTGTCTGGCAGACTCATTTGACTGCTCGGCCAGCTTCTGAATCTGTGACGCAACCACTGCAAAGCCTCTTCCCTGTTCTCCGGCATGCGCGGCTTCAATCGATGCATTCAGCGATAACAGATTCGTCTGCTCTGCGATAAAGGTAATCAAATCGGTTGCCTCCCGGATCTTCATTGCAGACTCATTGGTATTATTGGTCTGTCGGTAAATCAAATCAATAGACTCCTTCGCCTTACCATTGATCGTATTCAGATCCTGCAGGCTTCGGGATGCCTCATCTCCGGCACTCTTCATAGAATCCGCATACGCATACAGGTTGTTCACCTCGCAGTTGGTTTCTTCTACCATATTTCCCATCTGGACAACATTTTCTGTGGCACGCTGTGTCTCCTCTGCCTGGGAGCTGGCACCCTCTGCGATCTCATACACGGCCTTCTCCACCTGCTCTACATTACCGGCCGTCTGCTGTGCATGCTCATCCAGTGCCTTTGCTGCTGTATACAGATGACTGCTCTGCTGCTTAATCTCTGCCACGACTGCCTCAAACTGATTCCGCAGTTCGTTCAGGGCACGTCCCATCTGGCCGACTTCATCCTTCCGTTTATCCATCTGTTCCTGCCGCTCATCTTCACGCAGATCCAATGTTGAAAAACGATTTGTAATCCCCGACATCTCACTGATCGGCTTTGCAATCAGATATGCCACTGCCACAGCAATACCGACACATACGATAAACGCAACAATAATCGCGATCATTGTCCGCAGTAATATCCGATTAACATCCTTTGTAATCTCTGATCGATCGGCGGATATGATCAGTAAAAATCCGTGGTCTACATCCGGATAAACGCCTGCATACTTAATCGTTCCGCGGAAATCATACTCGTAAACATCGGTCTCCACCGTTTTACCGGCTGCAATATCACTCAGCAATCCCTTTACTACGGAATTCTCTACCGGCTGACCGATCTTATCTGCCATCGGATGATACAACATGGTTCCGTTCAGATCAACGACATATGCATAACTGCTGTCCTTACCGTTGATCTGAATCCGTTTCAACAAGTTCTGCACCTGTGTCGTATCAATGCACTCCAGCCCCGACTCGTCCACATAGCTTGCCAGCATCTCTCCGTATGCCATCGTCACATCATCCATGTAGTTCTTCTGCATCTCCGAAAAAGTCTTTGTCGTAGCCGGTCGTACTGTCAGCCAGATCAACGCTGCACACACAATGATCGTAACCGCCACCGTCAGAATAATCCTGGTTCGAATCGAATGAATGAATCCCACTCTCACATCTGCCTGCAGCTTCTGATGCAGTTCCTGCTGATGCTCCTTCCTGTTATCGATAGCCTCTTGATGTTCCATAACACAATCCCCCTTTAATTCCTCTCTGGAATGTCCTCCAACTCATTTCATTTGATTTTTTAGCAATATTATATAATAACATATAGCAAAAAGCAATATTTTGCACAATAATATACAAAACAGAACAACGTTTTTTCAACGGATGCTTTTAGTGATTTCAAAATTTATCTTTTCTTCAGATGCTTTCGATTTTGCTCCGGTATCACTTCTGCTCTAATGTACAAAGCAGCCCTTCACAGCCTTCCCGCACATCCAGATAGGTCTGGGTAAAATCACCGGTATACCAAGGATCCGCTATGTCCCGGTCGCTTCCGGCAAAGCTTAACAGCTTATAAATCTTGTGTTCTTCGTCTCTGCCGCCTATGATACGGAGCATATTTCGAATATTGGCATCATCCATTCCGATCAAATAGTCGTAGGTCTCGTAGTCCTGCCGTGTCATCTGCCGGGCCCGATGAGGAATCACCGGGATGCCCTCCTGCTGAAGCTTTCTTATAGTTCCATGATGCGGTGGGTTGCCAATTTCCTCCCGACTGGTGGCCGCGGAGTCGATCTCGTATTTTGTTTCTAAGCCCTGCTGCCAAACCAGATCGGCGAAAACGCTCTGGCTCATAGTGCTGCGGCATATATTGCCGTGGCAGATGAAAAGTACTTTAATCATAAAATTCTCCTGTTTTGAAATGCCCTATAATGCCGAGTTTTGCAAGGTTTTATCGGCTTTTTCGAGCATTGTATTTTTCTTGTTTAAAACTACACTTTTTGCAAAATAATGCAAAACGGGGCAAACGGATGCCTTGTGTAGTAGTCAAATCGTAGTCAGTTAAGGGGGCTCAGACTACCGACTGGGGGTGTGCACCACTAAAATCAAGATTTTTTCACTAATTATCGAATACATTTTTATTCACTGATTTCTCTAAGATCTGAACCCTCACGAATATACTTTTTCCCGTTATATAGTTGACCTGATTCCACGGTTATAGTGAACACAATCAACGTTCTTTTCTGTATGGATATAATTTCGTAATTTTTCAAATCATCTTTTAATTCCTTTGAAATTGGCTCCATATCTATTCTATCTTTAAACGCATTCATCATACAATCAACAGAATTATAATGAGATTTTATCTCTGCATCTACTCCAACCACTCTATGTGTATTATATCTATATGCACTCATTCCAAAATAATCCGACCACTGTTTATAACTCCTTTCTTTATCGGCTACGCCCACTATAATCATTCCAGGATTCTGTGAATCTCTTTTAATATTGGTCATTGCTGATGCAACTTTTGCAATTTGACTAACATTATTAAAATTCAATTTGCCTTCGTTGTATCTATATCTACTAGATGTATTGAAATATGTAAATCCAATTTTATATTCGGTGTATTTTGTTTCTGTTGAGGCAAGGTTTAATCTCGAAACTACTTCATTAACTAATGTAGAATCACTTTCTGCATTAACTAAATGTGAGCCAATTATATCAGAAATCAACTTAACAGTATTGTTCTCTGTTAAATAATCTGAAGATGTTTTCTCTTCAAATTTGTTTAGAATAGAGCCATTTGAATTTTTTAAGGTATCTGCAAAGTCCTGATAATCACCTATTGCCTTACATTCAAAATGCATCTGCAACATTGTTTTAAAAAATAACATAAATATATCTGTTTTCTTCCTATCACTTGCAAATAGCATTTCTGAAATACTAATATTAGTTTCATCATAAATTGAATCCATCTCATTAAAAACCTGTACAAACAGAGTTTTTATATTATCATAACATTTCTTTAATTTATTATCTGCTATTTTGCCATCTTCTGTATTCTCATTGTACAAATTATCCAACACAGAAGAGCTAATTACAGCTATCGGTCTGTCCAATAAAAAAGCACCTAATAATATAGCAATTATTTCTTCATCTCTCGACTTGCGCAACAAATCCTCTGTTAAAATCCCATGTTTTCTCCAAAACACCTTTTCAATATTTATTCCATAATCCAACCCACTATTACTCAAACTAATTTTGGGCATAGTTTCTAATGTAACAATATCAAACAAAGTTTTACTTCCTCTGACTATACTTGATATTTCCCTTACTAACTGTGAAAATTTATTCAGTGCCCCTGCTTGTCTCAAATCATGCTTTGAAAGTTTTGTTCCAGTAGAGTTAAGGCGTTTAAATATCTCATCAATAGTTTTTGTATCATGTGAAGTAGCTATTATAGGCAATTTGTATCCTCTAAAATCTATACAAATCTGTTTGTCAAGCACAGGCTTTTTCTGTTTTAATTTTCCTTCCTGTTTCAAATCAAATGTACTGGGCGTTGCCGTTATATCAAAATAACCCCTTTTCCCATCCACTGTAATTGGAAATTCTTCTAACATGAATGATATTATTGCATTAATACGTTGAAGCCCATCTATTATACCATATGTAATATCATCATCATTTTCACTATATTCCACCATCATAATATTGGGTATTGGAAATTTTTTTATTAATGAATCAATAAACAATTCCTTATCACCTAAACTCCAAACTAATTTTCTCTGATATTTTTGATCAACAAACAATCCATTTGCAACATACGATTCTAAAATATCATTTATCGTCCAATCATCTACAGCTAACTTTTTTCCCATCGCATTTTCTCCTTTTCTAGGCATAGTGTCCATTTGTTAGGCATTTTCATCAAACGCAACTAATTTCACTATCTACATTGTATTTTCAACATTACAGATAAAATTTCATATAAAAGTCGACATATTTCCCTAAAATTTTATCATATTTCTCCCGTTTTCACCAGCACCAAAAAAACACTCAGGCCAATACAGCCTGAGTGTCCTCAAAATCTCTTCCTTATTGTATTATCATATCACCTTGAACATATTCTGTTTCAAAGGTTTATCATCCGTATCTGAAATTCCCATCTCTTTTCTGGCATTTTCCAATCCTTGCATCTTCTGAAGTTCCTTTTCTGCATCCTCAAGTCCTACATGGGTATACACATTGAGCGTCACAGCTATATCCGAATGTCCCATCAAATACTCAGTGTTTTAGGATTCATGCCGGACTTTGCCATATTGGAACAATATGTATGTCTGCAAACATGAGGAGTAATATTGGGCATCTGAACCTTATAGATTTCATTATACCTGCTGACCATATGATTGAATCTGTGTTCCCAATGCATGGCTACACGTGGCATTCCATCCTTGTCCAGAAAAAGGAATCCCGTGTAACCATCTACCACTTTTTCAACCTTATAATCTGGTCTATCCTCAATAATTGCTCGAAACATCTCTGTCACTTCATTTGTCATTGGAATAACCCTTGTTCCGGCATTTGTTTTTGTTGGCTCAATTACATACTCTCTTTTGGAAGTTCTTTGCAGCTGATCTGGCAACCATGGATATCACGAAAAAATGGACCGGTCACAGGCAGGACTGGGGGCAGATCCATTCCCAGCTGGAAATCTATTTTGAAGAACGTCTAATCGGACGCAACCTGTAAAAACAGCTTGTTTTAGGCAGGTTTTATTGACATACCTAAAAACTACTGTATAATGCAGATATGGGCAGAATCCGGAAAATCGGCTCTGCCCATTTGTAACTATTCACAAATCTTATATCAGTTTTTAACGTTTACACAAAACTCGAAACGGTCTCTAAAAATGTGGCGTTTTCTACTTGCAAATAACTATTTATTATCTGTCTTTGAAATTAAGTTCTTTAATTTATTAATTACGGTATTGTTTTTCTTTGTTCTTTAGCTTTTTTAAGGTCTTCCTCAACCATTTTTTTGTATTTTTTATAAATGTATTCTTCAATATCTTTTTCCGTCATAACATCTAACAGCATAACACTACCTAATTTGGATAAAAGTTTTGCGATATCTCCAAATCGGGTTGTATTTTCTTCATAATCGGGGTACTCTTCCATAATACGTTTTTCTGCTTTAAGAGTTCCTAGTACAATCATTTTTTCACTCGAAAAGGAACGCCAGGTTAATTCTCTAAATCTCAGTGGATTAGAGATTACAAACCTAGTCAATTCATATGGGTCTGCCAATGTGGTATCAACCGACAATGCAACTCTAAAATAACAGCGTGAGAGCACTCCGAAAAATAAACCTCTTCTTTTACCTTGTGTTAAAAGCCAATGGTCTTTAAATACGGATGAGCCTTTTTTTACAGGCATATATTTCAATGCTACTTCATACCCTTTTTCAAACATCATCCAACACCAAAAGCGTTCGTCTGTCAACACATAAAGTGGTAACTTGTTAAGTCTTTCATAAAGAAGAATCGAATTATATATATCCGTTTCTCGATCTTTTTCATCTGACGGTATTTTAAGTACAAAATCTTCTATTTCGTATTTTTTTGTGACATATAAATCCGCTCCAACAAAATTAGAAAGCCACTCTGAAGAAGTAGGATTAGCAATCAATTTATTTGTCACTTCATCCTTATTAGCCTTTAATGTAGCAAGCGCTGCATCGCTCATATATTTTATATGAATTTTACTCATCTTCGTCATCGCCTCCATTTCCAACTAACATGTTTTCAAAATCCTTCACTCCATTACATGACGCACTATTTAAAACAAGCTGGGCGAGTTCTAATGAATTCATATCATTAAAGTCTTCTAAAATTAATTCTGTACCCTTTTTTCTTCTGTAACTTATTCTTACAGCATTAAACCATCTATGGCTATCACAAATCGTTTCAATATCATCCCAATCATAGGTCTGTATTTCATTTATGCAGTTTGCAAGTACTGGTATAGCAAGCATTGCAAATGCAATATTGTTATATTCTTTTTTGCGTTTAATACTGTCATAAGAATCAAAATATTGACGAGGCAGCTCTATCGTTATATTTCGGTCACCATTTTCATACTTCATGATGTTATCACCAACATCAATAGGTACAACTGTGAAAATAGATGCAACTTTATCATCTTCAGTTGGATCAAGGTCTATTCTAAATTTGTAACCATCATCAGCTGCAAGAATATCAAATTTATCAATGTCGAAAGTATAATCCTTATACTCATCAATAAAACCATCACTTTTGAATCCTATGATATCTTCAGTTGCATAAACATAACAGGAAGCAACTACATTACCATTCAGGTCATGAACTGAAGCTAGTAAATCATATGGCGTTTGTGAAATTTCAAATTTACTTCTGTATACGCTAGCGGAGCATTCTACAATAAAAGCACCTTTTAATTTTCTTTCTTCTATTAATTTCTTTAAGGATTCATCTGTAATTGTATAATGCAAATTTTTAAAGATGACTTTACCATCTATCACATATGGCGAACCATTTTCGTCTGTGTCAAATGAAACCATAAATGTAGAAGATTCCTTATAATCTGATAAACCATCATTTTTATTAAGTACTGGATAAGGAAAAACTCTATTACCTAATTGCATTCAAGATCACCTCACTCGCAAACATTTCATCAATATTAACCTTGTAGGATATTTTATAATTTTTATCCTTCTCAATTTTAATACCAATAATTTTCCCTTCTTTTACTTCGCACGGAACACCGTCTATTGAAGCTGAAATTATTTCAACTGGGTATTTATCGGCAGCCTCTCCACACTGTCTTATTGATAATTCACATTCATTTTCAGTATAGAGCGATTTAAAAATACAATCATACTTACCGGATTTTTTATCTGTCACAACTGTTCTGTATCTCATTCCACTTAATGGAACTTTTTTGAGAATTGGTTTTTCTCCTTCCTTAACCGGTGGATTTGGCTTAGGCTCTGGTTTTGGCTCCGGATTAGGATTTGGTGTTGGTTTTTTACGTTTCTTCAATGGTCTGCCTTCTTCTGTTCCATCTTCGGCCTGTTCACCTTTAGTCATGTCATAGCCTTCTCCTTTTTCTCCTGCCTTTTCTGTTTTTGGAGTTTGAACCTTAACTGGAGTAACTGTTTTAACATGTATCTTTTCTCCCATAGCTGGTTCTCCTGAAATACCAGGTATATCATCTTGTGATGGTAAAAATTCACCAGCACCTTCGATATCACTTGATTCATTCCCACTTGCTCTTAAAACATTGTTTATAAATTCTGTAACAGTGTTTTCTAATCTTTTCTTAAGTTCACGAGTTTCCTTTTTTTCTTTTGGGAAATCATTAAGTCTCTTAATTTCCCAATCTGTGTGCTGCGGATTTTCTATAGCTCTGAGTTTTTTATTCAAAGGATTATCATGAATTACGCACAATGCTGAGAAAGGTAAAAATGCACCTGGTCTAATGTATGTAATCTTCATATAAGGGTAACGAACCATTACACAGTGTTTTGTCGCGCTAGATTCGTTTTGTTGATCATATTGTTTGACATATACAGTTACTGTGTTATTTTCATCGATAGTTAGTTCCTCTGATATTACACTTTCGTCTTCTTGAAGAAGCTCATACTGTGCCCGTATTTGTTTCACTTCTGTTTTAGTTCTTTCTTTTTCGAATTCTTCACTATAAATAATATCGGCAACAGTAGACTTTTTCACAAGATGTTCTGCAACCTTAACTTCAAGGTCTTCATTCATAATGGCAACCATAAAACTCTCAAGAATTTTTGCAATAATATCTGTTTTCCACGCCTTGTCTTCATTAAAACCAATCAGATATACATCTGTACCATATTGCTTTTCTTCACGTTTAAAAGATTTATCTAAGTTTAATTCTTCTAAAACAGGAAAATTCTTTTTATTCTTCCCATAATAACCAATACCAATGGTCATAAGGTCTTCATCAAC
This sequence comes from uncultured Clostridium sp., assembly GCA_900539185.1. Classification (GTDB taxonomy): domain Bacteria; phylum Bacillota; class Clostridia; order Lachnospirales; family Lachnospiraceae; genus CAG-632. The sequence continues at coordinate 115,056 of UQBG01000007.1, forward strand.
TTCCGGCATAGGTACTGAACGCAACTTACTTATACCTATAAATCCCGTCGAATCATCATTAGCTTTCGTAGAATAGAAAACAGTATTAGTGGTACTTACAACAAAAGAAGCAAATTTCCCTATCCCCTTAGAACCACCGCTTGTTCCTACTTTATCACTAACACCTGAACCTTTTGTTAAACTATAAAAAGGCTGTCCACTTCTATAATCATTTGCACCGATAACACCAGTTGTATTGAAATCACTTATTCTAAGACATTTTATAGTTTTCTTATTTATACTTTTTTTCAATTCTGTTAATGCAGATCCTTCTTTCGGTGAATCTTTTTTGTATTCATAGCACTTTTCAATTTGTTTAGCCAATTCATCGATTCCCGGAATTTCTTCTCTATCAACGGAAAATAAAGAGAATTCAACTTTAACAGTTTTTTCCCCACAAGAAGCATCTATTGAATTTTGACAAATTTCACGAGCTAGAGAAGCAATTGGGTCCTTTTTAAAAATTTCCATATCACTGGTATCAAGACCTTTTTCATCTGTATAGTTATTATCGGGAAATCTCCACATCTTTTCACTCATTGTAACGTTCCTCCTTAAAGTCTGAACTTTCTCTTTTTGTGTTCTTCTTCAGAAAATCTTTTTCTCTGGTTATCCAGCTCTTCTTGTATTGCATCAAACATTGCATCTACCTGTTCTTGACTATATTCATAATATGACTTATTAGACAAATTTCCGAGCAACACCAGAGCGTCTAATAACTTATTCGTTCTTGCTTCTGCAATACGTTTAAAGTTACCTTTCTTATCAACTTTACTGGTTCTACTTGTGCCCATATTATACACCTCCGATATACTTTATTTATATCACCAAACCGCATATGACGCAAGTATTTCTTGATTATTTTTTATATATTTTCATAATATTTTTAATATATTGCGAAAAACATTGCATTTAAAGTTATTACTTTCTTTTTTTATTAGTCTGTGATATAATACAAAGCTGCGCAGTAATCTGATGGGAGGTGAATATATGTCGGATATCGCTGCAAAACCAATCTTAAAATGGGCTGGCGGAAAAGGACAGCTGATTTCTGAAATATCTTCTGTTTACCCAGATGGATTTGGTACAACAATAACAAAATACGCAGAACCTTTTGTAGGTGGTGGTGCTATTCTTTTTCATATTTTATCAGAATACAATCTTGATGAAGTCTATATTAGTGACGTGAACGCTGAGCTTATTAATATGTATATACAGATTAGAGACAACGCAACTGAGCTCATAAATATTCTGGTCGACTTTGAAAATAGTTTCCTTCCTCTGACTAAAGAAGAACGCAAAAACTATTACTATGAAAGACGAGAAGATTATAATTATCTAATTCAAACAGGACAAAGCAAAAATACTGTTTTAAGTGCTGCCTTATTTATTTTTCTTAACAGAACCTGTTTTAATGGATTATATAGAGCTAACAAAAAAGGATTTTTCAATGTTCCATGTGGCGATTATGCTAATCCCACTATATGCAATGAATCAAACATCCTTGCCGTTTCTAGGGCCTTGCAGAATGTTACAATAAAATGTGCAGACTACTCAGAGTCCATGGATTTTATTGATTCCAATACCTTAGTATATCTTGATCCACCTTATAGACCACTCAAGGACAGAGGTAGTTTTACCACATATACAGAAAAAGATTTTGACGATAGTTGCCAAAAAGAGCTAGCTGGGTTTATTGAATCCATATCTTCAAAAGGAGCATTTGTAATATTATCAAATTCCGATCCAAAATGTGTAGATTCTGATGATGATTTTTTTGAAGAGCTCTACGCAGATTATGACATTCAGCGCGTGAATGCCAAAAGACTTATTAATAGTACTCCTGCGAACAGAGGATGTATTACAGAACTTCTTATTAAGAATTATTAAAAGACTATAGTTCCATAAAGTACTATAGTCTTTTATTATTGTGCCCACCCTTGAGTCCAACTCTCTTGGATGGGCATTTTCTTACTGTAAATTTGTAGCCTGTTTCTGCAGCATAAACATCAGCTGCACACCATCGGTAAACCCGGTTTTGTAATAGAAATCGGCATCTTCACTTTCTCTGCATGCGACCTGATCAGCATATTCGCGAAATACTTTCTGCCCGGCTTCAGTACATTCCTTTACAACATTTTCATATAGAACATCGATAGCATCATCTCTTTCTCTTACACGCTTTGCTGCAATATGTGTCCTAGTTTTCAGCAATTTTTTATACGCGATTTCCATTCGCATATTGCACACTTCATCAATAAAATCTTGGTCTAATTCGTCCACTCCCAAATCCCCCTTACTCAGCATCTTTTTCTTCATCGATAAGTTCTCCTACTGGTATGTTGTTGTCGCAGCACCAATCGAGATATTCTTCAAAACGCCTCCTTATAATCATCACTTTATTAGTGCAGGAAACAGCGAATTTCTTTTCCCCGTTTTCTACAATACGTCTCAAAGACTTTGTTCCGATGTTGTAATATTCTGCTGCTTCTTTGACAGTAAGCATATATTTTTCATTTACTTCCAAAAGACCCACCTCCTTTCCGGTGTGTCTATATATCCTCTAAAGCCCTGAAATGTCAAGAAAAAAAGCAGCCAGAACCATAATTCCAACTGCCGAAATATCTATATAATTTTTGATGAATTTTAGTAGTCTAATCCGTAGTACCCCACTGTATGAACCGCTAAAGTTTCGCCTGTTTTCGCCCATAGCACTGTGCTTTCATGCGTTACCTCATCGCAGTGCCGTGGCAAATGAAGCGTACTTTTATCATTATTTTATTTCTCCTTGTTTTGCCCCGGAATGCCCTGTTTTGCAAGGGTCTCCGGGGTTCGTGTGGTTTGCTCTGAAATTACAGATTATGGCAAATCAGAGCAGAACCCTGCAAGTTGTTACTACCTGTTAGTAGTAAAATTGGTAGTAACACCTCAAAGTCTTACTACTTAGAATGCTACACTAAATTTTACAAAAAAAGAACCCAACGCATCAGGTTCTCTCAGGTGTAATCCGAAGACATCCACCGCAATTCTTATATATAAGATACTCCTTCTGCATAAAATATGCAAGAATTTTATGATTTGCTAATGAATTTTTGTAAGGCATTCATATTAGGTCTATGCTGTGTACCAACCACCTGATTATAAATGTTAATTGGCATCTATATAGAGGATCGGATATGCCTCATCCAGCGGTCGTTTTTGCCAGTCTTCGATCTGAGGCAGGATTTTATCTGTAACGTCTGAAATAAAGCCTTCTGATGTTTCAAAACCGTAGATATCTTCGATGGTTTCGGATATTTGCCGGGGCGTCATCCCTTTTGCATACATGGAAATAATCTTCTGATCGATATCATACTCCTGAAGAAGTTGCTGAATGATGTTTCGCTTTCCTTCTGTCATTACTACTTTGTGTACAGGTTTCTTTTCTCTTCTTGCCATAATAAAAGGCCTCCTATGATTTATATTATACCATAGAAGACCTTGCTGTTATTAGCTATTTACAGAAAAAGTTTCACACACTCCCTTTTTTTATATGCACTCCAAAAATTTTTTGAAGGCAGCTTGTCCTTCCGGTGT
>UQBG01000008.1 GCA_900539185.1 uncultured Clostridium sp.
AGAATATACATCAAACGTCTTTGAATATAAGAAAATAGATGAAATATACTTGCTTAATACTTAATATATTCCATCTATTCCTGTTTGTCAATATTTTTATGCAATTTGTCTTTATTATTTTTACATATCAAACTTTAAAAACTTGGAAGCATAACCCCTTAAACCTTATTGCCGTCTGAACTCAGGTGGCAGCCCTGTAAGGGCTGGCGACAGGAAATTAAGCAATCTGACGGCAATTCATGTGAGCAAGTCGGTGACATCTCATGAGGTTAGTAACAATATAGTATATAAAAACTCCCTTCCAAGCCATCGTACAATGTACGTATGTCTGAAAGGGAGTTTCTGTTGTTCACTAAGTGTTTCCTGTTTTCTTATAAGTATTAGGTCAAATCCAACAGATCTCTGTTCAGATTTACTTTAATACGTTTTGTTAAAACAGTCTCTACACCATCTTTCAAAGTTGTTACCCGGATTACCAGATATGTATACTTATTATTATATGGTGCAAAGTAATCAATATACGTCTTGCCATCCTCTGCCAATTTCAACTGCGTTGACAGTGCCGGGAAGTTCACCTGATCAATAATTTGAACCTTACCGGCTCTTAAATTATCTATCAAATCCTTCGCTGCCTGTTGATCTGCAGTTAAATTGCTGCCCTTCGGATATGCCATATCCAGAACCATCTGATCAACACCCTTTGTAAACTGATCGTTCTTCTCTCCATCTGCTCCCAAGCCGTAATCTAAATCGTAGAAGATCTGAACATTTGTGATGTCCTTCATATAGCTACCGCCTACCTTGAAACCGAATTCAGGGTAAGAGGTTCTGGAGTTAACATTGATCGAATACTCATCGGTTGTCTCATCATACTTAACCACATTACCAGGTGCCTTCGTGGTTCCATCCGGATCGTACAGAATGATATCCTGTTCAATCGTAGGCTTCTTTGTACTCTTATTCGCCATATTAACCAGTACGTTCAAGAACAATCTACGCTCATCATTGTTATCTCTCTGATCACCGGTTATCAATGCATGTCCGGCACCACAGTATGTGATATTACCTACAGAGTAGATATAATAACTATCTGCTCCATCTCTTGGCGATGCTGCATAGAAGGAAGAATTTTCCTTCATTGTTGTATAGTCCTTACCCCCGGACTGTCCTGCCGATGAACTACTGTCTGCTGCTAATGTATACCATACGGTTACATCCTCATTCTCCAGATCCAATGCAAATGCCTGACTGTGCGTATTTGAAATACGCAGTTCGGATGCAATATAGAATGGGTAGGTTGTTACAACACCTCTATTTACCTGTGTTGCCTTTGCTGTACCTGTTACATTTAACGGACCGCTAACCTGCATGTTATACTTAATAGCATTTTCAATCTGAAACTCAGCATATGTATACCGTAAAGTTGTTCCGTTATTTGTTTCATACACATTAAATACATCTGAATATCCCAGCAATCCTAACTTACCAGTTCCCTTACTTGCTTTCTGCATCCAAGAGCTTACCGTTGAATTCCATGCTGCACCGTTAGCTGTACTACTACTACTCAAATCCAAACTACTATCCGATGACAGATTACTCAGGAAATACCGTCCGGAATCTGTTGCTGTATACTTGCTGATCGGACTCGACTCTGTTCCTGCACCTATCTCAAAATGATTATATGGTGTCATTCCCATTTCCGGTCTCAATGTTGCAGTTAATGTTCTGGCACTCGTCGAACTATTTGAATATGTCATGTTATCATGTGTCATCAATAAACTTCCGCCCGGAACGGTCTGACCTGCCGCATTCTTTGTTTCCTTCGTAAATGCTATCAAGTCATCTGCCGCATTCTGACTGAAATCCTTAAAGTTTCCAGCATAATCATCCAAAAATCCAACTGCGATTACATCGTAATTCTTTCTCAGATATTCATCCGGGCCATATGCCATCATACTATAATGACGATATTCCCGATAAGCATCTACCATCTTATCATGCACTTCGATATAAGGCTTATATGCACCGAAGTACACTAAACCTGCCGCCTGACAGTAATTATCACCATGATATACCGAACTATTCAAGTAGAAGAATCGGAAGTAATCACCAGACTGCAGCATACCATCAATATCATAGGTATTGTAGTCACTAGTCGGATATGACTTTAATTCCTGCGTTGTCGTACCATTCCAGTTCTTAATCGTATAATATCCTGAATATCCCTTACCATCTCGGATATCCATCAGTGCCTGCCGCAGAGCATCTTCTACCTTCTTCAGACTTTCGTACTGGTTTGTTCCTTCTGTCAAATATGCATTGTAGATCTTATATGCCTGTTCTGCTTTCTCTGCATACTCTTCCCGTTCCTTCTCCGTAGAAGTTCTTGCCGCATTCGCATAATACTCAATATCATCCATATACATGATATCCAGACTAAAGTCATACTCATCTGAAATCAGATCCATGTAATTATAATCCCGATCTTCATGTCCCTTCTCACTGTCATATCGGTTAATACTCAATGTAGACATGTACTTACCCATATTCATGTCAGAAAGTCCCTGATAATTACCACTCTTTGTTGCTTTTGCTATTACATTACTGTTAAAGTTCAAAGCATCTGAAGTATACTCACTCGGGTTATGCAGTACCGGACAATAACCATACTCACTATTCTTTGCGGTTCCCCAGCTCGAATACAGATATGGATTACCACTACTCTGCTGATAGTTCTTATCCAGATAGAAGGTATGTCCATCCGGGTTGGTCGGATTCTCTGACTTACAGTTTTCTACCGTCATCGGCATAATTTCCAATACCCTTGCTTCCTTCTTATCCTGTGTATCTAACTTTGCAAAACAGGTGATCGTTGAATAACTACCCGCTGTTTCTGTCGTTGTATCCTTTACCAGTATCTTCCAGCTAAATGCACCAAAATCGGTATCCGAATAAGTGTAGCTTAGCTCAGCTTTTCCATCTGTAAAGTCAACTGATGTTAACTCTTCATCTGTACCCGCCGAAAATACACCATTATCATTCTGATCTTCTAATAAATATGCTTTATAGGTATGACCGGCAACCGGATCCTTCAGTTCCAGCTTCCAAGTCACTGTACGATCTGTCAATTCCGTATTTGTATCATTCTCTACGTAAGCAACTGCTGTTGTGTCCATTGCAAACTTTGGTCTTGTTGCACTCTTTTGACCATATACACAGTTATATAACTCATGATTCAATGTATCATTAAATACGGTTACCTGACTTGCTGCACCATACAGTCCCTGCCGATTATCTACTACCTGTTCATTATCTGACACATAATAGTCAGCAAAAAACTTATTTGCAGCAGTAAGAGCATCGGTGGCCTGTGTACTCAGCTTTCGATTCTGCCAATCTAATATAACAGATGAATTCCCTGCCTCACTCTTCTTCTTTTCAGCATATGCACATAACTTAAACATATTACTATCCGGATCCATATACTTGTTCTTATATCCGGCTGTCTTTGCCTGTTCATATGCCTGCCAGATCTCATGACTGAACACTATTGGCATATTATTGTCAATATAGGCCTTCATCTGTGTTAACCGATCATAGGTAATATCGTTACCATTCATAAGTGTATACTTATATGGGTTATCCTTTGTCAACCGCTGGCCATTTACAATTGTAAGCTCTCCGGTATGACAATACATACTAAATACAGACTCATAATCTCTCCAGTTCTTAGTACTATAATTATTTGGTGCGAATCCATAAGCTGCACTATTCTTGAATGCTGACATATTACCGCCAACATAGATCAAATCATAGCTATCTGATACATCGGCCTTTGCTGTAATAAATTCATCTGTTGACATCTGAACCAATTCCAATTCCAACTCATCAATGGACTTTCCAAGAGCATAAGCAATCTTTGCTTTTGACAGATCCCACTGATAATATTCCTGAGTCATTACCAGATTTCCATTTGCATCTACCGTCTTATAATCATCAATTTCAGAAGTATTTAATACATTCGCCGGTATTGTATAATAATTACCTGTTGGTTTTGTTGCATTATACTGACTTCCCGCATCTGTCGCATTTGTATATTTGCTCACATTCGTTGTGATCGTCTGAGAAGCTGCCAACTCCTTATCAATCGGATAACATGGCTGTAACTCCAGTACACGGAATGCAGTTGTTGAGATTGAACCACTGTTTCCTCCGCCACCATTACCTGACCACTTCCGGAAGGTACTCTTATTTAACAAGGTTGCTAATTGACCAATCTTTGTCGGATTCTTTTCCGGATCACTCTGAATGGTCTGTAAGAACTTCGTACCAATTACCAGTACATTACTCTTCTTTGCATATCCATTCGTTGTAACAGATAGATCAACCAACTTACCGAAGTTTGTAGAAGTATCAATCGTCAAATCTTCCTGACCGGAAGAAGATCCACCCTGATTATTGCCATCTTCTAATGTACCAAATACAATGTAGGTCAATCCGTTTTTATCATTGGATAAGCTGTTCAGTTCTGCACGAACCTCTGTGCTAATATCATTATTTAAGCTGTAATTTGCACTTGGCGCTATAATGATGTAATCATACTTTTTAATTGTATGCTCCGCATCTACATATAAATCATTTACTGTTAACGTCTTAGCTGTTACACATGTTGTATTTCCCTCTTTAGGTCTATTATCTGTGTTACCGGTAAATGCCATATCACTTCCTGCATGTGTCATCCAACTTCCAAATCTTGCCATGCTCATTTGCTCATCGTTTGTCGCACTGTCAGCTGTAACATACAAAATATTTAACATAGTATCTGTCGTACCAGTTCGTCTCCAATAGCTATTCCAATCTTTATTTTCATCCACTGAATATGCTTTATAACCGGAACGAATAGATTCAACAAAATCCGGCAAAATACCAGTACCATCGTTTTTACACAAATCTGCTCCACTGAATCCTGCTTTCCAACTAGATGCATTATATGTTCTGGCAGTTCTCCAGCTATTCTTAAAATCACTGGTTGTCATTGCATACAACTGTGTCCTTCCAACCTCTGAAGCAGGTACAATATCTGGAGTATCCCCATTGTTCTGCATATGATAATTAATCAGTAATGGCTTATTCGAACCAAAAGCATAGTTATGAAGTACCTCATACAGATTCTCTGATATTGCATTTGCTCCTGTATATGCAACATTTGCATCTGATGACGAATACAGATAAATCAAATCTGCCTTACCTAAGGTAGTTGCCAGATCTTCTGCTCCCATAGCATTTAAGGTTCCTACCTGAAATGTCTGAACATCAATTTTATCATCTGCCATCATGTCATCAATTGTACGATATCCATTGATCACATACTGCTTAAATGTACCGCTCTTGAACAGCGTCTCTACTGCTGCATCTGCAGAGGATCCCGGATAGATAATATATACATGATACATATTATCATTTCCGTCTTCCGTGTTATTCGAGTTCTGAATAATACGATCAATCTGCGTTAATGACGTAGATGATGAAGCTCCATCTGCCAAATTATTGTACTCAAAGTCATCTACAGAATTTGATTTCATAGATGAAATCACCCAGATAGAGGATGCAATCAGGACACACAGTGCGATAACTGCACCGATTATGATTCTTGTTTTCTTATTTGCCAACATAATTTACTCCTTTCTCACATTCTATCCAGTCTAACTTTCACTACTAGTATCTTCACTACTGTCATCCTCGCTGGAATTTTCAATCGTAAACTTCGCATTCTGAGGATTCAACACATAGCTGTTTCTGATTCGTATCATACCCTGATCTGTATTCTCTATCGTTTGCTTCTCAGAATTCATCGTCAGATTCAGGGAATTATCTCTCGGCAATGCATATGCATACACACCACTGATATTTTTACACACCAGACTCACATCTTCATTACTCAAAAGATCATCATTTAATTCCGGAACATCCGTATTCATATCTATCTTTGTCGCCGAACCACTTTCGATATATCGGTTCGTGGTATCTGCATTCTGTGCATACTCGGTATTACCACTTGCCGGTGCATAGATTGAATCTGCTCTATATGCACCATACTTCCGATATAAATAAATATTCATGGTATCGGATGACTCACTTGGTTTTGTAAAGTAATACACATCCAATACCTGCTGATATGGATTGTTCAACTGCTTATGTTCCGCATTCGCACCAATATTCACATTTGACTTCTGTTCATATAAGATGCTGATATAATCAATAGACTTTTTATCATCTCCTGTCTGCTTCTGCAAGGCAAAGAATGCATATAATGGTCTTCCCGTGGAAGATACCGTAGGATCTGTCAGATTTCCATCACTTCCCTGTATATACAACTTACCCACTGCTGTAGCATAATTCGTTCCATTGGTACCGACTGCTACGTATTCTTTTCCATCACATCCGATTCGGATCTCAGAAGCTTGCATGATTTTATCCGATATCATGTTATATACTTCCTGCCCTGTTTTCTGAAGTTCTGTATCATTCCGCGTTCTGGTATAAATACCTGTTGTCGTATTCATGAAACTAGCCAGTGCAACCATAATCAGCGCCAAAATTGCAATTGCTATGATCAGCTCAACTAATGAAAAGCCTTGATTGTGTTTATTCTTCATTGTTCAATCTCCCCCTTTCACTAGTACGTTTCGAAGTAAAGACCTGTGTTTTTAACCAAATGAACCGTTGTGATTAAATCACCATTGGCACGATAGAAGCGATACTCACCTTCATTTTTTGCTACAGATCCATCACTCTTATTAAATTTGATTACTACACCGCCGGTAGCATTCGGATTTGCCTCCGCATCTACTTCCGGTATTGACTGTTCCTCTAATATACCATCACCGTTCGTGTCCGCCCAATACTCAATCCAGCCTCGATTCATAACTTTTACCGGATTTGTTGTTCCTGAATAATCATAATAGGAAGCATCCGCTAATGTATACGTTCCGGCTGTTCCTGCATCCTCCGGCCTATGATATGCATTGTACGATCCACCACTCTCAGCAGTTCCCCAATAGCCACGTTCGATATAATAGGTTTCATCCGCTGTATTATAATACAGTCGAAGTGCCATTCGCGAATCCTGCGACATAGTTGCCTTACGAAGAGTCGATACCTCGGATTCAAATGTAGACACAGACCGCTTATACTTAGCAGAGTCTACCGATCGCCATGTAACAAGTGATGCTGCGGTCAGTATACCGATAATTGCGATTACCATTATCAGCTCTACCATTGAATAGCCTTTGTTATTCTTATGCTGCTTCATAATCATCATCACCGCCTAATCTTCTACATTCTTCTTCCAGTTCTCGTACTGAATAATATCTCCCAGTTCAATACGATCTACAGAAGTTCCGCCTTCAGTACCATCCTTATCTCCGTCATCCTTTACTAAATCACGGAAGATCTTATCAAGATTCCACTTCTTACATTCATCCGGATGATCCTCTGCATATTCCAGCATATCTTTTACCAACTGTCGATCGGATGTAAAAGACATCTTATGATCGACGATTACTTTACTTCCTGTGATGATAAGTCCATTAAACTTTGTCACCTTAGAACCAAAGGTAACATTACCGGTTGTTATAATCAAACCGCTTAACTCACCATCTCCACTGATTGTAAGATCACCCTTGGCTAACCATACCTGGGGAGCTGTATACTCATCATATGCGTCATTCAACAATACTTTTTCATTTACGCTGGATGCAGGTAACTGTGACATATCCAAATAACAATCTATCGGTGTCAGATTGTTATAATGACTCTCGCCATCCTCACCCTCGATTATGCCGGACTTGCCGATTGCATCCAAAATCTCTGTTGCCTTCTTATAATCATCGGAATCAGATTCGTACTTGCTTGGGTCAACCGGTTCCAATGCATACTGCATCTGACTATATAAAGTATTATACTGCTTTGATATCTGATTAAAGTTTGCTATCGTTGCTGCGTTTGAATTACTCTCTCCCAGCAGATTATCCGCATTTACGCTACTGCTTCTGTTTGTTACTGTCAGTTGCCGGCTATTTGCAACATTTAATGCTCCCGCTGTATAAGCACCACTTGTTGTAACCTTTGTCCGGTTAGTCAGATCAATATTTGTCTTAAAATCAGCATAACCGGATAAGTTTACTAAATCTGTTGCCACCGATGCATACGCTTCATTCGGAAGATCATTCACATACCAGTCAATAAATGCGGCCGACTCATCCGGTCCCTTAAAGTTCAGGAAATAATAGGTATGTCCGGATATGATATTTGCAACAACATAATCGTACTGTCTACCCGGCGTTGCAGATGTCTTTACCCACTGCTGCAATTTTTCCACGATCTTATCATTCGCGATACTGGTTGTTGTAAAGATCGGAACCATATCCTTATCTACTTCTACCGGAATATATGCGATCTGATTACTTTTTACCGTGATAGATTCACCGGTCTGAATATCCTGATTGTCCTTTGGTGCCTCTGTATAGTATGTACGTGTATATGTACCACTATCATCGGTTACAACTTCCGCATTCTTCTGTCTTGTCGTTTCAATATAAGCACGACCTGCCACATACAAATCATCCAGTGAGAACAGGATGTTTGCATTATTACCGTTTACGATAATCGAACTACTACCAAAATGCGGCTTTGCATTTGCTGTATCACCGGTTGTATCTCCTTCTGTTAAATAGTAAGATAATGCGCGCTTAGATTCGTCTGTTGTAGCAGAATAATTATATCCATAGTAATTACCGTTCATCTTCACAGTTGCATTATCGGAATTAATTTCCATATCATCTGCCACATGTGAATTTGCCCATATTTCTAATGAGCCACCGGTATAACGCTGTCCGGCTCTTCGGTTACTGGAAGGTGCCATAACGATATTATCAGCCCATAGATCTGTATACTTATTATTATTTTCATCAATGGTCATACCATAGATGCTTAGATTGCCATCATTGATAACAGCTATTGTTCCCGGTACGATAACCTTGTCAGCACTGATCGTTACATCACTGCCATTGTTATAAATACCTGAATACTTGCTGGAATCACTGACTCCATCATATGCACTATCAGATGCATGACTTGATATTACGCCAGCATTTGAATAAAACTTATTATAATTATCAGATGCTGCATACACATTACCGCTGATTGTTATCAGCCGATCTGCCGTTGGATCAGCCCCAGCCGGAACATTGAACTCAACTCCCCGGTCTGCAACCATGGAGAACTCCAGCAATGCATTATTTAATCCACTTGCATCACTAAATGCTACGTTAAAGTTTGGCTCTGATATCACAATATCTGTTGTAATAGACTGAATATAATTGTTGATTTCTCTCTTTACAGTAACATTATGTAAAATAATCTTATCGTAAATAGACTTACCGTTCTCTGTCGTAGTTACGATTTCCATATACAATCTAGGCTGTCCGGTTACTGATGTATCATTCTGCATCAGTTCGACGCCCGGTGTTGTAATAAAAGAATTTAAATTATCATACAAATTGGCCTGTACCTTATAATTATCATCATTTGCAAGAAGATATAAAAACTTCTGCTTCATGATTCGATTTGCTTCCGCCTCTGATATCTTTGTGTACTTTCCATTATCATACTGCACCATAACTTCCATGGTATCTGCGTAGGCCGTCATCAGATGTTTCATAGAGTCCTTACCTACACCACTGTACACTTCATCCATCGCTTTCTCCAGATAATAGAAGTTATTTTTATCATCCAGATCCATCCGGCACATCCGGTAATAATATCCAACGGATGCCAGAATAACCGCAATCAATATACTCATACACGCCAGTGAAACCATGATTACAATAAAGGTATTACCATCGTTATTCCATTTTTCTTTCATTCGCTTTAACATTAGTAATCCCCCTTTGACGTGTCGATTTCCAATATCTTGCTGGATGCATTTTCTTCCGGTGTCTTAGACATATCATATGTATCCGGATCATATAAGGTCACAGTAATGTCATATAACCGTCCGGTTTCTGAGTACCGATCATTCTCTGCCAACGGAAGAATAATACCACCCAGTTTATTTACCTCATCGTCTGAAGCATTTATATTTACAGACAATTTATAGGTACCATTTCCCTTGACAACTCCTCTCTGATAAGGAATACTCTGTCCTTCGCTTAAGTCCTTAACCGTTCCTCCATCTATATACGTTAATATATTCGTATATATATGTACCGGATGATCCTTTACGGAAGTGTATGTCTGAACACCATCCCCATTCACTAACATAGAAATGGTATAACGATACTTTCCTCCCTGCAGCTCATCACGCTTATTATTTGGAAGCAATGACTTTGGCGGCGTAGCCTCCGGTTCGGAATCATCGGTTGAACTTGGACTGATATTCTGTATATTTGCATCTGTCTCCGCTGTCCGTACAACAAACACATTTACAGTTTTCTTCTCTGTTAACTTGTTATTTACCTGAATTACATCATTTCCGTACTGTCCATCATATAAAAACTGATTATATAACAGATAAATATCCGGCAACTGTTCATATTCCTGACTCTTAACAGTTCGAATAATCTTCTTATCCATATCTGCAAAAGCCTTTAACAGTTCTGCTTTCTCTGATGCATTACCAGGAACCGTTGATGAATCCAAGGTGATTTCATAGGTTACTGTACATACGACTCTGCAATAATTGCTACTGCCGGAAGTCGGATCTGTTACATCAATATTAATCTTTTTTGTAACAGTACCCGGAAGTTTCGAACCTGTATTCAGGTTAACAATATAAGTATCAAAGGTTCCTTCCTTCTGAAGTTCTGCAACAATACGATCAAAATAAGTCTTATAAGCTTCCTGATCCATATTAGAAAGCTCTGTCAGCAATACAGTATTATCCGAATCTAAGCTAGACAAGTTACCGATATTTACTGCATTTGGATCCTGATATACATCTGCGTCTCCCTTTGCTAATTCCTCTAATGCATAATTCTTCGTTGATAAATTTACCGACACAATATAATCTCGATAATCAACATCCTCTGCCTTTCCAAGGAAGCTATATTCACGTACCAATGCCTCTCGCATTTCAGGTGTTGTAGTAGAGTTATTATTATACTGATTCAAGCTCTGATACATCGCTGTGATATCACTTCCTCCGGTCGTCTGTGCCGGAATCTGCGTTCCGTCTGTACCATCCGGCCGAATAGAATAGAACTTATGCGTCGGTGTTAAAGATGTTAAATTCAGTTCTGAACTTAAACCAGCCAGGATCTTATCTGTCTCAGCATCCGTTTTGGTATTACCGATATGTTCATAGGTATTTCTTAACTCCAGCTGTTTCATGGTTTCAGCAACGGACGTTGCATAGTCCGTTGCTGCTTGTTGATTATCTGCTTTCTGTCCGATACGAATACCCGACATTAACTGATTTGTAATCGGTATGATACAAATCGTAAAAATAACCACTGCAATTAAGATCTCTATGAAACTCACTCCATGATTCTTGGCGTTTTTCATGAAATCACTCCATTCTACTTATACACACCGATACTGCCTGAACGATTTACGATCTTCACTCTCTGTGCGGTTGTATCATCTACCACCTTAACATACAGGGTCTTATCAGATGTATTATTCAGTGATAACTTCACACCATTTGCATCTGAACTATCCTTAATATCACAAGACTGAACTAACAGTGTCAGATCCTCACCCGGATCAAACTCCTGTGTCTTTGTCTCTGTTCCGATGGAATATGTCATAATATACTTACCATCTTCTTTTGATACCTTTACGGATACCTCTTCTACTGCATTTTTATTGCTGGTAAGATTCTCTCCGCCAGCCTTCAGGCCTAATACCTTACCGGATGTATCACTGGTCGTTGGATTCAGGATCAGCACCGCATCATAATCATTGATGATTGCTTCCCCATTATCAGCTGCATACTTTGATACTGAACTGTCTCCGCCACGGCTAAAGATATTGTCAGATCCAAGTTGAACGTCATTCAAATCAATGTCCATCTGTTCCTCACGGTCATTACCGGAAATACAGTAAATATTTACCGTCATTGCTCCGGTATAATTACCATCTTCATCGGAAGCCACACTTACATTATCAATCGTCATACGATATGGGAAAGATGCCACATAATTCACAAAATCTTTGATTCCCTTATAGTCACCCTCATAAGTAAAATTCATCGTGGATGTATAGCACTCATAGTTACTATCGGTCATCGTTTCAGTGTTTTCACCATCTGTGGTTGGTTCGGCCGCCAATTCTCCTTCTGAATTACTTCCACCTAACACATAGAAGGCTGTTGGCTGTGCCATTCCCTGTGCTATTACATTATAGTTAATATCCGGATTTTCCCGAACTCCCTGCACAAACTCAATCTGGTATTCCTGATTCAAATTGGAAGGGAACTCTCCTAACCGATCTTCAAATAGCTGTTCATTTTCAGCCGTGCCATCCAGATACTCCTGCCGATTTACTTCTTTCGACTGAAGATCCGCCAAAGTAGTTTTCAAATTCTTTGTCTCTGTCTGAATTGCCTTTTTATCATCATTATTCGGCTTCATGATTAAAAAGTATCCACCTGCAACGATGGCCACACTCAAGCCGCCTAACAGTAATTTCTTATATGTATCGTTCATAGTTCAACCCTCCTACTCTGCTGCTTCCGTTGCTGCTTCAGTATCAGCAGAACCGCCTTCTGTCGCTTCATATACCGGTGTTACATAATCACAGGTTACTGTATATACATATGTCTTTTCACCTGTGGCATCATCAGATCCCTCTGTAATACTAGCAATAAACGCGTTCTCGATGCAATCAATGTTCCGTAATTCTACCACCAGACGAGCGATTGAATCATAATCAGCACTTTCCATCGCAATTGTTACGCCTGATGATGAGGAGTTCAGTGATTGTACTCGAATATTAGAAGGCATCTTTTCTTCCATTGTGTTCCAGAACTCCATCATATACTCATTAGAAATCTTTGTGGAATCATACAGTGTCATCATATCATTATACTTTGCTTCGCTATCCAGATAATCATTATATATCTGCTGAATATCCTGAATAGCAGCGATATCCCGTTCTACCTTTGCCTTTTCAGCCTTAGCTGCCATCTTCTGAATAATTGAAATCGCAGAGCCTCCAATGGTAACCAGAATTGCAACTACCAGAATTGCCACAAATATAGCTGTGGTACCCTGGCTTGCCTTCTTAGCTGCCATTTCCTTCAATACAAATCCCATAGGTGCCATTGCTGCACCAATTGAACCAATCAGATATACCGGGTTGCAGATCTGTGTATTGATCTTATCATCAAACTTTACATTATATAGGCTGTCCATAACCTTCGTTGAAATATTCAGCTGAATCTTAAACAGACCATCGACGCCTCGAATCAAAGCACCATCGCCGGATAAATATACATCATCAATCGGCTTGTCCGGATTTCGAGATGTATAGTAATCCATCACTCGTCCGATATTATTAATCAAGTACCGGAACGCACCTGTGATCGCATCATCATCAAAATCAACTGTAATCATACGTTCTGTCTGCAACATAGAAAGTGCAGTTGCCGCATCTACTTCCTTCTCTTCCATAACCTCTGCTACAACCGCATTAATACCATATGGTACTGTTCTCTGTAACAGAAGTGTATCACCTCTTACGATGTTCAGGATCGTAGCCTCACTACCGATCTGTACAACCATTGTAGTTGCATTTTCAGCGGTCTGCGTCTTGATCATCTGTAACATAGCATTTCCCATGTAGTCAATCGACTGCACAGTCAAACCAGCTACACTGGCTACTTCATAATAAGTACGAATCATCTGCTGTGGCACTGCTACTACCAGAACTCTGCGATTCTTAGCGCCGTCCTCGCCTATTACTGTCTCCAGAACAGAATGTGAAATTACATAATCCTCTATATTAACAGGAAAATATTCTGTTGCATTCGCATTAATAATTCCAGGAATCTTCTTATCCGGCACAAATGGAATCAGAACCTCCCGGCTTACAATCTTAGTAGAAGACAAAACAAAAATTGCATTCTTGTTTGTAATTCCGTTCGCATTTAACTGCTCCCGGATTGCAGCTCCTACCTTGTCCTTATCCCGGATATATCCATCCTCAAAAGAATCCTCCGGTGTTTCAAAAATCATTGCATTGTGAATATACGTTTGTTTCTTTTGTGAAGCTGTCGCTTCTACTATGGTAATACTGTCATTATTGATGTCTATTGTTAAGACTTTATTATTTGCCATCTTCGTAGCCTCCCTCGCTTAATCAGTGTATATTTTCAGGGCTACAAGCCCATTATACCTAGGTACCAGCTCATAAGCTGTTCACCACATATCATGGCGATATAGATGCCCATCGCTAAGTATGGACCAAAGGCCAGCTGTCGCTCACCTTTGCCTATCTTCATGATAATCAGATGTATGATGCTTCCACCAATACACCCCATCATAAATGCTACAATATTCAGTTTCCAGCCTAAGAATAAGCCAGCCGCTGCCATGAGCTTAATGTCACCGTCGCCCACCACATGATCCCGGTTCAGAAGTTTGCTTCCTATCCAGTCAACCAATAGTAAAACAACACTGACAGAACATAGACCGATCACCTGCCCCAGCCAATGTCCGGGCTGGAGAATCAGCCGTATCAGTCCTAAAATAAATATAAAAAGATTACATTCCAACGGAATATATTGCGTCTTCCAGTCTACTATACTTAAGTATAACAGAACAGCTGTGCATAATGCACACAAGACAAAGTCGGCACTCCAGCCATACTGCAGATACAGCAGTATGTCCATGCTGCCGTTTATCAGTGCAGGGATCAGCCAATATCCAATCCTCTGTTGATTATTCGGCAGGCACTTTCGTCCCACCTTCAGGTATGTAATATACATGAACTCTGTCACCCAGTTTGATGTTCCTATGGGTTTCTGCGCTAAACATATGGTCTTTTGTTCACAGGCTTCACAATTTGTATCATCCTCCACCTTTCGAATAAAATCCACTAAGGCGTAGGCCTGATGCAAAACCAGCCCCAGAACCGTTCCCGAAACCATTACTATTCCTATGTATAGCCATTCTTTCATGTCATTTCCTACCTATATACATATATAACACACATCCGAGTTCCCCCGGATATGTGTTATACAAAAGTCCTTAATTATTCTGCCATAGCCGGACCAGCATTTGGAGATACCATATGACTGGTGTCAGCTGAATTAGAAGTACCATACCATACATTTACCTTATTGTTCTTAGCATCAATTAATACATAGAACTCTGTAGCATCAAAACCAGTTCCCTCAAGATCCTTCTTAGACTTACCAGCCAAAGTATCGCCGGTATCAACGCCGATAACTTCTGCTACTTCTGCTGCAAAGGAATCACCACCTGCAATGATGCTGTTCAAAGCCCATACACCAGAATCATAATGCTGTGCTGAGCATGAGTCATAAGCTGACTCAACAGCTAATGCTGCATTAATTGCACTTGCTACAGTTGTACCAGTCTGAACGTCTGTAGACAATCTTGACTTGTTGATGTACTTAATCAGAGCCGGTGCTAATGCTGCAGCTAAGATAGCCATGATAGCGATAACGATAATCAGCTCGACCATTGAGAAACCTTTGTTACTTGTTTTTTTCATAATAATCTCTCCTTTATTATATGATATTTATTAATAACTGCTGATGGTTTCGGATCCAGCAGTATTAACCAAATTATAAGTTGTCCATACCATTGTACATAGACAAGATCGGTCCGTATACACCAGCTACGATGATACCTACGATGCCGGCCATCACTACCATGGTCAACGGCTCCATAGCGGTGGTTACCTGATCGGTTGTCATATCCACCTGCTCTTCATAGTAATCTGCCACCTTGTCCATCATGTCCTCGATGTTACCGGTTTCTTCCCCGATCTTAATCATCTGTGGCAACATACTTGGGAAGATTCCCGCATCCCGAATCGGCTTCGATAGCGGAACACCCTTCATGATCTGATCCTTTGCATTCAGCAACGCCTCCTTAAACCAAATGTTCGACATCATCTCAGATACTGCTTCTACTGCATCTACCAGTGCAATACCGGATGCCATCAAAGTACTCAGTGTACGTGCTGTATTGGCTGCCGCCTGCATCACTGTTAACTTGCCAAAAATCGGCATCTTAATCGAAATCTTACCTAAAATATGCTTTCCTGAGTTTGTAGCTGCAAACATTTTATAGATTGCAACAATTGCAATTACAATAATAGCTACCAACCACCAGCGATACCGGAACAGATCTGACAACCACAGCAGTAACTTCGTTGCTGCCGGCAGATCCATACCCATATCTGCGAACATATCCGAGAACTGTGGAATAACCGCTACTACCATGACAATCACTACGATAACCGCCACGATCAATACGATAATCGGATAGGTCAAAGCTCCCTTGATCTTACCCTGTAACTTCGACTGTTTATCAAACTGAATCGCCAATCGTTCAAAACAGACTTCCAAATTACCGGACATCTCACCGGCCTCGATCATACTGATCATAATCGACGGGATAACTTTTGAATGCTGACGGAAGCCATCTGCCAATGTACCACCTTTTTCTACATAGGTCTTTGTTTCCCGAAGCACTCTCTGCATCGTTTTATTATCCATCTGCTCGCTCATCATGTCTAAGGCTGTGATAATTGTAACACCTGCCTTCAGGACACTACCGAACTGCTTACAGAATACGCTCAGGTCTCTCGGTTTGATTTTTTTATTGATATTAATCTGAATATCCTTGTCCATTGCTCCCGCCTCATTGCAGGATACAACTGTAAAGCCATCCGCTTTCAATTTATTAACTGCCTGATCCTGGCTCTGGGCTTCGATCTCACCTTTTTTATTCTTACCACTTGAGTCCACGACCTTATACTTATATACTGCCATCGTCATTCCTCCGCACTCTTTATTCCCGTTAATACCTCTCGCTCCCCGCTTTCGATATTGTGAACAAAGTATTAACAATTATTTAATATGAATCATACCGTACTTTTCAGCATTTTTCAATATTTTTTTGGTTTTTTGTTCCATTTTTGTATATATTGCACAAGTCGTCTTATCCAAGTTTCTTCCGCAGTGTATCTACCTCCTGTGCATAGGTCAGTGCCATATCCCGGCTGATCACACCGCCCTGGTACAGATCATACAGGGCATCATCCATCGTGATCATGCCCTGTGCCTTGCTGGTCTGCACAGTTGCCTGAATCTGATGTGTTTTTGCATCACGAATCAGACTTCGGATCGCCGGATTTGCAATCATGACCTCAAATGCTGCCACTCGCCCCTTGCCGTCTGCAGTCGGAAGCAGCTGCTGAGAAATAACGCCAACCAATACCATGGATAGCTGGGTTCGAATCTGCTGCTGCTGATGTGGTGGGAATACGTCGATAATACGGTCGATCGTGCTCGCTGCTCCGATCGTATGCAGGGTTGAGAATACCAAGTGTCCGGTCTCTGCCGCTGTTACCGCGATGGAAATCGTCTCGTAATCACGCATCTCTCCTACCAGAATAATATCCGGATCTTCACGAAGTGCTGCACGAAGTGCATTGTTATAACTCAGGGTATCCATACCAACCTCTCGCTGGTTTACAATTGCCTTCTTGTGATTATGTACATACTCGATCGGATCCTCCAGTGTGATAATATGATCCGACCGATTTTCATTTGCCTTATTAATAATAGATGCCAGTGTTGTCGACTTACCGGAACCGGTAGGACCTGTAACCAGCACCAGTCCTCTCCGTCTCTTATACAGTTCTACAACCGCACTTGGGATACCCAACTGATCCGGTCTCGGAATCACAGTATCCACTCGGCGGAATGCTCCTGCCATATTTCCCCGATCCATATAGACATTTACACGGAATCGTCCGCAGCTCTGATGTGCGTATGAGAAGTCGACCTCGCCCCGCTCCCGGAGAACCTTCTTCTGTTTATCATTCATAACGCTTCCCAGAACCTCTGCTACCGCAGCCGGATTCAACGGATCCATCTCCAGTCCCACCAGTTTACCATTGATACGAAGCTTTGGTGGTATACCTGCTGCAAAATGTATATCGGACGCTTTATTCTCTACTGCAAACGCCAACAGTTCATTCATGTCTAACATATCTGTCCTTCTCCTTTATCCTGTACTAATCTAGCCTCCGGTCTCTGTCAACTTTTAGTATTCATCACCGGCCTCATATACGATCTTCTTCATCTCGCTGATGGCAGTAATACCCTGCTTCACCAGTTTTCCGGCTGCAAGCTTCAGCGTCAGCATGCCTTCCTTCAATGCCTGCTCCTCGATCTTATCTGCAGTTGCACCTCTGGCGATAACTGCCTGCAGACTTCTGGATACCGGCATGATCTCATACACACCGATACGTCCTACAAATCCGGTATCATTACACAATGGGCAACCCACCGGTTCATAAATTCCCAGTTCCTGATCCTTCGGTATGCCCAACAGTGCCTTTTCGTTATCTTCCGCATACCGGCCCTGCTTACACTTACACAAGCGCCGAACCAGTCGCTGTGCAATAACGCCCACCAACGCATCTCCGACAACGTATGGTTCAATACCCATATCAATCAGACGTGTAACCGTACTTGCCGCACTGTTTGTATGCAGTGTAGATACAACCAAGTGTCCTGTGATAGCGGCCTGTACCGCGATCTGTGCCGTCTCGCCGTCTCGAATCTCACCGATCATGATGATATCCGGATCCTGACGTAAGATAGAACGAAGTGCTGCCGCAAAGGTCATCTCTGCTTTTACGTTTACCTGTACCTGGTTGATACCGTCGATATTCGCCTCAACAGGATCTTCAACTGTGATAATATTAACATCTTCTGTATTCAACTCACTCAGAGAGGTATACAGTGTCGTTGACTTACCGGAACCGGTCGGTCCCGTAACCAGAATAATGCCATGCGGATTACTCAGAATACCATCAAATACCTTCATCTCTTCCGGTCCCAGACCCAGAGCACTCTTCGGCTTCGTCAGTCCATCCTTAGAGGTAAGACGCATAACGACCTTCTCGCCATAGACCGTCGGCAGAATCGATACACGGATATCAAACTCTTTTCGATCTACAAAAATGGAAATACGACCATCCTGCGGTTTTCTCTTTTCCGATATATCCATACCGCCAATGATCTTAATACGCGCTACAATGGCTGACATCAATGAATAATCGTAGGTCATAACCTTCTTCAGAGCACCATCGATACGATACCGTACACGAACACTGGTCTCCAGCGCCTCTATGTGAATATCGGATGCTCTCTGTCGAACACCGCCCTCCAGAATCTGTTTTACCAGAAGTACGATCGGTGAATTATCAATTTCTTCATTTAACTGATCTTCTTCTGCCTGACTTAAGCCTTCCTGTTCCCGTTCCTTTCGATACTGTTCAGCCACCTCCATGGCCTGCTGATTACCATAGTATTTACCGATGGCTTCTGTGATCTCATCATCACTAGTCAACATCGGCTCGATCTGCATGTTCGTCAAAATGCCCAAGTCATCAATCGCTATAATATCCATAGGATCTGACATAGCTACCTTCAGAACATTTGGATTATACTCATCAATCTCTACCGGAATCGCCCGATAACGAACAACCTCCTTCTCCGGGATCAGTCGAAGAACGTCATCCGTCAGCTTACAGGACTTAAGTTCTATGTAATCAATCCCCAACTGCTGTGATATGGTCAGATTCAGAAGTTCCTGACTGATCAATCCAAGCTCCACCATTGCCTGTCCAAGCTTGACTCCCTTTTCCTTCTGATATGCGATCGCCTCCTGCAGTTCCTCCTCCGTAATAGCTCCAGCCGCAACAAGCAGATCACCAAGTCTGATTTTCTTTCTACCTGCCGAAATACGCATATATATCTACCTCTCATTCACCAATATTAGTATAATTTTAACATAGACCACCCGGAATTACTACTGTTATCTTTCGTCATTTTCAACAATTCTCGATACTTTTCATTGTCAGTTTTTATCAGTTTTCTTTTATTTTTAGGCTTTTTCTCTTTGGAAAAGCACATTTTCTTTATGCAAAACATAAAATATAGCAATTACAGTCTCCGAGGGTTCCATTGCAGACCTTTCAAAAGCCATTGTCCTCTGAAGAAGAACTCTATTATCTGACACTTAGCCGGCAGGGAGATCTGGATGCCCGCAATCTTTTAGTCGAACGCAATCTCCGTCTGGTTGCACATATCGTAAAAAAGTATCACAGCCACGATCGGGATGCTGAAGATCTGATTTCTACCGGAACCATCGGTCTGATCAAAGCGATCAATACCTACAATCCTTCAAAAGGAAACAAACTGGCTACCTATGCCGCACGCTGTATTGAAAACGAGCTTCTCATGCTTCTGCGTCAAAAAAAGAAATCTGCGCGTGAAGTCTCTCTTTATGAGCCAATCGGATCCGACAAAGAGGGAAATGAAATCCATCTTATGGATATCATGGAATGCACAAATGATGATATTCTGGAGCAAATGATCAAGCAGCAACACATTCAATGGATCTACCAATACCTTTCCTCCTGTCTGACCCCAAGAGAACAGACGATCATCACCCTGCGCTATGGATTGGCCGGTGCCGCTCCGATTCCGCAGCGGGACGTTGCCACACGCATGGGGATCTCACGATCCTACGTCAGCCGCATAGAAAAACGTGCCCTGGAAAAACTGCGGGCACGCATAGACGGGAACTAGTTTTCTTTTCTTCTCAATATACAGCCAACCGGCAAAGGCTGACCAACATTCACATGAAGACGCTGTTTTGGATGTGGGGCCGATTCCATCGCTTCCCCTTCATCATTTTTTATACTCTGTACCTCCAGCAAACGATTCGATCCGTCAAAGAGCATCGCTTCGATCCTCTCTCCGACCAGAAACTTATTCTTTTGTTCAAAGATAAGATCTCCCTGTTCATCTACGTCTTCTACCATTCCAATATACGTATACTCTGTACGATAGGTATTATTATCATAGATCTGGCTGTCGCTGTCTGTCTTTCCAAAGTAAAAACCGGTTGTAAACATTCGATACGTACACTTGGCGATCTCCTGTCGATAGTGTTCCAGATTTCGACGATACAGCTGCTCATCCTTCTTATAATCATCGATTGCCTGTCGGTAAGTACGAGCAACGGTTGCTACATAAAGGGCTGTCTTCATCCGCCCTTCGATCTTGAAGCTATCGATCCCGGCTTCCATCAGTTCCGGAATGTGTTCAATCATGCACAAATCCTTTGAATTAAAGATATAAGTTCCGCGGTCATCCTCATTCACCGGCAGATACTCTCCCGGCCGGCTTTCTTCCACGATTGCATATTTCCAGCGACATGGATGTGTACAGGCACCGCGATTCGCATCTCTCCCGGTAAAATAACTGCTCAAAAGGCATCTGCCCGAATACGAAATGCACATAGCTCCATGCACAAATGACTCAATCTCCATATCCTCCGGTATCCGGCTTCTGATTTCTTTTAATTCCTCCAGTGACAGTTCTCGTGCGGATACCACCCGTTTTGCTCCCTGCTGATACCAGAAGTTATAGGTCCGGTAATTCGTATTATTCGCCTGCGTACTGATATGCAGTTCTACCTGTGGAAGAATCTCCTTTGCCAACATTACCACACCCGGATCCGATATAATCATTGCATCGATTGCAACTCCCTTCAATCGTTCAAAGTAGTCTCGAATTCCTTCTATATCTTCATTATGTGCAAATATATTCACCGTCAGATAAACTTTGCAGTCATGTGCATGTGCATATGCAATACCCTCCTGCATCTCCTCTATGCTGAAGTTATGCGCCTTTGCCCGAAGTCCAAAGTCTTCGCCGCCAATATAAACTGCATCCGCGCCATAACGCACTGCCGTCTTCAATACCTCCAGACTGCCGGCCGGTATCAGTAGTTCTGTTCTCCGCATATCTGTTTCTCCTTTTTCACGCTCACTGCTACACCATCCCCTACCGGCAACACAACTGTTTCCAGTTCCGAATGATGTTTCAGCATATACAAATAGTCCCGCATACGACTATGAATGGTCCGATTTCGCTTCGTTATCGCATAATGAGATTCCAATACATCGCCATCCTGAAGTACGTTGTCGGACACTAACAGGCCTCCCGGCGCTAACAGCCGCAGTACATCCGGCAGAAAATGAATATACTGTCCCTTCGCTGCATCCATAAATATCATATCATATGATACCTCCAGACTCTTTAGGATATCTGTGGCATCTCCTTCCAGCATGGTGATCTGCTCCTCTACCCCTGCCAATGCAAAATTCTCTCTGGCCTTGCTTATTCTGGGCGGATACTTTTCAATCGTAGTAATATGTCCGCCGGACGGCAGATACTGACTCATATAGATCGCCGAAAATCCAACAGCGGTTCCCACCTCCAGAATCCGCATCGGCTTTTGAAGCACCTCCAATACCTTAAGAAGCTCCTTCGTTTCCGTACGAATGATCGGCACCTCTTCCTGTCTGGCTTCCTGCTCAATCTGACGAATCAGCGGCGAATCTTCCGGGTTTAACGAATTGATAAAAGACTTCACCCGTTCATCCACTATCACTTTGCAGTATCCTCCTTCTCTTTGCTTCCGGTAATCGTTTTCAAAATATCATCCTGTGTCATAGATGGGCTTAATGTATAGGTTCCCGGCATCATCTTTCCATGATAGCTGGACAAATACACCTTCGCCAGCATCACATAGCGATCCTGTACCAGTCCCTGTTCAATCAATGCATCCACAATCTCTGTCGTAGAAGAATCCGGTTCAATCACAAACGGAACCTCCTTCGTACTGTTCGGATTCATACAGCTATCTGTAAACACCTTATATGAGAAGTTATACGCCAGCGTAAAGGCCTGAATTAACAGCAGAATAATTATGGCATTAATCAGCACCTGCAGAACCAGGCGCAACGCTTTTTTCATGTTCTTATCTGTCATGTCCACACCTACTTTTCCAAATATTCATAATCAAACTCCAGATTCCGCGACAGCTCCGCATATAATTCACGCATCATAGAACATATCCGCTGCTCTGCCAGTATAAAGTCATTGACCCGGGAGTCCTGAAGGATCGTATCATACTCCTTCACCAGATTAAAGACCTCATCGTATAGATTACTGTCACCCTCGCCGGACTGTAATTCATAATTTCTCCGGCGGAATTCATTATAACGCCCATAGAGCTCCGGATCCTCCTTCAGCCTACGATCCGCCATTGTATAGTTACGATACTCTTCACTTCCGCGTATCTGTTCATTTATCCTGCCTGCCAGTTCAATCGCCTGCCGCATAGCATTCCCTCCTTGTGTTTATACCTCCGTTATGATCGGAAGTATCATCGGATTTCTCTTTGTCCGTCTCCACAGGAATTCACTCAAATCATCCCGCATTGCCGTCTTTAACTTTCCCCAGTCTGTCACATTATGGTCCATACAGCGAGCCAGTGCATCTTCTACAACATCTCTGCATTCTTCCATCAGATTCTCTGACTCTCTGACATATACAAATCCTCTGGAAACAATATCCGGTCCTGCCAGCACCTGATTGCTTCCGCCTTCCAGTGTTACCACTACTATAATCAATCCGTTCTGTGAAAGCAACTGTCGATCACGTAATACAATATTTCCAACGTCTCCAACACCCAGACCGTCTACCAGAATTCCCTGAGCCGTTACAGTTCCTGTTACTTCCGCATAGTCCTGACAGATTTCCAGAACATCTCCACTGGATAAAATACAAATGTGCTGCTTATCAATTCCAAGACTTTCCGCAAGCTCCGCATGACGCTTTAAGTGGCGGTATTCACCATGAACCGGTATTGCATACTTTGGTTTCGTCAATGTATAGATCAGCTTAATCTCTTCCTGGCAGGCATGACCGGATACATGCGTATCCTGAAAAATCACCTTTGCGCCCTTCATTTCCAGTTCGTTAATGATCTTCGATACTGCTTTTTCATTTCCCGGAATCGGAGTCGAACTCAAAATAACCGTATCACCCGGTTTTATAGATACCTTTCTGTGAATATTGGCTGCAATTCTGGAAAGCGCCGCCATATTCTCACCCTGACTTCCGGTTGTGATCAGCACCGTCTTCTCATCCGGATAATTCTTCAACTGTTCAATATCAATCAACGTATCATCCGGAATCTGGATATACCCCAGTTCCTGAGCCACGGTAATGATATTCACCATACTACGGCCCTCTACTACGACCTTTCGCCCATACTTATATGCCGAATTTACAATCTGCTGAACACGATCCACATTGGATGCAAATGTAGCAACTATAATTCTATGATCCTGATTATCTGCAAATATAGTATCAAACGTCCGTCCAACCGTCCGCTCAGACATCGTAAAGCCCGGACGTTCTACATTCGTACTGTCACACATCAGTGCCAGTACTCCCTTTTTACCCAGTTCTGCAAATCTCTGCAGATCAATCGCTTCACCAAATACAGGCGTATAATCCACCTTAAAGTCACCCGTATGAACGATAATGCCCGCCGGAGTATAAATCGCCAGTGCAGATGCATCCGCGATACTGTGATTAGTCTTGATGAATTCAACCCGGAAACACCCCAGATTAATGATCTGACCATGCTTTACAACCTTTCGCTTAATATTCTGAAGCAGATTGTGTTCCTTCAGTTTTCCTTCTATGATGCCCATTGTCAGCTTTGTTGCATAAATCGGCATGTTAATCTCTTTTTCCACATATGGAATCGCGCCGATGTGATCCTCATGTCCATGCGTAATAACCAGTCCTTTTACTTTATCTGCATTTTCCTTCAGATACGTAACATCCGGAATAACCAGATCAATCCCCAGCATCTCATCATCCGGGAAGGAAAGGCCGCAGTCCACCACTACAATCGTATCTTCGTACTCGATTGCAGTAATATTCATACCGATCTGCTCCAGACCTCCCAACGGAATAATCTTAACCGGTTTCGTTTGTTCACTTTTTTTCATTGTTCTAATTCAATCCTCCATTCGATTCTTATACTGTTTTCTGTTCCCATACACCTGTACAGGGCCCGTATTCTATGAATGAATCCGTCCGATTATACCTGGAAATCCACGTCTTCCATCAGCTCAGCAAACACCTTTGCTACCGCCTGAAGCTCTTCTTCATTCTCAACTACATCGTATACGGTATATTCATCTTCCTGATCGCGTGTTTCTTCCTTCATGATCGTCACAAAAGCCTCTTCACTCTCATCATCCAGATCTTCTGTAACTAATATATAGTGAATGCCCTGCAGGGTTGTCTCCTCCAGAACATACATATCCACAACCTGTCCATCCTCTGTAGTAAACGGAACTGTTTTGATCTCATTCTCTTCCATAATTCCTCCAACTAATCATCTATTCCATCTGTTTTCTCATACTTAACGAGTCCAAATATCCCTGTAAAATCAATACTGCTGCCATCTGATCAATCACAGCCTTCCGATTCTCCCGGCGAACACCGCCTTCCATCAGCACCCGTTCCGACGCTACGGTTGTCAGACGTTCATCCCAGAAAACAACCTCCAGACCCGTCCGACGTTCCAGATCTTCCCGAAATGCTTCGCAGTCCTCTACACGTTCTCCTGCTGTATTATTCATATTCTTCGGATACCCGAGTACAATCTTCTCTGCCTGATACTCTTCAATTAATGCTTCGATTCTGGCCAATGTCTGGCGCAGCTTTCCCGGCTTGCTTCTGGTAATCGTTTCAACCGGCTGCGCAGTGATCCCTAGCGGATCGCTGATCGCGACTCCGACCGTCTTCGTTCCATAATCCAGTCCTAATATCCTCATATTTTACCTCTATTCTTACTTCAGCCGTGTATCAATATAATTCTCCAGCAACACCTCGATCAGTTCATCCCGCTCTGCTTTCATAATCAGACTTCTGGCGCCTTTATAGCTGGTGATATATGTCGGATCTCCACTCATAATATATCCAACGATCTGACTGACCGGGTTGTATCCCTTCTCCGTCAGTGCCTGATACACCTGATCCAAAATATCGGTTACTTCCAGTCCATTTTCTTTTATTGCATTAATATGCTGTGTATTATCCATAATCCCACATCCTTTGCTTCCGACAATGATTCTATTCCGTTCCTTTGCATTACCTACAATTATACAATGATTTCAGGAAAATGGCAAGTTGCTTACTCATCATCCGGATTCTCCTGCTCCTTTTTCTTTTTTTGCCTCTCCTGTCGTTCCAATAGATACTCTTCAGAGTAAAAAGTATCTTTCAGCACTATTTCTTTTTCCATAAATACGCTTTCCTTTTTACGATGTTCATGTATAACAATCCCTGCAAACAACAAAACAGCTAATATACTTATGATTGCACCTTCAACAATTCCATTTTGCTGATATTCTAGCCGGATCGTATGTGTACCCTCTGTCAAATGTGTACTCACAAATCCATTAAAGAATAACGGATCAACCCCAACCTGTTCTTCATCAACATATAACTTCCAGTTATCATCATATGGAATACTTGTAAAAAAGATACCTTCCCGTTGTACATCTATGGTTCCTTCTAATCCATGTGATGTATAGGAATCAACCACCAGTTGCTGCTGTGAAAGCCTATCATATGCTTTTTCCCACTGTTCTTCATTAAATCGATACAGCTGGATTTGTCCATTTAAACCAAGATTCTGCTTCAATACATCCTCGTTTCCATTGTAGTAGATATAGTATCGTTCCCCCTTTTCCAGATAACCAACAGCTGCAAACCGCTCTCCTATTTCTATATAGTAATCTCCAGCTTCCTCTGCTACACAATCCAACCTAAGTACAGACTCCTCGCCTTCTGTATATTTTTCACTCTTATTGTCCTGCACAAATACCCGTGAACCATCTTTATAAAACTGATTAACATCTCGCTGCTGCAGATCCTGTGTCATATAATATTGATTATTTACTACCGCACCCTCACAATTTTTCGTCTCAATATTGTCTACTGACAGGTCAACCGGTTCCAATACTCCAGTTACACCGCTTACACCTTCTACCCATTTATTGATATTTTCCGCATAATAAGCACTTAACTTCTCTCCATCTGTTCCAATTATATCTGAATAAGCATCATCAATCATATATCCTACTGACAAACATGTTGGATTTTCATATATATATACATCTTCATCCTCTGATAATTTCGGATAATGATCAAACAAATTTTCAGTCGTAGAATATAATTCTTCTGGTCCACGGCTATCTTGAACATTGGTATCATATATAATATATTGCATATTCATCAAAGATGCCGTAGCTGGTGTATATACATAGGACTTCATCATGTTTCCCCCACCTAGAACTCCCATGTAATACAAATATTCTGAAATATTACTCATGGAACTGGCAAATATCGTATTCGTCTTTCGATCTAATAACATACCACCATTTGTTCCACCTACGATATCACCAGCCGCCATCATTCTAGAAAATCCATTTGCCTCCTCCCGAGTATATTCCTGAACCAATGTCTTTTCCTTTTGATAATAATAATCGAATACCTCTACTGCCTGTCCGGAATTCCGATATATGAATGCATAATCAAAGTTGAGTGCCAGTTCCACGCATCCAAGAACAACCAGGATTTGCTTTCCTTTTCCCTTCAATAGCGAAACTACCAATAATGCAACCATATAGAACAGAAATATCATAATACTAAAGTAATATGTAAACTGATATTCCACAGTTTCTGCAAATGCAAAGCAAAGTACCGACAGTATTACCCAGCCCAAACCAACCAGAACTCCCTTTACCAGAGTCAGACTTTGGAACTGTGTTTCTTCCAGTGCTACCCAACCTTCATACGCCAGAATAATGCATAGCAACGTAAAAAACAGAGCAAACCGATTTGGAAACCAAGTCGGATAATGCATCATATGAAATACATAGTTTAAGCCGTTACAATTAAACGCTATCACATACAATATAACCAATGCCAGCTTCTTCAGTCGAACTGACAGCTTAATCTTTCCGTTCAAGAAATACAAAGAAGTCAGCATCAACATCAACAAACCATAATATAGATTCACTTCTCCATAGCTATCGCTTGCAGTTCCACGATCCACTGCCCGGTTTAGCGCCAGAAAATTCTTAACAATATCAAAGAATGTTGTAAACCATGTCTGGTCTAACAAAACACTCTTTGTATAACTCTGTCCACTCATTTGCAATGCAGTTGGCAGCATAAGTACCGCTGATACAGCAATCGCCAACACAGAAATCAAAAAAATCTTTCCTGATTTTTTCACAAAGACTCGAAAGCCATCAAACTCCAACGTCAAATAATACAAAATGATAAAGAAGCAAAATAATCCTGTAAGATAATAATTAAACAAAAAACTCAGCATCAAAGTAACAAAATAAAGCTTCCAGCCTTTATTTGCCACAAATTGTTCCAGTCCCAAAATAATCAGCGGAAAAATTGCTGCAACAATCAAATGTGTCCAATTATTAATATTGGATACCATGTACATACAAAGCGTATATGACAACGAAAACAACATATTTGCAATTCTGTTTTGTGGTAATGCATGCATCGGACGATGAGTCAGAAAGTACAACATCGTTCCATTCATCGCCAGCAGATTAATTACAAATAAAACGGTACTGGTCTGCAAGATATAGCTTTCAGGAACCAGCATATAAATCAATGTAAACGGATTGAACATACCATAGGATAAAATACTGTAGAAGTTCGTTCCAAATCCTGCATGCCAAGTATAAAGTAGCGAATCTCCGGTAGCCAATTTCCGTTTGAACTCCATAATAAACGGCCAACCCTGCAGGATAAAATCCCCATTTAACAGAGTTCCGTTTCCAAACGGCCAAAAATGCTTAACCGCCAGAACAACTACAACTGTTATCAGTATAATAAGACTGGATACAGCATATACATAGTAGGTTTTCCACCACATACTCATGTATTTGCCCTTCTTTGGCGTTGTTTCCTCTTTTACCATCTCCGGCACCTGTTTCTTTACTGCTTCCATGCGTTCTCCTTCTACCTCTTCTATGATCTCTCTCTGACTCATCCCATCTACCATATTATCTCTGTTATCTGATTTCGGATATCCGTCTTTGACGGAACCTTCACCTTCATATATCGTTCCGTATGTCCAACATACCAGTCTGATGTATCATTTTCAAGTGTTTCCATTTTCTCTTCTATCAGTACCTGCAGTTTTTCGCCCCGGAAGTCCTCCTCATACGCACGCTTCTGTCCGGCTGTCAGTTCCAGTAGCCGATCACTTCTTTGATTCTTAATCTGCTCCGGAATCTGATCCGGCAGTTTTTCTGCTACAGTCCCTCTTCTCTTTGAGTACTTGAATACATGCATTTCATACAGATTCAGCCGTTTCAGATTCTCATATGTCATCTGAAACTCTTCCTCTGTCTCTCCGGGAAATCCCACGATCACATCCGTTGTAATCGCCGGACGGTCATATACTTTTCGCAGTCGATCACAGCTATCCATATATTCCTCGATCGTATACTTGCGATTCATCCGCTTTAAGGTTTCATTACAGGCACTCTGTAGTGACAGGTGAAAATGTGGACACAACTTTGTGACCCGAACCAGCCCCTGAACAAACTCCTCTGTTATAATCCGCGGCTCCAGCGAGCCAAGGCGGATTCTTACGATTCCATTTATCTCATTCAGTTGTTTTAGTAATGACAGTAACGGCATGCCATCCAGTCTGCCGCTGTTTACTTCCTCATCCGTCCAATCCTTTCCGTAGGAACTGATATGAATACCGGTTAATACAATCTCCTTACACCCCTGTTTTGCCATACGTGTTACTTCTTCCACGATATCCTCCGGCTGTCGACTGCGAATCCTGCCTCTCACATATGGAATAATACAATACGTACAAAACTGATTGCACCCATCCTGAATCTTAATATATGCCCGGATATGATTGGAACGATGCTGAATCTCCAGTTCTTCATATTCCTGCTTCTGATTAATATCCAGCCAGTATAGATCCCCTGTTTTATTATGCTCATCGAGATAGCCAAACAAAATGCTGACAATCTCCTTTTTGCGATTATTGCCAATCACCAGATCTACAGACAGATCCCTGAGTACCTCCTCCGGTGTGGTCTGCACATAGCATCCCACTGCTACCACGACTGCTTTCGGATTCCTTTTCTTTGCTCGATGCAACATCTGTCTGGACTTTTTTTCTGCCATATTAGTGACAGAACAGGTATTTACCAGATACACATCTGCTGTTTCTTCAAAACTTACAATCTCTGCTCCGGCCTGCTCAAGCAGTTCCTGCATGCCTTCAGTCTCATACTGGTTCACCTTACATCCAAGGGTCAGTGTCCCCACTCGAAGTCCTTCTAAGCGTTTCTTTACCATACACTCATAACCTCTTCTGTATCCAGAGCCTCCTGTACCAGACGATCAATATCATCCGCCAACAGTGTTTCGGATGCCTCGATGTCAGCCAGCTTCGGTTTTGTCACCGGATGCTTTGCCACGAAGGTGGTACAGCAGTCCTCATATGGCAGAATCGATGTTTCGTATGTGTTGATTTTCTCGGAAATATCTACGATCTCCTGCTTATCCATGCCGATACATGGTCGGAATACCGGATACGTGCAGACTGCATTCGTTACCTGCAGACTATAGATCGTCTGACTCGCCACCTGTCCAATGCTCTCGCCCGTGATCAATGCCTGACATTCATTCTTTTCCGCCAGCGTCTGTGCGATCCGCATCATATACCGCCGCATAATGATGGTTATCTCATCCTCCGGGCACTTATGGTAAATCGCCTCCTGAATATCTGTAAAATGAACAATATGCAGCTTAATTGCTCCGGAATACTTTGCCACCAGCTTTGCCAGATCAATCACCTTCTGCTTTGCCTGTTCACTGGTATGCGGCGGTGCATCGAAATACACAGCCTCCAGATTTACACCACGTTTCGATACCATATACCCCGCTACCGGGCTGTCGATTCCGCCTGACAGGAGCAACATGCCCTTTCCGTTTGTTCCAACCGGCAGTCCGCCCGGTCCCGGTAAGGTTACGGAATAGACGTAAATATTGTCTCTCAGTTCGATATTTAACATTACCTCCGGATGATGCACATCCACCTTCAGTTCCGGGAATGCATGCAATAAAACCGCACCGGCTTCCATATTCACTTCCATGGAATGCATCGGATACTCCTTGTTCACTCTCCGGCAGTTTGCCTTGAAGGTAAAGCTCTTGTCCTCATAGCTATCGTCCACAAACTGTACCAGTTTCTCTGCCAGTTCTTCCCATGGCATCGTCGGAACAACCAGAACCGGACAGATACCTACGATACCAAATACATGCTGTAGTGCCTCGATTGCCTCATCAAAGTCATACTCCTCCAGGCAGTCCACAAAGATTCTTCCATATTCCTTCCGAACCAGGAACTTTCCGTCGATGCGTTTCATCGCCGACCGAATATTCTTGCACAGGATATCTTCAAATACATATCGATTCTTTCCCTTAGTTCCGATTTCTGCATATTTAATTAAAAATGATTTATATTCCATTGTTTTATCTCTTTTCCTCTATCTTTTCACAAATGCTCTTCGTTTTGGCAGTTCCTCCGCTATCACCTGTACTGCATATTCCGCCTCTTCTACAGTAGAATAGACAGAAAAGCTAAACCGTAAGGTCGAGTTGAGCAGCTCCGGTGCCATCCCGATCGCCTGCAGGGTACCACTGATTGCCGGATGATTCGAAGAACAGGCCGAACCGGAGGAGCAATAGACTCCCTTTGCCTCCAGGGCGTGGAGCAGTACCTCTCCGCGCTCGATTCCTTCGAAACTGACACTGGCTATATGCGGTGCCTCTCCGGAATTGTCAATGACACCATCCAGCTTCTTCACGCCGGTTAAAAATGCATCCTTTACCGCTTGTATCTGTGCGATTTTTTCCGTATGATTCGTGTACATTTCTTTTGCTGCTACACCAAGACCTGCGATTCCCGGTACATTTTCCGTGCCGGAACGCATATCCTTCTGCTGGCCTCCGCCATAGATGATCGGTTTTATCCTCACCTTATCGCGAATATATAGGAACCCAACGCCTTTCGGTCCGTGGATTTTATGTCCGCTGACCGAAAGCAGATCAATCTGGCAGCGTTTCGGTGAGATTTTTAGTTTTCCATAGGCCTGTATTGCATCTACATGAAACAAAATCTCCGGATCGATCTTCTTGATCCGTTTCCCGATCTCTTCGATTGGTTCAATCGCCCCGATCTCATTGTTTACCATCATAACGGATACCAGTATCGTATCCGCATCGATTGCCCGGCACACATCCTCCGGATCTACCAGTCCATGTTCGTCCACATCCAGAAATGTAATCCGATACCCCTGTTCCTCTAAAAACAACAGTGGATTATACACAGATGCATGTTCGATCCGGGTGGATATGATGTGTTTTCCTTTTCGTTTATTTGCCAGTGCGGCTCCGATCAAAGCCATGTTATTGGATTCCGTACCACCGGAGGTAAACACGATCTCCTTTGGTTCTACCTTCAGTGTCTTTGCGATACTCTCCTGCGCATCCTTTATATACCGGCTCGCCTCTGCACCCTTCTTATGTCTGGAGGATGGATTTCCATAATCGATATCCATAACCTTCTTTACCATGGTCTGTACTGCTTCCGATGCTCTCGTCGTTGCCGCATTATCAAAATATGCTTCCATCTTCCCTGTTACTCCTGTTTCACTCTGTTTCTGCCGCTGTTTCCAGTTCAAACATCAGAATCGATAGAAGCGTCATCCCTGCCGTCTCCGTCCGCAGAATCCGATGTCCGAGCGTCAGACACTCTGCACCGACTGCACAGGCTGCCTGCACCTCCGATTCCTCAAATCCGCCCTCCGGACCGATAAAGATCCCGACAGACCGCTTGCCGATCACCTGACGCACGGTCTGTGCGGCATGCCGCATCCCTCTTGCATCCTCATACGGAATCAGTATCATATCCAATGACTGGGCATCCTGTAAGGCTTCCGAGAAGCTCATAACACGGTCTACGACCGGCAGAATCCCCCGTTTGGACTGCTTCGCCGCACTTAAGGCAATCGCATTGTATCGTTCTACCTTTTTTTCCGCTTTCTTCGCATCCAGCTTCACAACACTTCGCCTGGTCATCACCGGAACGATGCGAACGGCTCCCAGTTCGACTGCCTTCTGAATAATCAGCTCCAGCTTATCTCCCTTTGGATATCCCTGATAAAGGGTAATCTGTGTCGGAAGCTCTGCATTGCTATCCAGTATATCAATCACACGCAGCTGTGCCGCATTCTCTATATACTTTTCGATTTCACAGACATACTCCCGTTCACTTCCGTCACTCACCGTCACCTGTTCTCCGACCTTTAGGCGAAGTACATGCTTCATATGATTCAGATCCTCTCCGGTAATGGGAATCGTATCTCCCATACAGGCTGTCTGTTCTACAAAAAAACGATACATGCTCTTTCTCTCCTGCCTGCGTCGCCTACGATCTCTGTTTCGCCGTAAAGCATACCCAGTCCTTCATATATGTGGTTTCTATTATTTCAAATCCGTTTGCGAGCAGTGCCTGCCGCACTTCCTCTTCTTTCGTATGAATGATTCCGGAAGAAATGAAGATTCCATCCGGCTTCATATACGGAGCCACTTTGCCTGACAACGGAATAATGACATCTGCCAGAATATTCGCCACTACGATATCATACTGTGGCAGACTCCCCTTTGCCTGTGCCATATGCTCAGCAAACGCTTCATCTGCTATCACATTTCCCTGCATAAAGTTTGCCTGCTGATCTGAGATATGATTGACTCTGCAGTTCTCATAACTGGCATCCACCGCCAAGGGATCAATATCCACTCCGAAAACTTGACCGGCACCCAGCTTTGCAGCGATAATGGATAGAATTCCGCTTCCGCATCCCGCATCAAATACCGTCTCTTTCCCGGTCAGATACTTCTCAAGCTGTTCTATACACAGCTTTGTTGTCTCATGTGCACCGGTTCCGAACGCAGTTCCCGGATCAATCTCTATCATGATATCACCTGGTTTCCGCTCCACCTCCGACTCCGGAATCCAGGTCGGCTTAATCAGAATCTGATTCAGCCAAAACGGATGAAAGAACTCCTTCCAGTTATTGATCCAGTCCTTATCCTCTGTCTCACCCAGTGTCAGCCTGCCGGAGCCGATATCCATGTATTGACGCATATCTTCTAATGCTTCTTTTATCTGTGCCACCAATGCATCCACATCCGTTTCCGGATTGTCGATATAACACGAAATGAGGGCAACCCCATCATCCGGCGGAAGCTCCGGCAATATGTCAATAAACATTGCCTTCTGATCTTCCTCCGACAACGGAACCTTGTCCTCAATCTCAATACCCTCGACGCCTAATTCGCCGAGGGTATAACTTATCATATCTACTGCTTCAGTGGTTGTTTCTATGGTTATTTTTTTCCATATCATTTTCTTTTTCCACCAAATCCTTTTTTCTTGTGATCACCGAAGCTGAATCCGCCGGAATCTGTCGACCGTCTGGCCGTAGAACCGGTTGCCGCATCATACTGCTTCAGGATATCTGTCTGTTCTGCCGTAAGCTTATCCGGCACCTGAACAATCAGTGTTACGTAATGATTACCACGTACATTCTTATTTCGCAGCGTCGGTACACCCTTGCCTTTCAGCGTAATCCGGGTATCTGTCTGTGTACCTGGACTGATATTATAGTCCATCGGTCCATCGATCGTATTGATCTGAATCGTACCACCCAGTGCTGCCTGTGTAAATGTAATTGGTTCTGATGAATACAGGTCATATTCTTTCCGCTGGAACTTTGGATGCTTATCTACTAATACAGATACCAGCAGATCTCCTCGCTCGCCGCCGTTCATACCCGGCTCGCCCTTGCCTCGGATACGGATACTCTGACCATTATCAATACCGGCCGGTATCACTACCTGTATCTTCTTCTTACTCTTTACATATCCTGTACCTGCACAGTGACTGCACTTATAACGGATCACCTTACCGGTACCGGAACATTCCGGACAGATCGTAGCACTTCTTACTACGCCAAACAGGGACTGCTGGGTAGTAACTACCTGACCTTTACCATTACACTTCGGACAGGTTTCCGGGCTATGTCCGGGCTGTGCACCCGTACCATGACAAACCTCGCACTCATCCTTCAGTGGAAGTTCCAGTTCCTTCTGTGCTCCGAATACAGCCTCTTCAAACTTTACACGAACCGTAGTCTTAATATTCTGTCCCTTCATCGGTCCGTTCGCCTGCCGACTGCTTCTGCCGCCGCCAAACATATCTCCAAAGATATCTCCAAAGATATCTCCCATATCATTCATATCGAAGCCAAATCCGCCTTCGAATCCACCTGGTCCGCCACCCTGTTCAAATGCCGCATGACCAAACTGATCATACTTTGCACGCTTCTCCGGGTTACTTAACACTTCATAGGCTTCAGAAGCTTCCTTGAACTTCTCCTCTGCTTCTTTATCGCCTGGATGCATATCCGGATGATACTTCTTTGCCAGGGTACGATAGGCTTTTTTCAGTTCTGCTTCATCAGCTGTCTTGGATACGCCCAGGACTTCATAATAATCTCTCTTACTCTCTGCCATCGTCTATCACCTTATCACTTATTAAAGTTACGCACAGACGTATCATATCATACATCTGTGCGTATTCGCAAGTATTAAACTTCTGTGTAATCTCCGTCTACCACATCTCCATCATCTGATGAGTAATCCGGGCTTCCTGTACCGGTTCCTGCATTTGCTCCAGGACCGTTCTGCTCATACAGCTTTGAGAACAGATTCTGTGCACTGGTCATCAGCTTCTCTCTGCCTGCCTTGATCTCCTCGATATCGGAATCGGAAAGGTTCTCAACATCTGTCTTAGCTAGTGTATCCTTCAAAGCCTGTAAGTCAGCCTGTACCTGAGACTTATCGGAATCTGATAACTTATCTCCTACCTCATCCAGTGCCTTCTCGGTCTGGAATACCATAGAATCCGCATCATTTCTTGCCTCAATGCCTTCCTTACGCTTCTTATCCTGTGCTTCGTATTCAGCAGCTTCCTTCACTGCCTTCTCAATATCATCATCTGACATTGATGTGCCGGAAGTAATGGTAATATGTTGCTCGCTACCGGTTCCCAGATCCTTTGCGGATACGTTTACGATACCGTTTGCATCGATATCGAATGTAACCTCGATCTGTGGAACACCACGTCTTGCCGGTGCGATACCATCCAGACGGAACCGTCCTAAGCTCTTATTATCTCTGGCGAACTGACGCTCACCCTGTACTACGTTGATATCAACGGCATCCTGATTATCCTGTGCAGTAGAGAAGATCTGGCTCTTCTTTGTAGGAATGGTTGTATTTCTCTCGATCAGGTGTGTTGCGATACCACCCATAGTCTCAATAGACAGTGTCAATGGAGTTACATCCAACAGAAGGATTTCACCGGCACCGGCATCACCTGCTAACTTACCGCCCTGGATAGAAGCACCGATTGCAACACATTCATCCGGGTTAATACCCTTAAATGGTTCCTTACCTGTTAACTTCTTAACCATATCCTGTACTGCGATAATACGTGTAGAACCACCTACCAGCAATACCTTATCAAGTTCAGATGCTGTTAAGCCTGCATCCTTTAATGCTGTCTGTACAGGACCTGAGGTTCTGTCTACCAGACCGGCTGTCAACTCGTCGAACTTTGCTCTGGTCAGATCCATATCAAAGTGCTTTGGACCATCTGCTGTCGCTGTAATGAATGGCAGGTTGATATTTGTTGTCGTTGCTGCGGATAATTCCTTCTTAGCCTTCTCTGCAGCTTCCTTTAATCTCTGCATTGCCATCTTATCGGTTGATAAGTCAACGCCTTCCTTTGCCTTGAATTCACTTAACATATAATCTGTGATTACATTATCGAAGTCATCACCACCCAGTCTGTTATCACCGGCAGTTGCCAATACTTCGATGACACCATCACCAATCTCGATGATAGATACATCAAATGTACCACCACCTAAATCGTATACCATGATCTTCTGCTCATGCTCGTTATCCAAACCATATGAAAGTGCTGCTGCTGTAGGCTCGTTAATAATACGCTTTACATCCAGACCTGCAATCTTACCTGCATCCTTGGTTGCCTGACGCTGTGCATCTGAGAAGTAAGCAGGTACTGTAATAACTGCCTCTGTTACCTTCTCGCCTAAGTATGCTTCCGCATCGCCTTTCAGTTTCTGAAGGATCATAGCCGAAATCTCCTGTGGAGAATACTTCTTGTCATCAATGGTTACCTTGTAATCGGTACCCATATGTCTCTTGATAGAAGAAATGGTCTTATCTGCATTCGTAACAGCCTGACGCTTTGCAGGTTCCCCGACGACACGTTCACCGGTCTTTGTAAATGCTACTACAGATGGTGTTGTTCTTGCACCTTCTGCATTTGTGATAACTACCGGCTTACCACCTTCCATAACTGCTACACATGAATTTGTTGTTCCTAAGTCAATACCTATAATCTTTCCCATGATCGTTTACCTCCATTTATTAATTTGCAACTTTTACCATGCTGTACCGAAGTACAGAATCCTTATACATATAACCCTTCTGCATCTCTTCTGCTACTACATTTTCGCCAAGCGATTCGTCTTCCACATGCATCACTGCATTATGAAGATCCGGGTTAAACTCTGTGCCCTCTGCGTTCATCGGTTCTACACCGATATCTCCCAGAATGGTCATCATTTGCTTATATATTTTATCCACACCCTGTTCGAAGGCCCTGTCTTTATCCTCCTCCGGGATGGTTTGGATCGCACGTTCGAAATTGTCCACTACCGGCAACAATTTCTCTAGTACCGCCTTGGCTCCAACATCGTACATACGACTGGCTTCCTTAGCTTCTCTGGCTCTGGCATTTTCAAACTCTGCCAGTAACCGTTTATATTTATCCTGATACTCATCCGCTACCTCCTGAAGCTTTGCTTCCCGGTCTGCGGCTGCCTTACTCTCCGGCGTTGCCTTTTCAACAGCTTCTTCCTCTGCCGTTTCTGCTTCCG
This sequence comes from uncultured Clostridium sp., assembly GCA_900539185.1. Lineage (GTDB taxonomy): Bacteria > Bacillota > Clostridia > Lachnospirales > Lachnospiraceae > CAG-632. Next base: position 38,332 of record UQBG01000008.1, read on the forward strand.
GCTTCTTCTGCTCTTTCTTCGGCTTTTCTGCTTCCTTTTGTTTCATATCCGGCACCTCCTCCTTACTTTCCTTCGGTTGTGCCTTCGCAGTCTCAGCTTCCACTGTCGCTGCTGCTTCCTGTGGCTGTGGTCTCTGTGGAACCTTCCCGGCCGTACTCTTTCTGCCGCCCTTCTTGAACTTTGGACTCTTCTTCGGCATCGACGCTTCTCCTACCGGCTCCCGCTCGTAGATATCCGTTTCTTCTTCCTTCGGTTCTGCCTTCGCCGCCTCCTTCTTCTCAGTCTCTTCTTTCTCGCTGTCTTCTGTTTCGGAACCTTTCTGCTCCGGCTGCTCTGCCTGCTGATCCTTTGCCTCTGACTGATCTTCTTCTGCTACTGCTGCTTCCTTTTCCTTGTTTGCAGCCATCTCAGCCTTCACACGATTTATGATCTCTATGGCTTCTGCTTCTGCTTTGCGCTCCGCTTCTTCCTTTGCCTTCTTTTCAGCCTCCTGCTTCACAGCTTCTTTCTTGCGTTCTGCTTCCATTACCGCCTTCAGTCTTGCTTCTTCCGCAGCTTCCGCTTCCGCCTGTTCCTTTTCTACCTTTTCAAAGTACTCTTTCTGAAGTTCATTCATTCGATTCTCATCTCCTTACTTCTATTCGCTATGTGTCTTTCTTATTAAAGATTGCGTCTAATTCTACCGTCAATTCCTTCAGCGTACTCACAACCTTCTTATAGTCCATACGCTTTGGTCCAATGATTCCTATGGTTCCCTTCGCTCCTTCCTGTAGTTCATATGTTGCTGTCACTACACTCAGATCTTTCATATTCTGAACCGGTGTCTCATCGCCTATATATACCTGAATTCCTTTATCATTGTTATTCAGGGTTTCATCAACCAGCTTATTCAGCATCTTCTTCTCTTCTATCGTATCGATCAATACGCTGGCCTTTTCTTCCTCGCCAATCTCCGGATACTTCAGAAGATTTGTAGCTCCACTGGTAAATATCTGTCGCTCATCTGCTTCCTTGACTGCCTCAACCACACCGTTCAATATCTGATCCAACACATCCGCATAGACTCCTGCCTGTGCTTTCATCATCTGGATCATCTCAATATTGATATCACTTAATGCTGCGCCCTGCAGGAAGGAATTCATCAGAATACTCAGCTTCAGGACTTCATCATTTCCAAGTGGCATGTCAACCGGAATCAACTGATTCTTAATTACATTTCCATCCACAACGATTACTGCCAGAATCCGGCTCTCATCTACCATCGTAAGCTGTAAAAACTTCACTCGGTTCTGCTGATTCTGCGGTGCCGTAATCATCGCCGTATAGTTCGTATTATATGCCAGTACCTTTGCTACCTGCTTTAGCATTACTTCCATACGGTCAACCCGTTCCAGCAGTCCCTCGCGCTCCTGCTTCATCTCTTCCACTTCACTGTCATGATCCTGCATGAGCTGATCAACATAGATCCGATATCCGGCATCGGTTGGGATTCTTCCGGCAGATGTATGTGGCTGTTCAATATAACCACTCTCTTCCAGGTCTGCCATTTCGTTTCGAATGGTGGCTGAACTGAGGTTCAGATCCGTATATTTTGAAATTGTACGAGAGCCAACCGGCTCACCGGTCTCCAGATAGTTTGCTACTATTGCCTGAAGAATCTTCATTTTCCGTTCGCTTAACTGCTCCATACAATCACCCTTTCCCGGAACCCTTCCTATCCGTTTTTCTTTGCTGTTAGCACTCATTTGTTCCGAGTGCTAACATCTAGGTATAACTTAACACCACCCCTTAGCTTTGTCAAGGGACTTTTTTATATTTTTTTATTATTTTTTCGTTTCTTTCTCAGGTATCTAACAGAAAGTCCGCAAAGATCTGATTGCTTACATCGATCCCCCGCTCCGTCAACTGCAGCCATCCGTTCTTTCGCCGTAAAAGTCCCTGTTTTTCATAGGATTGGATCACCGGTCCATAGACTTCGTCCATTGGTTTTCCAAACCGTTTCTCGAAGCCTTCTATCGACACTCCGCACATCATACGCAGTCCCAGAAACATGTATTCTTCCATCCGGCTGTTCTCGGTATCCGGAACCACATCCTTACGCATTTCCGTAATTTTCCCCGCCTGTGCCAGCGAGCAGTAGTTCTGCATGTTATTCGGATTATGATACCGTTGCCCGCGGAAGTAAGAAGAGGCTCCCAGTCCAAGTCCCAGATAGTCCCCACCTGTCCAATATACCTGATTGTGCCGGCAGGCATATCCGGCTTTGGCATAATTTGATATTTCATACCGCTCGTAGCCTTCTCCCTGCAATGCCTTCCGGGTATAATAATACATCCGGCGTTCCTCCTGTTCGGATGGCAGTTCCTTCAAAAGTGTCTCATCCTCTGCCAGAGGCGTTCCTTCCTCCACGATCAGGCTATAAGCAGAGATATGTTCCGGCTTTAAGGCTGTTATACGTGCCAGTGTCTGCCCATAGGAATGAAGATTCTGCCCCGGTAAAGCCGCCATAATATCAACATTGATATTTCGGAATCCCATCGCTCTGGCCAGCTGATAGTTTGCCACAAACTGCTCATAGTTATGAATCCTTCCCAGTTTCTTCAGTTCATCGTTCCGGCTGCTCTGCAGTCCGATGCTCAGCCGGTTAATTCCACAGGTTCGATATTCTGCCAGTTTTTCTCTCGTCAATGTTCCGGGATTCGCCTCCAGCGTTATCTCCGCATCCTCCGATATCTGCCATACGGAATAGAGCTTGTGAAACAATTGTTCCACAAGCCCTTCTTTTAAAATGGACGGTGTTCCGCCTCCCAGGAACAGCGTCGTTACTTTATAGCCCTGTGCAAGCTCCCGATATGCCTCGATTTCCTGCATCAACGCTTCCATATAACGAATCTGTTCTCCTTCTGTACAGGAGGGGAACGAAAGAAAATCGCAGTATCTGCACTTGCTTACGCAAAACGGGATATGAATATATAAGCTGATATCCTGTTTCATCCTTCTTTCCTCCCCATCGTTCTACTCACTATCCAGCTTCAGCACACTCATAAATGCTTTTTGCGGAATCTCTACATTTCCCACCTGTCGCATCCGTTTCTTGCCTTCCTTCTGCTTTTCCAGAAGCTTTCTCTTTCGTGAAATATCTCCGCCGTAGCACTTTGCCAGCACATCCTTACGCATAGCCTTAACCGTTTCTCTGGCGATGACCTTGCCACCAATTGCCGCCTGAATCGGAATCTCAAACAGATGTCTCGGAATCTCATCCTTTAGCTTCTCACACATCTTCCGTCCACGCTCATATGCTCCATCCGCATGAACAATAAAGGACAGTGCATCGACTTCCTCCTTATTGATCAGAATATCCAGCTTCACCAGCTTAGACTGTCTGTACTCCTTCATCTCATAATCAAAGGATGCATATCCTCTGGAGCGTGATTTCAGTACATCAAAGAAATCATATATAATCTCATTTAATGGCAGTTCATACTTTAATAACGCACGGGTTTCTTCCATATATTCCATACTGATATAGATTCCGCGTCGTTCCTGACACAACTGCATAATCGGTCCGACAAAGTCCTTTGTCACCATAATCTCAGCCGATACAAACGGTTCTTCCATATATTCGATCTCAGACGGATCCGGAAGATTCGATGGATTGGTCAGTTCGATCATCTCACCGTTGGTTTTGTGTACCCGATAGACAACGCCCGGTGCTGTCGTTACCAGATCCAGATTATACTCCCGCTCCAGACGTTCCTGTATAATCTCCAGATGCAACAGTCCCAGAAATCCGCACCGGAATCCGAAGCCCAGTGCCACAGAGGTCTCCGGCTCAAACTGCAGTGCAGCATCATTTAACTGCAGCTTTTCTAATGCGTCTCTTAAATCCGGATACTTTGCTCCGTCTGCCGGATACAGACCACAGAATACCATCGGATTCACCTTTTTATACCCGGGCAGCGGTTCCGCACATGCCCGGCCTGCTTCTGTGACAGTATCACCGACCTGCGTATCTTTTACATTTTTTAAGCTGGCGGTTATATACCCAACCATACCCGCCGACAGTTCCTCACAGGGGATGAACTGACCGGCGCCAAAGATTCCTACCTCTACAACATCTTCTTCCGCTCCCGTTGCCATCATACGGATACGGGTGCCCTTCTTCACACAACCGTTCTTCACACGACAGAAGATGATAACCCCCTTATAAGAATCATAAATGCTGTCAAAGATCAGTGCCTGCAACGGTGCCTCCGGATCTCCCTGCGGTGCCGGTATCTTCGTTACGATCTGCTCCAACACCTGATCAATATTTACACCGGTCTTTGCAGAGATCAGCGGTGCCTCCTCCGCATCCAGTCCGATCACATCCTCGATCTCGCTCTTTACCCGTTCCGGCTCCGCACTCGGCAGATCAATCTTATTGATAACCGGCATAACCTCCAGATCATGATCCAGTGCCAGATATACATTCGCCAGTGTCTGTGCTTCGATTCCCTGTGCCGCATCCACTACCAGAATCGCACCCTCACAGGCAGCCAGGCTCCTGGATACCTCATAGTTAAAGTCTACATGCCCCGGTGTATCAATCAGATTGAAGATATACTCTTCCCCATCCTGTGCCTGATACACGGTACGAACGGCCTGTGCCTTTATCGTAATTCCCCGTTCCCGTTCCAGATCCATATTATCCAGAACCTGTGCCTGCATCTCCCGGCTGGTCAGAAGTCCGGTCTTTTCTATGATCCGGTCTGCTAACGTCGATTTACCATGATCGATATGGGCAATAATGCAAAAATTACGAATCTTACTCTGATCTATATGAGACATGTATATTCCTCCGATTTTATTATTCATTCACAATACTAGCGGTAGTATAGCATACTTATGAGTATTTTACCATTTTTTCCTTGTGATTATCAATGAATAAAGTGTTTTCCTTTCGTAAATCCTAGTACATAGGATTACGTTTCAAACGGAGGAAACATCTTATGGGACTGAACAAGGTAGATCTATGTGGAATGAATACCTCTCATCTTCCACTTCTGAGCAACGAAGAAAAGGACCAGTTATTTGAGCAAATCGAACAGGGTGACCGAACGGCCCGTGAACGATTGATCGAAGGGAATCTGCGGCTGGTTCTCAGTGTGATCCAGCGTTTTTCCAGTAATGCCGAACAGGCAGATGATCTGTTTCAGATCGGCTGCATCGGACTCATGAAAGCGATCGATAACTTTGACCGATCCTTAAATGTCCGATTTTCCACCTATGCGGTTCCTATGATCATAGGGGAATGCCGGCGCTATCTGCGGGACAACAATTCCATCCGTGTTTCCCGTTCTCTGCGCGATATCGCCTATAAGGCAATCTACGCAAAGGAACAGTATCTGCGGATCCATGATAAAGAACCTACCATAGATGAGATCGCCACCGAGATCGGGATGGATAAAGAGGCTGTCGTCATGGCGCTCGATGCCATCGCCAGCCCAATGTCCCTATATGAGCCGATCTATCAGGAGGGCGGTGACAATCTCTATCTCATGGATCAGGTCCGAGACAAGAAAAATACAGAAGCTGCATGGGTGGAGGATCTATCACTGAAGGAAGCGATGCACCGCCTGTCAGAACGGGAATATACCATCATACGCCTTCGTTTCTTTGAAGGCAAAACCCAGACCGAAGTAGCAGAGGAGATCTCTATCTCTCAGGCACAGGTCAGCCGTCTGGAAAAAGGTGCCTTAAAAAATATGCATAAATATCTGGCTGACAATTAGGCCGGCATCTCTCCCTTCCACAGTCCTCAGGAAGCCATCTCCCGCTTTAACCGTTTTATGATCTTCTTCTCCAGGCGGGAGATGTAGGACTGGGAGATGCCAAGCATATCCGCTACCTCCTTCTGTGTCAGCTCTTCTCCGCTATCGGAATTCAGTCCAAACCGCAGTTCTATAATCATCCGTTCTCTTGGTGTCAGAACTGCCAGGGCCTTCTTCAGCATCTTACGATCGACCTCATCCTCGATATCCCGATAGATGACATCCTCATCTGTTCCCAGAATATCCGACAACAGCAGTTCATTTCCATCCCAGTCTACATTGAGCGGTTCATCGATGGATACCTCCATCTTTGTCTTATTGGTTCTTCTCAGATACATCAAAATCTCATTTTCTATACATCTGGAGGCATATGTCGCCAGCTTGATCTTTTTATCTGATACGAAGGTATTGATTGCTTTGATCAGACCGATGGTTCCGATGGATATCAGATCCTCTACGCCTACGCCGGTATTATCGAACTTTTTCGCTATGTACACAACCAGTCGAAGATTCCGCTCGATCAGAATACTCTTTGCCTCGGCTTCCCGTTCTGTTCCCAGTTGCTTCAACAGTCGCCGTTCCTCCTCCGCCTCCAAAGGTGGTGGTAAGATTTCTGTTCCCCCTATATAATGTAATTCCCCCTTCGGCATAAATAAAAAACCGGCTAAACGACCGGTCAGAGACAGCTTAAACTTATCTCCGCTCACTACCTGCAACATATTACATCCTCCTTTATCATATCTCTATGCAGCAGTATCTGATATCTGCCGCCCACGGCAACCGGCGTACGACTGACTGCTATCACTACACATCGTGACACCATCGAATGATCGTTTCCTCTCAGCTCCAGACTCTGACACTGAATCCCCAGCATCTCTCCCCACTTTTCTTCCACTGTACAGTATGGGATCATCCGTATCCGAAGAAATTGGTCTCCGGTGATTTGTTCATATGGGATCCGGTTCTCTTTTATGTAGTCTGTCAAAAGCTTCCGGTATCCCGCCGGCAGCAACGAGTATATCCAGCGTGCCTCCGCCACAGCCACCGGTCTTCCGGTCATCGGATCCTGCAAAAAATTACCGGTATCCACATATCCCACACCTTCTATGCTGTGATCGTTATCAAAGTGTAACGTCACCTTATAATAGCCCCAGTTTTCTCTCCGATACCGGGAGAATCCTGTAAGCAATACGAGTACTATTCCCCCACTCAATAATGCAAATGTAAATAACGCCCCAATCTGGCTCTCCTTTATAAAGGAACCGTTCTCTATCGCGTGCTTTATCAGTGAAGAATGGTATAACCAGTTCAAACTACCTCCAAACACAAAGCTGATCAACAGCAATGCTCCGTAGCATCTGCATGCCTCCCGAATATTTTTGGGTGAAAATGTCAACAGACACATTCCAAGCCCTACAACTCCATAATGAAACACCCCAGCCAGCCATGCCCACGGGAACGGAATCCATATACTCAGCACCATCCCCAAACCGCCTGTCAGTGCTCCCAGCAGATATCTCCACCAGACCACTTCCCGTCTGCAGGCGTACCCTGCAAACCATAAAAGAAGGAGATCCATACATGTATCAACCCAAAATACCATATCCAGATAAATCGTATACCTCACCGATTCACCTCCTCTTTCTTTTCTTTAGTATACGCCTATGTCCCCTCGATTCCTGTCTCTTCATGGGCGTTAACTTCGATGTCTCTATACGCAAAAAGATCCAAAAGGACAACCTCTGTCCTCTTGGATCTTTTTCTCTCAGTATATAGCTGTCTGTTCGACTATTTTCTTCTTAAAAACTCGGGAATCTTGATTCCTCCGTCTACATTTGGCTTTGCAGGAGCCTTTCTCTCTACTGTCTGTGGTGCAACTGTAGCAGCCGGCTTAACAGAAGCAGAGGTTGTAGCTGCCGTGCCGCTTAAGAATGATGGCTTTGCAGAAGGAGCCGGCTGTACCGGTGTTGGCTGTACAGTCGTATGTGCCTGTGCAATCGGCTGTCCGGAGTAGGTAGGAACCGTTCCTACCGTTGAAGCCTTTGGCATAGCTGCAAATCCGCCCAGTGTCTGCGGCTTCGGTGCATCGATACCGGTTGCAATAATTGTAATGCTCAACTCATCGGTTGATACATCTGCGTCAACCGTACCAAAGATGATATTCACATCCTCACCGGCAATCTCAGAAGCATAGGATACTGCTTCACTGGTATCCATAATCCCTACGTCACCGGAGAAGTTGATAATAATATCGGTAGCACCGGATACGGTTGTCTCTAACAACGGGCTGTCCATTGCCTGCTTGATTGCTTCCACTGCCTTATTCTCACCGGATGCCTTACCGATACCGATATGTGCAATCCCCTTATCCCGCATAACCGTCTGGATATCTGCAAAGTCCAGATTGATCAGACCCGGTTTATTGATCAGGTCTGTAACACCCTGAACACCCTGCTGCAGAACCTCATCTGCCTTCTTCAGTGCCTCCGGAATCGATGTATTCTTACTGCAGATCTGAAGCAGCTTATCATTCGGAATCACAATCAGTGTATCTACATTCTGACGCAGTTCATCAATACCGGCCAGTGCATTATTCATTCTAGGCTTTCCCTCGAACTTGAATGGCTTTGTAACAACACCAACTGTCAGGATACCAAGATTCTTTGCCATCTCTGCAATCTTTGGTGCTGCACCGGTTCCGGTACCGCCACCCATACCACAGGTAACAAATACCATATTGGCTTCCTTCATCAGGTCAACGATCTCTTCCCGATTCTCCTCTACTGCCTGAGCACCTACCTCCGGCTTTGCTCCGGCACCCAGACCCTTCGTCAGCTTCTCACCGATCTGGATCTTCGTTGTCGCCTTATTTAACGCCAGTGCCTGCTTGTCTGTATTTACAGCAATCAGTTCAACGCCCTCTACATTTTCATCTATCATTCTGTTGACCGCATTATTACCTGCGCCTCCTACACCGATTACCAGAATCTTAGCAGGTGTTCTCTCTTCTTTGGACTCAATCTCGATCACAGTTATATCCTCCTTATTCTACATTCATATCTATCCTGTCTCTCAAAAGATACATATACTTAACTTCTATAATATATTTTTTTCACAAAAATTTCAACCAAAAATTAATCATTTTCACGAAAAACCACATCACCTTTTTCGATGCTATAGTCCTTCATATACAGGGTACCGCTTTTCCCTTCGATACTCTGCAGAATATTTCCAAGCTCACTGATCTGCTCCTCGATATTGCTGCCGTTTCCCAGCAGAATCCGAATATTCTGATGATACAGAATAATCTCATCATTGGATGTAAACCGGATATCATCAATCTGAAGGTTATACTTCTGCAACAACTGTGTTAACGTCAGCACCGTATGAAAAAAGTCCTTGTCCTCAATCGGTAACGGTTCATGCATTACCATAGTATCAAAATGAATCCCTGTAATACACGGAATGTCCGGCATCTTTTCACTGGAGCTCTCCAGCACGATTCCGTCTTTATCAAAATACATATATTCATTCATGAACTCTACACAACCCGCCATTGCCTTTTCATACACCGTAATCGTAATCACATGTCTGGATATATATTCTACATCTATCTTTTCAACAAATGGAATATCCTCTGTCGGCTGCAGCTTATTCTTCAAAAATAAAAATAAAGAGTTTTTACCATGCTGGTCACCGACTACCATTCGAATGATTTCTTCATCGGTATAATGCACATTTCCGGTCACCTGTATCGTCTCGATATTAAATTGGGTCAGTACCAGAATCGTCCCGGTTATCAGTACCGCCAGCAGAATGCCTGCCAGGATCCATCCCTTACGCGGTCTGCTCCGCTCATTCTGTGTATTCTGCTCATCTCTGCCCACAGCATCACCCTATCCATTCTACTTTCGTATCTTTATCTGTCGTGCTACCGAAAGCACGATCCCCATTTCCACCAACAGGAATACCAGTGATGTGCCTCCATAGCTGATAAACGGAAGCGGAACACCTGTATTCGGCATCGTATTCGTTACCACCGCTACATTAATCAGCACCTGAACAGCCACATGTGCCAAAACACCGACTACCAGCAAGGATCCATATAAATCTCTGGCATTCACTATAATCAGCATTAATCTCCAGATCAGAATGATAAACAGCAGAATCAGAGCAACGCCGCCTACCAGCCCCAGCTCTTCACAGATAACAGAAAAAATCATATCATTGTGTGACTCCGGTATAAAATCCATCTTCTGGATACTCTGGCCTAAGCCTCTTCCCCATAATCCCCCGGAACCGATGGCATACATCGCCTGCAGTGTCTGATAGCCCTTCGGATGGGTTTCCACATTCAGCCACGCATCGATTCGATCCGCCCGGTATCCGGCTGTCAGGATAAACAGCACACCTCCGACCGCACCTGCTGCGGTCAATGCCACAAACGGCCAGTACTTCGGGCTGGCAACAAATAAAATCGCCATAACGATAACCCCGCATATGATAGCGGTACTCAGATTCTCAATCGCAATCAATACTGTCAGGATCATCGGCGGAATCATAATCCTAAGCATAACCTTCCAGTCATTCAGCTTCCACACCTTATTCGTTGTAGCATGTGCGACAAACATAATGATCGCCATCTTTGCCAGCTCGGACGGCTGGAATCGCAGCGGTCCCAGCTCCAGCCAACGGGTGGATCCGCCGCTGGCACTACCTACCAGCAATACTGCGATGACCATAATACCGATTCCTATGAACGCCGGTACCGTCAATCGCTTCAGAAAATGATAATCAATCTTTGATATCACCAGCATACAGGCAACTCCCATAACCGCAAATATCGCCTGCCGTTTAAAAAAATATGCAGAATCTCCATAGTCGAGTGCTGCCGTATAAGAACTCGCACTATAAACCATCACCAGTCCGAAGCCGACTAAAAAGAGAATGATTACCAGCAGCGAATAGTCAAAATACTCACCCGGATTCCAGAATCGGATTTTCTTTCTAGGCTCTTGTATTTGATTTTCCCGCCTTTCATCTCTCATCTTCTACTCCTCATACTTTATACTTCCGGCAGACTGCGCACATAGTCCTTAAACATATCGCCTCTCTGCTCGTAGTTGTCAAACTGTCCCCAGCTGGCGCATGCCGGTGATAAAAGAACCGCATCCCCCGGATTGGCCAGTTCATAACATTTCTGAACCGCCTGTTCCAGATTATCCTCAAAGATAATCTGATCAAAGCCATGCTGTCTGGCGGTTTCTGCTATAAGCCGGGCAGTCTGGCCAATCAAAACCAGATACCGCACCTTTCCGTCGAAGCTCTCGATCCAGTCATCAAACGGAACCTTTTTATCATATCCGCCTCCGATCAACAGTGTCGGACGGTTCATTGCCTGAATCCCCTTAATGGCCGCATCCGGATTCGTACCCTTGGAATCGTTATAATAGTTCACACCCTTTACAGACTTTACAAACTCGATTCGATGCTCGACACCCTTAAACTCCATACATACCTGACGGATCGTCTCTACCGGAACACCCATATAATAAGCGATACCGATCGCTGCCAGATAATTCTCCACATTATGATTTCCCAGAAGCTTCATCTCACTGATGGAAAGCACCGGAACCTCTTTTCCGTCTGTACGGATCACCAGTTCGCGTCCGTTCAGGCAAATCCCTTCCTTCAAATCCTCAACCCGGCTGAAGAATACCGCATGTGCCGGCACCTGCTCCGCCATAGCTCTGGTGTTTTCATCATCATAATTCAAAATACATACCTGATCTGCCGTCTGATTCATCGCTATTTTCTGCTTGGTATCCCGATAACACTCAAAGGTATGATGCCGATCCAGATGATCCGGTGTCACATTCAGTACCGCACTCACATCCGGTCTAAAATCCACTATCGCTTCCAGCTGGAAGCTGCTGATCTCTGCAACCGTCATGCTATCTTCCGTTGTCTCTCCCGCAATCTGCGTATACGGGATTCCAATATTACCAACGGTATAGGAAGGTGTATGATATGCCTTAAAAATCTCACCTACCAGCGTGGTAGTTGTTGTCTTTCCGTTCGTTCCCGTAATGGCAGCCAGCTTTCCTTTTGATACCTGATATGCCAGCTCCACTTCACTCCAGATCGGGATATTTCTCTCTCGAAAAGCATCCGTGAACGGTGCTTCGATCGATATACCCGGACTGATCACCATCAGATCTACCGTATCCAGAAGAGATGGATCCAGCTTTCCGATCACAACGCCTGCTTTATCATAATCTCCCAGCTTATGTAAGACCTCCAGCTTATCTGTCTTATCATTCTGGTCATATACTATAACTTCTGCTCCATGCTCCAGTAACAGCTTTGCTGCGCCGATTCCGCTCTTACCGGCTCCGGCCACAACGACTCTTTTGTTGAATTCCATGTTCTACCTCCAAGTTCCGACTCTATAGTGCCAGTAGCCCGATCAGACACAATACCGTTGTGACGATCGAAAAAATCGCAACGACCTTTGTCTCCGGCCAGCCGGATAATTCAAAATGATGATGGATCGGTGCCATCTTAAACGGTCTCTTTCCGGTGGTCTTAAAGGATACCACCTGAATAATAACCGACAATACTTCTACCAGATAAATCAATGCCACGATTGGAATAAATAATGGCATTTCAAGGATATATGCAGTGGCTGCCACAAAGCCGCCCAATGCCAGTGAGCCGGTATCGCCCATAAATACCCTTGCCGGATATACATTGTATACCAAAAAGCCCAGAAGTGCTCCAACTGCCGCACATGTAATCGGTTCGATGCCTGCTTTCATACCGATCGCTACTACCGTAAAAAAGGTAGCAATCAATACGGTCACCGATGAAGCCAGACCATCCAGACCATCCGTAAAGTTCGCACCGTTTACGGTTCCGAGAACCACGAAGAACAGAATCGGAATATACCAGAATCCAACCTCCAGATAATGTCCATGCCAGAATGGAATCAACATTCTGGTACCCAGATCTGTCTGCGTCATAATATAGTAACAGAACACCCCGGTCACTACGATCTGTAATGCCATCTTCTGCCATGCCCGCAGCCCCAGCGAACGTTTCATTACTACCTTAATATAATCATCCAAAAAACCGATCAGCCCGAATCCCAGTGTCACAAAAAGAATCGGTAGAATCTTCGGATACTTCTTCATATAGATCAGAGAAGTTCCAACAATACTGCAGAGTATAATCAGACCACCCATCGTCGGTGTTCCCGACTTCTTCAGATGTGACTCCGGACCATCATCCCGCACAAACTGTCCAAACTTCAGTTTCTTCAAAAAAGGAATTACAATGGGGCTTAGCACTACACTGATTCCAAATGCTATCAAAACCGGTAATACAACCTCAAAATTCAAGTTAAAACTCATGTCTCACACCTCGCACTTTTGTACTTTAACTATCCTAGTATAATGCTTTTCCCTATGATAATCAAGCCTATTCCCCTACTTCTGTCTGCGGCTCCTCTGCCGCATATACTGCCTCGATTCCAAGATACGGCAATATGTTCTCATATATTCTCTGCGCCACCGGTGCTGCGATCGTTCCACCATAATAGATTCCGGTCGGTTCATTAATCAGCACCAGCGTAATCACCTGAGGATCATCTGCAGGAGCCACACCAATAAAGGATGATATATACTTGCCATTCCCTCTGGGAAGTTTCTCGCTCGTTGCAGTTTTGCCCCCGATCCGATATCCTTCCACCTGCCCTTTTCGTCCGCTTCCTTCTGCCACAACCGCCTCCATCAGCTCCCGCATCGTCGCTGAAGTCTCCGGTGAGATTACACCTTCTTCCACCGGATGGGTATAAGTCTCCAGACGGTTTCCCTGTTCGTCTACGGTATACATACCAAAATGCGGGGTAATACGATTTCCACCGTTTACAATCGCACTCACGGCTGTTATCAGCTGCATTGGCGTGATCTGAAAGGACTGTCCGAAGGACATGATTGCCAGATCAATCTCTGTCACATCCTCCTGCTTATGCATAATGGAACCTGCCTCTCCCGGAAGATCAATCCCGGTTTTCTGCATCAGGCCCAGTTGTTCATAGGTGTGATACATAGCATCCGTTCCGGTCCGCAGCCCCACATCCATAAATACCGGATTGCAGGAATTCATAATTCCCTGCCGGAAGGTCTCCTGTCCATGCCCAGTTGTTTTATGGCACCGGATCATCCGGTCTCCTACGATTCGATAACCCGGACATACGAAGGTATCTTCTACTGTAAGTACCCCCTTTTCAAACGCCGCTGTGGCTGTCACCGTTTTAAATATCGAACCCGGTTCATACGTATCATTAATACAGAAGTTTCTCCACATTTGATTTAATGCATTCTGTTGCTCCTCCTGACCGAGTCCTGTCTCCCCTGTGTTCAGCGTATAGGGTTCATTCAGATTATACTCAGGTGCATTCACCATTGCATAAATCTCACCGTTTTTCGGATTCATCACAATGATAGAAACGCCTATCGCTTCCTTTGCGATCAGCGTCTTCTCCGCTTCCTGCTGTACATACGCCTGTATATTGGAATCTAAGGATATGCAAAGATCCTGCCCCGGAATCGGTTCTTTTCTTGCTTCCGCTGTATTTGCAAGTTCGATGCCGTTGGCATCTGTCATGGTAAGAATATACCCATCCGTTCCCTGTAATATCGCATCATACTCTACTTCCAGCCCTACAATTCCCTGATTATCGGCTCCTGTAAACCCCAGAACCCGCGATGCCATATCGTCAAACGGATAATACCGTTTATAATCCTCGTCCACCATGACACCATCCATATGGAGTGCCCGGATCTCATCTGCCACCGCCTTATCGACGTTGCTCTTAATCTTCTCTCTGGAGGATATCTTCTCCACCTTACTGCGAACCTCGTCCTCGGACAGCCCCAGCCTCTGGGTTAATTCCCGAACCACCTGTTCGGGATCGGTGACCTGACTATGAATCACCGATATTGTGCAGACCGGTCGATTTCCCGCCAGTACCACACCATTACGATCTAGAATTCTGCCTCTGGGTGCCTTTATGACCCGTTCTCTCTCATGAAGATCCTGTGCCAGCTCCGAATAATACGCCCCGCGTCCGATCATAATATATCCCAATCGTCCGACCAGAAACATCGCAACTGCAAATATCATGCAGAACAAAATCAGCATCTTTCTGCGGTTATAGGTCTTTACTCCAGTCATCTCTGTCAATCCAGCTATTATCCATATCAGTATACGCGGTATTTCTATGAGTTATGACTGCCAGTTTCTATTCTCCCACTACTGTGCACCCTCTGTTGATGCCTCTGTCGCAGCTTCGGTTGTCACACTCTCTGTATTACCGTCTGTACTTCCGGCCTCTGCTCCCTCATCGCCCTGCGAAGGGTCCGCCTGTACCGGTGTCGGATTCTCATCCACAACCGGTGTTCCGTCATCCACGCTGGTATTGCTTTGGAACACATTCATGTATGGCAGTACTGCCTCAAATATATCATGTGCCAGAATGGAAGAATCCGCACACTTGGACTGATCCGGTGCATTCGGTTCGTCCACTACAACATACAAAACAATCTGTGGTTTTTCTACCGGAGCAAACCCAATAAACGAAATGACGTACTTGTTATTTCCTCTTGGCTGCTTCTCCGCAGTACCCGTCTTTCCACCGATCGTATAGCCTTCGATCCGAACCCGCTTACCGGTACCGGCTTCTACTGTCTGATACATATATTCCTTCAGCAGATTCGAGGTTTCTTCCGATATTGTTCTTCGTACCACCGTCGGCTCATTATTTGTTATAATCGCCCCCTGCTCATTGACAATCTGCTTCATAACATGCGGCTCATAGTAGTTTCCTCCATTTACCAATGAGCAAAAACCCGTTGCCAACTGGATCATGGATACGTTCTGCCCCTGTCCAAAGGAAGACGTAGCCAGCTCCATCGGATGCAGTCCGTCCTCTGTATAAACCAGCCCGGCTGTGCTTGCCTCACCGGGAAGATCTACATAGGTCTTACTGCCAAATCCAAATATTTTCTCATATTTATAGAAGGTTGCTGCCCCTTCCTTCTGTACAATCTGCATCAATGCACTATTGCAGGACTGCATAATCGCACCTTCTACCGTTATCTCTCCATGTCCGCTGTGTAAATGACAGTTTACCGGCCGCTGCCCTTCGATAACCGTATAATGTCCTGCGCAGAAAAAGGTATCACCGTCATGAATCACATCTTCCTCCAGACCTGCCGCAACTGTGAACGGCTTAAAGGTCGATCCGGGTTCAAAGGTATCATTAACTACATAGTTTCTCCATACCTTATTCAAGGCATCCAGCTTCTCCTCATCCGTCATCTGTGCAACCAGTTCAGCTCCGCTCGCTGCCGAAACAGTCGTGTAGGTTGGTTCTGCCGGCTCTGCTGTTGTGTCCTCGGCTGTTGTATTCTCAGTAGCAGCATTTTCCTCTGATGTTTCTTCTGTGGTGGCCTCTGTTGTTGCCTCGATCTCCCGTTCAAAGGAGTAACTGCCGTCCTCATTTGCGAACTGATAGTAAATACTATCCTCCTGATATGGCTGATTGCAATCAAAGGTATAAGAATTCGCCAGTGCCAGAATCTCTCCGTTATTCGGATCCATGGCCAGAACCGATACATTCTTCGCACCGGTCTCCTGCATGTAGGTTGCGATTCGTTTTTCAATAATCATCTGAATATTTGCATCCAGCGTTGTAATGACCGAATAACCGTTAATCGGTTCCTTTACCGTCCGTTGCAGAGTCTGATCGCTGGTCAGGTATCCATACTGCCGTCCTTCCACGCCATTCAGTTCATCATCATAGTACTGTTCAATACCGGAGTTTCCTACATTACCACTGGCGGTAAACCCTAACACCTGACACGCAACTGTAGAGTTCGGATAATATCTCTGATACTCATCCTCCAGCCAGACACCTACAACTCCTTTTCCTTCCTTCGTTTCCAGATAGTCATTAAATGGTGCCACTGTATCATATGACAGTTTCTTTGCCATGATCTTATACAAAGAATCACTGTCTGCCAGTGCCGCACTGATTTCTTCGTCGGTCAGTCCAAAGTAGGTCTTCAGTGCTGCTATGGTGATCTCCTGCTTTGTCTTCTTCTGATCATTATCCAGCGTTATGGTTTTTTCTCCTTCGTCCAGTATGATCTTCGGTTCGATTACCAGATTATACACCTTTTCACTGGTTGCCAGCTCGGTTCCGTTTCGATCCAGGATATCTCCCCGCCGATACGGAATGGAGATACTGTCATATCGCTGCTGAGACAGAATCCGCTCTTCATATTCTGCACCCTTTACCTGTTCAAGATATACCATTCTGCATAAAACGACAATAAAGCCGACCAGTACTACTCCACACATTACCGTCAGCTTCATTTTCATTCTATGTAAAAACTTCTTTGGCCGTTTTTTTCTTCTTTGTCCTGCCATAGTTTCTTCTCCTGCCTGCTATCCGCTTACTGCGGAATATCCGTAAACTGATGTACATAGTCTGATTCCGTCAGATCATAGTATACAACCTGTCCTTCTGTCGGATATACCATTCCCAGTTCATTCATCGCTCTGTCTCGAATCTGATCCAGATTCACACTGCTGTTCAATCGCGCCTCATATGCATTATTGTCATCTGCCAGTGTCTCGATCTCGGACTGTAGGGTTGATATCGTATTGCTCTGTGTTGATACCTTTGCCTGCATCGACAGCATCAGATAGCAGGCACCCAAAGTTGCTGCTACCGCAAATGCCAGAAATACTGCAAATCCCGGATTCATCGCCAGCTTCAAGCCCTTTTGTGTGCTGTTCTTCCGCACCTTCGCATAGTCCGGCAGCTCCTGCTCTGACCGTCTGCGTTCCGGTCGTTCATACTCCGGCTGTGCAATCTGTCTTGCTGCAGTACCATTCGTATAATATTGTGTGTAAGTTCTGCTATACTCTCTCATTACTCTCTCCAACTCAGCTGATTTTTTCAAATACCCGAAGTTTGGAACTCTTTGATCTGGAATTCTCATTCAGTTCCTGTTCCTGTGGAACGATCGGTTTTCTGGTTATCACCGTTCCCTTCGGTTTCTTCCCACATGTACATACCGGAAAGCTCGGTGGGCAGGTACATGGATTTTCATTTCTCTTAAAGATGGTCTTTACTACCCGATCCTCTAAAGAGTGAAATGTGATAACACACAGTCGACCTCCCGGATTCAACAGATCAATCATTTCATCCAAAGAATCTTGTAATACCTCCAATTCATGATTCAGTTCAATGCGTATCGCCTGATAGGTCTTCTTGGAGGGGTGGCCGCCATTCATGCGAACCTTCGCCGGAATAGCAGCCTTTATAATTGTGTTTAGTTCTTCCGTTGTCTCAATCGGCTTTGCTTCTCTCGCCTGTACAATATGCTTTGCTATATTATGTGCGAACTTATCTTCACCATAATCCCGGATCACCCGGTACAGCTCCGCTTCACTATAACCGTTCACGATATCCTTTGCCGTCATTGTCTGCCGCTGATCCATCCGCATATCCAGAGGTGCATTTACCCGATACGTAAATCCCCGTTCTGCGGTATCCAGTTGATAGGATGATACGCCAAGATCTAACAGAATACCGTCAACACCCATGACTCCCAGTTCTTCTACCCGCTGTTTCATATTGCGGTAGTTATCACGAATAATCGTAACTCGGTCTTCGTATGGCCTTAATCGCTCCGTTGCGGCTGCAATCGCATCTGCATCCTGATCGATTCCTATGAATCTTCCCTGTGAAGACAGTCGTCTGCATACTTCGCTGGCATGTCCAGCTCCACCCAGAGTCCCATCTACATAGATGCCGTCCGGTTTGATATTCAGATTCTCGATTACTTCTTCCAGCAATACAGACTTATGTACGAATTCCATGGTAGCCTCCTACAGTTCGATTCCCAGTGCATCCAGATCTTCCACGATTTCATCCATGTTCTCAGCGATTTCAACACTTCTCTGATTCCATGTATCCAGATCCCAGATCTCAATCCGTTCAATGTTGCCGACGATCGCGACTTCTTTTGTAATATGTGCAAAGTCACGAAGGATCTGTGGCAGGAGAATTCTGCCCTGACTGTCCAACTCACAGTCAACGGCTCCGGCCATAAAGAAGTCTTTTGTCTGTCTGGCGCGCTTGTTGAGCATTGGCAGTTTCCTCAGTTTTCCTTCAAACTCTGCCCACTCATCATCCGGATACCCATATAGACAGCCATCCAGTCCCTTTGTAATCACAAAGGTATCGCCTAACTGTTCCCGAAGCTTGGTAGGGATAATCAGTCTGCCCTTTGCGTCAACGCTGTGATTAAATTGTCCCTTTAATCCGCTGGACACGACTTCCTTTTCCCTCCATTTCTGTGATGATTTGCTCCACTTCGTTCCACTAATCACCACTTTTCTCCACTTCATAGGGTTATTTTATATTATTTAAGTTGTAATTTCAAGGGCTGAAACCCGCAAATTTGGAATTTGTTCGTGTGAAATTGCATAAACTTTTTGTCGTTTTTTTGTATAAATGCACTAAAAAAAGAACCGATTTTCTCGGTTCTTTTATCGTTTTTACCATATTTAGTTGAGTCTTATTTTTCAAACACTATATATTGTGTTCACTTACTCTTTACCTGACTTCGCCACGGTTCTCTTTGACATCCGTAACCGGACCACATAGAATACGATCGCTCCGATCACCAGACAAAGTGCCAGAACCTGTGACACCCGCAGACCTGTATTACCAATCATCAAGGGATCGGTCCGAAGTGCTTCGATCCAGAACCTTCCCAATCCATAGCCTGCCACATAGATTGCCAGAAGCTCTCCCTGAAATTTCTTCCGTTTTCTCCAGATCAAAAGAAAGATAAACAGTGCCAGATTCCACATGCCTTCATATAGGAAGGTTGGCTGTACCCAGATGCAACCATTCACCGTATGCTGCATCATCTCATCGGTAATAATCCCCGAATACTGTAATCCGGCCAGGGTTCCATGATTCTCATAGTATTCCAGCGGAATCGCCATTGCAAACACCGAATCCGTATAGGCACCAAATGCCTCTCGATTGAAGAAGTTGCCCCACCGACCAAGCATCTGTGCCAGCGGAATTCCAATCGTTATCGTATCCATCATCTGCAGGAACGAAACCTTCCGCACCTTACAGAATATCAGACATGCCAGAACGCCGCCGATTAATCCGCCGTAAATTGCCAAACCACCGTGCCGCAGATTAATCACCTTTAAGAAGGTTTCCCAAAAGGAGGCTCCTTTCACAAAGTAATAATCCCAGCTGAATATTACATAATATAATCTGGCACACAGAATTGCCGGAATAATCCCTACCAGCAGATAATCCAGATACAATTCCGGATTCTGCCCGGTTCGTTTTGCTTCTCTGGTTGCCACCAGATATGCTAACAGGATACCAACCGCAATTACAATTCCATATAACTTAATCTCTACTCCAAACACGGTAAAACCGTCCGGCACATTCTTCAAATATAACCCTATATTCGGAAAACTAATATCATTCATCGCTTACTCCTTATACATTGAACTTAAACAATATGACATCGCCATCCTGAACCACATATTCCTTACCCTCGGAACGTAACAGTCCCTTTTCTTTTGCGGCATTCAAACTTCCGAGTTCGATCAGATCCTCATATCTTACGATCTCTGCCCGGATAAACCCACGTTCAAAGTCCGAATGAATCTTTCCGGCTGCCTGTGGTGCTTTCGTTCCCTTCGTGATCGTCCATGCCCGTGTCTCTGTCTCTCCGGCTGTCAGATAACTGATCAAACCAAGCAGTGAATAGCTTGCCCGGATCAACTTTTCCAGACCGGACTCCTTCAGGCCCATTTCCTCCAGAAATTCTTTTCTCTCATCATCATCCAGTTCTGATATCTCTGCTTCGATCTCCGCACATACAACGAATACTTCACAGTCGGATTCCTTTGCATATTCTCTGACTGCAGCCACATGTGGATTGGAAGCTCCATCATCTGCCAGATCATCCTCACTGACATTTGCAGCAAAGATCACCGGCTTATAAGTCAACAGATTGTACTCCTCCAACCAAGCCTGCTCGTCCTCATCATTGGTTTCAAAGGTCTTTGCCAGCTTTCCGGCTTCCAGATGTGCCTTGATCCGGTTCTGAAGCTCCAGTTCCTTTGCCAGTGTCTTGTCATTCTTTGCACCCCGGACAGTTTTCGCGATTCTTCTCTCCAATACTTCAATATCCGAAAAGATCAGCTCGAAGTTAATGGTTTCAATATCCCGTAACGGATCAACACTTCCATCTACATGAATCACATTCGGATCTTCGAAGCATCGCACTACATGTACAATAGCATCTACTTCACGAATATTCGCCAGGAACTGATTTCCCAGACCTTCTCCCTTCGACGCACCTTTTACCAAACCTGCGATATCTACGAATTCAATCACTGCCGGTGTTGTCTTAGCTGAATGGTACATCTCTGTCAGCTTTGTCAGACGTTCATCGGGAACTGCTACGATTCCTACATTTGGATCGATTGTACAGAATGGATAGTTTGCACTTTCTGCACCAGCCTTTGTTAACGAATTGAATAAAGTACTTTTTCCTACATTTGGCAATCCGACGATTCCTAATTTCATTTTATCCTATACCTGTCCGAAAACGCTTGATTTATAAGCCTTCTCGCCTTTCTATGTTTTTATTACACAATTATAATTCAGCTTATTATTATATCATACGTCCCCTGCTTTTGAAACTATAAAATCACCTTTTCTGTTTTTATCATATCTTGCAAAATATCTACTATCTACTTCGCTTTCTGCTCCGCAATCTTCTCATGAATCTTTGTATTATATAGTCTGTAAAGTGCTGTATCTTTTCCAATCTGATTATCAAATGAAATTACCACATTTAAGACATCCCCATTCGTGTGTTTTGTGAGCCTATTCTAACCATTGGGTTATTGCCTCTTCTGAAAAGAAATAATATCGTATCCTGTCTTCATTAATTTTATTATGATTATCAACAGGCTCTATCACACATTCGTCTGTCTTAAACGATACAATTCTTCCATAGCCATCCCTGCCATTACCTACTAAAAAAACTCCATCGTTAGCAATCGCACCCATTTCATCATAACCAAACTGATAACTATATATTTCCCCCTTCTCATAATTTTTCTTAAACTCATGTTTCCTCCATTATCATTCAAATATATATTAAGCGGTTTTTAAATATTAATTTTGTCACCGTCCCTACAAACTACACCTTGACATAATTATCTTAACATACCGCCTGAATCCATGCCACCTAAAAAATACCCTCCTTACTGGTTTGTCCAGTAAAGAGGGTACATATCTCTAAAGTGTGCATGGCTATTCTTATTAGTTTTTCTCAACCTTTTTAATCGGGTACATCCATGTAGACAACAACTTCATCGTCATCCTTTTCCAGCAGACCTTCTTTTACAAACATCCGAAACATTCGAATCGGATCCTCTCCCATTTCCATGAACCCCATCCAGTCTTCCTCTCCGGTGATCTTCTTCAATTCTCTGTGAATCGCCGGATAGCTGAATCTACATCGGAATCGCATAACCTCTACTAACACGTTCGTCTCCCCCTCTTTGAATCGTGTACTTAACGTCTACTTACTCGTCCCAGTTATGATATACAGCCTGTACGTCATCGTCTTCATCTAACAGATCCAGAATTCGATTCATTTTCTTGATATCCTCTTCGCCGGTTAATTCTACCCAGGTCTGCGGAATCATTGTAACCTCTGCAGATGCAAATGTGATTCCGGCTGTCTCCAGAGCTTCCAGTACTGTACTGAAATCCTCCGGTGCTGTAATGATTTCGTAGCTGTCTTCCTCTTCTGAGAAGTCCTCAGCACCGGCATCCAGAGCTGCCATCATCAAATCATCTGCTTCCTGAT
This sequence comes from uncultured Clostridium sp., assembly GCA_900539185.1. Lineage (GTDB taxonomy): Bacteria > Bacillota > Clostridia > Lachnospirales > Lachnospiraceae > CAG-632. The sequence continues at coordinate 61,157 of UQBG01000008.1, forward strand.
TACATTCTTCCTTATCGATGATGATCTGTCCCTTTTTATCAAACATAAAGGACACACAACCGGTTGTTCCAACATTTCCACCACCCTTGGTAAATGCGTTTCGTACATTGGATGCCGTACGGTTCTTATTGTCTGTCAGCGTATCAACGATGATTGCAGTACCATTCGGTCCGTATCCTTCATATGTAATGGATGTATAGTTTACTGCATCGGAAGATCCCGCTGCCTTCTTGATACCACGCTCGATCGTGTCATTCGGCACATTATTTGCCTTCGCCTTTGCAATGACATCCCGCAGCTTGCTGTTATTATCCGGGTTTGGTCCGCCTTCCTTTACGGCTACGGCGATTTCCTTACCAATGATGGTAAAGATCTTACCCTTTGCTGCATCATTCTTTTCCTTCTTATGCTTAATATTGGCAAATTTTGAATGTCCTGACATAGTAGATTCTCCTCTTCTTTTTTATAATTCTTATTCTTTTCATTCATGGGAATACCCAACAATCTTATCTAGTTTACCACTCTTTTTAAGGTCTGTAAAGTCACCGGCACCCGATCTTTCCTTCCTTTTATCCGGTTTTACCCTTCGGCAGCCTCGGTCTTTTCTTCCGGATCTTCCTTCACCTTGGTTACCTTTACCTGAACAATCATCTTGTCATGGATATCGATTGGATGGAAGGAATATCCCTGATATACGATATTGATCTCCTCATCCTCCATCGGCAGACGACCCAGCTCATACAGCAGAAACCCATTCAATGTATCGATATCTTCGTCCGGGAACTCAATTCCCAGCAGTTCCGATATCTCATCCAGCCTTGCCAGTCCACGCATCAGATAGCAGTTCTCCTGTCCCAGCCGGATAATATCATGTTCCTCTTCATCGTATTCATCCAGAATATTCCCTACAATTACCTCCAGAATATCCTCCATTGCGACGATTCCTTCCGTCTGGCCATATTCATCCACTACGATTGCCATATGTATCTTCTTCGTCTGCATATCATTAAACAGCTTACTGATATTCTGTGTCGGATGCACAAAGTAAGGCTCCCTCGCCACCTCAAGCAGTGAAACCTCTTTATCCCGCATATAGTATCGCATTGCATCCTTTAGATGTAACACTCCTACAATATTATCTAAATCTTCTTGATATAATGGATATCTGGAAAATCCGTTTTCCAGCATAAGATTCATTGCTTCCTCCAGACTGAGCGAAGCATCGATACCGACGATTTTCTGACGAGGGCTCATGACATCTCTGGCTTCTTTATCACCAAATTCAAAGATGTTATTAATCATCTCTGCCTCATCTTCCAAAATCACACCATGTTCATGCCCCTCTGTGACCATGGATTTAATCTCTTCTTCTACTTCTTCTTCATTCTTTGCCTTGTTCCGCGAAAACACGTGAAACAGGCGACTGGGACCGCTCTTGGCCATCTCCCGTTCTCCTTTCCCTTTTAGCTGATAGATTCTATCAATTATCCAATATTTGTATCTCTTCTAAAATAGCATGGAGTACGGATTTCGTCAATTCCTTATGTAAGTTCAAGACTAATCCGCAATGCAATATCCACCTGTTCCATAATATCTCCCTCCAGATGGCAGACCTTTTCCCGCAATCGTTTCTTATCAATCGTCCGAATCTGTTCTAACAGCACAATCGAATTCTTCACGATTTCACATCGTTTGCAGTCCAGTTCTATATGAGTCGGCAGCTTTGCCTTGGTCATCTTGCTGGTAATGGCTGCCACAATCACTGTGGAACTGTGACGATTTCCCGCCTCATTCTGGACTACCAGCACCGGCCGGACTCCCCCCTGCTCGGAGCCGACAACCGGTCGCAGATCTGCATAATAGATATCTCCACGTTTTATAATCATTCTTTCACTCTCCAGACATTCTTTCTTACCTAAAGTATTTCCAAAGTTATCCGGAGTATACACGTATTATCTATTCAAACCATTCATACGGCTCTTCTGCCAGATAGTCCAGCACCCCGGCTACCTTTCCATGCCAGGTATAGATCCTTGGTACCCGTCTGGTCAATCCGCAAACAAACTCATAATTAAAGCTGGCACTGGCATTTGCAAGCTCTTCTACCGGCAGCCATGCATTGCCATCCCGTCCGAACAGTGTTGCCATATCACCCACTTTTACATTCGGAACATCTGTAACATCTACCATAAACTGATCCATGCAGACTCTTCCTATGATCGGTGCAGATATACCATGGATCAACACTCTGCCCTGATTTGACAGTGCGCGCTTATAACCATCTGCATAACCGGTCGGTATGGTTGCTACTTTTGTTTCCCTCGTGGTCGTATAGGTCCATCCATATCCGATGCCCTCACCGGCCGGCAAGGTCTTCACATGGGTAATGCGGCTTCGCAATGCCATCGCCGGTCTTAAATCTGCCGTATCCTTCTCCACCTCTTCGGATGGATACAATCCGTAAGTACTGATTCCGGAACGTACCATATCCAGTTCCAGATCTCCGGCTTCCATAATTGCGGCACTATTGGCTGCATGCCGAATCGGGAACCGGATGCCCTCATTCTCCAGTACCCCCAGCATATATCGGAATTGATTTAACTGATATTCAAACGCTTCCTTATTCTTTTCATCCGCCTTTGCAAAATGTGTAAAGATCCCCTCCAGCTCCAGTCCGGGCAAAGCGGCGATCTTCTTAATATCTTCCACTGCCTGCTCATTGCATGGAAAGCCGATTCTGTGCATACCGGTATCCAGCTTAATATGTACCTTTGCGGTCTGCTGCATCGCCTGTGCCGTTTCTGACAGCTTTTTAGCATCCTCCAGTCGATAGATATTAATCGTGATCTGATGTCGGATCAGATCCTCAAACTCCTCCGGCACACAGGTACCTAAGATCAGAATCGGTGTCTGAATTCCATATCTTCGCAGCTCCTCCGCCTCTTCCAGATGAGCTACTGCATAATAGTCAACTTCATCCTCCAGTGCCTTTGCCACCGCTACCGCACCATGTCCGTACGCGTCTGCCTTGATCACTGCCAAAAGCAGGGTATCCGGACGAATATGCTTTCTCATTTCTATTATATTGTGATAAATAGCGTCTAAGTCCACCTCAGCCTGTACATTATAATACTTCATTCTCAAATTCCTCCTAATCTATAGCAATACTTCTTCCAAACCCAGAATGATATCTCCGGCCAGCATTCCGCGATGTCCCTTCTTTTCTGCCGCCGCGTCACCTGCCAGTCCATGGATATATACCCCCGTTCTGGCCGCCTCTGCAAGTGAAAGTCCCTGAACCAGAAAGGATGCTATTATGCCGGTCAACGCATCACCGGATCCTCCCGTTGCCATACCATCATTGCCGGATAAATTTATATAACACTGTGTTTCACCAGATACTGCCACAACGGTTCTGGCATCCTTTAGAACACAGACTGCTTCTTTTTCATCTGCAAACTCCTGTGCATACTTCCATGGTGCCTGCTTGAGCTGTGAAACCGGTACTCCACTCAGTCGTTCCATTTCCTTCATATGCGGAGTCAGAATCATTCCCGCCTTACCGATTCTCAGCTGCAAAAGCTCCGGCATCTCAGAACAATTCGTGATCGCATCTGCATCTACGATCAATGGCCGATCCGACTCCAGTGCTGTCCGGGTCAGTGCATGCCCGATCTCTCCGGTACCGATTCCCGGCCCGATTACGATAGCGTCTGCCCATCCTTCCGCCTTCTTTAATAAACGGACGGCTTCTTCTTGATTTGAATACACCTGCAGAAGTGCTTCCGGCAGCCGTTCCTGTATCGCTTCCCGATTATTTTGATGAGTAATAATCTCTACCAGTCCGCAGCCGGAACGATAGGCTGCTTCTGCACTCAGGAGTGCTGCCCCGCATATCGATTCACTTCCTGCTACCACTGTAACCTTACCAAAGGTTCCCTTATTCCCACTTCGGTTTCGTTCCGGCAGATACCGCCACTGGTCTCCGTCCTCATAAGCATAACATACAGGGCTTCCATATGACACCGCCTGTGCCGGGAACCCAATATCTGCCAAAACCAGATCTCCGCAGTATTCCGGTCCTTTTCCTATCAGTTGTCCTGTCTTCTCACATCCAAAAGTTACGGTTACATCCGCCCGAAAGCCGATGCCGTATACATGTCCGTCTGTACTATCGATTCCGGATGGTATATCAATGGCGCATTTGAGTCCGCCCAGTTCATTCATACACCGGATCACTTCTCTTTGCGGAGATCGGATCTCCCGATGTAATCCCACCCCAAAGATGCCATCTATGATCACATCGTATCGTGGCTGTTTCCACATCTGCAGATCCGTTTCTGTCACTCCCTGATGAACCTGAATCTCCAGCCGTTCCAGAATCTGCTTTTGCCAGCGGTACTGATCGGTCTCATGTGTCACGCCTCCGATCTGCCAGACATCGGTATCATAGCCGTAGCCATTTAAGATTCTGGCAACCGCCAGTCCATCGCCACCGTTATTTCCGCCTTCTGTCACGATCAGGATCCGCGGCTGCCCGGTAAGCTCCAGCTCCTCAAGGTACGCAGAGACAATCTGCGCAACGGAAAGAGCCGCCCGTTCCATCAGAACCATAGACGGAATCTCCAGTTCATTTATCGTATAGGCATCGATTGCCTGCATTTGCGTTCCTGTTGTTATATATCGCATATCTTACAGCCTCCCTGCTATAGAGAAATGTCATTATCCTACTCATCATAGTCTTATCAATGGCATTTGTCAAAGGGGATATATTATGGTATGATTTCTTATTATATCTATGGAGGATCATACCAATGATACTGGCATGTCAGAATATCAGTAAGTCCTTTGGCATCAAGGATGTCTTAAAGGACGTTCAATTTCATATAGAAGAACGGGAAAAGGTAGCCCTGGTCGGCATAAACGGAGCCGGCAAATCTACACTTCTGAAGATTATTATGGGTGAGGAAGCTCCGGACTCCGGGCAGGTAATTCTGGGCAAGGATAAAACCATCGGATACCTGGCTCAGCAGCAGGAACATTCCTATCAGCATACCATTTACGAGGAAATGCTGTCCGTAAAACAGCATATCATAGAACTCGATCAGAAGATTCGGGAGACCGAAGCTGCCATGAAACATGCAGAGGGTGAAGCACTGGAAGCTCTTCTGAATACTTACACACGGTTAAACCATACATTTGAACAGGAAAACGGATATGCCTATAAGAGTGAAATCAATGGCGTATTAAAAGGTCTGGGCTTCACCGAAGGAGATTATGACACCCGGATCTCTACACTGTCCGGCGGTCAGAAAACCCGTGTAGCCTTGGGCCGTCTTCTGCTCAGCCGGCCGGATATCATCCTCTTGGATGAGCCAACCAACCATCTGGATATGAGTTCGATTGCCTGGCTGGAGGGATATCTGAACAACTATGGCGGAGCCGTACTGATCGTTTCTCACGATCGATACTTTCTGGACCGCATCGTTACAAAGGTGGTCGAACTGGAATTCGGCGTCAGCCGCGTATATAACGGAAACTATAGCTGGTATGCTGCACGAAGAGAGGAAATACGTGCCAGCGAGATGAAAGCCTACTTAAATCAACAGGCAGATATCCGTCATCAGGAGGAGGTCATCGCAAAGCTAAAGTCCTTCAATCGTGAAAAATCTATCAAGCGGGCAGAAAGCCGCGAAAAGATGTTAAACCGTATAGAAGTTCTGGATAAACCACAGGAGGTTCATGATGCCATGAAGATCCGTCTGGAACCGGAGGTCGAAAGCGGAAATGATGTTCTTCTGGTGGAACACCTGTCAAAAGCCTTTGGCTCGCATGTCCTGTTTGAGGACATTACCATCGATATTAAACGCGGGGAACGCGTCGCACTGATCGGCAATAACGGAACCGGAAAGACTACGATCCTAAAGATCATAAACAAATACGTTCCGAAAGATACCGGTCGAATCGTTTTAGGTTCCCGTGTAAAGATCGGCTACTACGATCAGGAGCATCAGGTGCTTTCTCCGGAGAAGACCATCTTTCAGGAAATTTCGGACGCCTATCCGTCACTTACAAATACCAGAATCCGAAATGTACTTGCAGCCTTTCTTTTTACCGGCGATGATGTATTCAAAAAAATCGAGGATCTAAGTGGTGGTGAACGCGGACGTGTTTCTCTGGCAAAGCTTATGCTCTCCTCTGCCAATCTTCTGATTCTGGATGAGCCGACAAACCATCTGGATATCACGTCAAAGGAGATTCTGGAGTCTGCTCTGCGCAGCTATACCGGAACGGTATTCTATGTATCGCACGACCGATACTTTATCAACAAGACCGCAACCCGGATCCTAGATCTGACGGGTGGTCATCTGAATGAATATAAAGGAAACTATGACTATTATCTGGAGAAAAAAGAGCTGGTAGAACAGCTATATGAACAGGGACATTCCGGCACTTCCACCGCCACCGCTTCTGCTCCGACCGATTCCACTCCTTCCTCTGAGTCCAAACTGGACTGGAAGGCACAGAAGGAAGAACAGGCACGACAGAGAAAACGTGAAAATGATCTGAAGAAGCTGGAAGCCCGAATCGAGCAGCTCGAAACCCTCTGTCAACAGCTATCCGATGAGATGTGCCGGCCGGAGATTTCTACCGATGCCGCACGCTGTATGGAACTGGCAAAGCAAAAAGAAGAAGCGGAAACCACGTTAGAAGATCTGTATACCCAATGGGAAACCGCTGCGGAATAAACCTACGGATACACACATTCTCTGCACGACTCCTCATTATACCAAAACGGATGCATACCATATCGTTCCAAAGAAATGGTATGCATCCGTTTTTATTCTCGTACTCTTATATTACATCTTTCTACTGAAGCTTCTGCTCTAATGTCTCACGAATCGCCTTTATAAAGCCTTCGCTTGAAAGTGCTGTCGGATTCGGAATGGAAGTAATCAGTGCCAGATCCTTTGTCATCTTACCGGACTCAATCGTCTCAAGGGTCGCTGCCTCAAGTGCATCCGCAAATTTGCCAAGCTCCGGAAGCTGATCCATCTCTCCACGCTTTCTTAATGCACCTGTCCATGCAAAGATCGTTGCTACAGAGTTTGTAGATGTCTCTTCACCCTTTAAGTGCTTATAATAATGTCTCTGAACCGTACCATGTGCAGCCTCATACTCGTAGTATCCTTCCGGCGATACCAGTACGGATGTCATCATTGCCAGGGAACCAAAAGCACTGGATACCATATCACTCATAACATCACCATCATAGTTCTTACATGCCCAGATAAATCCGCCCTTTGCCTTCATAACACGAGCAACCGCATCATCGATCAATGTATAGAAGTATTCAATACCGGCTGCCTTGAACTTCTCATCGTACTCTGCATCGTAGATTTCCTGAAAAATATCCTTGAATCTATGGTCATACTTCTTTGAAATCGTATCCTTTGTGGCAAACCACAGATCCTGCTTTGTATCCAATGCGTAGTTAAAGCAACATCTTGCAAAGCTCTCAATCGACTTATCTGTATTATGAATACCCTGAATAATACCGGCTCCCGTAAAGTTATGGATGGTTTCCCGGATCTCCGTTCCGTCCTCACCGGTAAATACCAGTTCTGCCTTCCCGGCTCCCGGAACACGGATCTCAGAATTCTTATAAACGTCTCCGTATGCATGTCTGGCCAGTGTGATCGGCTTCTCCCAGTTCTTTACACATGGCTCGATTCCCTTTACTACGATTGGTGCACGGAATACCGTTCCATCCAGTGCAGCCCGGATCGTACCATTTGGGCTCTTCCACATTTCCTTCAGATTATACTCTGTCATACGTGCTGCATTTGGTGTGATCGTTGCACACTTAACTGCCACACCATACTTCTTGGTAGCCTCGGCAGAATCAATCGTTACCTGATCGTTCGTCTCATTTCTATATTCCAGCCCCAGATCATAATACTCTGTCTTCAGATCTATGTATGGAAGCAGGAGTTCATCCTTTATCATCTTCCATAATATTCTGGTCATCTCATCGCCGTCCATCTCGACCAATGGTGTGGTCATCTTAATCTTTTCCATGCTTGCTCCTCCTGTTGTTCTTATGCCTATCTAGTCCCATATTTTACGCATTGAACGCTTATTTGTCAAATACTCCTTTATTTATCCTCATCCCGGTACGAATCATCCCGTTCGGAATCATCGCCGGATCGTTTTCCCATAACGATCATAGCTACCAAAATCACGATTGATACAATCAGAATCACTGCTGCGATCCATGGTCGGAATCCATCTCCGGTAACCGGAACGCCTGCTAACGCATATATCATCCCGCTCATCTTCTCTCTCCTTTCTCCTGTCTTCCCTGCTCCCGGTACTGCCGGTAATACTCTATATATTCCTGTGTTATCATTTTATTCTGATATAGTGCCTGAAGAGTAGACTCATATTCCCTTTCGGATGCCTCAGAGACTGCCAGTTTCTGAAGATTCTCATTTACAGCCTCCTGATAGTCCTTTACCCCGATCACCTGATTTTGCAACAGTATGCTCTGCTTATAGATTTCTTTTAAGAATCCATTATACCGGACATCCCTGGTCACTCCGTCATCCACCTGAAACTCCGGCTGTAACAGTTCCAATATTGCACGCACGGATGTATTCGTCAGCAGAATTCCGTCTCCCAGCTCAAACAGATTCTTATAGATCACCGGATGTCCATCCTTTACTCCCTGCCGATAAGTCGGCAGATATGCAGAAAAGACGGTCTTTACCGGTGACTCCTTCCGAAACTGCATATATTCCTTCTTTGCCTGACATATAACTCCTTTATGATATTTCAAAATGGTCAACCGATTCATCGGTATGGTCAGATCCTGCGTCTTGTCTCCCAACACCAAAATGTGGATCTGGCTCCTCTGCCGCCAGATATAAGCAGGCTGCTGATAAATTCCCTTCTTCTCCCACGCATCAATTATAATGCATTTATAGTCCTTCCGGATCTTATATTTATAGAATACCTGTTTGATTTTTTTCTCGTCATACTGAAGCAGGCTGTCCTCTTTTTTTTCAACTTCTATTTCAACTTCTTTCTCTTTTTGTTTTTTCCGTTTCTTCGTTTGCTGTCTGCGTTTCTTTTTGCCCTGCTGCTTTTCTTCCTGTCGTTTTTCTTCCGACTGTTTTTCTGTATTCGGTTCAGGCATTTCCCTGCTATCTGCTACGACACCCGTCTCGTTTGCCGTCTCTTCTTCATCGGTTAGTGGTTCCACATCCGATTCTTCGATATTATAATTCAGGATCAAAGCTATTCCTGCAATCACGCATGCCACACCAAGCAGAAAGAACCACATGTTATTGATACAAAAAGAAGCAATTACGAATCCTATTCCAGTCAATATACAGACTGGGATCCCGATTACATATAATCTTGTAAGCCCGTTTCCATATCTTAGACCAGTCCAGAATCTCTTCATTGCTTCTTCTCCTGCCTGCTTTCTTCTTTATGTCCTGCTTTTATAATTCTTCCAGAATATCTGCATCCGGGACTGCTTTCTTCGTCGCACCCTTGAAGTTCCGGACTGCTACGGTTGCCTTATTGATCGGAATATTCGTACCGGCTCCGGCGATACAGCCTCCCGGACAGCCCATACCCTCGATCAGACAGCCATTCTTACGGCCGGCCTTCGCCAGCATCAGCATCTTTCTGCACTCACTTAAACCTTCCGCATGCTCGATATTTACCTCTACCTCAGGGTGGTATTCTTTGATACATGCCTTAATCGCATCCGCCACACCTCCGGCTACCGCATATCCTCGACCGGCTCCGGTCGCATCCTCCATCGGCACACCCTGACGAAAATCATCAAATTCAATATCCTGTACTAAGAACATCGCATCCAACTCCTCGAATGTGATAACAAAATCCACATCACTTCGAACGGTACGTCTGGACGCCTCCAGCTTCTTTGCTGCACATGGTCCGATAAATACAACGGATGCATTCGGATGTTCCTTCTTAATAATTCTGGCAGTTGCTACCATCGGTGTCAATTCATTGGATATCATACTAATGGTTTCCGGAAAATATTTCTTTGCCAGCATCGCCCAGGACGGACAGCAGGAAGTCAGCAGAAATGGCTGTTTTCCGCTCGCTACGGCCTCTACATAATGCTCTGCCTCTGCCATGGCTCCGATATCGGCACCGATTGCTACCTCATATACATCCTTAAAGCCCAACTTGATCAAAGCGGCTTTGATCTTCTCCGGCGTCGCATACTCGCCAAACTGCCCTACAAAGGCAGGTGCAATCTCTGCAATGATCTCTCTTCCGGACTTCATCGCACGAATCAACTGAAACAGCTGTGACTTATCCGCAATCGCTCCAAATGGGCAGCTGACCATACACATACCACAGGACACACATTTATCTTCATTAATCTTTGCTCTTCCGTGCTCGTCGCTCTCGATTGCTCCCACTCCACAGGCATCTGCACACGGACGTCTCTTATTTGCGATCGCATCATACGGACAATTGGCCTTACACTTTCCGCATTTGATACACTTATTCTGATCAATAAAGGACCTTCCGTTCACCCAGGAGATGGCATCCATCGGACATACCTCCATACACGGATGTGCTACACAGCCCTTACACTGATTGCTTACCTCATATATGTTATTTTCACAGGCATTGCAGGCGGATGGAATGACCTGCATCAATGGCGGCTCATAATACTTTTCATCGATTGCACTTTCCTCCAGTCCCTGTGTGACATGCACCGGTCGATCCTCCGGACGCAGCGACATTCCCATCGCCAGGCGCACCCGTTCACTGGTAATCGCCCGTTCTCGATATATATTATCACAATACTGTGGTGTATCTCCCGGTGTAACCTTATATGGAATCGCCTCGATATCATCATTAATCGAATCCGAATTATATGCTACCTTTGCTATCTCTACAAATACCTGCTTGCGTAATCTTCTAACATCCGTTTCTAAGCCTCGCATATGGAACCTCCGCTTTTTTCTTTGTCTTAAATATAATTAGAGTTATTATACCACTCCTGCACCGGATCTGTCTATGAAAGAACCTATTTTCCCATTTTGTATTTCTGGCACCGGGACTTGCATTTTTTCGAACGGGTCTTTATACTAATGATAGATTTAGAATTCGATTTAAGAGGTATCTTTATGGCATACGTTACTTCAATGACATATTCAACAGAAGCCCAGTTCTTAGAGGCGGTCGAAGCCGCAAAGCTGGCGCAGCAGAAAGCACAGCTTTCCTCTGCTTCGCAGTCAAGGGTTGCTTCTTCCTCTTTTCAGGACTTATTAAATAGCAGTACCGCTGCCTATGCATCCACTGATGCTTATCGTACCCGTACCATGCAGACCGCCGGCTATTCTTCTGCCGATCTGGATGCCTGCTTTCAGGAAGCTGCAGCTACTTACAATCTGCCGGTTGACTTATTAAAGGCAGTGGCAAAGCAGGAATCAAACTTCCAGTCCGATGTTGTATCCTCCTCCGGTGCCGTCGGTATAATGCAGCTTATGCCGGGTACCGCATCCTATCTGGGGGTTACGGACTCCTATGACCCTTACCAGAACATCATGGGTGGGGCCAAGCTCTTGGCCCAGCTATCCGAGCACTATCAGGGAGATCTGTCTCTGACACTGGCCGCTTATAATGCCGGTTCCGGTGTCGTTGATAAATATGGTGGTATTCCGCCTTATACAGAAACCCGGAACTTTGTTGCAAAAATAAAGGCCAGCCTCGGTATGTAGGCTGGTCTTTTGCTTTTCCTCTTCTTCTTACTGCTGCACTCCAGAATACTTAATGATGGTAATTCTGCATCCGCATTGCGTATTCATCTGCGATCTGCTTGTATTTTCTATAGTCTTTTTCTTTCAGATCTCCGGAGCTTTGATACTGTTCTACCAGTTCCTGATATTCCCGTAATGCGGTTCTTGCCAGATCTTTGTAGTTATTCTCCAGATTCATCTTCAGTTCATTTAACTTTCCGTCAAGTGCCTGCTTAATCTTCCGTTTTACCATATGCTCCCTTACCTTCTTCTATCTGTCTATGGTTATCGGTTACTTCTCTCATACTTGGCAAGCGTATGCAATGCATATTGTACACTGGCATACTGCTCTTCCAATGAACCGGTTCCGGTAGAAATATCCAAAGATGCTGCCACATCGGTCAATATCACCTCATCGATGGTATCCCGCATCTCCAGAAAGATCTTCAGCTTTGCACTATAGGTCTCCGCATCCAGAAACTGCATTAACAGCGGATTCACACCTTCCTCCTCTGACTGTACGCCACTTTCAGCCGTTCCAACCGCAGCATGATCCTGTATATCGGTTTCTTCCGGCGAATACACCAGTTCAAAGCGATACTCCTGTTCGATACCCGGATACTTCTCTTTATCTAATCGTTCCATAAACATGGAAAGCGGACGAATATACACCTTATATTCGCCGTACAGTGCCTGATATACAACCATCTCTTCATTGGTTTCCGAATGATATCCTAATGTAATAATCTGATAGAGATTCCCCTTAAAGTGTTGGTATCTCTGTCCCGGAACGGGACGTACTGCCTGATTCATCCTTCACACTTCCTTACACATATTCAAAGCGGATTCCCTCGATGAAAGGAACCACACTACTTCTTTTATTATATACATCTCCGGTCTTCATTTCAAGGAAAAAACAGACACAAAAACAGACACTGCATGTAATTTCATTAAGACGTATGTTCACATTGAAAAATAACTGCCCGCATATTATAATTATATCATACTGTATTATAAAGGCTTACGTAAAGGGGGACTACTTATGAAGCTAACTTTTATCGGAGCAGATCATGAGGTCACTGGAAGCTGTCACTTCTTAGAAATCGCAGGCAAGAAGCTGGCAATCGACTGTGGTATGGAACAGGGCGCTGATATCTACGAAAATGAAGATATGCCGTATCCTGCTGCAGATATTGACTACATTTTTCTGACTCATGCACACATTGACCATAGCGGATATCTTCCGCTTATTTACTCCCAGGGCTTCCGAGGATCCATATTTGCCACTAAGGCTACCACCGATCTGTGCCAGATCATGCTTCGGGATAGTGCCCACATTCAGGAAATGGAGGCAGAATGGAAGAATCGGAAGGCCAGACGATCCGGTCTGCCGGAGGTCACACCTCTTTATACCATACAGGATGCCGAGAATGTCATCTCACACTTCCATTCTCTGGACTATGATGCGATCGTAACGATCTGCGACGGAATTCAGGTCCGTTTTTCCGATGTCGGTCACCTTCTCGGATCCGCCAGCATCGAGCTATGGGCAACCGAAAATGAACAGACCGTGAAGCTGGCATTCTCCGGCGATATCGGCAATATCAACCAGCCGCTGATCCGCGATCCACAGTATCTGTCAGAGGCAGATTATGTCATCATGGAGTCTACCTATGGCGATCGTTCCCATCCGGCTACACCGGACTATGTAAAAGAACTGACCACAATTATCCGCGATACCTTTGCAAGAGGCGGAAATGTAGTGATCCCATCCTTTGCCGTCGGACGGACGCAGGAGCTCCTGTACTTCATTCGCGAAATCAAAATGCAGAATCTTCTGCCGGAATATCCGGACTTTGAAGTATATGTAGATAGCCCTCTGGCTGTAGAAGCAACCAATGTATTCAACCGAAATGTGGAAAGCTGCTTCGACGAAGAGGCGATGGCATTGGTTCGAAAGGGAATTAATCCAATCGCCTTCCCGGGTCTGAAAACTTCTGTTACCAGCGAGGAATCCAAAGCCATCAACTTCAATCCCCAGCCAAAGGTGATTCTCTCTGCCTCCGGTATGTGTGAGGCGGGTCGAATCAGACATCATCTGAAGCACAACCTATGGAGACCGGAGTGTACGGTTCTCTTTGTTGGATATCAGGCAAACGGAACGCTGGGCCGCTCTCTCTTAGAAGGTGCACCTGCCGTCACACTCTTTGGTGAAACCATCGAAGTAAGGGCACACATCCTGAAGCTCGAAGGCATCAGCGGGCATGCAGACAAGGAACACCTGATCCAATGGCTGCAGGCCATTTCTCCAAAGCCGAAAGAAGTCTTCGTTGTTCATGGCGAAGACAGTGTCTGTGACAGTTTTGCCACCTGTCTCCGAGAGGAATATGACTATCACGCCGAAGCGCCTTATACCGGTGCTTCCTTTGATCTCCTGACCGGACAGTGGATCACCGATGGCAATCAAACAAAGAAGTCCAAAGCAGTGATTGCGAAAAACAGCCGTGCTATGACGATCTACCTTCGTCTGGTGGCAGCCGGTCAGCGCCTGTTAGCTGTGATCCGCCATAACGAAGGTGGCAGTAACAAGGATCTGATCAAGTTTACCGACCAGATCAATTCTCTCTGTGATAAATGGGATCGTTAGCCTCACATTTCCAACTCCTGTGCATACCCTAATCGTAAGGAGTACAGCAGGATCAGAAGCTATGGCAGCCGTTTTCGACACAGATATTATATTGCAACCGAATCATCGTATACATGCAGACTATGCCCACCACCGTCACATTTATGGGACGGGAGTGGGCATTGCGGTTTTAGATACGGGGGTTTATCCAAGATCTGATTTTTCCCATTATCCTCAGCAGCCCCAGATTCTGTCTAATCGGATCCTCCACTTCCAGGACTTTGTAAATGACCATAAGAAGGCCTATGATGATTCCGGTCATGGTTCTCATATCTGCGGAAGGATCGCTTCTTCTTCTCTGCTCGCAGAGGATGAATATCTGGGGATTGCCCCCGGCTGCAGCCTGATTGTTCTAAAGGTTCTGGATAAGAATGGAAATGCTCCTGTCAGCACCTTTTTAAAAGCTCTTCGCTGGATCAGTCAATATCACAAGACTTACAACATCCGCATCGTAAACATCTCCATCGGAACCAACGCCCCTCATTCCTCCAGCCATCATCTTCTGACAGAAGCTGTCGAATCCCTCTGGGACCAAGGTCTGATCATTTGTGCTTCCGCAGGCAACAACGGTCCAAAACCCGGATCTATCAGTTCTCCGGGCGATAGCTGTTCCATTATCACTGTCGGAGCCTCCGATGACAACCTTTCTGCTCTGACACATGGTACCAGACGTCTATACTCCGGACGTGGTCCGACAAGCTGTCAGAACGTAAAACCGGAAATCGTAGCACCTGGAAGCCAGATCATCAGCTGCAGCAATCAGCCGCAGGGCTATGCAGTCAAAACCGGAACCTCCATGTCTACCGCCTTCGTCAGCGGTGCCCTGGCACTCTTGCTGGAACAGGAACCTGCCCTTACTAATCAGGATGTAAAAAACCGCCTGCACAAATGTGCCAGGCGGTTAGATTTACCTCATTTTCAACAGGGCTGGGGACTTTTAGATATCTCACGTCTTCTGTAAATCAGATATCTGATCCCCAACACTGCTTATTTCTTTATTTTGTTATACCTTTACTTTCCGGATCGGTTATAGTTAATCAAGCAGCCATCCAGAATGATCTCTCTCTCATTATCGGTTAACTGTCCAAGAGTTACCGTAAACTCCTTCATGTCCTTGTTTACAACATATGCCTTGATCTCATCGGTCTTATTCTTCACTGCTTCTGCAATGCCCGGAATAAAGATATAGTCATCATTTGCAAACGGAAGTTCTGTGTCCTTATCCTTAATTAGGAATGGAAGCATACCCCAGTTAATCAGGTTAGAACGATACCGCTTCGTTGCATATTCATTGGCAATATTCGCCCAGCCTCCCAGTACCTTCTGACAGGATGCAGCCTGCTCACGGGCAGAACCGTCTCCCGGTTTAACAGCAAAGATCGTACTGCCGACACCAACCGTCTTTCTGCTGATTGTATAGGTTTCCTTGATCTTATCCATGATCGGTGTCAGCTCCGGAAGTGCTTCACATGGACAGGTATCTGCCTCGATCGCCTTCTGTGCCTTCTGAACCTCTTTTGCCCGTCCTACATATGCAGGATCTTTTCTGGACAGTGTAAACTCTGCCAGACCAAGCGGATTGGAACGATAAGACGATGTTTCACCGGATGGGATCAGTTCATCGGTCGTGGTAACCGGATCATGGATCTCAGATACGACCTTCAGAATCAGATTCTCCGGCAGTGGTGCCATTGCCGGCCAGTCCTTAATATTTGGTCCAAACTTAATCTCTACGGAAGGATCGGCCTTGCCAACCCCATTGTATACACGATGCTCATATATGCTCTTATCAAAGTAATACTTTCTCTGTGTAAAATTCACATCCAGATCCGTTGCGGCTGTCAGATATCCCTTATTGGCTGCAGTTGCTGCGATAGACCGCGCATCCATCAGTGCCACGGATGAAATCTGTCCATTCTGGATCTTAGAGCCTTCCCGGTTCGGGAAGTTTCTGGTTGAGTGACGAATACTAAATGCATTATTTGCAGGGGTATCACCGGCACCAAAGCAAGGACCGCAGAATGCAGTCTTTACAATCGAACCTGTCTCAATCAGATCTGCCAACACACCATTCTTTGCCAGTTCCATATAGATCGGAGTACTTGCCGGATATACACTTAATGTAAACTCATCTGCTCCGATGTAAGAACCCTTCAGGATATCCGCTGCTTCACAGATATTTTCAAATCCACCGCCGGCACAGCCTGCGATAATTCCCTGTTCTACATACAGTTTTCCATTCCGAACCTTATCCTTTAAAGTAAAGTCTACTTTACCATCCAGACTTACCTTTGCACGCTTCTCACAGTCGTCTAAGATATCCATCAGATTTGCATTCAGTTCCTCAATGGTATATACATTACTTGGATGGAATGGCATTGCGATCATAGGCTTAACAGCTGACAGATCTACATACACAACGCCATCATAATATGCAACTGCACCAGGATTTAACTCCTTATAATCTTCACTTCTGCCATGGATCTCATAGAACTCCTTAATTCTGTCATCCGTCTTCCAGATGGATGACAAACAGGTTGTCTCTGTGGTCATAACATCAATACCGATTCGGTAATCGGCACTTAAGTTCTCTACACCGGGACCTACAAACTCCATAACCTTATTCTTAACATAACCACAGCCAAAGGTTGCACCAATGATTGCCAGAGCCACATCCTGTGGGCCGACACCCTTCTGTGGCTTACCGGTCAGATAAACAGCTACTACGCCCGGCATATCAACATCATAGGTCTTCGATAAGAGCTGCTTAACCAGTTCTCCGCCGCCTTCTCCGATCGCCATGGTTCCCAATGCACCATAACGGGTATGGCTATCAGAGCCCAGAATCATCTGTCCACCGGCTGCCAGCATCTCTCTGGCAAACTGATGAATGACTGCCTGATGAGGAGGTACATACATTCCACCGTACTTCTTTGCACAGGAAAGACCAAACATATGATCATCCTCATTGATGGTTCCTCCTACCGCACATAATGAATTGTGACAGTTCGTTAATACATATGGAATCGGGAATTTCTCCAGTCCGGATGCTCTGGCTGTCTGGATAATTCCTACAAATGTAATATCATGCGATGTCAGCTTATCAAACTTAATCTGAAGCTTCTTATCATTTCCGGATGTGTTATGTGCCTGAAGAATCTGATATGCCATCGTATTCTTCGCAGCCTCTTCCTTTGACAGCTTGCTACCTGTCTGTGCCTCATAACCGGCTGCTGCCTGTCCATCCTGGATCAGCTCTGTACCGTTTATAAGATAGGCTCCACTATCATATAATGTAACCATTCTATGTCCTCCTTTTATGCCTTTTTACCCTGTTTTCTATTATGATGCCTAGTTTACAAACTTTAGGACAATTCCTAAAATCACGAATATCGCAGCTACCACCAGAGCAATGATATTTAATACCATACCGGCTGTTGCCATGCCCTTCTTCGGGGAATTCTTTCCCTGTGCTGCATTCTGAATACCAACGATTGCAAGGATAATAAACAAACCTCCATACAGGAAACCACCACCCAGCAGTGTACTGCACATCATTCCCAGATTCAGTACACACAGGACTATACCGATAATCAGACTGGTCTTTGCCTTCTTGGCATTTGCCTCTTCCATCGTCTTCATATTCTGTGGCGCCTGATTATTTTCCGGAACCGTTCCTCCAGTCATACTGCTTCCGCTTGCATCATAACTCCCGGTCGTACCATAGCTTCCGCTTGCATCATAGCTTCCGGTCGTGTTGCTGCCGGTTCCAAATGTCTCCTTATCATATCCCGTCTGATTCTGATTATTATCCATCGTTTCTCCTTCTTGTTTCTTCATATTTCAAATCGTACGTCAACTTTTTTCGTACTTACTCTTACTTCTTTGTTATATAACCCTTTGCCTTTAACAGCTCTGCACACAAAACCGCACCACCTGCAGCACCACGAACGGTATTATGTGACAGTCCGACAAACTTCCAGTCAAAGATGCTGTCCTCACGAAGACGTCCGACTGACACACCCATACCGTGCTCGTAATCAACATCTAAGCTTACCTGTGGGCGGTTATCCTCCTCCAGATACTGGATAAACTGCTTCGGAGCACTTGGAAGTCCCAATTCCTGTGGTTCACCACTGAAGTTTACCAGACGGTCGATCAGCTCTTCCTTTGTCGGATTCTTCTTAAAGTTTACAAATACAGCTGCTGTATGTCCGTTTAATACCGGTACACGGATACACTGACTGGTGATCTTTGGTCCGTTGGTACACTTTTCGATCTTTCCGTCTACGATATCTCCCCAGAGACGCAGTGGCTCCTGTTCAGACTTCTCTTCCTCACCACCGATATAAGGGATGATATTGCCTACCATTTCCGGCCAGTCCTTGAAGGTCTTACCGGCACCGGAGATTGCCTGATAGGTTGTAACAACCACTTCCTGTGGTTCAAACTCCATCCATGCGGTCAGTACCGGTGCATAGCTCTGAATGGAACAGTTTGGCTTTACGGCCACGAAGCCCCGCTTCGTTCCCAGACGCTTCTTCTGGAACTCAATTACTTCTGCATGCTGTGGATTGATCTCCGGTACCATCATCGGTACATCCGGTGTCCATCTATGTGCACTATTGTTAGAAACAACCGGTGTCTCGGTCTTTGCATAAGCTTCCTCGATTGCTTTGATCTCATCCTTAGACATATCAACCGCACTGAATACAAAATCAACGGTAGATGCGACTTCCTCTACTTCGTTTACATTGTGAACGATGATATTCTTCACTGCTTCCGGCATCGGAGTATCCATCTTCCAGCGATCTCCGACTGCTTCTTCATAGGTCTTTCCGGCACTTCTTGGGCTTGCTGCAATCGTAACCACCTCAAACCACGGATGATTCTCTAATAATGAAATAAATCTCTGTCCTACCATACCGGTACCACCAAGGATACCTACACGTAACTTTTCACTCATTGTTTCTCTCCTATTTTGTAATATTCATATGTTGTGTGCTTTCACACTCTGTATCTTACTCTTTTATTTGATAACACGTACCTTTACAACACCTTCGATTGCATTCAGCTCTGCAACAATGGCATCTGTAATTTCTGCAGAAACATCCAGCATAGAATATGCCCAGTCCCCCTTAGACTTGCTGATCATATCGGAAATATTGATTCCCTTTGTTGAGAATACACCGGTAAACCGAGTCAGCATATCCGGAATGTTCTTATGATTGATTGCTACACGGGCAGTATTGGAACATGCACCCATGTCGCAAGCCGGATAATTGACAGAGTTCTTGATATTTCCGTTTTCGATATAATCCACTACCTGCTTCACTGCCATCACTGCACAGTTATCCTCAGATTCTTCTGTAGATGCACCCAGATGTGGCAATGTAATAACATTCTCAACACCTGCAACTGCCGGATTTGGGAAGTCTGTTACATACTTGCTTACCTTACCGGATGCCAGTGCTGCCTTGATATCTTCATCATTTACCAGAACATCTCTTGCGAAATTTAAGATCTTAACACCATCCTTCATCATGCCAAATGCGGCTGCATTCAGCATACCCTTTGTACTGTCTAATGCCGGTACATGGATGGTAATATAATCACATTCTTTATAAATATCCTCTACGTTGGAAATATGCTTTACCTGACGGGACAGGTTCCATGCTGCATCAACCGATACATACGGATCATAACCATATACTTCCATACCTAAGCTGACCGCTACATTGGCTACCTTTGCACCAATCGCGCCCAGACCGATAACACCTAACTTCTTGCCTTCGATCTCACAGCCTGCAAACTTTGACTTATTCTTCTCGACTGCCTTTGCGATTCCCTCATCGGCTGCATTTTCCTTTACCCAGTTATATCCGCCTACCAGATCTCTGGATGCTAAAAGCAGACCTGCGATCACGATTTCCTTTACACCATTGGCATTTGCACCCGGAGTATTGAATACAACGATTCCCTGCTCTGCACACTTATCTAACGGGATATTATTCACACCGGCACCGGCTCTTGCGATTGCCTTTAAACCGGCCGGAAGCTCCAGATCATGCATGGCTGCACTTCTTACTAATACAACATCTGCATCTGCCAGTTCATCTATAACATCATAGCCTGCCGGCAACAGATCCATACCACATGCTGCTATTGGATTTAAGCATTTTACCTTAGCCATTACTGATTCTCCTCCTCAAACTTCTTCATGAACTCTACTAACTTCTCTACGCCTTCAATCGGCATAGCATTGTAGATGCTGGCACGCATACCGCCAACGGTACGATGTCCCTTGATATTTACAAAACCGGCTGCCGTTGCTTCCTTTACAAACTTTGCATCCAGTGTCTCATCCCCTGTTACAAACGGTACATTCATCAAAGAACGATCCTTTTTCTCAACGGTTCCCTTGAACATCTTACTGCTATCCAGGAAGTCATACAGAATCGCTGCCTTCTTCTCGTTATGAATCTTCATAGCTTCCAGGCCGCCCATTTCCTTTACCCACTTGAATACCTTGCCGCAGATATAGATACCGTAGCAAGGAGGTGTGTTGTACAGAGAATCTGCATCTGCCTGTGTCTTATACTTTAACATCGTAGGCGTTCCTTCCAGAACATCATCCCGGATCAGATCTTCCCGGATAATTACTACAACGACTCCGGCAGGTCCTACATTCTTCTGTACACCAAAGTAAATCAAACCATAATCAGTTACGTTTACCGGCTGAGACAGGATATCGGATGACATATCTGCTACCAGGATCTTGCCCTTTGTATTTGGTAACGTCTTATAGGTTGTTCCATAAATTGTATTGTTATGGCAAATGTATACATAATCCGCATCATCATCGATTGGCAGATCGGAGCAATCCGGAATATAACTAAAGGTCTTATCTGCAGAGGATGCAACGATATTTACCTTACCATACTTCTTTGCCTCTTCTGCTGCCTTCTTTGCCCACTGTCCGGTTACGATATAGTCTGCTACCTTATTCTTCATCAGGTTCATTGGGATCGCTGCAAACTGCTGGGATGCTCCACCCTGTAAGAACAGTACCTTATAATTGTCCGGAATATTCATCAGATCTCTCAGATCCTGCTCTGCAGTCTGAATAATTTCTTCAAATGCCTTGGATCGATGGCTCATCTCCATTACGCTCATACCGGTTCCGTTGTAGTCCAACATCTCTTCTGCTGCTGCCTTTAACACAACCTCCGGTAATACAGATGGTCCTGCTGAAAAATTGTACACTCTTGCCATTTTATAAATCCTCCTCGACTTATTCGCTATATTCTAATTTCAGAATGTCTCTTCCATGTGTGTTATTTTCTGAAATCATAGTGTCTTACGCTTACTTCTCCAGATCTTCTTCTGAGAAACAGGTCTCGATCGGCTTTCCCGGTGCTACCATAGGCCATACCTTGTCATCTTCATTGATGATACAGTCTATAACAACCGGTCTGCCTGCGGTCTGTGCCTTCTTAAATGCCTCTTCGAACTCTTCGATCGTGGTAACCCGGCAGCCAATAGCACCCAGTGCTTCCGCAACCTTTGCAAAGTCCACGTTATCATTTAAGATTGTATTCGAATACCGCTTATCATAGAACAGTGTCTGCCACTGACGAACCATACCCAGTACGTGATTATTAATAACAATCTCAATCACCGGAATATTATATCTGGCTGCCGTCGCGATCTCATTCATATTCATACGGAAGCATCCGTCACCTGCGATATTGACAACCGTCTCATCCGGTCTCGCAACCTTCGCACCGAGTGCTGCTCCCAGACCATAGCCCATCGTTCCCAGACCACCGGAGGTCAATAACTGATGCGGCTTCTTAAACTGGTAGAACTGTGCTGCCCACATCTGATGCTGACCAACCTCTGTTACTACGGTTGCATCTCCGTTTGTCAGCTCATACAGTTTCTCGATAATTGCCGGTCCGGTCAGAATTCCTTTCTCATAGGTCATCGGATACTTCTGCTTCAGTTCCTGAATCTCTGCCATCCACTCCGGCTTCTTTGATTCCTCCACCTGATCGATCAGCTTCTGAAGAACGACCTTTGCATCCCCGATAATCGATGCATCCACCTCTATATTCTTATTAATCTCTGCCTGATCGACATCGATGTGGATAATCTTCGCATTTTCTGCAAACTTGCTGGCATTACCGATTACTCGATCAGAGAACCGGGCACCAACTACAATCAGAAGATCTGCATCAGCCAGTCCGAAGTTCGATGCCTTCGTGCCATGCATACCGATCATACCGGTGTAGCGCTCTGCTGTTCCTTCGATGGCACCCTTTCCCATCAGAGTATCACATACGGCAGCATCGATCTTATCCGCAAACGTCCGCAGTTCCTGCTCTGCATCTGCGATAACAGCACCACCGCCGGCCATAATAAATGGCTTCTTTGCCCGATTGATCATAGCCGCTGCAGTCTCAACCGCCTTGTCATCAATCGTATCTGTTACCCGTTTGATCTCTTCCGGCTGCATCGGCTCATAATCTGCCATATTAGCCGTTACATCCTTTGTGATATCTACCAGTACAGGACCCGGTCTGCCGCTTTTTGCAATCTTAAACGCACGCCGGATTGTATCTGCCAGTTCATGTACATTCTTTACGATAAAGCTGTACTTTGTGATCGGCATAACTACGCCGGCAATATCTACTTCCTGAAAACTATCCTTACCTAACAGTGTAACACCTACATTTGCGGTAATAGCAACCACCGGAACAGAGTCCATATAAGCAGTTGCAATACCGGTTACCAGATTAGTCGCTCCCGGTCCGCTCGTTGCCATGCAGACACCAACCTTACCGGTTGCTCTGGCATATCCATCTGCTGCATGGGCTGCACCCTGCTCATGGGACGTCAGGATATGCTTGATTTCTCCCTGATGTTTATATAATTCATCATAAATATTCAGGATACAGCCGCCCGGATACCCAAATACAGTATCAACGCCCTGTTCCTTCAAACATTCAATTACGATTTCAGAACCTGTTAATTGCTTCATTCTCTTCCTCTCCTTACTTGTTCCCCGGAATTTCCAAGATTGCTCCCCGATTGCCGGATGTTACCATAGCTGCATACCGTGCCAGATAACCGGTCGTTACCTTTGGCTCTCTTGGCTGCCACTGCGCTTTCCGCTTTGCCAGTTCCTCATCGGATACCCGTACATTTAATGACAGGTTATCGATATCGATATCAATGATATCCCCTTCCTGTACCAGTGCGATCGGTCCACCAACTGCGGCTTCCGGAGATACATGTCCGATAGAAGCTCCCCGGCTGGCTCCTGAGAATCGGCCATCTGTGATCAATGCAACAGAGGATCCCAGTCCCATACCTGCGATAGCCGAAGTCGGATTCAACATCTCACGCATACCGGGACCACCCTTTGGCCCCTCATACCGGATCACTACAACATCACCGGCAACGATCTTTCCACCCTTGATGGCTGCGATCGCATCCTCTTCACACTCGAAGACTCTTGCAGGACCGGAATGTTTCATCATCTCCGGAACAACCGCAGAACGCTTAACTACACTGCCATCCGGTGCCAGATTGCCCTTCAGAACGGCTAAGCCGCCTGTTTTACTATATGGATTGTCAATCGGTCTTATAACCTCAGGATTGCGATTTACACAGCCTGCGATATTCTCTCCAACCGTCTTTCCGGTAACTGTCATACAATCTGTATGAAGCAATCCCAGCTTATTAATCTCATTCATAACTGCATAGACACCACCGGCTTCATTCAGGTCTTCCATGTAGGTCGGACCTGCCGGTGCCAGATGACACAGGTTTGGTGTCTTTGCACTGATGTCATTTGCAAAGGAAATGTCAAAGTCAAAGCCGATCTCATGGGCGATTGCCGGAAGATGTAACATACTGTTTGTTGAACATCCCAGTGCCATATCGATCGTCAGTGCATTCAGGATGGCATCCTTTGTCATAATATCTCTTGGGCGGATATTCTTTCGATACATATCCATAACTGCCATACCTGCATGCTTTGCCAGCTTGATTCTCTCAGAATATACAGCCGGAATCGTTCCGTTTCCACGAAGTCCCATACCCAGAACCTCTGTTAAGCAGTTCATGGAGTTCGCGGTATACATACCGGAGCAGGAACCACAGGTTGGACATACCTTATTCTCAAATTCTTCTACATCCTCCTCGGTCATAGTGCCGGCAGCGTATGAGCCAACTGCCTCAAACATAGAAGAAAGACTTCTCTTCTGTCCATGTACATGTCCGGCCAACATCGGACCACCGCTGACAAATACGGTCGGTACATTGATTCTGGCTGCTGCCATTAAAAGTCCCGGTACATTCTTATCACAGTTCGGGATCATAACCAGCGCATCAAACTGATGTGCCAGTGCCATACACTCGGTTGAATCAGCAATCAGATCTCTGGTAACCAGTGAATACTTCATACCGATATGTCCCATAGCAATACCGTCACAGACTGCAATCGCCGGGAACATGATCGGTGTTCCGCCTGCCATCGCTACGCCCATCTTGACTGCCTGTGCGATCTTATCCAGATTCATATGTCCGGGTACGATCTCGTTATATGAACATACGATACCAACCAATGGACGTTCCATTTCTTCCTTTGTCATACCCAGTGCATTGAACAGGGACCGGTGTGGTGCCTGCTGCATGCCTGTCTTTACTGCATCACTCTTCATGTTTCTTCTCCTTTATTGACTCCAGATCAGATGCATCTATCGCATCTGCTACATACTGTTTCATTTATCATTTATAACCGCCGGCAGATCAGGTCGCCCATTTCTGAACAGCTTACCAATGTCATACCATCATCCATGATATCACAGGTACGATAGTTCTCCTGTAATACCTTCTTGATAGCCGCTTCAATGCTGTCCGCTTCTTTATCCATGTCAAAGGAGAAACGAAGCATCATAGCTGCTGACAGGATCGTTGCAATCGGATTCGCCTTGTTCTGTCCTGCGATATCCGGTGCTGAGCCGCCGCTTGGTTCATACATACCAAACTTAGTTTCATTTAAGCTGGCGGAAGCTAACATACCGATAGAACCGGTTACCATAGAAGCTTCATCCGACAGGATGTCACCAAACATATTCTCAGTCAGGATTACATCAAACTGTGCCGGATCTTTAACTAACTGCATTGCACAGTTATCAACCAGCATATGCTCCAGTGTAACCTCCGGATAGTTCTTTGCGACCTCCTCGACGACCTTTCTCCACAAACGTGAAGAATCCAATACATTTGCCTTATCCACACTGGTGACCTTCTTCCGGCGCTTCATTGCGATATCAAAACCCTTGATCGCGATCCGGCGGATCTCATTCTCATCATAGGTCAGTTCATCGTATGCCTTCCAAACACCATTTTCTTCTACAGTCTTGCGTTCACCGAAGTACAGTCCACCGGTCAGTTCCCGCATGATCATCATATCAAAGCCTTTATCGGATATCTCTTCCTTTAACGGGCATGCACCCTTTAACTCCGGATACAGTACAGCCGGTCTCAGGTTTGCAAACAGATTTAACTCCTTACGGATCTTTAAAAGTCCTGCCTCCGGTCTCAGGTTTGGTGGCAGCTTATACCAAGGGGAAGTCGTTGTATTTCCTCCGATAGAACCTAACAGTACAGCATCTGCTGCCTTCGCAACCGCGATGGCTTCATCTGTTAAAGGCACCCCATGAGCATCAATGGAACAACCGCCCATCAATATCTGCTGATAATTAAATGTATGTCCATATTTCTCACCAATGGCATCCAATACCTTCATTGCCTGCGAGACGACCTCCGGTCCGATACCGTCACCTTTAATGACTGCTATATTTACGTTCATATCCAACTTCCTTTCTTTTGCCTGTCCCTGTGCCGTCGTTTCGGTCTTATGTAAACCAACCGATCATATCGGTAATAGGTACAAAAACTTTATCCTATATCATAAAGCATTTTTGACGAATTTTCAATGAAAAAAAATAGAATCAGCCGGAAATACCTCTTCATACCGCACAAAATTCAAGCCTTCAAACTCAAACTGCACGATCCATGGTTTGATATCCATGATCCGCTTCACATCTTCATAATCATATGCCGGATGAAAGTACCGAATCACGGTACTCAAGGCCGTTCCGTGTGAACCGATCACGATCGTATCCCCGTCATGCTGTTTCAAAAGTTCCATCAGCTTCTCAATATTCCGCGTCTGAACCTCATGCAGCGTTTCACACGATCCGTATCGATAGTCAAAGTTCTCCCACGCCAGTTCACAGGCATGATAGTATTCCTCCGCCGGAGCAATCACCGACCATTCACGAAATGCATCACATTCGATTACCGGCAGGTCTAATGCATCCGCATACGGTCGAACCGTATCTACTGCCCGCCGAAAGTTACTCGAATAAATATGAACCCGCTCCCGTGGCAGGTGCTTTTCCAGCAGAAAATCCCTTGCCCGATAGCGAGTCTGCAGACCTTCCTCTGTCAACACCCGTTCCGCATCGATCGGGTTGCTGTAATCTGTCTGTGCATGACGCACAAAGTATACTGTTGTCATGTTGTTTCCTCTCTGTCTTCTACAATCTAAAATGGAGCTTTTACAGAAATCCCATAAAAGCTCCATCTCTTTTTTCTATTACTTATTATTAATATAATTTACCAGGCCCTCTGCTTTGATGATTTCCTGCATAAACGGTGGGAATGCCTGACCCTTGTACTCAGTGCCCTTAGTACGGTCATAGATCATACCGCTGTCAAAGTCGATCTCCACCTCATCGCCAGCCTCGATTGCTTCTGCCGCTTCCTTACACTCAATAATCGGAAGTCCGATATTGATGGCATTCCGATAGAAAATTCTGGCAAAGGTCTCAGCGATAACACAACTGATGCCGGATGCCTTAATCGCAATCGGTGCATGCTCTCTGGATGAACCACAGCCGAAGTTCTTCTCTGCCACCATGATATCTCCCGGCTTTACCCGCTTTACGAAGTCAGGATCGATATCCTCCATACAGTTCTTTGCCAGCTCTGCCGGATCAGAAGAATTCAGATATCTTGCCGGAATAATAACATCCGTATCTACATTGTCACCATATTTATGAACTGTTCCATGTGCTCTCATACTCTGTTTCCTCCTGTATTAATCTTCCATAATCTCACATGGGCATGAGATCTTACCTGTGATCGCCGATGCGGCTGCCACCGCCGGTGATGCCAGATACACCTCAGACTCTACATGTCCCATACGTCCTACGAAGTTTCGATTCGTGGTAGCCACTGCCCGTTCTCCGGCTGCCAGAATACCCATATGTCCGCCCAGACATGGACCGCAGGTCGGTGTACTTACGATCGCTCCGGCCTCGATAAAGATCTTTAACAGACCTTCCTCCATTGCCTGAAGGTAGATCGCCTGTGTTGCCGGAATAATAATAACCCGAAGTCCCTTTGCGACCTTCCGTCCCTTCATGATCTGGGCTGCAATCCGCAGATCCGTAATATGACCGTTGGTACAAGAGCCGATCACTACCTGATCGATCTTAATATCGCCGACCTCATCGATCGTCTTTGTATTCTCCGGTAAATGAGGGAATGCAACCGTTGGCTTCAGTGTTGAAAGATCAATTGTATAGGTCTCATCATATACTGCATCCTCGTCTGCCTCATATACGGTATATTCTTTCGTCGAATGTTCCTTCATATATGCGATGGTTACGTCGTCTACCGGGAAGATTCCATTCTTTCCGCCTGCCTCGATCGCCATATTTGCCATTGTAAAACGATCATCCATAGACAGATACCGGATACCGTCTCCAACAAACTCCATAGACTTATACAGTGCACCATCCACACCGATCATGCCGATAATGTGCAGGATAATATCCTTACCGCTGATCCACTCTGCCGGCTTTCCGGTCAGTACAAACTTGATTGCAGACGGCACCTTGAACCATGCCTTACCGGTCGCCATACCGGCCGCCATATCTGTACTTCCGACACCCGTAGAAAATGCACCCAATGCACCGTATGTACAGGTATGCGAATCTGCACCGATGACAGCATTTCCTGCCACGACCAGTCCTTTTTCCGGAAGCAGTGCATGCTCGATACCAACCTCTCCTACATCAAAGAAGTTCGTAATATTATGCTCATTTGCATACTGTCTTACACACTTGCAATGCTCGGCACTCTTAATATCCTTATTCGGTGTAAAGTGATCCAGAACCATTGCGATCTTATCTTTATCAAACACCTCCTGATTCTTGAACTTTTCCATCTCATGAATCGCTACCGGTGTTGTTACGTCATTTCCTAATACCATATCCAACTTTGCTTCGATTAACTGACCGGCCTCTACTGTCTCCAGTCCGGCATGTGCAGCTAAGATCTTCTGCGTCATTGTCATTCCCATGATGATTTCCTCCTTACCATTTATGATTGCTATTCTAGCATGTTATCCGTTATAATTGCAAATTCTTACCTATCCATGCAGCAGCTCCAGCACGGTAGTCACCAGGACTCCCAGCTGCTTTCCTGCCTGCTCCAGCATCGTCATACCATCATAGTGATAGAATGTCACATATGGCGATCCGGCATCATAGCCATGGATATCCAGTGTCAGCACTGCTACCGCCGCCAGAATAATACCGGCAAACAGTAGAACCAACCGCTGGAACCAGCCGCCTTTTTCAAACCGGATCCAATGTCTTCCTATCAGTGCCCAAAGCAGTAACGGTACAAACATGATCACCAGCCACGGAAGTACCTGCTTGATCTCGTGGAGCGTCATAGCCTGATTCAGTTTCAATACCCACAAGGACTCCCTGAGTTGCGTAATATGTAAGAAACTGCTGGTCACTCCATGATAGATAATCTGTAAATCGTAATAAGCACCCATAAGTACCGTTACCACCAGATAACCGATCGTATTTCCCTTTTTTCCGAAAAATGAACACAGCATTGCCAGCACACAGCCAACCCCGGCTGCAAACAGGATCGGATACAGGAGTGTACTGTCTACTGACCGATAAATCGCTATATGGGTCAGGGTTTCCATAAATGCATAGCATACAGCTGCAAAAATACCACAGATCCAAAGCTGCCCGACCGGTTTTTCTTGTGTATTCCGGTTCGAAACTTCCTTTGCTTCCTCCGCTGCTTCCGTTTCCGGCTGCTTTCTGCGTTCCTGTTTCTTTTGTTTTTTCTGTTTTGCTTCTGCTTTATCCTGCTTCCGGCTTCGTTCCTTCTGCTTCTGCTTTTCTTTCTTTTTCTCTCGCTTCTGTTCTGCCTTTTCTGCCTTCTTTTTTACCTGATAGTCGTCTTCTTCCTGTCGTTCCGCCAAAAATGCACTCCAACGATCATCCTCGGCGACACCGGATTCTTCTCCGAATATCGCCTTTTCCGGCTGTTCGTCATTCCCAGCCGGTTCTGCATATCCAGCTACAGGTTCTGCATATTCAGCTACAGGTTCTGCATATTCTGTCGTTTGTTCCTGCTGCCTTTGCAGCTCCTCACGTAGGAGCTGCTCTTCCTGCTGTCGTTTTTCCTCTTCCAGACGACGTTCTTCTTCCTGTCTGCGAAGCAGTTCTTCCAGGCGCTTCTGCTCTTCCTCCTGCCGCCGCTTCAGTTCCTCCAGCCGTTCCTGCTCTTCCCGTTCTTTTCGGGCAGCCTCTTCCTCCGGAGTTTCATATAGCTGTATATTCGCCAACAGTTCATCTGCCTCATTCAGGATTCGATTCAGATCTTTATCACTATAGTTCCTCATGTTAAGCCTGCTTCCTACTTAAAGTATTCTACACCGGACTCAAAGATGTACTGATTCTGATCTCCGTAGATATTAACCGCTACCGAATCGCCACGACGTTCAGAGTGTGCCATCTTTCCTAATACACGGCCATCCGGTGAGGTGATACCCTCGATTGCACCATACGAACCATTGATGTTATAGTCCTCCACCATGGTTGGATTACCGTCTACATCTACATACTGAGTGGCCACCTGTCCATTTGCAAACAGTTTATCGATCCACTCTTTATTTGCTACAAATCGTCCCTCTCCGTGTGAAGCCGGGATCGCATATACACCACCCAGTTCTGCCTTTCTCAGCCATGGAGACTTGTTCGTAACTACCTTTGTGTATACCATCTTAGACTGATGACGACCGATACTGTTCATCGTCAGTGTCGGAGAATCTTCCTTCTGCGGACGAATCTCTCCGTATGGAACCAGACCCAGCTTAATCACCGCCTGGAAACCATTACAGATACCCAGTGCCAAACCATCCCGCTCATTTAAGAGCTTCATAACCTCTTCCTTGATCGTTTCATTCCGGAAAGCAGTCGCTATAAACTTACCGGATCCATCCGGCTCATCACCGGCTGAGAATCCACCCGGGAACATGATAATCTGTGCATCACGGATGCCCTTTGAGAACAATTCAACCGAATCTCGGATGCCCTGTGCATCCAGATTCTTAAATACTGCAGTCTGTACCTCTGCACCCGCCCGTTCAAATGCCTTTGCAGAATCATACTCGCAGTTGGTACCCGGGAATACCGGAATAAATACCTTTGGCTTTGCTACCTTATGCTTGCAGATATAGATTTCCTTCGCATCGTAAACGTCTGTCGGAACTGCCTTCTGTTCTACATCGGACTGTGTCGGGAATACATCCTCTAAGGTTCCGGTCCATGCCTTCAGTGCTTCTTCTATCGATATCGTTGTATCTTCATATGTGAATGCTGCTGTATCTGTTACCTGTCCGATCACAGTTGCCGCTACACCCAGCTGCTTTACATCCTCTGGCTCTACTTCCAGAATAATGGAACCATACTCCTTTGCCAACAGTTCGTCTCTGGCAATGCCATCCAGATGAACACCCAGCTTATTACCAAATGCCATCTTACTAACAGCCTCCAGAATACCGCCGAATCCAACTGCATACGCAGACTGCACTTTACCTGCCTGAATCGCATGATACAGATCTGCATAAATATCTAATACATACTTATAATCCGGGATATCATAAGCATTCTTCTGAATGTCTACCTTTACCAGCACGTTTCCGGCTTTCTTCAGTTCCGGAGTCACAACCGTCTTAGAGCTTGCCACATCTACCGCAAAGGATACCAGTGTTGGCGGTACATCGATTTCATTAAAGGAACCTGACATACTATCCTTACCGCCGATTGATGGCAGACCCAGACCGATCTGTGCATCATAAGCACCCAGCAGTGCTGCCATTGGCTTTCCCCAGCGCTCCGGCTTCTCACCCAGACGCTCGAAGTATTCCTGGAACGTAAAACGAATCTTTGATACGTCACCACCGGATGCTGCGATCTTTGCTACTGAATGGATCACCGCATAAATTGCTCCGTGATATGGGCTCCAGCTTGACAGATATGGATCAAAGCCATAGCTCATCATCGTAACGGTATCGGTCTTTCCCTTTAATACCGGAAGCTTTGCTATCATCGTCTGTGTCGGTGTTAACTGATATACACCACCATATGGCATCGTAACGGTTCCGGCACCGATGGAGCTGTCAAACATCTCGACCAGACCTTTCTGAGAACATACATTCAGATCTGCCAGTGTATCCAGCCAGCTCTTCTTCACATCCTTGATTTCAGGAATCTGCTTAAAGTAATTATCCTGTTCTTCCGGCATCTCAACGACTACACTTGTCTCCTGATGTGCACCGTTGGTATCCAGAAATGCTCTTGACAGGTTTACAATCTCTTTTCCTCTCCATGTAAGAACCAGTCTCGGAGACTCTGTAACCTCAGCTACAACCACTGCCTCCAGATTCTCTTCCGCTGCATATCCCAGCATCGTATCGACGTCCTTCTTATCTACAACGACTGCCATACGCTCCTGAGACTCGGAGATTGCCAGCTCTGTACCATCCAGACCTGCATATTTCTTAGGAACTAAGTCCAGATTTACACGCAGACCATCTGCCAGCTCACCGATCGCAACGGAAACACCGCCGGCACCAAAGTCATTACATTTCTTTATCAAATGCGCAACCTCTTCTCTACGGAACAGGCGCTGAATCTTTCTTTCTGTAGGAGCATTACCCTTCTGAACCTCTGCACCACAGGTATCCAGAGATTCTACTGTATGTGCCTTTGAGGATCCGGTTGCTCCGCCACAGCCATCGCGACCGGTACGTCCACCTAAGAGGATGATCTGATCTCCCGGATCTGAATTCTCACGGATAACACAGCGTCTAGGTGCTGCACCCATAACGGCTCCGATCTCCATACGCTTTGCCACATAATCCGGATGATAAATCTCATTGACCAGACCGGTTGCCAGACCGATCTGATTACCATAAGAACTATAGCCCTGTGCGGCTCCCGTTACGATCTTCCGCTGTGGAAGCTTACCATTCATTGTCTCGGATAATGGGCGGGTCGGATCTGCTGCTCCGGTTACACGCATAGCCTGATATACATAAGAACGACCGGACAATGGATCACGAATCGCTCCACCCAGACAGGTAGCCGCACCACCAAACGGTTCGATCTCTGTCGGATGATTATGGGTCTCATTCTTAAAGCTTACCAGCCATTCTTCCGTTCCTCCATCGATCTCAACCGGCACTACGATGCTGCATGCATTGATCTCGTCAGACTCTTCCTGATCTGCCAGTTTTCCTTCTGCCTTCAGCTTCTTCATACCCATCAAAGCAATATCCATCAGGCAGATGAACTTATCATCTCTTCCCTTATACAGAACCGTTCTGGCCGCCTCATATTCCCGGAAGCTCTGCTCGATCGGTGCCTTATAGTATCCGTCCCGGAAAGTGATATCCTTCAACTCGGTCGAGAAGGTTGTGTGTCTGCAATGATCGGACCAGTAGGTATCCAGTACCCGAATCTCGGTCATAGACGGATCTCTATGCTCCTCTCCCTTAAAATACTTCTGAATATGCTGGAAATCCTTAAAGGTCATAGCCAGTCCCAGTGACTGATACAGCTTCTCCAGCTCCTCTGCAGACATATCCTGAAAGCCATCAAAGATCTTTACGTCAGCAGGCTCTTCAAATACAGTAACCAGAGTCTCCGGCTTTGTCTTGGATGCTTCTCTTGAATCAACCGGATTAATACAATGATGCTTGATCCGTTCCAGTTCTTCCTCTGATACGGTACCTTCGATCACGTAGGTGGTTGCCGTCCGGATCACCGGCTCTTCCTCTTCATTCAACAGCTTTACACACTGCTCTGCCGAATCTGCACGCTGATCAAACTGTCCCGGAAGATATTCAACGCTGAATGCCTGCTCTGAATCCTTCCTTGCAAATGATTCTTCATATAATATATCTACCGGTGGCTCTGAGAATACAGTTCCTAATGCCTTCTGATAGGTCTCCTCAGACAGGTTCTCAATATCATAACGAACCAGTACACGAACACCCTGCACATTGATTCCCAGATACTCTCTGATCTCATCGTACAGTTCCGTTGCCTTTACTGCATACTCCTTCTTCTTCTCCACATAGATTCGTTTTACTTTGCTCATAATGACCTCCATGGTTTGTTTATTTTAGATTCATTTATCTATTCGTGAATCCTTTTTATCATTTTAAATGCAACCGAATTCTGGAATACCATCGGTTGGATCTGTTGATAGAATATGACTCCGTCCGTCGGAGCCACCAGTCTGGATATGACATCTCCCCGGAAAGAATCTACGATCTCAGCCAGAAGCTGCCCGCGAACAACCTCTGTATTCGTCGATACCTTCTTTCGGAAGAAGCCCGGCATATCCGATCGTATGGACAACAGCTCATCCTCTTCCAATACCGTTGATATATATCCACCATGACAGTTATATCGTATGATACCCATCCTCGTCAAGAATCGAAGTACCGCCGATACTCCCTGTCTGGCCCTCTCCTCGTCGATTCGCTCCGTGGCTCCTGTATAAACGGAAAATGCACTGGTTCCGTTTTTTTGCCAGTTATAATTAAGCGTCGTCGAATCAAATGCCCGTTCGGATGCTGTCAGTACATATGGCATACCAAACAGATTTGCCAGACTGGTATTCTTCGCACCTTCTTCGGTCAAACGTATATGCGGAATAAACTCTCCACCCAGATAGAAGCTGGCAAACTGAATTCCATAGCTATAGTCCTTCACCCGCTTCAGTACTGCATCTGCGATCCTGCTGGTCGCAGGTCCTTCCGGATTTCCGGGAAAAGAACGATTAATATCCGTACTGTCTGACACCCAGAATTTTTTACCGACATTCATGGAATTATAATTCAATGCCGGAATGATCAGAATCTCTTTATTGGCAACTATGGCACCCTTTGCCTCCAGTTGTTCCAGCTTTGCAATCAGCTGTGAACACATGTATAACTGCTGGAATTCATTTCCACGCATAGCGCCGATGATGCAGGCAGCCTGTTCTCCATGTCCGAACCGATAGCCGATGATCGTATATTCTCCACGAAAGGCGGTATTCATATTGAAGATTATCTCTTTATTCATGTCAGATCGCCTCCATATATCCGAGCAATCAAGGCTCCTTCCTCTACTGCCGGGTATTCCCGGAATGTAAATACCAGTCCATCGCAAGGAGCATAGATCCGTTCTTCTACCGAACCGGTGATCACGTCTACGATGGTTCCGATCTTTTCGCCCTTCTTCACTTTCATAGAATGTTTAATATTCGGAACAAACAGGCCGCTGCTTTCCGCATTCACAAACCATACATCCCCATCGGTTGCTATCGTCGGTCTGCGTACCTCCGTCACCTCTCCCTGCCAGATTCCCATATGCTTCATCAGGGAAAAGATACCATCTACGATCTGTTCACAATAATCATAGTCGATCCGCAATGCCACACCGGCTTCGATCACCATCGTCTTTACGCCGATTGCATTCAGCGCATAGGCCAGACTTCCTGCCCGTACACTGGTGGACGGATGAATCCAGACCAGTTCCGTATTCAGAAGCTTTGCATATGGCATGATGGATTCCGAAACATCATCATTGATCCGTACCTGTGGAATCTCACGGATCAGGGAATTACTGGAATGTACATCCAGACAAACATCTGCTCCCGCCATATCCTTTATGATCTTAGATGCCGCATGCTCCAGAATCGCACCCTCCTTATCACCGGGAAATACGGTATTCATATCAATATCCATAAGCGGAAAGTCCCGCATCTGGGCATCCAGCCCCAGCGGATTCATCGCCGGGTATACATCTACGATACCGGTCAGACTCTGAAAGTCCTGCTTGATTCGCCGAATCACCTGATAGCAGATATACTGTCCTCCCAGTTCATCTCCATGACTGCCGGACGCTATACACAGGCGTTTTTCATTACCGGTACATTCGTCCGGTGCCAGTCGATTCTTCTTGATCTGCATGACTTCCTCTACCAGCATCTCTACTGATACTACTGTATCTATCATATCATCACTTCCTACATTCCGGGAACCCTGTCCTTTCGGTTCCTGATTATTTACAAACTCGAAAAGAGGTCACGAGTGCCTATGCACCCATGACCTTTTTCAAGGTTTCTACCAACTGCTCTGCATCAAACGGCTTCGGAATAAACTCATCCGCTCCGTTCTGTACTGCCTCCAGCATCTTATTCTTCTGTCCCGCTGCCGTTACCATAACCACCTTCGACTCCGGGAACGCTTCCTTTATCTTCTTCAGTCCTCCGATTCCATCCAGAACCGGCATTGTAATGTCCATCGTAACAACATCCGGCTGCAGCTCCACATACTTATCATATGCTTCCTGGCCATTCGTTGCCTCCCCAACCACTGTAAATCCTGCACCTTCCAAGATTCCCTTCAGTATCTTGCGGGAAGTTCTGGAATCATCAACGATCAAAAAATTAGCCATTTCTTTACACCTCATTCATTCTAATCTATTCTACTATTCATTAATCTGCCATCTGGCTTCCAGACAGATCACCATCTCCAGCTTGTGATCGGATATATAGAACGGAATAACATACATCGGTCCATCTGTCTGAATCTTCATTTCCCTCGTATACATGATCGGAGGCAACAGTTCCAACTGAATGTCTTCTTCTGACTGCTTGCTGGCATACAGTCCATTGTTACAATTAATAAACTCACTGACTGCATCCAGAGAATCTTCATCTACTTCCCTGAACTCTTCTCTTCCGAAAATAGAAGCCGCTTCCAAAATCGCTTCCTTCTCACCGGATAAACCGACAAATACGTTGAATTCTCCTTCCATTTCCTGACTCGCCATGTACGGTGCCACATAGCTGTTAATGCGCTTTGCCTGCCCCATCCGAAGTGCCGGATCAATAAACCGAAGAATGTTTCTGGCGGTTAATGCTATGTAATCCTTGATGAGTGGCGGAATCGACGATTCCTTCATGAATACAGGTGCGATATTGTCCAGATCCCCACTCTTAATGGCATCCAGATCCAGTGCACTCAGCCGTTCATCTCTCTTATAGCCCTTTAATTCCTTCTGCACTCCTTCCAATGTCAGATACCCGTGATCAATCAATGCCTGCACAAACAACAGATACTGATCTCCCTGCATTTTCAGAAGAGAACTCACCTGTTCCTCTGTCAGATATCCCTTATCGACTGCAATATCCCCAAATCGACGATCCTGCACCTGCTGAAGCTGATTGACCTCTTCTGCCTGTGCCTCTGTCATCATCTCATTTACAACTGCCAGTAATCCCAGCCGTAACCGTGTGCTCTTAATCTCCTCCAATAGTTCCTGATACTGTTCTGCAGTAATGACTTCCTTATCCTGCAGATACTTTCCAAAGTAAATACCAAACATTCTGCTTCCTCCACCTTTGTTTTAGCTAACACCCTAATTATTTCTATTATACATAAGACAGCATGTAAAATCAAGATTTCTTCTGTCACAATTCCCCTCCGCCTGTCCATTCTCCTCCTTTTTCAATTCTTCATAGATATTTCATTGAATATTACATGAAAATTGCTTATAATTGACTACATATGAAATAAGAAACAAAATTCAAAAGGATTGGTACGTTTTTATGTCAATAAAGAAATCATTACAGTCAAATATGGTGATCGTAGCAAGCATTCCGCTTTTTATTTTTGCTGTCATCATGCTGGTCACTGCATTCAATAATTATATGTCTGTTTCCAAGGTAGCTGCCATATCTACCGCCCGCAACAACGAAAAAGGAATCGAAGCCCAGCTCAGTACACAGATTGCCGAGCTGGAGGCCTTGGCAAACAACAATGATATCCTCACTCTGTTGCTGAAAAAATACAACGATCCGGAGCTTGATCTGACTGCTATGACACAAGCCCGGACTGATATCCATGATTTACTGTTCCAGACCTCTGCCAGCTTTGGTCAGAATGTGATCTATAGCGTATATGATATCGACGGCACTCTGGTGTTCAGTTCTGTGGACTCTCTCGTTGGCAGTTCCAGTGATTACATAAAGGATATTTCACCTGTCACCGATTCCACTCTGGTGAATTCTACCCTGTCTCTCAATGGCACCTCAACAGCAATTCACGTTCTCACTCCGGTTGTCCTCAAGGAAAAGTATCATGTGGGTACTCTGGTTGCTTCTATTGCACCGGACTACTTTAACAACTTCGTATCCGCAGAATCCCAGTCCTATCTGTTGGACTCCGCTTCTAACAGTCTGTTAGGCATTTCCTTCTCAGACACGGATATTCAAAGAGAGGCCGTTTATTATCTGACACATTTTGATGGTTCTGCCGATGATTCCTGCGGTACAATCCTGGTTCGAAACGGACTTCAGCTTTCCCTTTACGGTTACAGTATCATGCCAACCTATCACTGGATTTATCTTACCCAGTATGATATGAATGTTTATCAGTCATTGTCCAGATCTATTCCGATCCTGTTACTCTGCATTCTGGTAATTCTGATTATCATTACCCTGATATCCAGCTCCCGTCTTGCCCGTAAGTTCTGTGATCCGATCTATGACCTGAAGGATAAGATGCTGCAGGCATCTCAGGGCGATCTGAATGTTCATTGTAAGACGGATTCCAAAAACGAATTCGGCGAGCTGTCCCAGCATTTTAATGATATGATGCAGATCATCTCCAACAACTATGCAGAACTAAATGAAACAAAGGAATGTCTGGAAGAAAGCCAGAAGGAGCTCCAAAACAGCTATCAGCAGATTGAACAGTTGGCCTATACCGATGCTCTTACCGGACTGGCAAACCGAACTGCTTTTATGGCAAAAGCAAATGAACTGTTTCATTCCTCCAACAACTTTACGAAACGTGCGATTCTGTTTTTAGATCTGGATAACTTTAAAAATGTAAATGATACCCTGGGGCATGACTACGGCGATCTGCTTCTCAAGCAGATATCTGTCCAATTAAGCAGCTATATGGCAGAGGGTGACCTTCTGGCCCGTACCGGTGGCGATGAATTTCTGGTGCTTCGCAATCAGGTATCCTCTACCGACGAATTAGATCAGTTTGCTGCCAACTTAGTCAGCATCACCAGTCATCCGTTTGATCTGGACGATGAACAGGTTCATGTATCCTTAAGTGTTGGTGTCGCTATCTTCCCACAAAACGGACTAACTGTCACAGAGCTGATAAAGAATGCCGATATTGCTATGTACTCTGCAAAGACCGCAGGTAAGAGCGGCTATCGCTTCTTCAACAGTTCCATGGAAGACGCGGTCAATCATAAGAATGAAATCGAGGACGTTCTTCGAAACGCCATCACGAATCGGGATATTTATCTGGTCTACCAGCCACAGTGTGACATCACTACCGGAAGAATCACCGGCTGTGAGGCATTAATGCGGATACGCAATGACTACTTAGGGCAACTGTCTCCTGCAGAATTCATCCCTATTGCGGAAGAATCCGGCGTTATACGAGAATTGGGACTTTGGGCACTAAAACGTGCCTGTGGCTTTAACAAGCAGCTTCTGGATGCCGGTTATGGACCGATTACCATGTCTGTAAACGTATCCATTGAACAGCTAAAGGATCCCGACTTTTTATCAAAGTTAGAGGATGTTCTCCGGATCACCGGTCTGGCTCCGCGTTATCTGGAGCTGGAGGTCACTGAAAGTGTACTGATGCACTCCTTTGACCGCAATGCAGAACTCCTGCAGAAGCTTCGGGAGAAAGGCATCCGAATCGCACTGGACGATTTCGGTACCGGATACTCTTCCTTTAATTATCTGACCAAAATGCCAATCGATACCCTGAAGATGGATAAATCCTTTGTCGATAATATCTGTACCAATCCTAAGGACTGCTATGTAGCCGAAACCATTATCACTCTGGCTCACAAGCTGAATATATCGGTCGTTGCGGAAGGTGTCGAGGAATCTGACCAGTTACATATCCTTCAAGAAAACTCCTGCGATATTCTCCAGGGCTATCTGTTCAGCAAACCATTACCGGACGAGCATTACCGCAGCCTGTTAGAAATCAATCATTCCTAGGACTCCCGCAGAATAGAGTGGATAGCGATCGATTTTCATGCATTAAAAAAGTCCCATAGGAAACGGAATACTCATCCGGTTTTCGTTTCCTATGGGACTTTTATTTTAGTGGAAGCAATGATTTCCTATGATTGTATAGTCACTGTATGCCGCATAATTTGCATACCTGACATTAATAAATCCGGTATATCCTCCGATGTTGTTCACACCGGCCAGTGCTTCGTTCGCTGCCTGCTGTGCCTGCGGAAGCGGTCCATTGTTCAGGTATCCGGTCATAACACTGCCATATACCGATGGGAACTGTCCTTTTGCATAAACCACATCACTGATCGTACCACCGTATCGCCCGCTTCTTAAACGGTTCATAACTACATTCGCAACTGCCAGCTGCCCTTCATACGGCTCGTTTCCTGCCTCCATACTTACCAGACAGGCCAGAAGATATGCATCATCATAAGACGCTGTTACCGGAGTCTGCTGCGTGGTTGCTACCGGAGCAGAACCGCTGCCTGCATCACCGCTCTGCGTCTGTGCCGCAGCCGCCGCTGCTTCTTCCTGCTTCTTCGCTGCGATGCGTTCCATTTCTTCTTCTATCGTAATCGCTGTATCCAGCTTATACTCTACACTCAAATATTCAGAGGACACATATCCGTACCAGTTGTCATTTACCAGGACCTCATACCAGCCATCCAGCGTCTCCGTTACAAAAACCTGATCGTCCTTCTCCAGCATAGCGATCGCTTCCGAATCCGTGGTTGCCTCTCTCCGCACCTTCAGGATATCCCCGGTTACGGTTCCGATATACTTTCCATATTCCTCTGCTAACGGCTCGGCATCCTTACCGGTCAACACATATTCTGCTTTTACATATCCGGTTACATTTCCGGATGTGATCTGCAGCCAGTCACCTTCCGTAGCCACGATATCACCGACGCAACCCGGATACATCTTTCCCACTACATCGGACTCTGTATTCGCCTCTGCTCTTACGTTCAATGTATCGGTGATGTTTGCAATAAATCTTCCATCATAAGGCGATGTCTCTGTTTCTGCAACCATCTGGACATTCAGTGCCTCCGTCGAGCTAACTACCATCGCATCATAAAGGGCGGTTCCCTCCATACGTGTCATAGCCTCATATGGCATCTGTGATACCGCAATCGGTTCCTTATGATCCGCTGCCAGATTCACACCGGTAGCAACCGCCAATACACCGACTACCATGCCTCCCAGCAGAATCCGTCCCTTCATCTGTACTTTACTTATATGTCGTTTGGTTCTCATAATAACATCTCCATATTGTTTTTTAAATTCTATGAACAAATTGTTATGAATTGTTACAAATTTATTACACACAAACTATATCAGATTGATTCTTGCATGTCAAGTCGGCATATGTGATAATCATTCTATAAGAAATTGTTTAAAAGAGGTATGAATATGGCACAAACCCGTCTGGACAAATACCTGTCCGATGCCGGTATCGGCACCAGAAGCCAGGTAAAACAATATATAAAGAAGAAACTGGTCACTGTGAACGGCAGTACCGCCACCTCCGGCGACTGCAAGATTGATCCGGACTCGGATCAGATCTGTTATCAGGGAACTCCGGTTGTTCGCGCCCGTTATGTCTATTATCTGCTCAACAAACCTGCCGGCTATATCAGTGCAACAGAGGATGCTGCTTCTGCTACGGTACTGGATCTGATTCACGATCCTACCCACTCGGATCTATTCCCGGTCGGTCGACTGGATAAAGATACGGAGGGGCTGCTTCTTATTACAAATGATGGCAGTTTATCTCATCAGCTTCTGTCTCCTAAGAAGCATGTTGACAAAACCTACTATGTAGAACTGGATGCTCCGATTCCGGAGGATGCTGTTGACCGGTGTCTTCACGGCATCGATATCGGCGATGAGAAGCCGACACTTCCGGCACAGCTGGAACTTCTCACCCCGGAACATGCATATCTGACGATTCAGGAGGGCCGTTATCATCAGGTAAAGCGTATGTTTCATACTCTTGGCTGCGAAGTCACCTATCTGAAACGGATTCGGATGGGAAGTCTGACTCTGGATTCGGACCTTCCTTCCGGCAACTATCGTCCTCTTACCGCAGAAGAGGTTGCTGCACTTCATCGCATTAACGCATTGACACATTGATGAATTCAGTCTACAATGCAATTAACACTTACATCTTATTGAAAAGGAAGTATTATTATGCATACATCTCAACCATTTACTATCGGTTTTATCGGACTCGGTCTTATCGGTGGTTCCATTGCAAAATCGATTCGCAGAATCTTTCCGGAATACAGGATTGTGGCATACGATGTAGATTCTGCTGCCCTTCAGGAGGCAGTCGCTGACGGAACCGTACAGGAAGCCTGTTCTCGGATTGACGAACAGTTTCAATGCTGCAGCTATATCTTTTTATGTGCTCCGGTTCATTACAACATCGAATATCTGCCGCTCCTTAAGCAGTACATGAGTCCTGACTGCATCCTGACGGATGTAGGAAGTGTCAAAACCGATATTTATCAGGCTGTATTGGATCAGCAGCTCTCCGATGTCTTCATCGGCGGGCACCCGATGGTCGGATCCGAACGCTCCGGCTACAGTGCTGCACATGATCACTTAATCGAAAATGCATACTATTTTATCACCCCATCTTCCACCGTTCCTCAGGAACGAATCGATGAATTTACTACCTTTATCGAAGATCTGGGAGCGATTACGATCGTATACTCTCCTGCCCGACACGATCAGACAACCGCCTATATCAGCCATATTCCACATATTATAGCCGCCGAGCTGGTGAATCTGGTACGAGAAAATGATGATGCAAAAGGAATGAACCGTCAGTTAGCTGCCGGAGGCTTTAAAGACATTACCCGAATCGCCTCCTCTAATCCTGTCATCTGGGAGCACATCCTTCTCAGCAATCCGGTTAATATTATCGCCGGACTGGAGGAATATCAGGAGGATCTGCAACAGATCATTGATGCCATTCACAAAAGAGATACGGACTATATCCATCAGTTCTTTGAACATGCCAGAACGTATCGGGATTCGATTCCCAACAACGCCACCGGAGTGATTCGCATGAACTATGAAATATTCGTAGATATTCCGGATGAAGCAGGTGCGATCGAAGGAGTTCTTCATGTCCTGCATGCCGCCGATATCAGCATTAAGAATCTGGGCATCTCTCACAACCGGGAAGATGAAGAAGGCGTTTTACGGATCTCATTCTATCAAAAAGAAGACTCTTCCCGTGCCGTTCAGCTACTTCGGGAACAGGACTATGCTATTTATGAACGCTAAATAACCGGATGAAATAAGGAAAAGGAGTATTACTATGATATTTAACAGAAAACCATCATTGCAGGGAACCATTACCGTTCCCGGTGATAAATCAATCTCCCATCGCAGCATTATGCTGGGTGCTCTCGCAGACGGAATCACAGAGGTTCACGGCTTCCTTCAGGGAGCGGACTGTCTGTCCTCGATCTCCTGCTTTGAGAAAATGGGCGTCACCATCGAGAATCAAAAGGATATTGTCCGCATCCATGGTCTGGGGCTTCACCATCTTAAAGCTCCGGTTGAAACCCTTGATGTCGGAAACA
This sequence comes from uncultured Clostridium sp., assembly GCA_900539185.1. Classification (GTDB taxonomy): domain Bacteria; phylum Bacillota; class Clostridia; order Lachnospirales; family Lachnospiraceae; genus CAG-632. The sequence continues at coordinate 104,788 of UQBG01000008.1, forward strand.
GCGGCACCACCACCCGCCTTATGTCGGGTATCCTGGCTGCTCAGAACTTCAGTAGTATCATCAATGGAGATGCCTCTATACAAAAACGTCCAATGCGTCGAATTATTACCCCGCTTTCTCAAATGGGTGCTTCCATTACCAGTCTGAACAACAATGACTGCGCTCCTCTCCGTATTGATGGACGTCCGCTGCATGGGATCCATTATCAGTCACCGGTTGCATCAGCCCAAGTAAAGTCGGCGATTCTTCTGGCCGGCCTGTATGCAGAAGGAGAAACCAGTGTCACCGAACCATATGTATCCCGTGATCATACGGAGCGCATGTTAGCTTCCTTCGGAGTTCCGATCCACTGTGAGGGAACCACTGCAACCGTCCGCTCCGTCTCTGCATTACACGCACAAAAGCTTCTCATTCCCGGCGATATCTCTTCTGCTGCCTATTTTATCGTTGCAGGACTGATTACACCAAACTCCTGTATCACCATCCGCAATGTCGGAATCAATCCTACCCGGGATGGTATTCTGGAGGTCTGCCGCAGTATGGGTGCAGATATTACTTTGGAAAATGTTCAGGATACTGTTGGCGAGCCAACCGCAGATATCACCGTACGTACCAGTTCCCTTAACGGTACAGTAATCGAAGGTGCTATCATTCCAAAGCTGATCGATGAGCTTCCGATCATTGCGATCCTGGCCTGCTTTGCGAATGGAACCACCACGATCCGTGATGCTCAGGAACTAAAGGTAAAGGAATCTAACCGAATCGATGTCATGGTAAAAAACCTCAGTGCTATGGGAGCAGATATTCAGGCAACGGAAGATGGCATGATCATACACGGCGGAACCAGCCTGCATGGTGCAGTGATCAACAGCAATCTCGATCATCGGATCGCTATGAGTTTTGCAATCGCCGGAATGAACGCAGATGGTGCTACCGAGATTCAGGGGGCAGAATGTGTCAATATCTCTTACCCGAACTTTTACTCCGATCTGGAGCAGTTGATCGGATAACCCCTATTCCTTGCTATTCTTTTGTCTGCATTTAATCGAAGGGATGCCTGTGTACCCGAACCTGATTAAAGCGATCGGCCAGATACTTTACATCCTCTTGTTTTTTACTGATATTGGGTATAGATAACAGCTCTTCTCCCCGTTCATTGACTGCTCGAAGCCCATAACTGGTATCCTGACTCTGTTCTTCCTGCGTGCTGTTCGAAACGGTTATGACATAACGAATCATGATTTCAGCTCCTTCATTCTGTGTATCTGTACTCTTATTGTACCTTGAATGAAATCTGAATCCTATCGTTAGTCTTCGTATTTTTTCGACGTCTTGCAGTTCTATACGATCATCATAGCGTCCCCGAAGCTAAAGAACCGATACCGCTCCTGCACCGCTACCTCATATGCATGCAGAATCGTCTCACGATCCGCCAGTGCAGATACCAGCATGATCAAGGTTGACTCCGGCAGATGAAAGTTCGTGATCAGACAGTCAACCGCTTTAAACTGATACCCCGGATAAATAAAGATATCCGTCCATCCACTTTTTACCGGAATATGTCCATCCGGTTCTGCTACTGTCTCCAGGGTCCGGGTACTGGTCGTACCCACTGAGATTACTCTGCCACCGGATGCTTTGGTTTCATTAATTACTCTGGCTGCCTCTTCATCTACGATATAGAACTCAGAATGCATATGATGATCCAGTACATTTTCTTCCTTCACCGGTCGAAAGGTCCCCAGTCCTACGTGAAGTGTCACTTTTGCAATCCGAATTCCCTTTGCCTGTATCTTCTCCAGCAGTTCTTCCGTAAAATGAAGGCCTGCCGTCGGTGCCGCTGCGGATCCATCATACTTGGCATATACCGTCTGATACCGATTCTTATCCTGTAGCTGATGCGTAATATATGGCGGTAACGGCATCTGACCCAGTTGATCCAGAATCTCCTCGAAGATTCCATCATACTCAAACCGGATCAACCGGTTTCCTTCTTCTACAATATCTATAACTTCTCCTACCAGAAGACCGTCGCCAAAACTGATTCTGGCGCCAACTCTGGCTTTTTTCCCCGGCTTCACCAGTGTTTCCCAGACCTTTTCTTCCTTTCTCTTTAACAGAAGAACTTCAATCGATGCACCGGTCTCCTCCTTTACCCCCATTAAGCGGGCCGGAATCACTCGGGTATTATTGACAACGAGACAATCTCCCGGATTCAGATAGTCGATCACATCATAAAAGTGTTTATGCTCGATCTCCCCTGTTTCCCGATGCAGAACCATCAGTCTGGAATTATCCCGTTTCTCCAGAGGATCCTGTGCGATCAGTTCCTCCGGAAGATTATAATTAAAATCACTTAACTTCATCATGGATATCTACTAGCCTCTCAGTTCGATTCCTAACTCTTTCAGGGCTTCAACGATCTTATCTACGATAGCATTTACCTCATTTGCCTCCAGATTCCGATCCTTTGCGCGGAAGGTTAGCGTATATGCTACAGACTTCTTACCATGTCCTACCTGCTCACCTTCGTATACATCAAAGAGTTCATAGTTTTCTAACAGCTTTCCGCCATACTTCTTGATAACAGCTTCAACCTGACCCACAAAGATCTCCTTGCTCATAACCATACTCAGATCTCTGGTACTTGCAGGGAACTTTGCAATTCCTTCATACTTTCGATCGAAGCTGGCCAGTGCAGTAAGCTTCGGCAGATCAACAACCGCTACATATACCTCACCCTTCATATCATAGTTTTCTACCACCTCCGGATGAAGCTGACCAATATATCCGATTACGTCTTCTCCATTCTGAATCGCAGCCTGGCGCCCCGGATGCAGGAACGGATAACCACCTTTTGGATTATACGTAAATGCATGATGAAGTCCCAACTTCTCGAACAGTTCTTCCAGTACACCCTTCATATGGAAGAAGTCACACTGTCCATACATACCGAGTGTTAACATCTTGCGCTCCTCCGGAAGCTCTGTCAACGGCAACTGCTTTGGCAGATAGATATTTCCGATCTCATACAGGCGGGCATCCTTATTTCTCCGGTTATAGTTGGTAGCTAATGACGTAATCATACCATTCAGAGAAATAGTTCTCATGATAGAGAAGTCTTCTCCTAACGGATTGGCGATCACGATTGCCTTCCGAATATCCGAATCCTGTGGAATCAACAGCTTGTCATATACCTTTGGACTCTCGAACGAATACGTCATACCGCCGGAAAAGCCGTTATTTTCACATACATCCCGGACAACATCTTCTACCAGCATATGGAACTGCTTCTTACCAACGGTCACCTCACCGCGTGGCAAGGTAGACGGAAGCTTATCATAACCATACAAACGAGCGACCTCCTCTGCCAGATCCGCCATACAGTGAAGATCCTGACGGAAGGTTGGAATCGTCAGTTCATTCTGATTCATATCATAAGACAGACCCAGTCGACCAAAGTATTCTAACATCCGCTCCTCCGGAATATCCATACCCAGCAATCGGTTCATCTTCTCCGGCTCAAACGGAAGCTTCCATGGCTCTACAGGATCCGGATAGATATCGATCACACCATCTACGACCTCTCCGCAGCCCAGTTCTTCGATCAACTGGCAGGCACGATTGATTGCCTCCAGTGCCAGATTCGGATCCAGTCCCTTTTCAAACTTCGCAGATGCATCCGTCCGCATACCGATTCGCTTAGATGCCAGACGAATATTGGTACCATCAAAGCACGCTGCCTCAAACAGTAGTGTTGAGATACTATCTGTTACCATGGAATTCTCTCCACCCATGATACCTGCGATACCGATCTCCTTCTCACCGTCACAGATCATCAGTACATTGGAATCCAATATACGTTCCTGACCATCCAGTGTCACAAATTTATCTCCATCCTTTGCACGCTTTACAATGATCTTATGATCTGCGATCGTATCCAGATCATAGGCATGCATTGGCTGTCCGTATTCCTCCATTACATAGTTTGTAATATCTACCAGATTATTGATTGAACGGATTCCCTGCGATGCCAGCCTCTCCCGCATCCACTTCGGAGAAGGTCCGATCTTTAAATTCTTAACCACACGTGCACAGTATCGTGGACACAGATCCTTCGCTTCTACTTCCACAGATGCATAGTTCAGTACATCGCCACCCTTTACGGTGCCCGGTACGACCGGTGGGTGGAACGGAAGTGCATATGTGGCGGCTGCCTCTCTTGCCATACCGATCATGCTGAAGCAGTCTACACGATTGGAAGTGATTTCATACTCAACAACCGCATCATGCAGGCCAAGCGCCTCGATTGCATCATCACCCGGCTGTACGCCTGCCTCCTCCGGAAATACATAAACACCATTCTCCGGTGCCTCCGGGTACAGATCTCTGCTGGAACCCAGCTCCTCGATCGCACACATCATACCATAGGACTCTATGCCACGTAGCTTGCCTTTCTTGATCTTTATACCATTTTCCGGTAACGGACCTCCATCATGTCCTCCGGCTACCCGGCCACCATCCAGAACCGTTGGCACCAGATCGCCTTCCTTGACATTCGGTGCACCTGTTACGATCTGCAAAGGTGCTTCTTCTCCTATGTTTACCTGACAGATAATCAGCTTATCAGCATCTGGATGCTTTTCGATCTTCTCGATCCTGCCAACTACGATTTTCTCCAGATTCTTATCCTTCTTCTCGTATCCCTCTACATGAGAACCTGATAATGTGATTGCATCTACAAATTCTTCTACCGGTGCATTCAGATCCGGTACATATACCTTTAACCAGGACATTGGTGTATTCATCTTTATTAACCTCCTACTATCTTAACCGTTTACCATTCTTTTTGATTTAAAACTGCCTTAAGAATCTCATATCATTCTCATACAGCAGACGCATATCATCGATCTCATACTTCAGAAGTGCAACACGCTCCAGACCGATACCAAATGCAAAACCGGAATACTCCTCCGGATCGATACCACAGTCCTTCAGTACCTTCGGATGAACCATACCACAGCCTAGAATCTCGATCCAGCCACTGCCCTTACACATACGGCAGCCTTTACCGCCACACTTAAAGCAACTCACATCTACCTCGGCACTTGGCTCTGTAAATGGAAAATGATGCGGGCGAAGCTTTACCTTCGTATCCGGTCCAAAGAACTCCTGTGCAAACTGCTCCAGTGTTCCCTTCAGATCAGCAAAGGTGATTCCTTTATCGACTACCAGACCCTCTACCTGATGGAAGGATGGTGAATGGGTTGCATCGACTTCATCCGCCCGGAATACACGCCCCGGTGCAATGATCCGAATCGGCATTCTGCCTGTCTCCATCACTCTTGCCTGTACCGGCGAGGTCTGTGTACGAAGCAGAATATCCTTCGTGATGTAGAAGGTATCCTGTTCATCCTTTGCCGGATGATTTGCAGGTATATTCAACAATTCAAAGTTATAATGATCATATTCGACTTCCGGTCCTTCTACAATCTCATATCCCATACCTACGAATACGCGTTCCAGTTCCTCCAGTGCGATCTGATTTGGATGTCTGTGTCCCTTCATATGCATGGTTCCCGGTAATGTTACATCGATGACTTCCTTCTTCATCTTTTCTTCCCGGATCTTCTTCGCGATATCACTCTTAACCGCTTCCAGACGTTCCTCGATTGCAGTCCGTGTATCATTTACCATCTGACCAACCTTTGGCCGATCCTCCGGCGCTACATCCTTCATGCCCTTTAATACCTGAGTCAGTTCACCCTTCTTCCCCAGAACATCAACCTTAATATTATTCAATGCATCCAGATCTTTTGCGGCTTCAATCTTCGCTAATGCCTCTTCTCGAATCGCCTGTAGTTTCTCTTTCATCATCGTTCCTCCTAAAATCATTCTAATTTGCTACTGATTGGGTTTTACAATAAAACAAAAAAGCCCATCCCAAAAGGGACGAGCTTATAATCGCGGTACCACCCTGTTTCTTACGGATATATGCTATCTATATCCTGTAAGCACTTTCGTAATGTATAACGCCATCACCCGTTCTGTCCTACCAGATCTCTCATTCAGACAGAAAGCTCCGGTGTGAAACTGAGAATCTGCTCTTCCTTCAGAGGCTTCCAGCCGATGACCTCTGTTCTCTGTCAGGGATACAAACTCCTTCTTGCACCTTCAACGCCAATAACTGTTACTATCATAGACTTGAACTCTTCGGTTGTCAAGATTTTTTCATAACAATTCTTCTTTCTTTAGTATACTCTTTCGCTTTTTCTTCTTATATTCGTATAGCTGCTCATCTGCCTGTTCCATCAGCTCCGAGATATTGATTTCCTCTGCACAAACAAAATGCCGGATGCCCACGCTCATACTTACATAGTATGGCTTATCATTCTCCCGATTCATACGCTCTGTTATCTCATCGATCCTGCTACGCAGTGCTGCTTCCTGATCTTCTTCCTCCATTATCAGATAGGCACTAAACTCATCTCCTCCGATTCGTCCTGCGGAGCCCTTCTCCCGGAGTTCATGAATACTCTCCTGAAGAATCTGTCCTATCATCTGAAGTGCATAGTCTCCCTCTTCATGACCAAACTGATCATTGATCAGCTTTAGATTATTCATATCTGCATATACGATCAATGCCGGCTTTCCAAGATTACTCTGATCTATCACATTTCGCTTCATACTGTTCAGGAATCCACGTCGATTATAGATCTGTGTCAGTTCATCGATCTGAGATATTTCCTCTAATATCGAGTTCTTCTCCCGTACCTGCTGCAATGTAATCTCCAGAGTCGCTGCCATTTGATTCTTCTTATGCAGCAGCTTATTCGTCTTCAATGCACTGGATATCTGATATGACAACTGCCCCAGATAGCCATAGTACGCTTCTCTTACATCCCACATCATAAATCCATACTGGATCTCACCGGCATATAATAAAGTAAGCACCATGATCTGCTGTTGATCCTGATCTATATATGCATGATCAAAGATATGATCGAATGGAATGATCTGCTGAGCCGGTTCTATCTCCTTTATATCTTCTTCCCGTACAGGATAATAATAGATCGGCATCGGCTGATATACGATATATGGTTCTCTCCTGTACGGTGCCTTATAATATGCCCGTAGCCGCACCGCCTCCGGCTGAACCCATATCTGCCCCTTCTTATGCTCCAGTTCATTCATAAAGGTATACAGATATATCCCCTGGATATTCATCTTACATAAGCTCTCCAGAATCATATAGTAAATCTTGTCATTTTCCGCTTCATAGTTCAACTGATTCCGGGATATAGCTGCCAGGGTATGTGTCAGAGAATCCAGATTTGCCTGAACACTCAGCACATCCCCAAAGTTATTCTGATACGGAATCTTATCACAGCCACAGGAACCACGTACTACAAACGTAGTATCTACCATGAGATTGTGATGCTCTCCGTTCAGAACCCGCTCACACAGTCCGACCGCCTTATATCCCAACAGGGCAGGATCTGCCTTTACAGTCGTCAGGCCCGGCTTTATCTGTGCGGAATATGGTGCGTCATCAAAGCCCAGAACCGCTATATTCTGTCCAACCTCCAGATGATGTGCAGCCAGCACCTGATAGGCAGCATAACACATCATATCATTGGCACATACCAGTGCATCCATCTCCGGATATTCCTCCAGCAATGCCTCTATGACATCCGTACAGTCTGAAGAAAAATCGCCCTCTACGATCCGATACTGCTGCTTTTCTATATGATTTTGCGCCATTGTCTTTTCAAATATTCTCTGACGCTCAACAGCATCAATATTATTTGCCGGACCGCTCACATATCCGAAATGCTTCCGATGATGCTTCCGAATCAAATGTTCGATTCCCAATGTGATTCCCGTTGTATTATCGAAGTTCACACTGGAATAATCATCAATCGTATCGGATATCAGAATCACCGGCACCGGTATCATCTGAAGGAACCGCTTCTTGTCCTCCAGACTCATCTGTGGTGCTATATTCCCCAGATTGATAATCGCCACATCGATGCTTCTCTCTGCTATAAACTGAAACAAACAGTTGTGCTGATAGGCATACTCGTCCTTAAATACCGGACTCATCCTGGAATCCAGAAACTTCCCCGGAAATATAAACAGATTATAATCTTTTTCCTTCGCTGCTTTTACGGCGCCTTCGCAGAGCATATTTGCAAATGGATCTTCGAATTCGCTGATAAACAGTGCTACATTCAATCGTTTCATCGTACCCTCACCCAGTCGATTACTAAACCGTTTTCACTATCTTAATAATAACGCCTTTTGTTCACTTTTTCAATATCATTCCTACCACAATTACTCCACAGATTTCAGTGATTCTGCCATATTGATCCGGTCCAGCTTCACAGACATTACCCGATCTACCAACAGGGAAAATACAAACGTAATAACAATACTGAGAAGATAACTGATCGGACGGATATAAACCGCAAAATATACCATATCTACCTGAATGCATGCCATAACAAACCGATGCAGCAAAACTCCCATGCCTAAGCCCAGCAGTGCTCCAACCCCTGTCAGTACCATATTTTCACGAAAAACATAAGCCTCTGTTTCCTTTCGGAAAAATCCCAATACCTTAATTGTCGCTATTTCCCGGATTCTCTCTGTAATATTGATATTCGTCAGATTATACAGGACTATGAATGCCAGTCCGGCAGCACAGGCAATGACCAATATGACAACATAGTCCAGACTGCTCATCATATTACCGATCCGATCTGCCATATCCTGATACAGTGTCGTCGATACCACCTGTGACTCTTTCATCAGTTCTGCGGCTGCCTGATGCAGATCCTGATTCTCCTTATAGTTGATATAAATCGTCTTATACTCCGGTTTTTCTCCTAACTGCTCCGTATAGGTATCCGGTGAAAGAAGGACATAATTATACACATGATTTTCAAAGATTCCTGCGACCGTCACCGATATCTCCTGCATATCTTCATTCCGTACAAGGATCTGATCTCCCACCTCTATATGGTAATGAGCCGCAAGACCATTATTGATGATTGCCTGACCGCTTTCCGGATATGCAAGCGGCTCTCCCTTTTCTGTATGCAGCTTCATATAGTCACCGATCACGGACGGATCCTCCATCACTACCAGATTCACAGACTTTACTGCATCCTCTGATACCATATCCCAGGAAGATTCACTCACATATGTATAGGTCTGTGCAACCTCCTCCAGTTTTGCATCCAGCTCGGCTTCCTCAGATGCTTCCGCTGTTCCTTTTGCATGTTTCAGTCCGATCGTTCCGTCTGCTATCTGAATCTCACGATACTGAAGGGCTGCAAAGTCTGCAATTGAATCCTCGATTCCAAAACCGGTCAATACCAACGCTGTACATCCACCTATACCGATTACCATCATAAAGAATCGTTTCTTATACCGTAAAATATTCCGCACCGATACCTTATGCAGGAACTTTAGCCGCTTCCAAAGCCATGGGATATACTCCAGAAATACCCGTTTTCCCGCTTTTGGTGCCCGGCCACGCATCAGACTGGCAGCCGTTTCACCCAGTTCATACCGGCAGGATAACCATGTCGTACCGATGGAACACACCAGTGAGACCGCCAGTGCAATCCCTGCCAACGGCCAGCTAAACACATAGTCAAGTGGCAGGGACTGATACATCATGCCGTAGGCATACCAGATCACCTTCGGAAAAACAACGGTACCCACACTATATCCAATCACGCAGCCCAGCATCGCCGCACTGCCGGAATAGAACATAAACTTACTCATAATCACAGCTTCCGAATATCCTAATGCCTTCAGAACACCGATCTGTGTCCGCTGTTCTTCAACCATTCGATTCATCGTTGTCATGCAAACCAATGCCGCTACTAAGATAAAAAATACAGGAAATACCTTTGCTACCGCATTCACGATCTCGGAATCACTCTCAAAGCAGGCATAACCAATGTTTGTATTTCGATCCAACACATAGGTATCCGGTTCTGTCAAATCGGAGAGTTCTGTCTCTCCGTCCGCAATCTGCGCCTCGGCATCCGCGATTTCCGTATCATAGGTCTTTTGATTCTCCTCATACTCTGCCCAGCCATCCTGTGCTTCTGCCTGTGCCTGCAGAAGCTGACTTCTTTGATCTGCCAGCTGTTCCCTTCCACTCTCTAACCGAGCCTTTGCATCTGCAATCTGTGCTGTTCCGGCCTCCAGAGCCGCCTTCGCGGTCTCCAGTGTTTGTTGTAATTCTGCCTGCTGTTCCGGTGGAAGCTGTGCAATCCCCTCCTGCAACTGCTGGCTTTGCTGTATATACGCCTGTTCCTGCTGCTGCAGTTCATTCTCCTTTGCATGAATGGCTGCTTCCTGATCCCGTAGCGTCTGTTCGGCTGTATTTAACTGACGCCATCCGTCCTGAATCCTCTGATCCGCCTCTGTCAGCGTCTGATAGGCATCTGTCAGCTTCTCTTCTCCCTCCGCCTTCTGCTCCTCAAGCTCTGTTCTTGCATCCTCCAGTTTCTTCTGTGCATCCGAATATAAACGATCATACCGGCTCTTTATCTGCTGTGCACAGATTTCCTCCCATTCCGCCGTCTTTTCGGTAATATAGTCCTCATACTCATCGGAATAGAGTGCATAATCCTGATCAAAGCATACAAATGCATCTGTATAATACTCGCTGTCAAAAGCCTCAGGCAATACATAAAGAAAGCCCGATATCTTTCCGTTTCCTATCGAGGTCGTTCCCCGCTCAAAGTTCAGATAATAAGAAGAATCAACCACCCCTACAACCGTATACTCCCGCTCCTTCATGACAGACAACGTATCTTTCTCATTCGTCTCTGCCACCTTGATCACCGTTCCCGGTGCAAGAGAAGAATCAATTCTGGAATCGATTACACATTCCGATGTGTTTTCCGGCAGCCGTCCGGAAAGCAGTCGAATTCCATTGATATGTTCCGGCATAGACAATGTCTTCAATACCATCTCATTGCTTCCAATCCCCGTATACAGACAGTCATAGGTATACACACCTTCTGCATATCTGACATCTGCTTCCTGAGCGAATCGCTCGATGTCATCATCATCAAATCCTATTGTCGATAGCAAATGCAGATCAAAAAAATTATTTTCATCCAAATATGAATGAACCGTATGCATCATATCCGGTTTTGTAATCTTCAGTCCCGAAAAAAAGCCAACTCCCAGAGCAATAATCGCTAATATTGCAAAAAATCGGCCAAAACTCATTTTTATCTCTCGAATTGTCGTTCTTTTCATCATTGACTTCATATCGCACCTGCTTTTTTACCACTCAATCGTCTCTATATCCTGTACCGTCTCATTCATGACCATCTTTTCCACCGTACCGTTCTTTACCGTTATCACACGGTCTGCCATCGCCGTTAACGCCTGATTATGTGTAATGACAACCACTGTCATACCATTTTTTCTACAGGTATCCTGCAAAAGCTTTAGCACCGCTTTTCCTGTATTATAGTCCAGTGCCCCAGTCGGTTCATCACATAGCAGAAGCTTTGGATTCTTTGCCAAAGCCCGGGCGATTGCCACTCGTTGCTGTTCTCCACCGGAAAGCTGCGCCGGGAAGTTACTCATACGCTTCTCTAATCCGACCTCCCGCAGAACCTCTGCTGCATCTAACGGATCGCGACAGATCTGTGCTGCCAGCTCTACATTTTCGAGTGCGGTCAGATTCTGAACCAGATTATAAAACTGAAATACAAAGCCTACATCATATCTTCTATAAGCGGTCAGCTGCTTTCGATTCAGACCGGATATCTCTCTGCCATCCAGCAAAACCGTCCCCTCTGTCAGGGTATCCATGCCTCCCAGAATATTCAGGATCGTAGTTTTTCCCGCTCCGGACGCTCCTACGATCACACAGAACTCTCCCTTTTCAATCTGAAAGTTCACATCTTGAAGTGCCGCTATCTCTACCTCTCCCGTCTTATAGATCTTTTTCACATTCCTGAATTCTACAAATGCACTCATGTCATCACCTCTTCGCCTTACTTTCTTTTGATGATCCGGTAGCATAATCGCAGCCGTATCTTCCTATAAATTTCCGTATACGCCAAAATAGGCATTCTGTTATTGAATGCCTATTCAAACTTCTACTAATAGCAATATTGTCACCACTGCAATTCACCCCATGAAAATCAATTCAGTTATAACTATATTGACATATACATAACAAAAATGGGACCTACAGGGCTCGAACCTGTGACCCTCTGCTTGTAAGGCAGATGCTCTCCCAGCTGAGCTAAGATCCCATATTGTATACCTGCAATAAAAACTGCAAGCGACCCAGAAGGGACTCGAACCCTCGACCTTCGCCGTGACAGGGCGACGCTCTAACCAACTGAGCCACTGGGCCAAATATAAAATTAAAATCAGTGGACCCTCAGGGACTCGAACCCTGGACCGATCGGTTATGAGCCGATTGCTCTAACCAACTGAGCTAAAGGTCCATTAACGAGTCTCAAAACCCGTACTATTCGTTTTCACGAATAAAGCCGATAAACGGACTCGAACCGTTAACCTGCTGATTACAAATCAGCTGCTCTGCCAATTGAGCCATATCGGCATATAAAGTGAAACTCCCCGAGTAGGGCTCGAACCTACAACCCTTCGGTTAACAGCCGAATGCTCTACCATTGAGCTATCGAGGAATATCTGAGGTATCTTGTTTATCATGATTCATCATGCTTCCTTGTACCTTCAAAACATCATACAAAAAGTTTAACTCTCTAATCAAACCCGGTCACTTTGATTCCGCTTCGCTTCATCTCAGTGTCCGTTTTCTCCTTTTCTGGTCAAGCCCTCGACCTATTAGTACTTCTCAGCTCCATGCATTACTGCACTTCCACCCGAAGCCTATCAACCTCGTCGTCTTCAAGGGGTCTTACTTCTTTCGAATGGGATATCTTATCTTGAGGGGGGCTTCACGCTTAGATGCCTTCAGCGTTTATCCCTGCCAGACTTGGCTACCCTGCTCTGAGCTTGGCAGCTCAACAGGTACACCAGCGGTCCGTCCATCCCGGTCCTCTCGTACTAAGGACAGCTCCTCTCAAATATCCTACGCCCA